>NZ_BDFC01000002.1:0-983 GCF_001748205.1 Bacillus sp. F56
GATTTATTATTTCTACCATGTTTGTTTATGAAGCTTTATATTATTCCGCAGTAGCTCAGTGGTAGAGCTATCGGCTGTTAACCGATCGGTCGTAGGTTCGAATCCTACCTGCGGAGCCATTGCTTCCATAGCTCAGCAGGTAGAGCACTTCCATGGTAAGGAAGAGGTCAGCGGTTCGAGCCCGCTTGGAAGCTTTATTAAATGTATTATTACTAAGGTTTCTCAAAAAGGAGAAAGCTTTTTTTATTGCGATATGCGGAAGTAGTTCAGTGGTAGAACACCACCTTGCCAAGGTGGGGGTCGCGGGTTCGAATCCCGTCTTCCGCTCCATTTATCCCAACGGGATATTATAAATTTAATTGCGCCCGTAGCTCAATTGGATAGAGCGTTTGACTACGGATCAAAAGGTTAGGGGTTCGACTCCTCTCGGGCGCGCCATATCTTTTAATAGAATAGATAGGAAATCGGGAAGTAGCTCAGCTTGGTAGAGCACATGGTTTGGGACCATGGGGTCGCAGGTTCGAATCCTGTCTTCCCGACCATTTTCATGGGGCCTTAGCTCAGCTGGGAGAGCGCCTGCTTTGCACGCAGGAGGTCAGCGGTTCGATCCCGCTAGGCTCCACCAAAAGTTTTTAAAAAAGTTGTTGACTTTGAAAAAGCGACATTGTATACTAATAAAGTTGCTTTAACAAAGCAGACAAACAAAATGATCTTTGAAAACTAAACAAGACAAAACGTACCTGTTAATTCATTTTTTTATAAATCGCACAGCGATGTGCGTAGTCAGTCAAACTACTTTATCGGAGAGTTTGATCCTGGCTCAGGACGAACGCTGGCGGCGTGCCTAATACATGCAAGTCGAGCGGACAGATGGGAGCTTGCTCCCTGATGTTAGCGGCGGACGGGTGAGTAACACGTGGGTAACCTGCCTGTAAGACTGGGATAACTCCGGGAAACCGGGGCTAATGACCGGATGCTTGTTT
>NZ_BDFC01000003.1:0-803 GCF_001748205.1 Bacillus sp. F56
TTACTTCTTCAAAGTCAACAATTTTTTTAAAAACTTTTGGTGGAGCCTAGCGGGATCGAACCGCTGACCTCCTGCGTGCAAAGCAGGCGCTCTCCCAGCTGAGCTAAGGCCCCATGAAAATGGTCGGGAAGACAGGATTCGAACCTGCGACCCCATGGTCCCAAACCATGTGCTCTACCAAGCTGAGCTACTTCCCGATTTCCTATCTATTCTATTAAAAGATATGGCGCGCCCGAGAGGAGTCGAACCCCTAACCTTTTGATCCGTAGTCAAACGCTCTATCCAATTGAGCTACGGGCGCAAAACATAATGCCGAGGGCCGGACTTGAACCGGCACGGTAGTCACCTACCGCAGGATTTTAAGTCCTGTGTGTCTGCCAATTCCACCACCCCGGCGTGGATGGTATAGTTGGAGCGGAAGACGGGATTCGAACCCGCGACCCCCACCTTGGCAAGGTGGTGTTCTACCACTGAACTACTTCCGCAGACAGGATGTCCAGTTTTTCTAACTGTTATCCTAGATAATGCGGGTGAAGGGACTTGAACCCCCACGTCATAAAGACACTAGATCCTAAGTCTAGCGCGTCTGCCAATTCCGCCACACCCGCGTAAAATGGTGAGCCATGAAGGACTCGAACCTTCGACCCTCTGATTAAAAGTCAGATGCTCTACCAACTGAGCTAATGGCTCTTCTTACAAGAGACTTGAGTATTATATCATATAAAAGTGGTGCCGGCAAGAGGACTTGAACCCCCAACCTACTGATTACAAGTCAGTTGCTCTACCAATTGAGCTACACCGGC
>NZ_BDFC01000004.1:0-873366 GCF_001748205.1 Bacillus sp. F56
AACTTTGTGTGCTTCCCTCGAAGCGACTACTTAATAGTAACATTTTTAGTTAACTAGGTCAACACTTTTTTGAAAAAGTTTTTACTAGTCATGATTGTTACGTTTGCGTCTTTTAAAAGACAACAAAAATGATTATACCATAATTTTTAAGACTGTAAAGAGGAATAAAACAAAAAAGCGCAGCTATTTTAGCTGCACTTTTTCTCACACTTCTTCTTGTTCTTCTTCATTCTCATCTTCTTCGTTTTTCTCTACTAAAGCTACTGTAGCAACATGTTCTTCTTCTGCCATTCTGATGAGACGCACACCTTGAGTGACACGTCCGGTGATTGAGATATCACTGATGTCCATTCTAATGAGTACGCCGCTCGCTGTAATAATCATTAGATCCTCTTCACCTTTAGTAGCTTTCACTGCTACTAGTTGGCCGTTGTTCTCGGTGATTTTTGCTGTTTTGAGCCCTTTTCCGCCCCGGCTTTGGGTTCTGTACTCTTCAGCCGGAGTCCGTTTTCCGTATCCTTTTTCAGTTACGATAAGGACGTGTGACTCTTCCTCTAATATCTCCATGCCGACAACAACGTCGTCATCTGTCAGGGTGATGCCTTTTACGCCTGCCGCAGTTCTTCCCATCTCCCGGACATCTGTTTCAGGGAAACGGATCAGTAAACCGTTTTTCGTTCCGATGATGATTTGTTTTGTACCATCAGTCAGACGTACACCCATCAGTTCATCATCCTCACGAAGACTCAAAGCGATTAGGCCATTGTTGCGGATATTAGCGAATTGAGACAGCGAAGTTCGTTTTGAAACCCCGTGCTTTGTTGTGAAGAAAAGGTAAAGCTCCGCATTGAATTCCGTGACTGGAATAATCGCGTTGATCCACTCACCCTTTTCTACTTCCAGCAGGTTAATAATCGGGATTCCTTTTGCTGTTCTGCCGTATTCAGGGATTTCATACCCTTTTGCACGATACACTTTTCCCTTGTTTGAGAAGAAGAGAATCGTGTCATGAGTTGACGTAGAGATCAAATGCTCAACGAAATCATCTTCGTTTGTTCCCATTCCTTGTACACCTTTACCGCCTCGTTTTTGACTGCGATAAGTTGATGCAGGAAGACGTTTGATGTACCCGTTGTGTGTCAGAGTGACGACGATATTTTCTCTCTCAATGAGATCTTCATCTTCAATTGTCTCTAGTCCAGAAGTGACGATCTCAGTACGTCTTTCATCGTTAAAACGCTCTTTGATTTCCGTGAGTTCTTCACGAATAATCTCAAGCACTTTATATTCATTTGCCAAGATGTCTTTTAGCTCTGCAATTAATTTAACAAGAGATTGGTATTCTTCTTCGATCTTTTCACGTTCCAGTCCTGTTAAACGCTGGAGCCTCATATCAAGGATCGCTTGTGCTTGCTTCTCTGTCAGTGAGAATTGTTCAATTAAACCTGTTCTCGCAATTTCAGCCGTTTGAGAATTACGGATAAGGGAAATAACTGCATCGAGATGATCCAGAGCAACTCTCAAGCCTTCAAGGATGTGAGCTCTCGCTTCCGCTTTACGCAATTCATAGGCAGTACGGCGTCTAATTACGACTTTTTGGTGGTCAAGGTAATGCTCCAGGCATTGCTTAAGAGTTAAAACTTTCGGCTGACCATCAACAAGTGCAAGCAAGTTGATACCAAAAGATGTCTGTAGAGCAGTTTGTTTGTACAGATTGTTTAGAATGACATTTGCATTAGCATCACGTCTAATTTCAATGACAATTCTCATACCTGTACGATCTGACTCATCACGCAGATCTGTAATGCCCTCTATCTTTTTATCCCTAACGAGATCAGCAATTTTCTCGATTAGTTTCGCCTTATTTACTTGGTAAGGCAACTCTGTAACAATAATTCTTTCTTTACCTGAAGATGTTTGTTCGATCTCAGCTTTTGCCCGAATTGTAATAGAGCCTCGGCCAGATTCGTATGCTTTCCGTATACCGCTTCGTCCCAAAATTTGACCCGCAGTCGGGAAATCAGGACCTGGAATGACTTCCATAAGCTCTGGAATTGTAATGTCCGGATTCTCACTGACCGCAAGTACACCGTCAATGATTTCTCCCAGCTGGTGCGGAGGAATGTTTGTTGCCATACCTACCGCAATGCCGGCAGCACCGTTCACGAGCAGATTTGGGAACCTCGAAGGCATAACGACAGGTTCTCTTTCTGAACCGTCATAGTTATCCTGATAATCGATTGTGTCTTTTGTGATGTCTCGAAGAATTTCCATCGAGATTTTAGACATTCTTGCTTCTGTATAACGCATGGCAGCCGCTGAGTCTCCGTCAACAGAACCGAAGTTTCCGTGACCGTCAACGAGCATATAACGGTAGTTGAAATCCTGAGCCATTCTGACCATGGATTCATATACCGCTGAATCACCGTGCGGATGGTATTTCCCGATAACCTCTCCAACGATACGCGCGGATTTTTTATAAGGCTTGTCACTGGTCATGCCCAAATCATTCATTGCATATAAAATCCGTCTATGAACCGGCTTTAAGCCGTCACGAACATCCGGAAGAGCACGGGACACGATAACGCTCATTGCATAATCCAAGAAGGACGTACGCATTTCCTGACTGATATTTATTTCACGAACTTGTGGTGTGTTTTGTTCACTCATTAAAAAACCTCCCTGAAGTATCACATGAAATATGTGGGAGTAGATTGTCCATTATGACCTTCAATACGATTTCACTATTCTCCATTATATCAATAAACTTATGATTATACACATTAAATTGCTAGAATATATAGGTATTGCAAGCATTGCTGCATCTGATCTTGTTTAGAAAAAAGCCTTATTTCTTATTGGAAATAAGGCTTTTTATGATTAGATGTCAAGATTTTTAACGTATCTCGCATTTGCTTCTATGAAGTTTCGGCGCGGTTCTACTTTGTCGCCCATCAGCATTTCGAATGTCTCATCCGCATCCATTGCATCTTCAAGAGTTACCTGAAGCAGCGTTCTAGAGCTAGGATCCATGGTTGTCTCCCATAACTGGGTGGCATTCATTTCACCAAGACCTTTGTAACGCTGCAATCCAGGCTTAGGTGTTTGAGGAAGCGTTTTTAACAAGTCTTCAAGCTCCTTGTCATTGTACGCATATTCAACACGTTTCCCCTGTTGAACCTTGTAGAGCGGCGGCTGTGCAATGTACACATAGCCATTTTCGATAATTTGGCGCATATATCTGTAAAAGAACGTTAACAGCAGTGTTCTGATGTGCGCACCGTCAACATCGGCATCTGTCATAATGACAACTTTATGGTAACGGGCTTTCTCTAGGTTGAAATCTTCCCCGATACCTGTGCCAAGTGCTGTAATCATAGAGCGAACTTCGTTGTTAGAAAGGATCTTGTCCAGTCTTGCTTTTTCAACGTTCAAGATTTTACCTCTAAGCGGCAAAATAGCTTGGAAATGTCTGTCCCGTCCTTGTTTAGCAGATCCACCGGCAGAGTCACCCTCTACGATATATAACTCGGAAATGCTCGGATCTTTTGAAGAGCAGTCCGCTAGCTTACCGGGAAGGTTTGAAATTTCCAAAGCGCTCTTGCGGCGTGTAAGTTCACGCGCTTTTTTCGCAGCCATTCTAGCTCTTGCCGCCATTAAACCTTTATCGACAATTTTTTTGGCCGCATCTGGATTTTCCAGCATAAATGTTTCCATTGCCGCAGAAAATAACGTATCAGTGATGGTCCGAGCTTCTGAGTTGCCTAGCTTTGTTTTCGTTTGGCCCTCAAACTGCGGATCAGGGTGTTTGATTGAAATAATCGCGGTCAGCCCTTCTCTTACATCATCTCCGCTTAGGTTAGGGTCATTTTCTTTAATAAGCCCTTTTTTTCTGGCATAGTCGTTGATAACACGAGTCAGGCCCGTTTTGAAGCCAGCTTCATGGGTACCGCCTTCGTACGTGTTAATGTTGTTTGTAAACGAGTAAATGTTGCTTGTGTAGCTGTCATTGTATTGTAAAGCCACTTCAACCGTAATGCCGTCCTTTTCGCCTTCAATGTAAATCGGCTCTTCATGGACAACTTCTTTAGAACGGTTTAAATACTCTACATAACTTTTAATTCCGCCTTCGTAATGGTACTCGTTTTTACGCTCTTGCCCTTCACGTTTATCTTCGATCGTGATGTTTACGCCCTTTGTCAAAAAGGCTAATTCACGCACGCGGTTGGCAAGCAGATCATAATCATACTCAGTTGTTTCTGTGAAAATTTCAGGATCCGGGACAAAATGTGTCGTCGTTCCTGTATGATCCGTTTCGCCAATGATTTCAAGGTCTGAAACCGGAACTCCGCGTTTATAGGTTTGGCGATGAATTTTACCGTCACGGTGAACCGTCACATCAAGCTCTGTTGATAGTGCGTTCACGACCGACGCACCTACACCGTGTAATCCTCCGGATACTTTATAGCCGCTTCCGTCAAACTTTCCTCCGGCATGAAGCACCGTCATAATGACTTCTACCGCAGGACGGCCCATTTTTTCATGAATACCGACTGGAATACCGCGGCCATTATCTACAACCGTGATACTGTTGTCTTTTTCGATTTGAATATTGATATCTTTACAATAACCGGCGAGGGCTTCGTCAATACTATTGTCGACAATTTCCCATACCAGGTGGTGAAGGCCTTTGCTGTTTGTCGAGCCGATATACATCCCCGGTCTTTTACGAACAGCTTCCAATCCTTCTAGTACCTGTATCTGATTTTCATCATAACTGTTTTGCTGCTGTTCCATAGCCACGTCATTCACCTACACTTTTCTAAACGATATATTCGTGATAAAAAATTTCTAAGAATCTATTTCAAACATAAATTGCGCACGTTTTTTTAATGTGCTGGAAGATAAGGGAGAGTAATATATATTCTGAACCGTGACTACGATAGATTTGGGCGTGCCGTTTACGGAAGGCACCACCTTGTGTTTCTGTTTTTTCAGAAATTCTTCAACAATAGGCGACATGTTGGCTTTAAAGTCAAAAATGCCGACAATATCTCGTGTTGAAACCACAAAGTCATCACCTAAATGAATATACAATTGCTCACCTCATTTCTTCACTTCACTAACGCACCATTTTGCACACGGAACATTCCTGCTTGACGTAAGGTTTCGTGATCAATGCCATCAACGCTTGTCGTTGTGACAAACGTTTGTACACGGCCTTGGATCGTATGAAGCAAGTGTGACTGGCGATAATCATCCAGTTCACTCAGTACATCATCCAATAGTAAAATGGGATATTCTCCGATTTCTTCATGGATCAGGTCAATCTCCGCCAGCTTAAGGGACAACGCCGTCGTTCGCTGCTGTCCTTGAGAACCATACGTCTGCACATCGCGTCCGTTCACATAGAAAAGGACATCGTCACGATGAGGCCCTGACAAAGTAACACCGCGCTCGATTTCTTTTTCTCTTAATTTAGAAAACGCTTCTTGATAGCTATCTCCTATTTTCGACAAGTCTACGGGATCTGATACATCAAGAGCTGTATGGTACTTCAAGGTCAGTTCTTCAAGCCCTCTTGAGATGCCTGCATGGACGGGCTGCGCCCATTTTTCGAGCTGTGCTGTAAACTGCAGGCGTTTTACGACGACTTTTGCTGCAACTTCCACAAGCTGATCGGTCAAAACATCGAGCATCGTCCGGTCTGTTTGTTTTCTTGTTTGCAGCTGTTTTAAAAAATGATTCCGCTGGGAAAGGATTTTCTGGTAAAGAGAAAGGTCATGAAGGTAGACGGGAGAAACCTGTCCGATTTCCATGTCAAGAAACCGCCTTCTCACTTGAGGGCTTCCCTTTACAAGATTTAAATCTTCCGGCGCAAACATAATGGTGTTGAGGGCCCCGACATACTGGCTGAGCTTTTGCTGTTCAATATGATTGACCTTGCCCTTTTTACCTTTTTTGGAGATGACGAGCTGCATCGGGATCGCCCCGTTTTGCTTCATCACTCTTCCCTCTATTTTAGCATAGTCTTTGTCCCACCGTATAAGTTCTTTGTCATTTGATGTCCTGTGCGATTTCGCCATGGACAAGACATAGATCGCCTCCATAAGGTTTGTCTTCCCCTGGGCGTTTTCACCGATGATCACATTTACTTTATTTTCAAATTGAAGTTCAGCATGGTCGTAGTTGCGGTAAGATGTCAGTTCTAAGTTCTGGATATACAATCAGTGTCACCCGCTTTAATTGACGACTTGAAATGAACCAAATCCTTCAATCTCTACCACATCTCCAACATACAGCTTTCTGCCTCGGCGGTTGTCCGGCTCGTTGTTCACAAGCACTTCATGCTCGCTTAAAAACCACTTCGCCATCCCGCCAGACTGAATCACATCGGCTAATTTTAAGAATTGTCCGAGTGTAATCATCTCTGTATCAATTGAAATCGGATTTGCCATTATATCGACCTCTTTCAAATATCACTAATATCTAATTGTACTAAAAAAAAACGAATTAGGGAAAGGGAAAACTTGTCGGAGCAGTTGCCGAATAGAAAAGCTGCCGACGGGTCGGCAGCAGTGTAACGGATTAATAGGTTCTGACAGGAAGGATAAGCTGTACAATCGTTTCATCATTCGGCGTGCGAATTAAGAAAGGTCTCATTGCACCTGTAAAGCTTACGCGTATTTCTGCTCCTTCAAGCACCTTTAGTGCATCCATCATATATTTTGGACTAAAAGAGATATTTAATTCCTCACCCTCAATTTGATCCGCAACAATTGCTTCCACAACTTTACCGATTTCAGGGGAGTTAGAAGAAATTTCAATGGATTCAGCTGGTTTTGCGGACAGCTTCACCACGTTGTTGCGTCCCTCTCTGGCTAAAAGAGATGCACGATCAATGGCCTGAAGGAATTCTTTTGTGTTCACAATGATTTCTGTTTTGCTGTCTTGCGGAATCAGACTGGTTGTGTCTGGATAATTTCCGTCCAGAAGCCGTGAGAAAAATAAAACGTTTTTCGCTTTAAACAGAACTTGAGTTTCTGTGATCACGATATCTACGAGTTCCTGATTGTCATCCAAAATCTTGCTGAGTTCAGTTAAACTTTTTCCTGGAATCACGACGTTATAAGATCTGTCTTCTGGAATATCAAGTTTCGCTTTTCTTAAAGCAAGACGGTGACTATCCGTTGCAGTGCATAATAATTCACTTTGTTCCACTTTCCAGTTTACACCTGTCAAGATAGGACGTGTTTCTGAGGTGGACACTGCGAATACTGTTTGTCTGATTAAATTTTTTAACAAATCAGTTGGAATCTGAATCGCATGATGTTCTTCAATCTGCGGCAAGTGAGGATACTCATCGGCATCCAGTCCGTTTAGATTAAATTCGGCTTTACCAGAACGAATAATCGTTAAATACTGATTTTGCACTTCGATTTCTACAGTTGCCATCGGCAGTTTTTTTACAATTTCGCTAAAGAAGCGAGCTTGCAAAACGATGCTTCCGGGCTGTTCGATAGTGACGATTTCTTTATCTCCTTCTTCTTTTGGAATGAAGGATTCAATAGATATATCTGAATCACTTCCTGTAAAGGATACACCATCATCTGATGCAACAATTTTAATACCAGTCAGAATGGGAATCGTAGTTCTGGATGAAACTGCTTTTAATACATCTTGGACACTTTCAACAAGACGATCTTTTTGAATCGTGAATTTCATTTTTATCCTCCTAACGGATAATGTATTAATATATATATTTTTAAAAAATAGTAGAAGTAATAGTAGGGCCTGTGGATTTGTGGATAAGTTGTGAAAAAGACAGGAAACACAGCCTATCCACATGTGGACAGACTGTGTATGACTTCCGAAAAGTTATTCACACTTTCCCCGATTAATCCCCGGTCCTGCTATTTAAGCTGTTCTTTAATTTCTTTTACATGCTGCTGAAGCTGTTCGTCATCTGCCAGCAGTTTTGAAATTTTTTCATGCGCATGAATAACGGTTGTATGATCCCGTCCTCCAAACTCTTCGCCGATTTTAGGAAGAGAGGAATCAGTCATTTCCCTTGATAAGTACATGGCGATTTGACGCGGAAAAGCTACTGACTTTGTCCGTTTTTTTGCTTTGAAATCCTCGAGTTTAATATTAAATTGCTGGCCTACTACCCTCTGAATTTCTTTTATCGTAATGACTTTCGGTTTTGATGAAGGAATAATATCTTTCAGCGCCTCAGCGGCCAGATCAGCATTAATATCTTTATTAATTAAAGATGAGTAAGCAACAACTCTGATTAATGCGCCTTCCAGCTCCCGAATATTGCTGTCGATTTGATTCGCGATGTAAAGCATAACCTCGTTTGGAATATCGAGGCCCTCTGCTTTGGCCTTTTTTCTTAAAATCGCAATTCTCGTTTCCAGATCAGGCGGCGTGATATCTGTAATCAGGCCCCATTCAAAACGTGAGCGCAATCTGTCCTCAAGTGTCGGAATTTCCTTTGGCGGCCGGTCACTTGAAATGACGATTTGTTTGCTTTCTTCGTGCAATGTGTTAAATGTATGGAAAAATTCTTCCTGGGTTTGTTCTTTCCCCGCTAAAAATTGAATATCATCTATCAAAAGCACATCAACATTTCGATAGCGATTGCGGAAGTCGACGGCTTTATTATCTCGGATAGAGTTGATGAATTCGTTTGTAAATTTCTCAGAAGACAGATAAACCACTTTGGCAGAAGGATTATGATCTATTACATAATGGCCGATCGCATGCATTAAGTGTGTTTTCCCTAAGCCGACGCCCCCATAGATAAATAAAGGGTTGTAAGCTTTCGCGGGTGCTTCCGCTACTGCAAGGGAAGCTGCGTGTGCAAATCGGTTTCCAGATCCGATGACAAAAGTATCAAAAGTATATTTTGGATTGAGCATATTTTGAGGAAAATCAGATGTATCTTCTTTGACCGCCTTTTTGACTTGCGGTTTCGGCATAAAGTCCTCAACATCTTGATTTTGAGGAATGACAAACTTAATGCTCAATTCTTCCCCGGTTAATTCATATATAGTATCTGCAATCAGATGCAAGTATCTGGACTCCAGCCAGTCTCTGGCAAATTCATTGGGAGCCGTGATCGTTAAGGTATCTCCTTGCAGTGAGTGGGCTTTGGTTGACTTCATCCAAGTCTCAAAACTCGGTTTGCTCAACTTTTTTTCGATTTGAGCAAGGGCTTGGTTCCACAGGTCTAATATATTTTCCATCTTCCGGCACGTCCCTCCTTTTCATAGAAAATGGCATCTTTCTCTGTTATAGAACACAAAAAAAGAGCAAATGGCGCTTACCATTCGTACACATTAAATGTTGAAAACATATAATATAGTAGATAAATAGCTTTTCGACAAATTTCACAACTTGTGGACAACCTTCTACACAAGCTGTGTGAAATCAATCCACAACTTATCCACACTTTGTGGATAAAGAGGAAAGGTAAGATTAGTAATCAAGAGTTAAAACACAAATATAATACCAAAATAAACGAGAGCTTGCAATGGTTGTCATAATCTTATCCACAAAGCGGACAACCTGTTGAAAAAATATTGTCCACAGGGGTTGGTAATGTGAAAATGTTGTCGATAACCTTTGTGGATATTAAAAAAAGTCGAAAAAGATATCCACACGCGTGATTTTAGGGGCAAATTGTTTGGATTTGTCTTTTTTTCGTTAAATTAAGGAATCTAAAAAATAAGGTTTCGAAAGTTGAAAAGGTATGGTATCCTATTATGGTTGCAAGAAATAAAAGCACTAGTAAAGTTGACAATGAATAGGTAACGCAAATATAATAAGTAAGACTGTCTTTAACAGCTATTCCTCGAGGGAGGTGTCATAAATGAAAAGAACATTCCAACCGAATAACCGTAAACGCAGCAAAGTTCATGGCTTCAGAAGCCGTATGAGTTCAAAAAACGGTCGTCTAGTTTTAGCACGCCGTCGCCGCAAAGGCAGAAAAGTATTATCAGCTTAGGCCACTGAATAATGTCAGTGGTCTTTTTTCACGTTATGGGAAAAGATAGATGTGATGCGTAATGAACCGGGGCTTGCTTCCTGGTTCAATGCATCTCATTTTCATAATAAATTTTAAAAGTTTCTGCCAGCCAGTATCGGAGTGAGTCATTTGAAGAAGCGAAATCGTTTAAAGAAAAATGAAGATTTTCAAAAAGTGTTTAAACATGGGACATCAGTTGCAAACCGCCAGTTTGTCTTATATACGCTTGATCAGCCTGAAAATGATGAGCTGCGTGTCGGGCTTTCCGTCAGCAAAAAAATTGGCAATGCTGTGATGCGAAATCGGATCAAACGTTTGATTCGGCAGGCCTTTCTTGAAGAGAAAGAGAGACTGAAGGAAAAGGACTATATCATTATTGCCAGAAAACCGGCGAGCCAGCTGACATATGAGGAAACGAAAAAAAGTCTGCAGCATCTATTCAGAAAGTCTTCATTATATAAGAAATCTTCGTCAAAGTAGGCATCACCACTGCTTTCTTACAACTTTTAAAAGCGCTTCCTTTCTGGTTGATCAGAAAAAGACACCATTTAAAACTGAAAGATGCTAAAATACATACAAGTATGCTTTGCAATAAAAGAGTGTAAAGATTAATTATAGGAGGAAATGTTGTTGAAAAGGAGAATAGGGTTGCTATTAAGTATGGTTGGCGTATTCATGCTTTTGGCTGGATGCTCGAGTGTGAAAGAGCCGATCACTGCAGATAGTCCGCATTTCTGGGACAAGTACGTAGTATATCCATTGTCTGAGCTCATTACGTATGTAGCGAAATTGACGGGAGATAACTACGGACTTTCAATTATTCTAGTTACCATTTTAATTCGTTTATTAATTTTACCGCTGATGATTAAGCAGCTGAGAAGTTCGAAAGCGATGCAGGCTTTACAGCCGGAAATGCAAAAGCTGAAAGAAAAATACAGCTCAAAGGATCAAAAAACACAGCAAAAGCTTCAGCAGGAAACAATGGCTTTATTCCAAAAGCATGGTGTTAATCCATTGGCGGGATGTTTCCCGATTTTGATCCAGATGCCGATTTTAATTGGATTCTATCATGCGATCATGAGAACACAGGCGATTTCAGAGCATAGCTTCTTATGGTTTGACTTAGGAGAAAAGGATCCTTTCTATATTCTTCCTATCGTTGCCGGTGTCGCCACATTTGTTCAGCAAAAACTGATGATGGCGGGCAATGCGCAGCAAAATCCGCAAATGGCGATGATGCTTTGGATTATGCCAATTATGATTATCGTATTTGCGATCAACTTCCCGGCGGCTCTTTCTCTTTATTGGGTAGTCGGTAACTTGTTTATGATTGCGCAAACTTTCCTCATTAAAGGGCCTGATATTAAAAAAAATCCTGAGCCGCAAAAAGCCGGAGGAAAGAAAAAGTGAGGAATGTGACTGCTGCAGGGCGAAATGTCGATGAAGCAGTACAGTCCGGATTGCAAGAGCTGGGATTAACGAGGAATAAAGTAGAAATTACTGTTATTGAAGAGGGACACAAAGGGTTTCTCGGTATTTTCGGTAAAAAGCCGGCGGTCGTCAAGCTAGTTGAAAAGATTGATCCGATTCAGCAAGCGAAGTCTTATCTTCAAACGATCGCCGAAGCCATTGCCGGAAAGTCTGATGTGACTGTTCAAGAAAGCAAAAAGACAGTGAGATTCCATATAACAGGTGAAAAAACGGCATTGTTGATTGGGAAAAGAGGACAAACCTTAAATGCTCTTGAAACATTGACACAGCTAGTTCTTAACCGTTATCCAGGCCAATATAAAAATGTGACGGTGGATGCAGAAAACTATCGTTTGAAAAGAAAGGAAACGCTGAGCCAGCTGGCCATCAGGCTTGCTGACCAGGTCTTGAAAACGAAAAAAGCAATCCAGCTTGAGCCTATGCCATCCAGTGAAAGAAAAGTTATTCACGATACTCTTTCTGGATATGCAAACCACCAGATCAAAACATATTCAATGGGTGAAGGCGAAAATCGCCATCTCGTTATTTCCCATAAAAAATAGCATAAAACCGAAGTCCGGTAAAAATCGGATTTCGGTTTTTTTGTATGCGAAAAATCTACTTTTCCTAGTAATATCAAGGTTTTGCCGTTTAAGTTTTTTCTTTTTAGGTGTATCCTGTTGATAAAAAGGAAGTTCAGGAAATAAAATTAATTGTTATTCACATGTGGATAAGTTAAAGTAATAAGGGATGAATTTCTATTTCTGTGGATAACACATCTTCCACTTCGAACCAAACTATGTTATCTTTTAGTTTTGGCATAATAAAAATTTTTTTATATAGATGAAACATAAGTAAAGAGAGGTGAACAGCATGGATACAATTGCGGCAATTTCCACACCGATGGGAGAAGGCGCGATTGCGATTGTACGGTTGAGCGGACCAGAAGCCATTCAAATCGCAGATAAAATTTATAAAGGACCGAAGGGGAAAACACTCGGCTCGGTTGAATCACATACGATTCATTATGGTCATATCGTAGACAGACCTTCAGATCGTGTCGTTGAGGAAGTAATGGTATCAGTGTTAAAAGCGCCGAGAACTTTTACACGAGAAGATGTTATCGAGATTAACTGTCACGGGGGAATTGTGACTGTGAACCAAGTGCTTCAGCTCGCATTGAGAGAGGGAGCGAGACTGGCAGAGCCTGGCGAATTTACGAAACGTGCGTTTTTAAACGGGCGAATCGATCTTTCACAGGCGGAAGCGGTTATGGACTTAATCAGAGCGAAAACGGACCGGGCAATGAACGTTGCTATGAATCAAATGGAAGGGCGTCTTTCTGCTTTGGTGCGCCGTTTGCGCAGTGAGATTTTAGAAACCCTGGCTCATGTTGAGGTGAATATCGATTATCCGGAGTATGATGATGTAGAGGAAATGACGCATCAGATTTTAGTTGAAAAGGCAACCGCCGTGAAAAAGGAAATTGAGGCGCTGTTGAGAACTTCTGAGCAAGGAAAAATCTTGCGTGAAGGTCTTTCTACCGTCATTATCGGCCGGCCGAACGTAGGAAAATCATCTCTTCTGAACAGTCTCGTTCATGAGGCAAAAGCCATTGTAACCGATATTCCCGGAACGACACGGGATGTAATTGAGGAATACGTGAATGTAAGAGGCGTTCCGCTTCGTCTGGTTGATACAGCAGGTATTCGCGAAACAGAGGACATTGTTGAGCGAATCGGTGTTGAACGTTCTCGCCAGGTTCTGAAGGAAGCGGACCTGATTTTACTTGTTCTTAATAATAGTGAAGAGCTTTCTGAAGAAGATGTAAAGCTTTTTGAAGCCGTTGAGGGCATGGACGTTATCGTGATTTTGAATAAGACTGACCTTGAGGCGAAGATTGACACTGAGCGTGTCCGTGAACTTGCCAATGGACGTCCAGTTGTTACGACATCCCTTTTAAAAGAGGAAGGCATCAATGATCTGGAAGAAGCGATTCAATCGCTGTTCTATACGGGTGCCATTGAAAGCGGGGATCTGACTTATGTCAGCAACACACGTCACATCTCTATTTTACAGCAAGCAAAACGGGCCATTGAAGATGCGCTTAGCGGCATCGAACAGGATGTCCCGATCGACATGGTGCAAATCGACCTTACAAGATGCTGGGAGCTTTTGGGCGAAATCATCGGAGATTCTGTCCACGAAAGCTTAATTGATCAGCTCTTTTCACAATTCTGTTTAGGAAAATAATAAAAGGAGGAACTAGAATCATGGGGTATGAAGCAGGCCAATACGATGTGATTGTGATTGGCGCCGGGCATGCCGGTGTTGAGGCTGCCCTCGCATCTGCACGCCAAGGCGCCAAAACGCTTGTCTTGACCATCAACCTAGATATGGTTGCATTTATGCCATGTAATCCGTCTGTCGGCGGCCCCGCAAAAGGGATTGTCGTCCGTGAAATTGACGCGCTTGGCGGAGAAATGGGAAGAAACATCGATAAAACGCATATTCAAATGAGAATGCTGAATACAGGAAAAGGTCCTGCGGTTCGTGCATTGCGTGCGCAAGCAGACAAATTCCAATATCAGCACGAAATGAAAAATACACTTGAAAAAGAACCAAACTTAACATTGCTGCAAGGAATTGTGGAGCGGCTGATCGTTGAAGACGGTGAATGCCGAGGTGTGATTACACAAACCGGCGCACATTATCGGGCGAAAGCAGTTGTCATGACGACAGGGACCTATCTAAGAGGACGAATTATTCTTGGCGATCTGTCTTACTCAAGCGGCCCGAACAACCAGCAGCCTTCTATTAAGCTTTCTGAGCATTTGGAGGAACTGGGTTTTGACCTTGTTCGTTTTAAAACAGGTACGCCGCCTCGCGTTAAAAGCGACACAATTGATTACAGCAAAACGGAAATTCAGCCTGGTGACGAAGTGCCTCGCGCTTTCTCATATGAAACAGTGGAATATATCACAGATCAGCTCCCTTGCTGGCTGACATATACAAGCCCTGAGACACATGAGATTATTGACAGCAACCTGCACCGTTCACCGATGTATTCCGGTATGATCAAAGGTACTGGCCCAAGATATTGCCCGTCCATTGAAGATAAAGTTGTACGATTTAATGATAAACCGCGTCACCAGATCTTCCTTGAGCCGGAAGGCAGAAATACACAGGAAGTCTATGTCCAAGGTTTATCTACTAGTCTTCCAGAAGACGTACAGCAAAGAATGCTTGCAACGATTCCTGGACTTGAAAACGTGCAAATGATGAGAGCCGGCTATGCGATCGAGTATGATGCGATCGTACCGACACAGCTCTGGCCGACACTTGAAACGAAAAAAATCACCAACCTTTACACTGCAGGCCAAATTAACGGAACATCCGGTTATGAAGAAGCCGCGGGACAAGGAATTATGGCGGGAATCAATGCAGGACGAAAAGCGCTTGGAAAAGAAGAAGTGATTCTAAGCCGTTCTGACGCCTACATTGGTGTTCTGATTGATGACCTTGTAACAAAAGGAACTAATGAGCCTTACCGTCTCTTGACATCACGTGCTGAATACAGATTGCTTCTTCGCCATGATAATGCTGATTTGCGCCTGACAGAAATCGGGCACCGCATTGGATTGATTTCTGATGAGCGGTATGCAGCTTTTGAGAAGAAAAAAGCGGCGATCGAAGCGGAGAAAAAACGTCTGTATTCTGTAATTATCAAGCCGTCTCCAGAAAACCAAGAATATATCCGTTCTCTTGGCGGAAGCGAATTGAAAGATGGAGTTCGCGGCACAGACTTGATGAAACGTCCTGAAATGAACTATGAAACAGTCACAAAACTGGCGCCGCCAGAAGTACCGGTTCCTCAAGACGTGGCAGAACAAGTAGAAATCCAAGTGAAATATGAAGGATATATTGAAAAATCTCTTCAGCAAGTGGAAAAACTGAAGAAGATGGAAAATAAAAAAATTCCGGATCGAATTGATTATGACGCAATCAAAGGGATCGCGACTGAGGCGCGTCAAAAGCTGAAAAATGTGCGCCCTCTGTCTGTTGCCCAAGCTTCCCGCATTTCCGGTGTAAACCCGGCGGACATTTCAATTCTATTGGTATATTTAGAGCAGGGACGCATTGCGAAGATAGCCGAGTAGAAAGGATGACGGCATGAATATTGAAGAATTCACTTCCGGTTTGGCGGAAAAAGGGATCTCCCTTTCTCCCCGTCAGCTGGAGCAATTTGAGCTGTATTACGACATGCTGGTTGAATGGAATGAAAAAATCAATCTGACTTCAATTACAGAGAAAAAAGAAGTGTATCTGAAGCATTTTTATGACTCCATTACAGCTGCTTTCTATGTCGACTTCAATCAAGTGAACACGATTTGTGATGTCGGAGCGGGAGCGGGTTTTCCAAGTCTGCCGATAAAAATATGTTTTCCGCACCTCAATGTCACAATCGTGGATTCACTGAACAAACGGATTACCTTTTTAGAAAAGTTATCTGAAGCTTTACAATTGGAGAATACAACATTCTGCCATGACAGAGCTGAAACGTTCGGACAACGGAAAGACGTGCGGGAAAGCTATGATATTGTGACGGCGCGAGCAGTTGCAAGATTATCTGTTTTGAGTGAGCTTTGCTTGCCTATGGTGAAGAAAAACGGTTTATTTGTTGCTTTAAAAGCGGCATCAGCTGAAGAAGAACTGAATGCAGGCAAAAAAGCAATCACGACGCTTGGAGGAGAACTTGAGAATGTCCATTCCTTTAAGCTGCCTATTGAAGAAAGCGATCGTAATATTATGGTGATACGCAAGATAAAAAATACACCTAAGAAGTATCCAAGAAAACCGGGAACTCCTAATAAATCGCCAATTGAAGGGTAATTTAGACAGCCTGATATGACAATACCATCATATTTTCATCAAAATTGATGGATGTATAGCAGGAAAAACCATGAGAAAATAGAATTATAAAAATGGCAGTTTTTAAAGGTGGTGTAGGTACATGAAGCATTCATTCTCTCGTTTCTTCGGGCTTGGTGAGAAGGAACAGGAGCCGGAGATTGCTGAACATGATACAAACAAAGAAGAGATTCTGGAAATACCGGTAAATGCTATCGTTCCCAACCGTTTTCAGCCACGCACCATTTTCTCAGATGAAAAAATCAAAGAGTTAGCAATGACCATTCATACACACGGCATTATTCAGCCGATTGTTGTTAGGCATACAGAAGAAGGCCAATACGAACTCATTGCAGGTGAAAGACGCTGGAGAGCGGTGCAATCGCTTGAGTGGGAAAAGATTCCGGCGATTATTAAGGATTTTTCCGACACGGAAACCGCTTCTGTGGCGTTAATTGAAAACTTGCAGCGGGAAGAATTGTCTTCTATTGAGGAAGCCCATGCTTATGCTAGGCTGCTTGAGCTGCATGATTTAACACAGGAGGCACTCGCACAGCGTTTAGGAAAAGGGCAGTCTACAATTGCAAATAAGCTCCGGTTATTAAAGCTGCCTCAGCCAGTCCAAGACGCGATTATGGAGAAGAAAATCACCGAGCGTCATGCCAGAGCGCTGATTCCGCTGAAACAGCCTGAGCTCCAAGTCACACTGCTCACAGAGATTATTGAGAAAAGTTTAAATGTAAAGCAGACGGAAGACCGCGTGGTGAAAATGCTGGAGCAAGGCCAGAGAAAGCCAAAGCCGAGACGCAAAGCGTTCAGCAGAGATACAAGAATTGCGATGAACACGATTCGCCAGTCACTATCAATGGTGGAGGACAGTGGTGTAAAATTGAATACGGAAGAAGAAGAATTTGAAGAATATATTCAATTAACGATTCGCATACCAAAATAAAAGCTCTCCTGAAAAGCAGGAGAGCTTTTTATATTCGTTGAAAAAGGTAATTAATTACTTTTAGTGAAAATTGTTATATTAGAATTCTTTTCTTTGAGCTTGTGGATAAATTCTTCAGTATTTTGCGGTGAAATCACCGCATGTCCCCATCCTCCCTGATAGTAGACCGTGATGGCATGACGTGAGCCGATAAGACGGAAACCTGACCACAGCTTCTTTTTTTGGATCACTTTATCGATTGTTTCGTAAGGAATTTGATGTTTGATCAGTCCGGCTTTAATGATCAGATGGTGCTCCTTCAATACATATTTCAGATCAATAAAGCTCCATATGATGAGTCCGTTTAAAAGAGTCAGCAGAATAAAAATGACCCAGCCCGAAACTCTCATATTACCCAGCACAAAAGGAACAATGGCATCTGCTTGTATCAGTAATATGAGAAACACAATCATCAGCGTAACGGGTACATCTCTCTTTGTTTGATAAACCATTTTCTCACCGTCCTGTTTCCGCGTTCTGTTACTGTGACTTCTTCTTTTTTTCTTTAAGAAATTCCTTTTTTAAGTCAAAAAAACATAGAAATTGTAGAATTTATAAGAGAAAGCATAAAGCGTGCTTGAATTTTCAATTATTTCCCTTCTGATTCGGAACAAAATGATGAAAAAAATGAAACGCTTTAATCTTTTTTTGATAGAATAGAAGCAAGATAGTACATGTTCATGTGAAAGTAGGTGACATCGTGGGAAAAATCATAGCAATTACGAACCAAAAAGGCGGGGTCGGCAAAACAACGACGTCTGTCAACCTTGGGGCATGTTTGGCTTACATAGGGAAAAGGGTTCTGCTGGTAGATATTGATCCGCAGGGAAATGCGACAAGCGGATTAGGGATTGAAAAAGCCGATGTAGAGCAGTGTGTGTACGATATTTTAGTAGATGATGCAGATGTTATAGATATTATTAAAGCAACGACAGTCGAGAACTTGGACGTGATCCCTGCGACGATTCAGCTTGCCGGGGCTGAGATCGAGCTGGTTCCTACAATTTCAAGAGAAGTGAGATTGAAGAGAGCACTTGAAGCAGTAAAGCAAAATTATGATTACATTATCATTGATTGTCCGCCGTCACTAGGGCTGCTGACGATTAATGCCCTTACTGCCTCGGATTCCGTTGTGATTCCTGTACAGTGCGAATATTATGCCTTGGAGGGGCTCAGCCAGTTATTAAATACAGTACGTCTTGTGCAAAAGCATTTGAATACGGATTTAATGATTGAAGGTGTATTGCTGACAATGCTTGATGCTCGGACAAACCTCGGCATTCAAGTGATTGAAGAGGTTAAAAAGTATTTTAGAGATAAAGTATATAAGACAGTTATTCCGCGTAATGTCCGTCTGAGTGAGGCACCGAGTCACGGAAAACCCATCATTTTATACGATCCGCGGTCAAGAGGTGCGGAAGTATATTTAGATTTAGCAAAGGAAGTGGCTGCGAATGGCTAAAGGCCTTGGAAAAGGGATTAATGCGTTATTTAATCAGGTCGATTTGTCTGAAGAGACAGTTGAAGAAATTAAAATTGCCGATTTACGCCCTAATCCTTATCAGCCAAGAAAACACTTTGATGACGAGGCATTAGCTGAACTTAAAGAATCAGTGCTGCAGCATGGCATTCTTCAGCCGCTTATCGTCAGAAAATCTTTAAAAGGCTATGATATTGTTGCGGGGGAACGGCGTTTTCGGGCAGCAAAGCTGGCGGGTTTAGAGACAGTTCCGGCGATTGTCCGTGAATTATCAGAGGCATTAATGAGGGAAATTGCTTTATTAGAAAACCTTCAGCGCGAAGATTTATCTCCGCTTGAAGAGGCACAGGCATATGACTCTTTGCTGAAACACTTAGATCTCACGCAAGAGCAGCTTGCCAAACGTCTTGGGAAAAGCAGACCGCATATTGCGAATCATTTAAGACTGCTGACACTGCCAGAAAATATTCAGCAGCTTATTGCCGAAGGTACGCTTTCTATGGGACATGGGCGCACGCTTCTTGGCTTGAAAAACAAAAATAAGCTTGAACCGCTTGTTCAAAAAGTGATTGCGGAGCAGCTTAATGTCCGCCAGCTTGAGCAGCTGATTCAGCAGTTAAATCAGAATGTTTCACGTGAAACAAAGAAAAAAGAACCTGTGAAAGACGCGGTTCTAAAAGAACGGGAATCCTATCTCCAAAATTATTTTGGAACAACAGTTAATATTAAAAGACAGAAGAAAAAAGGCAAAATCGAAATTGAATTTTTCTCCAATGAAGATCTTGACCGGATTTTAGAGCTTTTGTCTGAACGAGAATCATAAATGAAGAAACCATCTTTCATGCGAAGATGGTTTTTGTTTTATATGCGCCCAGTGAGCCTTTGCAGCGGGTTCAGGCGTTCTTGCCTCCACTCTGTCCGATCTGTTAAACTCAATCCTTCCGCGAGAACATTGGCCATATTCATGACCAGGTTGAGTCTTGTGTTTTGCAATACAAAATACTCCATGAAACCGCTCACATTCACGATTCCGTTAATATGAAGATCTCCCACTTCAGGAAGGTCTTTTTGCACACCGGCTCCTGGCTTTAATGGCCCGTCTCCGATTTGAAATGAACCCACACTCTTAACGCGGCCTAAGCATGCATCGACCGCTATAATAAATGGGTTTTTATGTAATTTATGAATGTCACTGATTTTGTCCTTCATGTTCACAGCATGGACGGGGTCAGATAAGGTTCCGTAGACATGGAATCTGGTGAGCTGCATCTGTTTGAGTTTCATTCCTACGAGCGGGCCCAACGAATCACCGGTTGAACGGTCTGTTCCGATACAAACCACGACAATTGGTTTGCCGGCAGCTTTACGTAAGGATGAAGAAAGAATGGTTTGGATTTGCTTTGCTGCAGCTGCATCTGTATGTGAAACGTATTGTTTTACTCGTTCCTGAGAGGAAAAAAGCCCGCCTTTTCGATTCATAGGTTTCACTTCCTTGTTATAGTAGGTAACAGAATTGCTATGGTGTGTGTTTCGTTATGTAAGGTTGTTTACAGTATATCCAGCAGTACGGTTTTTTATGCTTTGTGTATGACACCGGAGATTTAAAAAAAGTAGAGGTTATGATATGAATGGTTAGTGGGTGAATTACAAATATTGTCCCCCATTGCCTCGATCATGATCAAGCTATGGTCTGCTTACAAAACACTTTATAGATAGGTATGGTTAATGAGGTTCATTCCTTCATTCCGCGGCAAAATGATATTTTTTAGACTGCCTGCATCAGCAGTCTTTTATTATGAGTATTTCGGATGGTAATTTCAGCTTGTGTTCAAATGTCTATGAAAATATGGCATTTTTACCTTCTTTTATTTATATAGTAACAATAACGGAAACAAGCTGATCTTTGTCTATGAGGTGATGATGTTGTGGAGAGCCGGAATGAAGTGGATGCTGCTCATATTAGGGAGCCTGATCGGGGCCGGATATGCGAGCGGTCAGGAGATTTGGCAGTTTTTTGGGGCGGAAAGCGGACTTGCTATTGTGCTGTTTACAATCATGTTCATTTTCTCGTCTTATATTGTGATGAAAATCAGTTTTAAGGTTCAATCCACTCATTTTCTGCCGGTTCTGGAGCATTTAATGGGGCCGTGGCTGGCGAAAATTTATGATGTTCTCATCATTTTTTATTTGTTTTCGACGACTATGGTGATGATTGCCGGAGGCGGTGTGACCCTGCAGATGTACAAGCTTCCTTTCTGGTGGGGAATCGCGCTGATTTGCATCGTGACAGTGTGTTTGTTTTTGTGGGATGTGAAAGGAATATTATCAATAAATAGTATTTTGATTCCTGTGTTAGTAGCGGGGCTTTTATATGCGCTGATCTCTTTTCAGAGCACACATCACCATACGTGGACGATTGATTTGTCTCAGCAGTATAACTGGCCTGCGAGCATAACGTTTACTTCTTTAAACATCCTTTCAGTTGTTGCGATTTTATCCTCTGTTGGGAAAGAGATGAAAGGACTCGGAGAAGCGAAAATCGCAAGTGTGGCAAGCGGTCTCATTTTTGGCGTGATCTCATTTGTTTATAATGAAACGTTAGTGGAGCTGGCGGGCTCCCTTTCTCAGTTTGAAATACCGCTGTTTGCCGTTTTGGAGGGTGCGCCTTATGTCCTTTTTTTATGTATGACGGGGGTGCTGTGTCTGGCCATTTACACGACGACGGTAGCGGGATTGCTGGGGCTGTCCAGCCGGCTGATGGGGTTTGTTCATATGCCGAGATGGTTGATTGTGTTGATTTTGTTAGTGTTAATGGTACCTTTTACTTCTTTCGGATTTTCTGATTTGATCGCGTTTTTGTATCCGATATACGGGATGTTAAATTTGTATTTGT
Organism: Bacillus sp. F56; assembly: GCF_001748205.1. Classification (NCBI taxonomy): domain Bacteria; kingdom Bacillati; phylum Bacillota; class Bacilli; order Caryophanales; family Bacillaceae; genus Bacillus; species Bacillus sp. F56. The sequence continues at coordinate 21,782 of NZ_BDFC01000004.1, forward strand.
TAGTTTGTCTTCTCTTATATCCTATTTTAAGTAAATGGAAATAAGAGGAAGTATTTCTTTTCAAGTATCTTGATTGCTCTTATGATCAGTTTTTTTGTACAATAGATACAGCAGTTTATGAAAAGAGGTGAAGGGTCTTGGCGGATAAAGACTTTGGCCTGAATGATATCGTAGAAATGAAAAAACCGCATCCATGCGGAGCGAACAGCTGGAAAATTATACGCATGGGAATGGATATTCGAATTAAGTGTGAGGGATGCTCTCACAGTGTTATGATTCCGAGAAGAGAATTTGAAAGAAAACTAAAAAAAGTACTAGTCAAGCATGAGGAGCCTACTTCATAAATAGGCCGACACTCATGCTTTTTCATATAGAAGGTAAGGAGAAGACGGCGATGAGCAAAGTGCATCAGTCGGCATGTCCGCTGAATTGTTGGGACAGCTGCGGCTTTTTGGTGACTGTTGATGATGGAAAGGTAACAAAAGTGGACGGAGATCCAAACCATCCGATTACGGAAGGTAAAATCTGCGGCCGCGGCAGAATGCTTGAGACAAAAACAAATTCTCCTGATCGGCTTCGCTATCCAATGAAAAAACAAAATGGCGAGTTTGTGCGGATTTCTTGGGAGCAGGCACTTGATGAAATTGCCGATAAACTTCGGGAAATCAAGGAAACGTCGGAGACGACTGCTGTTTTGCACAGCCATGATTATGCGAATAACGGTCTGTTAAAAGCGCTTGATCAGCGTTTTTTTAATGGATATGGAGGCGTGACTGAAATCGTCGGAAGCATATGCTGGGGCTCCGGCATCGAGGCGCAAAGCTGGGATTTTGGCCGTTCGTACGGTCACGGCCCGCTTGATATTTACAACAGCAAGCATGTTGTTGTGTGGGGAAGAAATGTATCCAGAACAAATATGCACTTATACCATCACTTGCAGCAGGTGAAAAAGAAGGGCGCCACGATTACGGTGATTGATCCGATCTTCAATCCGACTGCTAAGCTTGCCGACCGCTATATCTCTGTTAAGCCGGGAATGGATGGCTGGCTTGCGGCAGCCGTTTTGAAGGTTCTGATTGAGACGGGGAGAATGGATGAAACGTTTATTTCTGAGCACTCTGTCGGTTTTGATGATGTGAAAGAGCTATTGAAAACTGTTTCTCTGGAAGAGTTTATTGTGAAAACAGAAACTTCTATGGAGGAGCTGGAGTATTTGGCCGGTTTGTATGCAGATGGTCCGGTGTCTACTTTTATGGGGCTAGGCATGCAGCGATATAAAAACGGCGGCGGAACGATTCGCTGGATTGATGCACTTGTTGCGGCAAGCGGAAATGTCGGAATTAAGGGCGGCGGCGCGAATTTCGGAAATGTCCAGATTGGCGAGAGCTTTGCGAAAACAAAGCTGACGCTGCCGGAATTAAAAACAGCATCACGTTCATTCTCAATGATGACGCAGGCTGAAGAGGTGTTGACCGCTGCTGATCCTGCGATTGAGATGATGATTGTGACGTGCGGAAATCCGCTGACTCAGGTGCCGAATACAAACAAAGTCAGACAAGCTTTTGAAAAGGTTCCGATGACAGTCGCGATTGATTCCATTATGACGGATACCGCAAAGCTGTGTGATTATGTTTTGCCGACTGCCACTGTTTTTGAAGAAGAGGATATCTACTATTCCAGTATGTATCACCACTATGTTCAGTACGGAAAAAAACTTGTGGAGCCCCAGGGTGAAGCGAAGTCGGACAGCTGGATCTGGTCAGAGCTTGCAAAACGCCTTGGGTTTGGCGAGCTTTTTGAGCACAGTACTGAAGAATTTCTAGAGATGGGGCTTTCTTCATTGGAAGCAGAAGGTGTGACACTCGAGCGTTTAAAAGAAAAAGGCCACCTCCCTCTTCCGGTCAAGCAGGTTCCGTGGGATGACTATGAGTTTTTGACGCCGAGCGGAAAATTTGAATTTACTTCGTCGTTAGCTGAAGAAAAAGGATTTAGCGGCTTGCTTCAATTAAACGTGCCCGAAGAGTCTGTTTTCCATAATGAGGCGTTAGCTGGGAAGTATCCTTATACGCTGTTGTCCATTCATCCGCAGCGTTCCAACCATTCACAGCATGTGCCGTTTATTGAAAAGCTTCAGCACGTTCAGGTCGATATTTCTCCAGATATAGCGGCTGAGCAGGATCTTCAGGATGGAGACGAGGTTGTCATCTTTAATGACCGCGGACGCTTGAAGGGAACGGTGAAAGTGATGAAGCAGGCTCATGCGAAGACGATTAATATAGATGAAGGCATGTGGGCGGCTTTTGGAGGTTCAGTCAATGCACTGACAAATGATACAAATTCTGATAATGGAATGGGAAGTACGCTTTTTGACTGTTTAGTAGGCTTGAAAAAAGCATAATCAAAGGGATTGGCAGGCTGAAAATGCTTTTTTGTCAGCTTGTCTTTTCCAGTGAACCTCCTTATAATTGCTCTAGGTTCAAAATACGTTCATACAATGACGGTTTTATATAGAGGAGATGAAAGAATGGCTTTAACAGCTGGAATTGTTGGTTTGCCGAACGTCGGGAAATCAACACTATTTAACGCAATTACACAGGCCGGTGCCGAATCAGCGAACTACCCGTTCTGTACGATTGATCCGAACGTGGGAATTGTAGAAGTACCTGATGATCGTCTGCAAAAGCTTACTGAGCTGGTCAACCCGAAGAAGACTGTGCCGACTGCTTTTGAATTTACTGATATTGCAGGGATTGTAAAAGGCGCATCTAAAGGAGAAGGACTCGGTAACAAATTCCTATCCCATATTCGCCAGGTTGACGCGATTTGCCACGTTGTCCGTGCTTTTTCCGATGACAACATTACACACGTTTCCGGAAAAGTTGATCCGATTGATGACATTGAAACGATCAACCTTGAGCTGATCCTCGCCGATATGGAAACGGTTGAAAAGCGGATTACACGCGTCAGCAAACTTGCGAAACAAAAAGATAAAGACGCTGTATATGAGTTTGAGATTTTATCTAAACTGAAAGAAGCGTTTGAGAGTGAAAAGCCTGCTCGATCTGTAGAATTCACTGAAGAGCAGCAAAAGCTTGTGAAGCAGCTCCATTTACTGACTTCGAAGCCTATTTTGTATGTGGCCAATGTAAGTGAAGATGAAGTGGCTGATCCATCTGGCAATGAAAATGTAGCGAAGATTCGCGAGTACGCTGCCGGCGAAAACGCAGAAGTTATCGTTGTGTGCGCGAAAATCGAATCCGAAATTGCTGAGCTTGAAGGCGAAGAAAAGCAAATGTTCTTGGAAGAGCTGGGCATTCAAGAATCAGGTCTTGATCAGCTGATCAAAGCGTCTTACTCTCTTCTTGGCCTTGCAACATACTTCACGGCGGGAGAGCAGGAAGTCAGAGCTTGGACATTCAAAAAAGGCATGAAAGCCCCTGAGTGTGCAGGAATTATTCATAGTGACTTTGAGCGAGGCTTCATTCGCGCTGAGACAGTTGCTTATGAGGATCTTCTTGCGGGCGGCGGTATGGCAGGAGCCAAAGAAGCAGGAAAAGTCCGCCTCGAAGGGAAAGAATATGTGGTTCAAGACGGAGATGTTATTCATTTCCGATTTAATGTTTAGGATGCAGTTGTAAAGGGACAAGAGCTTTGGTATAATATAAAATTGTGAGTAATAGAATTATTGCTCCTTGCCCATTATGGGCCGCTTAGTCCAAAAGGAGGTGCAAACAGATGAGAAAGTACGAAGTTATGTACATTATCCGCCCAAACATTGACGATGAGTCTAAAAAAGCAGTTATCGAGCGTTTCAACAACGTTCTGACTTCTAACGGTGCGGAGATCACTGGAACAAAGGATTGGGGTAAACGTCGTCTTGCTTACGAAATCAACGATTTCCGCGACGGTTTCTACCAAATCTTAAACGTTCAAGCTGATGCTGCGGCAGTTCAAGAATTTGACCGTCTAGCTAAGATCAGTGACGATATCATTCGCCACATTGTTGTTAAAGAAGAAGAATAAGCAATTTTGAAATATATAATGGTAAAAGGTGGTCTTTCTTATGCTTAACCGAGTTGTATTAGTCGGAAGACTGACAAAAGACCCAGAGCTTCGTTATACGCCAAACGGTGCGGCTGTTGCTACGTTTACTCTTGCTGTGAATCGTACATTTACGAACCAGTCCGGAGAACGTGAGGCCGATTTCATTAATTGTGTCACTTGGAGAAGACAAGCCGAAAACGTTGCAAACTTCTTGAAAAAAGGAAGCCTTGCAGGCGTAGATGGCCGTTTACAAACAAGAAACTATGAAAACCAGCAAGGACAGCGTGTCTTCGTGACAGAGGTCCAAGCTGAAAGTGTTCAATTTCTTGAGCCGAAAAACGGCGGCGGTTCTGGTTCAGGTGGATACAACGAAGGAAACAGCGGCGGAGGCCAGTACTTTGGCGGAGGCCAAAATGATAATCCATTCGGGGGAAATCAAAACAACCAGAGACGCAATCAGGGGAACAGCTTTAATGATGACCCATTTGCCAACGATGGCAAACCGATTGACATCTCGGATGATGATCTTCCATTCTAATGTGATTATCGCCTAAAATGAAAAAGAAAGGAGGGAAATGACAATGGCAGGAGGACGCAGAGGCGGTCGTGCGAAACGCCGTAAAGTGTGTTATTTCACTTCTAACGGCATCACGCACATCGACTACAAAGATGTAGATCTTCTTAAAAAGTTTGTTTCTGAGCGCGGTAAAATTTTACCACGTCGTGTAACTGGAACAAATGCTAAATACCAACGTAAATTGACTGCAGCTATCAAACGCGCACGTCAAATGGCTTTACTTCCATACGTAAGCGGTGAGTAAGCTGATACGTAAAGAGCAAGGACCTTCGGGTTCTTGCTCTTTTTTATAGGGGGATGAAACATGAAGCTGATTTCATGGAATGTAAACGGCCTGCGGGCTGTGATGAGAAAAATGGATTTCCTCTCTTATCTGAAAGAAGAGGATGCAGATATCATATGTCTTCAGGAAACAAAGATACAGGACGGACAGGTTGATCTCCAGCCTGAGGGCTATCATGTGTATTGGAATTATGCAGTGAAAAAAGGATATTCCGGCACAGCTGTTTTTTCTAAGCAAGAGCCGCTGCGTGTCATGTACGGTATCGGAATAGAAGAGCATGACCAAGAAGGCAGAGTGATTACGCTGGAATTTGAAAACGTGTTTGTGATGACCGTTTACACGCCAAATTCCAGAAGGGGATTAGAGCGAATCGATTACCGCATGCAATGGGAAGAGGCTCTATTGTCTTATATTCTTGAATTGGATGAGAAAAAACCAGTCATTTTATGCGGTGATTTGAATGTAGCCCATCAGGAGATTGATTTGAAAAATCCAAAGGCGAACCGGAAGAACGCTGGATTTTCCGATCAAGAAAGAGGGGCATTTACTCGTTTATTAGAGGCTGGCTTTGTTGACTCCTTCCGTCATGTTTATCCTGATCTTGAAGGCGCTTTTTCCTGGTGGTCGTATCGTGCCGGCGCCCGGGACAGAAATATAGGATGGCGCATTGATTATTTTGTTGTTTCTGAAAGCCTTAAGGAACAGATTGAAGGTGCCGGCATATCAAAGGATGTCATGGGTTCCGACCATTGTCCTGTTGAACTTATCATCAATATATGATGAGATAGCAGTAAGGATTTTACACTTACTGCTTTTTTTTATATGAAAAAGGAGAAAGAGGATGGCAAATATAAAAGAGATTGCAAGACTGGCAAATGTATCTGTTTCAACTGTTTCGCGTGTATTGAATCATCATCCGTATGTGTCTGTAGAAAAGAGAAAGCTTGTGCATCAAGTCATGAAGGAATTGAATTATACACCAAATCGAACCGCAATCGATCTCATTCGCGGGAAAACCCATACGGTTGGTGTGATTCTGCCTTATAGCGATCATCCCTGCTTTGATAAAATCGTTAACGGAATCACCAAGGCTGCTTTTCAGCATGAGTATGCAACGACCCTCCTCCCCACCAATTATAACCCCGCTATTGAAATCAAATATTTAGAGCTGTTAAAAACAAAGAAAATTGACGGCCTCATTATTACTTCCCGCGCCAATCATTGGGACAAGATTTTAGCTTATCAAGAATATGGGCCGATCATCGCTTGTGAGGAAACCGGTGACATTGATGTCCCATGTGCGTATAACGACAGAAAAGCTGCTTATGCAGAAAGCTTTCGCTATCTAAAAAGCCGCGGACATGAGAATATCGCTTTTACATGCGTCAGAGAAGCCGACAGGAGCCCAAGCACCGCTGATAAAGCTGCGGCCTATAAAGCTGTCTGCGGAAGGTTGGAAGACCGCCATATGCTGTCCGGATGCAACGATATGAATGATGGTGAGCGGGCAGCTGAACATTTTTATATGAGCGGGCGGGTCCCGACTGCTATTTATGCAAACAGTGATGAAGTGGCAGCTGGAATTCATCTATTTGCCCAGAAGAATAATTGGGATGTTGAAATCATAGGTGAGGGAAATACTTCTATTAGCCGTGTTCTTGGATTTCCATCGCTCGATTTGAATCTTGAGCAGCTTGGCACCGCCGCATTTTCTCTTTTTTTGCAGGATGAACCCGTTGATATCAAAATTCAGCATAACTTTGAGAAAAAAGCTTGAACTGAAATGCATTTCATACGTTATAACTTCATTGAAGGTAAAGGAGGAGAAGACATGCGGATTGAACATACAGCGGTCTGGGTCAATGATTTAGAGCGAATGAAGTCTTTTTATGAAACGTATTTTAATGGCAAAGCGAATGATTTGTATCATAATGAGAAAAAGGATTTTAAATCTTATTTTATTACGTTTGATTCCGGGGCAAGGCTGGAGATTATGAAAAAAGAGAATGTGACCGATCCGCCTTCACAAACGATGACAGGCTGGGCGCATATTGCCTTTTCCGTAGGAAGCCGGGAGAAGGTTGATGAACTGACTGCCCGATTGAAGAAGGACGGTTTCGCAGTAGTAAACGGCCCAAGGACAACGGGAGACGGCTACTATGAAAGTGTGATTGAAGATGATGAAGGAAATTTAATTGAAATTACAATTTAACATCTGGAGTGACTTGAATGCTGAGGACAGAAAAAGAAAAAATGGCAGCCGGCGAATTATACAATCCGGAAGATCAACAACTATTACTAGAACGCAAGCATGCGAGACAGCTGATTAGACAATATAACGAAACACCAGAAGATGACGCAGTGCGGACAGAGGTTTTGAAGGAGCTGCTCGGTTCGGTTGGGGATCAAGTCACGATTCTGCCGACATTTCGCTGTGATTATGGCTATCATATTCATATCGGAGATCATACATTTGTTAATTTTGACTGTGTCATTTTAGATGTTTGTGAGGTGCGTATCGGCCGTCATTGTTTGATTGCGCCAGGTGTACATATCTACACAGCCGGCCATCCTCTCGATCCGATTGAAAGAAAGTCCGGGAAGGAGTTCGGTAAGCCTGTGACAATTGGAGATCAAGTTTGGATCGGAGGCCGGGCAGTGATTAACCCAGGAGTGACAATTGGTGATAATGCGGTGATTGCTTCAGGATCTGTTGTGACTAAGGATGTGCCCGCTAACACTGTTGTAGGCGGAAACCCTGCGAGGATATTGAAGGAATTGTAAAGAGATCAGTGCGGCAGCTCCGCACTGACTTTTTTAAATTTGTTTCGCATTGGTATTAGGGCCGAAGCAGATTAACAGCAAGGAGCATGCGAGCCAGCAGCCGCCTATAAACAAGAAGACGCTGACATAGCCGAGCTGAACGGCAATAAATCCGACAAGCAATGAGCCGAAAATGTTTGAAAAACGGCCCAGACCGTAGGCTAATCCGCTGCCGGACGAGCGGTATTCAGTCGGATAAGGTTCAGATGTATAGGCGTATAAGTTCGACGTGAAAACCCGTTCTGTGATATTCACGATAAAGCCAAACACAATGATCATGATGGGAATAAAAGTCATGCCATATAAGAGCCCTGCGATGGCCGTCAGAAACGCGCTGGCAGCTAAAATCCACTTTCTTTGAAATCTCTCAGAAATCATGGAGCCGAGCAGTGCGCCAAGCGGAGCACCGACAGAATGCAATACGTTATACCACAATGTATTTTCCATGGTGACGCCATTGCTTTTTAATAGGCTTGGAACCCATGAGGCAAATCCGTAAAACCCAAATGTCTCAAAAATCCATACAGCAGATAAAATAATAGTGATTTTGAGGTTTCTGCCTTTCAATAATCCTGCGTAACCGGCATGCTGTTGAACGGAACTGTTTGCTTTAGGTGGAGCCGGTGCCGGAAGCGGGCCTTTCTCATGTTCAACCTGCGTCTCAATTCGATTGAGGATCGCGTCAGCCTTCGCATATTCACCGCGATTTTCATGCCAGCGAGGTGACTCTTCCAGACGGCGGATGAAGAAAAAATAAATAAGGCCGACGGCACCCCATACAAATACAAGCCTCCATCCCCATGAACCGAGGGGAATGACAAAGGCAGACACAATATTGGTGATCGGGACGCCGATCAAACCAATCATGGCACAAAAAGAAATATATTTTCCACGTACACTTGAAGGGAAAAACTCCGCCAAATAGCTATTCGTAATGACCATGGCTGCTGCGACGCCAAATCCGGTGAGAAAACGGAATGTCATTAAAGATGGAATGTCCCATGCCGCGGCATTGCACAGCGATGCGATTGAGAAAACAAAGACAAATAGATTTAAGGCTTTTTTGCGGCCGATTCGATCGGACAGCCGTCCGCCCAGCGAAGCGCCTAAAAACATGCCTAAAAATGAAGCCGCCGTCACGTTGGCAATGGTTGAAAGCGGAATGCCCCAATGCTCGATCAGTGCCGGTGCTACATTGCTGAGGGTAAATAAATCTGCGAGATCAAAGAAATAAACGATGCCGAGAGCGGTTAACACTTGGAAATGAACGCGTGAAATCGGAAGGCGGTCTAAACGATTCGCTGCGTTTGAGAAAGGATGTGCGTTCTTCTGATTGAAGATCGTATTCATAAAAAACCCCCTTTTAAAGTAGTAAGAAAAGACTGATAATTCCCCTCTTGGGAATATTATAAGTATCTTGGTTCATTGGCGACAGAGTTCAAATCACTAGATGGGAGAACTATATTCGCACTTTTTCCGTACATTTTGCTTAAAAAATTTCCAAAACAGTAGATTCATAGACCAATTTATGCAAATATATAGTGATATTCTCATTGAAAGGAAGAGACATAGAAGGAATGAATTCATTTATCCGTCCTATAGAAGGAAACAATACGCTGTGGAGATACTTTTTCGCTTTTTTGGTGATGGTAGGATTATATGTATTTGGGAATATAGCTTACCTTTTCGCTATATTGTTCACGGTTATTGTGAATCCCGATATCACGTTTGATTTGGATGAAGCTGTGCTGAGTGATCCTCTCGTTGATCTTTATTTGTCCCATGTGATTTATTTATTGGCCATTCCTGGAGTTTGGCTGGCTGTGCGCTTTATTTTGAAGCGGCCCTTCCGAACGGTGATTACACCAAATTCAAAGATGAATTGGCGGAGAATTTCCTTTGGTTTTATTGCTTATTTCTTGCTGATGATCGCCGTACAATTGATTGATTTTGCGATTCATCCAGACAATTATTCAATGCAAGCCTTTGATGCATCACGATTTATCTGGCTGCTTGCAGCAGCCCTCATTTTGGTTCCGATTCAGACATCAGCTGAGGAATTGTTTTTCAGGGGATTTTTGCTTCAAGCCTTCGGGAGATTGACGAAAAATCATCTTATCTTGACATTGATTGTCGGGGGATTGTTTGGCGTATTGCATTTTGCGAATCCAGAAATGAACAATGGAGCTGTTTGGGCAGGAATTGAGTACTTAACATTTGGTTTTGTGTGGACCTATTACACGATTAAAACTGGCAGTATTGAAATCTCACTTGGCGCCCACGCTGCGAATAATATGTTTTTGTGTATGTTTATCACAGAAAAAAACAGTGTGTATGGAGGAATTCCTTCTCTATTTACGGTTACGCGGGGGAACCCAATGTGGGAGGCTTTCTTGACGATTGCGGTCAACCTTGTGTTTGCGGGGATCGCTTTATGGCACCATAAGAAATCAAAAAGTAAGCAGCAAGGGTCTTAATCCTTGCTGCTTATTAACGTTTGGATGGCTTCTTCGATAATCGTTGTCGGCTGCTGGCAGGCGAAGTTTTCACAAATATACACGGTTGTTTTGCCGTCTATAATGCGGTAGTCTGCTGCAAATGGCGCAATGTCTTTGCATTGCTCGGGCTGCTCTGCCACCAGAATGGAGTCGTTGGGCTTAAAGGCTTTTTGGAGCTCCGTTATGATTTGTTTTCTGGCTAGATCGTCTGCACTGCCAAAAATCACGATTTCTTTTTTAGGCATCAGATGCCTTAACACACTTTGCATAAAGAAAGCATGGCCGCTCGGATACGCGTCGATGTCCGGCTTGAACACGGAAAACATCGTTTCTGCTTTTTCAATCAGTGATAAGTCACCTGTGACTTGTCCAAGACGCAGCAGCTGAACGGCTGCCACACTGTTCCCGGAAGGCATGGCGCCGTCGTACACTTCTTTTTCCCGTACGATTAAGGCTTCTGCATCATGCCCGGAAAAATAGAATCCGCCATGCTCCTCATCCCAAAATAAGCCGATCATATCGTCTGTCAGTTTCTTCGCTTTTTGTAAATAAGAAAGATCAAACGAAGCTTCATAGAGATCGAGATAGGCCCATAGGAGAAAAGCGTAATCGTCGATAAAGCCTTTGTTTTTCACTTCGCCGTCTCGATACCGGACCATCACACGGCCGTCGATGATTAAATTTTTTTCAATAAATGTAATGGCGTCTTGCGCTAAGCTGAGATATTTCCGTTCCTGGAATACCTTTGCTGCTTTGGCGAGACCCGCGATCATCAGCGCGTTCCATGAGGTCAGCACTTTATCATCGACATGCGGATAGGTTCTTTGCTCGCGAATGTTCAAGAGCTGCTGTCTTGCGTTTTCGAGCTTGATGCTGAGCTCTTCTTCGGTTAAGCCGGCATCCGCTTTGATTTGTTCTCGCTTTGTGTGAATGAGGTTCGGAATATTTTTGCCTTCAAAGTTTCCTTCTTCAGTGATGTCATACACTTGGCAATACAGCGTTCCGAGTTCGTTTCCAAGCGTTTTCAGTATCTCTTCCCTTGACCATACGTAGTACTTTCCTTCTTCTCCTTCTGTGTCCGCATCTAAAGCGGAGAAAAAGCTTCCGTCTTCATGGGTCATTTCCCGCTGAATGAACGTAATGATCTGCTCACAAATCTCTTTATAACGGCTGTTTTGCGTGACCTGATAGGCTTCGGTATAAGCGGTCAGCAGCAGCGCATTGTCGTAGAGCATTTTTTCAAAGTGGGGAACGAGCCACTCGTCATCGGTTGAATAGCGGGCGAACCCATACCCGATATGATCGTAAATGCCGCCATTCGCCATGCTGTCCAGCGTTTTCGTCACGTTGTATAAAGCATTCTCCTGCCCTGTATTGTGGTAATAACGAAGCAAATACATCAGCATATGAGGCATCGGAAACTTCGGTGCTTGCCCGAAACCGCCGTAGATCGTGTCAAACCCGCTGGCAAGCTGCTGGAATGTCCGGTGAATTGCTGACTCGCTAAGGCCTTCACCAGATTTCACAGCTGTTTTGGTTTGCAAATGTTTAGCGGCGTTCTCCGCAATATCCTCGACATGCTCGCGGTCGTTCGCAAACGTCTCAGACAGATGCTCAAGCACATCAACAAAACCAGGACGATTGAATTTACTCGTCTTTGGAAAATATGTACCCGCGTAAAACGGCTTCTGATCAGGCGTAATAAACACATTCAGCGGCCAGCCGCCCTGCCCGGTCATCAGCTGGCAGATTCGCATATAAACAGAATCCACATCCGGCCGCTCTTCCCGGTCGACTTTAATCGCCACAAACCGTTCATTGAGAAGACGCGCGATTTCTTCGTCTTCAAAGCTTTCGTGGGCCATGACGTGGCACCAATGGCATGTCGAATAACCAATGCTGACAAGAACCGGCTTGTTTTCGCGTTTTGCTTTTTCGAAGGCTTCTTCTCCCCAAGGGAACCAATTCACAGGGTTATGAGCATGTTGAAGTAAATAAGGAGACTTCTCAGCGATTAATCTATTGGGTTTACTTTTGTCCGGCATGGGATCACCTGCTTTCTGTAATTAGTTTATATTTAACTTAACACATTTTCTCAAAAATAATCCCTGCTTCTTTATACAGCTGACTGTTCTCTAGTATTGTACTTAGGAAAACGTATTACCCCTGAAGCAGTTAAAACGCCTAATATAACTAACACAGCCCCAATAATTTGAAATACCTTTATTGGTGTGCCAACGGCAAATGAAATAATCATCGTTACAACGGGAACAAGGTTGAAAAATAAAGATGTTTTACCTGCCCCAATCTCCTTAATCCCCTGATTCCACCATAGGTAACCCAAAACGCTTGTAAAGAAAGCCATAAAGGCAATTGCCCCCCAAACTCCAATCGGGATGCTCGATAAAGAAACAGGTTTAGATGTAAATAATGAAACTACTATTAAACTAACAGCACCGATAACCATCGTATAAGTGGTTGTAGATAGCGGAGTGCCATCTTTTACAAACCGCCGTCCAAGTACACCATAAAGTGCCCAACAAACGTTACCTGTAAAGATTATTAAATCTCCGCCTGAAATTGATAAGGTTTTAATGGTTTCGATAGAACCTTGTGTAATGACTAGCAATACGCCGATGAAAGCAAAGAATATGCCGAGCACTTGTTTTTTTGTCATTTTGTCCTTTAAGATAATTCGAGCGAGAATTGCTGTTAATAAAGGATTCAGCCCCATTATTAATGCTCCGTTAACGGGAGATGTGTATTTCAAACCAATAAAAAACAAGGCGTTAAATCCAAATATTCCTATAATTCCGAGAACAATGTATGAAACGGCGTTTTTCCGTAATTGACTCTTCTTTATACCTTCAGTAAAAATCAAAATGAGGAGCATCACCGCAGCAGCTAAACCGAAACGCCATGCCGCAGAAGACGATGGTGAAAAATATCCAACCGTATATTTTGCAAGATTAAAAGTAGCTCCTGTAAAAATAGAGAAGCCAATTAACATCAGATATATATTTAAATGTTTCATTTGTTTTCCACTTCCTCTTTCAAAATTGAATAATATGTATCCAGTTTTCCTTTTGTAGTTGAAATTACTTCTTCCAGCTCCTTTTTTTTCATTTCCATTTTCTCTAAGTGCTTGGTTAAAATCTCAATACGTTTATTTATAGATGGGGAGAGTTGTGCTGATTTCACATCTGAATTGATTTTTTCCAAAATGCAGCCGTCTTTGACAAACTCATTAATATCCTCCAAAGACATACCTGTTTCCTTTAAACTTTTCAGGAATAACATGAACTGAATATCAGCCTCTGTATAAAAACGCCTTCCACTGTTTTTTCGTTTTGGTGGTGGAAGTAACCCAATCTTTTCGTAATATCTTAATGTATACGAGCTAATACTAGTCTTCTCAGCAGCTTTACTAATGGAATACAACAAACATCATCCCTCTCTTTTGATTAAAGTTAGTTTACAACTTAGAGTTAACTCTAAGTCAAGCAAATAAAAAAAACCTGCCACCGCATGGTTACGGATTACAGGCTTTAGATAATGAATGACATAAAAGGTAAACTGTATTATTAGAACACATGGTATTATCGTTTAAAATGGCTTCTGTTAATGGAGTTCCGCACGATTTGATTATCCCAGGCCACGAATGGCATGTTCTTTAGATTAGGCATCGTTAGCTATACCCAATAGATAGAAGAACAGGCTTGTTTTCGCGTTTCGTTTTTTTATAAATACAGAACTTAGCTGAGTTACTTAAAAGAGGGAGAATAAAATATCTATACTGTTTAATTATGTTAATTTGTCCTTTTCAGTCTTCTTTTCTTTTATTATAGGAAAAGATATTTTGGGCTCTGTTAAAATTCGATGTTGATAATTCCATAGTATTAAGGGGAACCCATTATTTATGGATTCCCCTTTAGTTCAATAAGAAAAATAACTGTCGAGTGTTACCTTACTATGTATATTTTGGAGGGGAAGATTTTTTTTAGCCATTCCAATGATAAACGATTTGCACAACGCCAGAGGAAAATGTTCTTGTATTCACCATTTTTAAATTTATCCTCTGTTTTACATCAATAAACAACGGTTTTCCTTCTCCCAAAACAACAGGGTGAATAGATAATCTAAATTCATCAACAAGCCCCAAATTTATAAAAGTTGTAATGAGACTCGCTCCACCATATAGCCAGATGTCTTTACCAGGATTTTCCTTCAATTTATTTACTTCTTCAAGGATATTATCATTTATAAATATGGCTTGATTATCAATCTCATTTTGTGTTCTGGAAAAAACATATTTCTTTTTACTATGAACCAATTTCCAAAGTTCCTTTTCTGTATCAGGGTCTTCATTTTTTGGAATATATTGTCCCCATAAATCGTAGCTTTTTCTGCCATATAAAATAGTATCAATTTGATTTAAGAAATCAGTAAACCCCATATCAGGGTCCATAATGCACCAATCAACTTCTCCATTTTTCCCTTCAATAAAACCATCTAAAGTAACTGCTAAATCTAAAATTATTCTTCTCTGTTTTAAGTTATTTGTCATAACTATTCATCCTTTTCCATAAGAAGTTGGTAGAAATTCTTCTCCCACTCTCGCACCAGATAGACTAAGTTGCGTTTATGGACAGAGTGAAGAACAATATTCTAAAATGAAAGTGCCCACTACTCTTCGCAGCTTGATTAGCAGGAACACTCTTTATCTTCACTTGGTTAAATGAAAACTCTGCTCGATTAAGTAATAAATTTCGCCTGCTGGATCTATACGTTCCAAAACAAGTGAAATCCAATGTTCCTTATCCATATGATATCCGGGTAAGATATTTTTGCCATTTCTTAAGCTATCACTTATTTCAGGGGGACATTTTAGATTCAGAATATCTATTTCGTCATGTCCTTCTAAGCCTAATTTTTCCGGGAGAACATTCATAATAAGACCGTACCATTTTTTGTTTGATTCATGTCTCAAAGAAGCATAGTTTGGGTATTTCTCCCACGGATAATCAGGCGATGTGCCGTATTTTTCTTTGACGTGTTTAAAGATACCTTCTCTTGTTAACATACTCAATTACTCCTTTATTCACTCTCATTTCTTCTTGGAAAAATCAAAGAGCAATCCTTGGTTGTCCTATGGATGCTTCAATAGAGATGTCACCAATGGCAGAAGCTGTTTCTCATCCTTACTAATATAAGTTTTTTTGCTTTGGCGAAGCTTCCTATTTCCATGGGTACTAGTCAACAGGGGTGTGGGCGAGTTTTATTATTAGTGGGCATGGGATCATCTTCTTTTCTCTTGTTTCTGTTCCTTTTTACTGTACCACAAGCCTCTCTGGTGAAATACCTCATTATGATAGTGAAATAGAAAAATCGCTATATATAAGGTAATGTTAAAGAGTGCACTTTTGGAAGCTGTTATTGAATAGTGTCGAAATGATTTTTCTAAATATTTCTCGATTGGCGGAGATTGATATGATCATGAAAATGACTCATTTGAATATGAAAGATTTCAATAAACCAAACGAACCTTTCGTTGTTTTTGGGAGAATGATACCTGCTTTTGAAAACGGTGTTTGGACATATACTGAGGAACGATTTTCTAAACCTTATTTTAAACAATTTGAAGATGATGACATGGATGTTAGTTATGTTGAAGAAGAGGGGAAAGCCGCTTTTTTATATTATCTTGAAAACAACTGCATTGGCCGGATTAAGATCCGTTCTAACTGGAATGGGTATGCACTAATAGAGGACATTGCCGTGGCAAAAGACTATAGAAAAAAAGGTGTTGGAACAGCATTATTACATAAAGCGATTGAGTGGGCAAAGGAGAATCATTTTTGTGGTCTTATGCTTGAAACCCAAGATATTAATATTTCAGCTTGTCATTTTTATGCCAAACATCACTTTATAATAGGTGCGGTTGATACGATGCTTTATTCCAACTTTCCAACAGCAAATGAAATTGCGATTTTTTGGTACTATAAATTTTAATTGATTATAAAATCTCAACAGTACCAGAGATAAAGAATTGACGAACGAAACGGGGCTTGTTTTGCGTTTCGATTTTTGGATCGAGAAGAGGTTTCTTAATAACCTCTTCTATTCTTTGATAAGAAATGTCTTTCCACAATAGGCATAAAAACGTGAAGGAGCATTCCTCCCAAACAGACGGTTAATAGGGTTCCGATGCCGATAGGGCCTTTAAAGATGATGGCTAATACTAAGAAAAGAGCGTATACCAATGTTCTTGAAAACAAGATTGTTCTTTTGGTGAGATCTCGGATAATAAGTGTCAAATGATCGATGGGCGTTGATGCAAACTTCGTCTGAAGATAGATGGCTGTTCCAAGACCGATGAGCACCAAACCAATTCCAAAACAATTCAATTTGCTTAACAACGCGTTTAGATAGATGGTGTTTTTTACAACAAACAACCATAGGTCAATGCCTATTCCAGTAATGAATGCTGTAATCAAGCCCAGCAAAATAGGTTTTTTTCTCGTTAATATAGCGTTGCAGATTAAGAGAATCATAGAAATAAGGACCTCCCAGCTTCCTACGGTAAGACCGATTTCTTTTGACAGACCAACCAAAAGGGCATCGAAGGGTGATGTGCCCAGTCCTGATTGTATGGTTAAGGAAATGCCCAAACTTAATATGAGTATGCCTATTCCGTAATACATATATTTCATGTTATATTCCGCGATATTTCTTTTGTCATCAAGACGTGAGGGATGCCGTCCTCCATAAATTCCTGTGAAGAAATCTGGTAGCCCAGTTTTTGATAAAAGCCTGCCGCTTGTGTTTGACCATGCAGCTTATATGAAGTCAGTCCTTTTTCTTTCATGATTTCCTCTAACCCGCTTACGATGATCTTCCCCAATCCGTACTTACGGTAAGGTTTTAGGATGCAGATTCTTTCCAGCTTTGCTGTATGGCCAACGATGCGCGCGCGTCCGGTGCCGACAGGCTGATTCTCATGATATACCAAGATATGCTGGCATTGTTCCTGAAGCGTATCAAATTCATCGAACTCATCGGCTTCAGACACATGTTGCTCCTCAATGAAAACGCCTCTTCTAATCTTTAAAGCTTCATGTAAATCCGCTTCAGTTGTTATTCTTTTTATACTCATCTAAATCAATCCTTTTCTGATATTAGTCTGGACTGTCCAGCATGCATGTGGTCTTATAATAGTAAGGTTAAAACAGTTTTGTTGTAATTACAACAAAAATACGTGAGGGGTTTTAGAATGAATGATATTTTGCGTGAAATCGGCATGATAGCAAGAGCGTTGGATTCCATAAGCAATATCGAATTTAAAGATTTGGACTTAACAAGAGGGCAGTATCTCTATCTCGTACGCATATACGAAAATCCGGGAATTATTCAAGAAAAATTGGCGGAAATGATAAAAGTGGACCGGACAACGGCCGCGCGGGCCATTAAGAAGCTGGAAATGCAGGGATTTATTCAAAAACTGCCAGATGAGCAAAATAAAAAAATAAAAAAATTGTTCCCGACTGAGAAAGGGAAAAAGGTGTATCCCTTGTTAAGAAGAGAAGGAGAACATTCCACGGAAGTCGCTTTGTCTGGTTTTACACATGAGGAAAAGGAAACCATTTCTGCACTCCTTCATAGAGTGAGGAAAAATGTAGAACGTGATTGGGAGTATGTGAAGAAGGGGAACAAAAGGGATTATTAATGTACAAAATGTACCTTATCGACAGAACCAAATATGAGTCCGGGAAGGGCCAATTTCCTGTTTCGATCATTTCACAATGCAAGTTACAAAAATGTGCGTAGTTACATATTGAATTGATTTGTATTACAGTAATGATAGCAAGAAATTTCCAAAGGGAGTGGTTTTGATGAACTTGAGACAACTATCAGAACATGTCTTTCAATGTGAATTTGAGCTTGATGTTCCCCTTCGTGTCCCGGTTCATACTTGGTTTATTAAAGATGGCGATGATGTTTATATTGTTGATACGGGGATAGAACGTTTTGCTGATGCTCAAATTAGGGCAGCGTTAGCGATCGGCAATCCAAAAGCCATTTTGCTTACCCATGGCCACAGTGATCATATCGGAGGTGCATCAAAATGGTTAGAGAGATTTGATCTTCCGATTTATGCCCACCAGAAAGAACTTATATATATCAATGGAGAAGCGCCTTATCCGAACAAAAATGAAGCAGAGAACACAGGGGTAGCCCATATTGTTCAGCCGCTGACAGAGCAAACGTTTGCTCACTTGCCTTTGCAATATGATTTAACACCCGGACATTCCCCGGGGCATGTCGTGTATTATCATAAAATCGATCGTACTCTATTAACGGGCGACCTTTTTATCACGAGTAAGGAGGATTTACACCCACCTATAAGAAGATTCAGTGTTGATATAAATGAGAACATCGATAGCGGCTCAATCATAGATCAAATCAAACCAACGCTCATTTGCTCTTCACATGGCGCAGAAATTCTTTATAACGAAGAATTGTATAAAAACTATGTGGTAAGGTATAGGGACTAATGGAAGTGAAAAACATAAGCTGAAAATTCTTCAGCATGGTGAAGCATTTGTTCCGATTTACTACATTTGTTGCGCAAAAAGAAAAAATGGCAGCTGCCTGCCGCAGAGGCTTTTGCGGAGCTTGTTTTACATTTGATTCGTTAGAAAAAGGAGTGAGCGTCAGGCTCACTCCTTTTCTATTTAAACTGCAGCTGTGAGCTTTGGTTTTACAAATTTCATGAAAATCCCTCTGACTAATGGGCCCATAATCAGTAATTGCAATGGATAGGCCAGGATGAAATTTTTCAACACAATCATAAGATAGGTGCTGAAGAGGCTGTCTCCGTTCAGCCCATTTGCCAGAACCGCTGTCACTAAACCGAACACAGACATACAAAGCACCATGCCGATCACCATACAAGTTGACATGGCAAGGATGACATATATTTTTTTAGTCTTGTCGAACGGCAAGCTGAATGCAATCTTCTTGGCGAGGGGGCCCACTAACAGTAAATCTAACAGGAGGGCGACCATAAAACCGATGGCCATTTCAAAAACGGTCATCATTGAAAAATCCTGAATGGCTCCGTTGATGATGGCGTTGTAAATCGACATGACGCAGACCATTCCAAAGCACATCATCACGCCAAATATAAGGCCTTCTTTTTTATTTGCTGGCATACAATCATTCCTTCTCTCTATAATCGGTGATTAGTATACCAATGAACCGTTCATGCTCATAAGTGACAAATTTGTGAATAATCTATAGCGCAGAATCGTCCTGTTTTGTCATCAGCACATGCGGAATGCCGTCCAGCATAAATTCTTCTGATGCAGTCTGATAGCCTAGCTTTTCATAAAAGCCTGCTGCCTGTGTCTGGCCGTGCAGTTTGAAGGCAGATATGCTTTGTTCTTTCACGATACGTTCTAATGCACCGACGATTACTTTTCCCAGACCGAATTTGCGGTAAGGCTTCAGAATGCAGATTCGTTCCAGTTTTCCCGCGTGGTCAACGATACGGACGCGTGCAGTGCCAACGGGTACATTCTGATGATAAGCCAGAATGTGCCGGCAGTCACCGTGGAGTGTATCGAACTCATCGAATTCATCCGAAATAGGACAGCCTTGCTCCTCTACAAATACTGCCTTTCTGATTTCAAACGCTTTATGTAAATCTTGTTCTGACGTGATTTTTTTGACCTTCATGCTTGAATCCTCCCTTACTCCGAAAAATGGCTGATGACATATTGTTTAAAGGTCTCAGCAACCGGTGATAAAAATCTGCCTTTTATCCAGGCAATCCCTATGACACGCTGACATTCCGGCCAGCTGACGCGGATTTTGGCGATTTTGCTTTGGTCTAAGCCTTTCAGGTCTGGCAGAATAGATATGCCCAGTCCGGCTGCCACAAAACCTGCGGCAGTGGCGGCTTCTTCTCCTTCAAACATAATGTTCGGCTGTATATCAGCCTTCTCAAACAGCTCATCGACCGTCATTCGAAGCGCGTAGCCTTTTTTCAATAAAATGAACCGTTCCCCGGCAATCTCGGTCAGGGTAATGCTCTCACGATTGGCTAATGGGTGATCAATTGGCACAAATAAAAAGAGCTCTTCACTCCATAGCTTGATCCATTGGATCGGATTTTCAGGCTTAATCGAAGCGAGCAGACAGAGGTCGAGATCACCGGATTTTAATCGTTCAAGCAGCCAATAAGAGTGGTTTTGCTTCAGCTGGAAGGCAATGTTGGGGTATTCCTGCTGAAAGGAGCCGATGAGATCGGGCACGAGCGTAGTGCCTAATGTATGCAAAAAACCGAGAGAGACTACGCCTTGGTCTGGCTTTAATAAAGCTTGGATTTCTTCTTTTCCTTCGGTGTACTCCTTCATCATCGCCTGCACCCGCCGCAAAAAAATGTGTCCGTATTGATTTAAGGTAATGGATCGTCCTTGCCTGTCAAAAAGCGGGACGCCTAAATGATTCTCCAGCCTGGCGATAGAGCGTGAAAGTGCAGGCTGTGTGATGGAGAGGCTTTTTGCGGCTTTCGTCACGTGCTGCATCCGGGCCAGGGTTTGAAAATATTCAAGTTGTTCCCATTCCAATCATCATTCCTCCCTTATTACATATAAGCATCAAAAGGATATTTTATATGCATTATACATCATATATCGACGGTGCTAAGATAAAAGTATAAACAGACTCGAGGATGTTTGAAATCGGAAGAATAAAGGATGGTTTTATATGAATTGCAGTGCTCAACAACATGCGGAGGGGCAGGTAATACCCCGATGACATACATTCAAAAAGGCACACCGGTTTTTCGTAAAATTACGTTTGCTTTCTTCGCCGCAGGCTTCAATACATTTGCGATTCTTTATTGCGTACAGCCGCTTATGGAGGAATTCACGCGGGAATTTCATGTGACGCCTACTGCGGCGAGTCTCTCTTTATCCGTTACCACAATGCTGTTAGCGGTGAGCATGCTTGTCTTTGGCTCATTATCAGAGGTATGGGGGCGCAAGCCGATTATGGGTATTTCCATGCTGGCCGCATCGGTTCTCTGTCTGGCATCGGCCTTCAGTCCGAACTTTCATACGCTCCTCGTATTGCGAACCATTCAAAGCGTTGCGCTCGCAGGCCTTCCGTCAATTGCGATGGCTTATCTCGGAGAAGAAATTGAACCTGGAAGTCTCGGATCAGCGATGGGACTGTATATCAGCGGAAATGCAATCGGCGCCGTTTTTGGAAGGATCGTTTCCGGGCTTCTGAGCGAGTACGTGAATTGGCATATGGCGATGGGATCAATTGGTGTCATTAGTTTGATTGCTAGTGTTATATTTTTTATAAATTTGCCTCCATCCAGGCATTTTACGCCAAGAAAATTGGAGCTCGGGAAGTTGGGGATGTCTCTGATCGGCCACTTGAGAGACCGCAAACTATTCAGCTTGTTTCTCATTGGTTTTTTGCTGCTCGGAAGCAATGTTGCATTGTTTAATTACATTGTGTATGTGCTGCTGGGCCCGCCGTACTCGCTTAATAAAGCATTTGCCAGCTGGATCTTTATTGTGATGATTGTAGGTATTTTCAGCTCATCTTTCATTGGAAGAATGGTTGATCGGTATGGCTATCCAAAAATACTAGTGATGAATATTTTCATTGTCATTGCAGGTGCTTTATTCACGATAAACAGTATGCTGGCAGTGAAAATACTGGGGATTGCCCTCTTTACATTCGGTTTTTTCGGAGGGCATTCAGTTGCCAGCAGCTGGGTGGGCAGGAGAGCTCTTTACAACAAAGCACAGGCTTCATCGCTGTATTTGTTTTTCTATTACGCCGGTTCAAGCGTTTGCGGAACAGTCGGAGGGCTATTCTGGTCTGCTTATCACTGGCTGGGCGTCGTCGGTATGATCACCTTCATGCTGCTGGCTGCGTTATGGCTGTCGGGATACTTGGCAAAAAGTATGAAAATGCCGGATAAAAGGAACGAAAAAGGATTGAATTGATGACAGTAAAAAAAGGACCGTAAGCGGGTCCTTTTTTATTTCCAATGGGCAGGGATTCGTAAAGACGGCGGCAGCTTTGTGTTCGAATCACCGTTGGCGGCGTTCACCTGTGCCTGTGTCAGAAAGATGCATCCGGTCAGGTCGGCGCCGCTGAGATCAGCGTCTCTCATATCTGCACCGATAAAGTCTGTCATTCTCAAATCGGCATTTCTCAGATCTGCGGCTATGAGCAGCGCCCCTCTTAGATTTGCTCCTCGCAAATCAAGCTCTTTTAGTTTTGCGCCGATCAGGACACTTCCCCGGCTGACTTTTTTCGGGAGTTTTGGATTGCGGGCTTGGGCACGCACCAGCTCACTCGTTTTTAACAGCCATTTATTGACCTCAGCTCGATGCTCGTCCACCTGCAGTGTCAGCAAGCGTTCTTTGCTGAGTCTGGTGAGGCTTTCTATTTTTTCAAAACTGGTTCTCAGTTCAGGGTGAATCGGCTTTGCTATATCTATAGAAAGAGCTTCATGTAAATACCAGAGCATTTCATGCAGCTGCTGCATGATAGGAAAAACGCCAAACATCTCGTTGGCCGTTCCCGGGCTGTTTCGCCAATCCTTTCCCTCATAAGTGATTTGGGATACCTTTTGGCCGGCGCCAAAGCATTCATATGCAGAGCAGCCTCGAAATCCTTTTTCTCTGAGATTTTTATGGATCGAACATTGATAGTTTGATTGTAAGTTGCGGCAAGGCGTGCCTCCGTCTTTGTCAAAAGCAAAATCTGCCGACTTCGCATAAGGCAAGGCGACACAGCACAAGCCAAAACAATGCTGGCAATCCGCGCTTAAATCATGATGTATATGGTCATGTAATGTTACTTCCGCAGACAAAATTGTCCACCCCTTCACTTGGGTACTTTGTTAAATATATCTATTTGATTATATAGGAAATAGGGATCCTTTTCATTTTGTTTTTACGGTTTCAGCGTGTCAAACATTGTATAATATATCCAATCATGATGATTGGGGGAATTCATTTGGAACAGCAATTGAAAGACATCATCTCTGCATGTGATGTGGCAATCCAAAATGAAGATTTTGATACACTGATGAATTACTACTCGGAAGATGCCATTTTAGTTGTGAAGCCTGGCATGATCGCGCGAGGCAAAGAAGAAATCAAAAAAGCGTTTATCACGATCGCGAACTATTTTAATCATCATATTGTGCCGACACAAGGAGAAATGATCATGCTGGAAGCAGGTGACACTGTCCTCGTTCTTTCTCAGACACTGCTTGATTCAGATAAAAAGGACTCCGAGTATGCGATGGAAAGAAGGGCGACCTATGTCTTTAAGAAGAATGCGCAAGGCGAGTGGCTTTGCGTAATCGATAATTCATATGGTACGGATTTAATTGGTCTTTAGCTTACGGACGTGTTTAAGTCAGCTACTGCTTGAAAAAGAACCCGAACCAATAATCGATGTAAAACATATTGTAAAGTAATGGACTGAAAAGACATATCAAGGACTGAATAAGATTGAATCATCGACAAGCAGTAAACCAGGTTCAAGTCAGCAACATTAGCGTGATTTCAATTGATACCTCCTCAGGAATATTTATTGGAACCAATTATGCGCATAATTGGTCTTCGCATCGGAAAAACAATTACGGACTCGGATCAATGACCAACTCCCAGGTGTCTCACAATTTTAGCTATGTGATGGATAACGATGAGGTAGATACGCCGATTCATCATGAAAACAGGATTTCCTTTGAAGGGAACTCGGGAGAAAACCAGAATGATATTGATGTTGGAGAAATGAATATTAACGTTCTGGATACATGTGCCGCCATTTCAGTTGGCGAAAACGAACTTACCGGCTGGAGTTCACATAGTAAACGAACGTCCGGCCAGGGAAGGTTATTAGGCACGATTCAAAACACTCAAAACTCGTCATTCGTGATAGATAACGACGAAAATGACTGTCAAATAAATGATTACTTTTAAGAGGCTGCCTTGGTTTGAAAAGGAGGAGGATTTGTTTGGCTATCGGTTTTACACTCGGTGCAATCAATGTGAATTCCCAGCAGACAAATACAGCCATCGCGATTGGAGAAAATCAGTTACCCGGATGGGCTGCGCATCGTAAGGTAAATAACGGAATCGGCTTCTTCGCAGGAAATGTCTTGAACCAGGGGAATGTTTCAACGGTTATTGACCCTGATGGCATAGACGGTGTCATGAATAACCAAAATATATCGCCAAGTGTACAAAATCAAACTCTTTAACGGTGAATAGTTTTCTTTTAGCATACCTCCAAAAAAAGCACATAAGCATAGTTATAGATTCTAAAGATGTATGGCTATGTGCAGGGGGTTTTTATTTATGCCAAAATCTCATTTTTATCCCCATGTGAAAGAAATGATGGGAAAGGATTTCGCTGAGCTGCTGCGCGAAATTGCTCCCTTTGTCGAACCGAGAGCCGATCTCATAAAAACAAACCACAGATTGACGATAACCATTGATGCAGCTGGTGCACGTGTAGAGGATATGTCAATCAGCCAAAAGAATCGCACACTCATCATTGAAGGAAAGATTACCCCCCAGCCGATGGAAGAGGAACAAGAGTGGATCGCCAGAGAACGGTTTTACGGCCCTTTCAAACGGGAGATCGCCATTCCCGAAGAGTATGATCTGCGTCAGATTCATGCGAAATTTGAAAGCGGAATAGTAACGGTTACCGTTCCGCACCGCACTAATGAAAAAGGAGAAGAGTGATGACCTCTATCAAATACGGTTCTTTGCGGGTTAACCATCTGAGAAATTCTTCTGGCCTCTTTGTCGGAACAAATGTCCAAAAAGGCAGAAAAAGTGAAACCTTTATCAATGAAGGTTTTGGCGCCATAAAGGGGAAACATAATAAAATCAAAGGAAATGCGGGAGCTGTGGAGAAAAGTTTTTAAAAAGGGATGGCGTATATGAGCATAGATGAGGTCCTAAAAAAGCTTGAAGAATTAGCCCAAAAAGTCCATACGCTTGAACAATCCTCCCAGGAGAAACGCACTCCTTCTGTTTTTGTGAAGATGGATGTACAGGAATTGAATGTAGAGAAGCTGCATTTAGACGATTTAGCGTTTCATCTCGATCACCTGGATGTACAGGAGCTAAGCGGGATGCTGAATCTTGGCAACGTATTCTCTCCTCATGTTCATCCGAAATCCACATCGCAGTCTCGATTAAAGAAAGCAAAAAAAGATGATATTGAGGTCAAAATAGATGGAAAACCAGTACCGTATACCATCAATCAGGGAAAGGATGTTTAACGTGAAACGGTTTTCTCCCTCTTTTTTTATTGGCTCCATTTCCATTGGTACGGTTGAAGGCGCATCATGTGTAAACCTCGGAAACAACCTCCCCAGCGGTTTTGTGAATTATAAAAAACAAAACCAGGGATTCGGCTCCATTTCAGGAGACCATAATGATATCCACGATATTTTAGCGACAATAGAGGAAAACGGCACACAGGATGCTTTTCATTATGAAGGTGGTCTTCAAGGAAAAAACGAGCAGGTGCTCGAACAGATAGAGCAGGAAATGCTAGCTTCGGGGCTTGATATAGAGGAACAGGACGAGGAGAAGGTAAATGGGGACGGGCCGGATTCTTTGATGTAATGGGAGAGCTGCCAACTGGCAGCTCTCTTTTTCATGTTCTATAGTTTAATTCGTTTTACATCCCCTAGTACAAACACATAAAAAACCAAGCCCAGCAACAGCACAAAACCGGCTACCAGAAAGCTGAGCGTAAAGGAGCCTGTCACATCAAACAAATACCCTGTCAGTGATGCAGCAATAATGCCTCCGAACAGGTTGTTTGCGAGGTTCACCATGGAGCTCAGCATAGATACGGAACCGATCGGCGCGAGCTCAGCGGAGATGGACCAGCCAACCGGAGCGGTAGCAGAAATTCCAGCGAGCCCGATGGAAATACAAATAATCGCTACGGTAATATTGTTCGTCAGAATGGAGCCTAAAAAGAAAAAGCCGAAGCTCATCCCGACTATGATTACGGTTCGATACACCTTGGTGTTTGGATAGCCCTTCTTAATAAAATAATCGACGAGCAAGCCGCCGACAGCGATTCCGGAAATGGTTGAAATCAGCCACGGCACAGCTGTAAATAAACCGGACGACATGAGGTCCATCCCGTATGTATGTTTAAAGAAAGTCGGAAGCCAGGTGAGAAGCAGATTGAATGTATACCCGTATCCTGTAAATCCGATCATTAAGCCCCATACTTTGCGGTTGGTGAAAAGCTTTTTTAAAAGCGGACCCGTTTTGTAAGGGATTTGCTCTGTATTAATGGTGTTGTGTTTTTGAATATAGTTGAGTTCACTTTTGGAAATGCGTTTGTGCCGTTCAGGCTGTTCATAATACTGCCAGAAAAAGATCGTAAACAGCACATTGATGCATCCAATCGTCAAAAAGGCGACACGCCAGTCAAACGTTGTGACAAGAAAGGCGACCAATGGCGCTCCGATGACGTTTGAAAACTTGGCGGCTGAATCGAACAGTGAATTTGCCAATCCCCGCTCACTTGGAGGAAACCATAAAGCGGTTGCCTTAGAGGCAGCAGGGAATGCAGAGGCGCTCGTCAGCCCAATGAGAAACCGGAACAGATACAGCAGCAATTTTCCCTGTAAAAAAGCAAGAAGGATCGTTAAAATGCTCCATATTGTCATTCCAACCCTTGTGACCCATGCCACCCCAAATCGGTCCAGCAAACTTCCGACAGGCAGCTGCATTAGTGTATAGGAATACGTGTAAATGGAAAATACGATGCCGAGTTCAGTTGCAGTAAGGTGAAACGAATCTTGTATCGCAGGTGCCGCTACAGAGATGGCCACTCGGTCAAAATAATTAAGAATAATAATGCCGCTAAGTAACGAAGATATGTACCATCTGGTATGCCCCGGCCGTTTCACGCGCTCTTGACTCATGATGAAAACCTCCTCTTTCATAGCATGATCTCCTGGTGGAAAAACCATTCAAATTTTAAATACCACAGCGCGCTTTTATGTAAACGGAAGGAATTTGACTGGAACAGATGGGTGCTTTAGAATGAAAGTAATAAAAATGAACACTCCAAAGGGGAGTAGCTTTCACAGTAAAGTCGTCATTACGGGACAAGATGTCCTCGGCTTTGCTGGCAATCTAATTGTTAGCGAGACCTTTGCCAAATCTGATTTGGTGAAGGTCTTTTTGTTTCGGAACTTCACCAAATTGGTGGAGTTTTTTTCATTTTTATCAAAAAGGGAGAGGAGCGTCAGGATGTCTACGTTGAAAAAGTGGCTGAAGCGTGAACTGGTGAGGAAAGGGCTGCCGTTAGCGAAAGAGAAATTGATTCCGATCTTAAAAGAAAAAATGAAGAAGAAACGATGAGGAGGCTGACAATGAAGATTATTTTGACAGTACTTGCCGGAGTGGGTCTTTTGAGTGCAGGCGGCTGCGGCATGCTTGATCAGGTGAACGACGGATTGAACTATACGGGTGAGGCAGCGGGGTATGTGGAGAAGGTGAAGACATTTGCAGAGGAAGCGCCTGAATTGGCTGAGAAAGCTGTAAATGACACCGAGGCGAAAGAAAACCTTGAAGCGCAGCTTGAGTCGATTCAGAAGGCTGCCGCTGATTTTAATGAATTAACACCGCCTGATGCTGCAACGGAGATTCATCAAACCATTCAGGAGCATAACGAAACCTTGCAGAAAAGCGCTGAAGAGGTGTTGAAACAAGTGGAGGAAGGCAATGTATCGCTTGAAGATTTGGAGCAGTCAGATCTGGTCCAAAACGCAAAGCAAATCACTGATGTGATGGGACAGATTGAAAAGCTGGGTGAATAAGAAAAAGCATCCCGACACGGGATGCTTTTTGATTATTCAGCCATTGCGTCTGTTAAGACAGGAACGACTTGTTTTTTACGGGACACAACGCCTTTTAAGAGAGCTGTGTTGTTTTCTAATGTCACGTTGAACGCTTTTTCCACTTTTGCTGCTTCGTTACCGATTGCAAGAGCAAGTGAATCATTTTCTAAGATATCTGTGATAACAAGAAGGAACAGATCAAGATTCTTCTCAGCAACTACCTTTGAGATCACAGCTTCTAATTCAGCTTGGCGTTTTTTCACATCTTCAATGTCCACTGTGTTTACTTGTGCGATTTCGACTTTCTTGCTGCCGAGTGTAAATTCTTTCGCATCAAGAGAAATGAGCTCTTCCACTGTTTTCTTGCTTAGATCGGCGCCTGCTTTCAGCATGTTCAAGCCGTATTCTTCAGCATCTACGCCAGCGATCTCAGCAAGCTCTTTTGCTGCTGCTACGTCTTGGTCCGTGCAAGTTGGGGATTTGAATAACAGTGAGTCAGAAATGATCGCAGACAGCATCAGGCCGGCAATTTCTTTTTCGATTTTCACGTTATTTTCTTTGTACATTTTGTTTAAGATCGTAGCCGTACAGCCTACAGGCTCAGCACGATAGTAAAGCGGCTCAGCTGTTTCAAAGTTAGCGATGCGGTGATGGTCGATAACCTCTAAAACCTGAACATCTTCAATGTCTTTGATGCTTTGCTGGCGTTCGTTATGGTCAACCAGGATAACGCCGTTTACTTCGTTTGCAGCTGTTTCAACAAGGCGCGGGCTTTCTTGTTTGAAATAGTCAAGCGCGTATTGTG
The DNA here is from genome assembly GCF_001748205.1 of Bacillus sp. F56. Classification (NCBI taxonomy): domain Bacteria; kingdom Bacillati; phylum Bacillota; class Bacilli; order Caryophanales; family Bacillaceae; genus Bacillus; species Bacillus sp. F56. The sequence goes on from NZ_BDFC01000004.1 coordinate 50,753, forward strand.
TTTCGCCGTTTACTTGTCCAAGACGGACAGGCTCAGCATTGAAGCCGAGTTTGTTTTTCAAATCAGCATAAGCAATCGCAGAACAAATCGTATCTGTGTCTGGGTTTTGGTGTCCGAAAATAAGTATCTTTTCCATGATAGCTCCTATCCTTTTTTAAGTAGTGTCATCTTTATATAGTTTAACACGTCTTGCTGCAGGTGTAATCATGCAAACCCTTAAAAATTGATGTGAATAAGAAGCATTTTCTTTGAGCTGAGGAGAAAAGCTGTGTAAAATACTGGGTAGCTTAGTTGCAAAATGTAATGTAGTATCAAAAAAGGTACTATTGGAGGGGCATAAATGAGTGAAAAAAAGAATATATACCCGAACAAAGAAGGCTGTCCAGTTGAATTTACGCTAGATGTCATTGGCGGAAAGTGGAAAGGAATTCTTTTTTATCACATGATAGAGGGCAAGAAACGGTTTAATGAGTTTCGGCGAATTTGCCCGAATATTACTCAAAGAATGCTTACTCTTCAGCTGCGGGAGCTGGAAGCGGACGGCATCGTGCATCGTGAGGTTTATCAACAGGTGCCGCCGAAGGTTGAGTATTCTCTGACAGAATTCGGGCGAACACTTGAACCGATTGTTTTGCAAATGAAAGAATGGGGAGAATCCAACAGAGACGTGCTGGAATCTTATCGTTCGAACGGCTTGCTGAAGGATCAGCAAAAATAGCAGCAAAGGGAACTCCTTTGCTGCTTGTTTTATTTCATTGAAAGGGCTCTGTTGGCGTTTCTGACGTCATTTTTCAACAGTTCAGAAAGGTTGTAAGACGGATAGTATCCATGCTGATACATGTATCGATAAACTTGGCCGTGCAGCTGGATGGCAGCATTCAGCTGTTTGACCAGTACGTTTCTTAATTGAGGTGTGGCTGTTTCTGTAATGGCGATGGCATAGCTGCGGACAGATGTTTTAGCAAAACCGAGCAGGTCACCGCTGTAAAATGGGTTATCTGCGCGTTCTTCTTCCTCATCCTCTCTATGCGGAGCCTGTGGAAAGAACGGAAGAAGCTCTCTTACATTTTGCTCAACGGCCTGAATAGACACGTTATAAAGCTGTTTGAGCTGAGGGTCTTTTACTTCTCTTACCATTTTCTTCAGTTTAATGAGTCCGTTTGATTGAAAAGCAACCAGCTCGTGCATTTCTAATGTTTCATGCCAAGCCAATGTTCTGCGTTCATCCATGTGAAAATTCTCCTTTATCAATCAGATTCCATATCAGCATATGCCCAACGCTCAATGTTGTTCATGATGTTTTGAAGTTTTTAAAAAGGGAAATTCATCTTATATAGGCTACGGGTTGAGAACATGCACAAAGAGGTGAAATTCAATGTGGGACATGATAAAGAACTTTTTCTTGTTTAGCAGCGGCGTTCTGCAAGCAACAACCCTTTTACTGGTGATCTTAATTTTTATGTATGTCAGAAAAACGAAAAAGAAAAACAAAGAATCTTCTGGCTTTATGGATGATAAACATTAATGGTGATGGGCATTCTTTTCCAAGAATGTCTTTTCCTTTTTTTATGTTTCACATGAAACATTAGCGTCATTTTACTTGCGATTTGGACTTATGTTAAAATATAAAAGTAAAATTTAGAGATGATATAAAAACATTCGGTGCAAAGCATGTTGCAGCGATGAAAAAAAGAGCAGTCGTTTATGCTGCTCTTTTCTATTCGTATGTTCAAGATGATACGAGGTGACTAAGTGAAACAAACGAGAGCATTAATGGAAGGTGCTATTTTAATCAGTCTGTTTGCGATCATCACGCTTTTGGTCGTTTATGTTCCTGTGATTGGAACAATTCTGTTATTTGCACTGCCGCTGCCAATGATCCTGTATACGATCAGACATGGATTGAAGCTAGGGATATGGATGGGCGCTGTCAGTCTTCCGGTTGTTTTTATTGTCGGGTCCTTTAACGGACTTATTGTAGCTTTTATGTCAGCTTGCGCCGGCATTGCCATGGGACATTTTTTCAAAAGGAAAGAGCCCGGGCACGCCATTATTTCGGGCGCGCTTATTTATATGCTTAGTATTGTCTTCTATTTTGTGATAAGCATTCAGTTTTTGGGTATCAATATCATTGATGAGGCGATGACACAATACCGGCAATCTCTTGATATTGTAGAAAATGTAGTGAAGCAGTCGGGCAATGCTGAACAGTTTGAGAAGCAATTAAAACTGATGGAAGAACAATTGGGTATCGTTCAATATCTTTTTCCAACAGCTATTGTGATGGTAGGAGCTATTTTTTCTTTCCTCAGTTACCTTATCGCTAAGCCGCTCTTAAGGCGATTCTCCCCCGATATTCCTAATCTAAAGCCTTTTAGAGAGTTGAAGTTTCCGCAAAGTGTTGTAGTGCTGTATTTGATCATTGTCATGCTTTCATTTTTGCCTTTAGAAAAAGGCCAAATGCTGTACTCTATCGCTTTAAATGGGGAGTTTATACTCGGGTTTCTGATTTTTATCCAAGGTTTATCATTTATCTTTTTCTATTGCCATAAGAAACAATATCCGAAGGCTGCGGCTGTGATTGCTGTCGTACTCGGGTTTGTGCATCCGGTATTCATGGCAGTCATTCGCATTTTAGGCGTCTTAGATATGGGCTTTCATATAAGGAATAAGGTGAAGTGAACATGAGTTTTACTCACATGGTGGGGAGTGATAGAAATGCCAAGCTTTTATGAAAAACCGCTGTTTCGGTATCCCATCTACGCATTGATTGCTCTGTCAATCATTACAATCCTCATCAGCTTTTATTTTAACTGGATTTTAGGAGCCGTCGAAGTGCTGCTGCTGGCAGTTATTTTGTTTTTTATTAAACGTGCTGATTCTCTTATTCGAAAAGAGATAGATGCTTATATTTCAACGTTATCCTACAGGTTGAAAAAAGTCGGTGAAGAGGCATTGATGGAAATGCCGATCGGAATCATGCTTTTTAATGACCAATATTATATAGAATGGGCAAATCCGTTTCTTTCCTCTTGCTTTAATGAAAGCACTTTAGTGGGGAGATCACTTTACGATACTTGTGAATCGGTAGTGCCGCTGATCAAACAAGAGGTGGAATCGGAAACGGTTTCATTGAATGACCGCAAGTTTAGGGTTGTCATCAAACGGGATGAGCGTCTCTTATACTTCTTTGATGTTACAGAACAAATCCAGATTGAAAAGCTATATGAAAACGAAAGAACCGTGCTGGCCTATATTTTCCTTGATAACTATGATGATGTGACACAAGGATTGGATGACCAGACGAGAAGCACGATGAACAGCCAGGTGACATCTCTGCTGAACGCTTGGGCGCAGGAGTACGGGATCTTCTTGAAACGGACGTCTTCAGAACGCTTTATTGCTGTGCTTAATGAACACATCTTAACTGAACTCGAAAATTCGAAGTTTTCGATTCTTGATGAAGTGCGGGAAAAAACCTCATTTGACGGTGTAGCGCTGACGTTAAGCGTCGGTGTCGGGGCTTCAGTCTCTTCCTTGAAAGAACTTGGCGATTTGGCGCAATCCAGCTTGGACTTAGCACTGGGACGCGGCGGAGACCAGGTAGCCATTAAGCTGCCAAACGGCAAGGTGAAGTTTTACGGCGGTAAAACAAACCCAATGGAGAAACGAACAAGGGTGCGGGCCCGCGTCATTTCTCATGCCTTAAAGGAAATCGTCTCTGAAAGCAGCAATGTGATTATCATGGGGCATAAATTCCCCGACATGGATTCTATCGGCGCAGCGATCGGGATTTTAAAGGTGGCACAGGCAAATAACAAAGATGGCTTTATTGTGATTGACCCAAATCAAATCGGATCAAGCGTGCAGCGTTTGATTGAGGAAATCAAAAAATATGAAGAGCTGTGGTCAAGATTTATTACGCCTGAAGAAGCGATGGAAATTTCTAATGATGACACGCTTCTTGTGATCGTTGATACACATAAGCCGTCGCTTGTTATGGAGGAACGGCTGGTCAATAAAATTGAACATATCGTGGTCATCGACCATCACCGCAGGGGTGAGGAGTTTATCAGAGACCCGCTGCTCGTTTATATGGAGCCGTACGCTTCTTCCACAGCGGAATTGGTGACAGAGCTGCTTGAATATCAGCCGAAGCGCTTAAAAATCAATATGATTGAAGCAACAGCCCTATTAGCTGGTATAATAGTGGATACAAAGAGCTTTTCTCTCCGCACGGGCTCGCGGACTTTTGATGCGGCTTCTTATTTAAGGGCAAAAGGCGCCGATACGGTGCTTGTGCAGAAGTTCCTGAAAGAAACCGTTGATTCCTATATTAAACGGGCGAAGCTGATCCAGCATACGGTCCTCTATAAAGATAACATTGCGATTGCTTCTCTTCCTGAAAATGAAGAGGAATACTTCGATCAAGTCCTGATTGCGCAGGCTGCCGATTCGCTGCTGTCGATGAGTGAGGTTGAGGCTTCATTTGCGGTGGCGAGACGGGATGAACAAACGGTTTGTATCAGTGCGCGGTCACTTGGCGAGGTAAATGTGCAGATCATCATGGAGGCGCTGGAAGGCGGAGGGCATTTAACAAATGCGGCGACGCAGTTGTCCGGCATTTCAGTTTCTGAAGCGCTGGAACGGCTGAAGCACGCCATAGATGAGTATTTTGAGGGAGGCGTACAGAGATGAAGGTTATTTTCTTACAAGATGTAAAAGGAAAAGGAAAAAAAGGTGAAGTCAAAAACGTAGCAGACGGTTATGCGCATAACTTTCTCATTAAAAAAGGCCTCGCGGTTGAAGCGAACGCGTCAAACATCAGCGCGCTAAACGGACAAAAGCAGAAAGAGAAAAAAGAAGCTATTGCCGAGCTTGAGCAGGCTAAGAGCTTGAAAGAGACATTAGAAAAACTGACTGTTGAACTTAGCGCAAAATCAGGTGAAGGCGGCCGTTTATTTGGTTCAGTGACAAGCAAGCAAATCACTGAACAGCTGCAAAAAGACCATAACATTAAAGTAGATAAGCGGAAGCTTGAACTGCCGGACGGCATTCGTGCATTAGGATACACAAACGTGCCTGTGAAGCTGCATCCTGAGGTGCAGGCAGTGTTAAAGGTACATGTAAAAGAAGAAGCTTAATAGAACAAGAGGCTTGGATCAATCCAAGCCTCTTTTTTATTCCACGAGATAAAGAGTTTGCTGGCTTTCTCCGCCAGGTCCTCCTCCCATGCCTTGCAGGCCGCTGTTTATGCTGCTGGAGGAACTGCTGTACTCTTCAGACGATATTTCTTTTCCGTTTTTCTTAATCCAGGAAACAAGTTCGCTGTTGCCTGAGTTGTTTTCTGAGAGAAGAAAGTATTTCACTTTGCCTTCTTTGATTAGTTTTTTCAGTTCGGACACAGTCAGAATGGGATCCGTGCCGTTAAACCCACCCATTGCCATAACAGACTCATTTTCGTTAATGATGTATGGCGCAGCTGTTACGGTTGTCAAAGTGGCAAATAAATATTCTTCGCCAGTATTGTGCTTTCTCAGATAGGACAGGAGCCCGCTGTCGACCTCTGAAGAGAACATGTTTCCGCCGTTTGCCGAGCTTTTGAGCTGCGGGCCGGATTCAGGAAGGACGCTGTTGCCTCCGTATAGAAGCGGCGTTGCTGACCAATATATTGGTGTGAGCAGCAGAATGCACAAGCTGAGGATGGTCAGTTGCTTACTGAACGGATGATTGCGTTTAAGCATCAGAAGTGCAAGGGTGATCCCGAGTCCTAAGAGTCCCAGTACGTACATCCATACACTGCCGATTTGGCTTGTATAAGCACTCAGGATATACACCTGGAACGCGGCTGTGATCAAAACGGCTGCTGGCAGAAGATAGCTGGACCAGTCTTTATTGTTTTGGTATAAGCGGTACATCGAATGCCAGCCGATGCCAGAAAGCGCGGCAATCGGCGGTGCCAGCATAATCAAGTAATACTGGTGAAAGAATCCCGCGATGCTGAAGAAACCAGCCACAGGAACGAGCCATGCCGTCCAGAATAGCGTTTCTTTCATTTCAGCAGCCTGTCCGCGGCGATTACGATACCAGCTGACGATTCCGCCTAGCAATCCGATCAATGCGAATGGAAGCATCCAGCTGAATTGACCGGAAAGTGCCGATTGGAAGAGACGGAGCGGTCCAGCATCACCGGTGCCGAACATATTCATGCTTTTTCCGCCGCCACCGCCGTGCCCTCCATTTCCAGGTCCGTTGCCGCCTGGGGGAGGTGTGCCTCCGCCTCCATTGGAAGCGCCGGTTTGTCCGTTAGGCGGCTGAGGCGCCTGTGAGTGGTTTCCGAATGATTGATTTCCGTTCTGAGAAAAAGATGAACCGTTGCCATTTGGCGCTTGCATGTTGTCTTGATTCTGCATGTTCCCTCCGCCAGCAGCATTCATATCACCCTTTGCCAGGCCCGTAGTTTGTCCAAGCAGTCGCTCGGTGCCGTTGTAGCCAAAGGCCAGTTCTAACACGGAGTTGGTCTGGCTGCTCCCGACATAAGGCCGGCTGGAGGGTGAGGTCGAATCCACTGCAACCGCCCATGAGAGTGAGAGGCCTGTGAGAAGGACAAGAGATAGAATCAGAGACCCAATTTTTTTCTTCAGAGCAACCCGGGAAGCAATCAGGTAGAATATCACAAATGCAGGCAAGACCATAAATGCTTGCATCATCTTCATATTAAAGGCGAGCCCAATTAGGGCAAATGCCGTCAGCAGCCAAACCAGCTTGCCTTGTTTTACTGCCTTAAGCAGGCAAGCTGAACCGAGCAATAAGGTAAAGACAAGCATGCTGTCAATATTGTTTGTCCGGCTGACAGCTGCTGCGATAGGGGTCAGTGCCATGACAAGTGCGGCAATGCGGGCCGCTCCAACTCCAAAAGTCGGCTTAATCATTCTGTAGAGAAGGAACACGGATCCAACTCCGGCGAGAGCCTGAGGAAGGATCACACTCCACGTGTGAACGCCGAAAATCAGTGCGAAAATCGTTTGAACCCATAACACAACAGGCGGCTTATCCACTGTGACAAATCCGGAAGGGTCAAATGACGCATAGAAGAAATTGTGGAAGCTTTGCGTCATGCTTTTCACAGCAGCCAAATAGTACTGGTTCGCTGTGTCATCCTGCCAAATGTTATACATATTCAGAAAAGCTGCTGTAAGCAAAATAAGAATAAGAGCTGCGTCGAATCGTTTGGTTTTCATCGTTTTTCACCTCTTTATAGTGTCTCATTGTAAAAAACAAATATGAAAAACCTGTGAATAAATCATAAATATTCAAAGAAAAAAGCGGGGATATCTTCCCCGCTTTTATGCTGAATTTCTTTGTTTTGCTGACTGAAAAATGTATCGATCTTGTCCGGCTCCCTGTCCGGCTGCCCCCATTATGATCAGGGCAGCAATGAGAAGCACGATCGGCATCGTCCATGAATGCGTCTGGTCAAAGAGATAGCCGACAAAGATTGGCCCGACTGCTGCCAGCAGGTAGCCGAATGACTGAGACATGCCTGAAAGCGCAGCGGCCTGCTGGGCATTTTCACTGCGGAGACCAATCAAAGTGAGCGCCAGACTAATGCTGGAGCCTTGCCCGATACCGATAATGATCATCCAGATGGCAAGCAATGTATGGCTGCCGCCCGCTAATAATCCGCAGAGGCCGATTAGATAAACTGAGGCCAGCGCCGCAACGATACCGCGCTGCTGTTTCACACGATCAGCTAAAACCGGTGTCAGAAAAGTGGAAGGCAGACTCGCAAATTGCATGAGTGATACCATCCACCCGGCTGTTGCCGTATCAATCCCGTGTGAACGGAGAATTTCAGGAAACCAAGCGATGCTGCTGTAAAATAAAAACGATTGCAGTCCCATAAAGATGGTGACATACCATGCCATTTTGGAAGCCCAAATGGAACTGTTTTGAAGCTTCACTGCCTTGTTTGCTGTATCCCGATGGCGCAGCTGGGGTATCCAGATCAGCAATGCAAGTAAAGCCAGCCCGCCCCATAAGAGAAAGGCCTGTTTCCATCCGCCATCCATCTGGGTCGCTAAAGGAACACTGACACCTGATGCCAACGCAGCGAATATATTCATTGATGTCGTATACAGGCTGATCATGAGCCCTGGCTTTTCAGGGTATTTATGTTTGATTAAGCTTGGCAAAAGTACATTTCCAATCGCGATTCCGACTCCGATTAGTGCCGTTCCAAAAAACAAAGCGGCAGTATAGCCGGTAGAACGAGTCAAAACACCGATCAACAGTACCACGAGGCCTAGCCATAAGGTTCGCTCATTTCCGAGGCGCTGTCCAAGCTTAGGCGCAAGCGGAGAAAGAACTGCAAATGAAAGCAGCGGCAGTGCGGTCAAAAACCCGGCTGCCCCATTTGACATGTGCAGCTCTGCCCGGATAGAGCTGATGACCGGACCGACTGAAGTGATCGCGGGCCGTAAGTTAAAGGCGATAAAGATAATGCCGGCGATCAGCCAAAAAGATTGGATTTTTTTATTTTGTGGATGTGGCAAAGCAGTTACTCCTTTTTTCTAACATATACATCATATTATCCCGAAACCAGTAAGCAAGTATGTGAATGAAGGCTATGATTTGTCCTCTTTTTGCAATTCAGCCATTTTGGCCAGCAGAATATGCTGAGGCATATGCATGATCTGTTCAAGCGGCAGATTCAAGGACTCTGCAAGCTTTTGTGCAGTTTCAGCAGAAATTTGCAAAGGTCTCACAAAAGATCCCTCCTCTCTTCTGTCCATTGTACAAGAATCAAATGTGAAATGTAAGAAGATGTAACAAAGGAATAGAGCAATCGAAAAATGCCCGTTATAAATGAGGTAAGGAGGGCTCTTATGCACGCACCGTTGTCCTTATTAAAACAAATGCTGAAGGAACACCAAATAGACACTGAAAAAGCTGTCACATTCGAAGAATACTTAGCAGTGAGGCTAAAGCTTCAGGAGCTGATGGGAAAATTTGCTTCGCTCGAGGAGTGGGATCTGTATCAAAAAGCGGCAGATTTGATGATGGACATAGGCATCCAATGGATGAAATAAACCGATAACCGCTAAAAAACCCTCGCTGCAGCGAAGGCTTTCATTCACTAAAATGAGAGTTCCTCTTCCACATTTTTAAACTGGTCATAAATGACAAGCTTTGCCGGACTGTTTTCCTTAGCCACCTGTTTGGCCTTTTCAATAGCGGCGTCTTTAGACGTATACAAAGCTGTCGGCGCCACATTCTCCACCTCAATAAACCAGCCGTCCGCATCAACATTCGGTGTAATCGCGTATTTTTTTATCATTTTTCATTCCTCCCTTATGTTTTATTGCATTTTTCCCGCCTTGTTACTGTCCAAAACGATCCAATCTGCTAACTGAAAAAAACAGGAAACAGACAATTTTTCTATTTTTTTTCTGTAGAAATGGTAGAATGGAGGTTGGAGATTTTTTAATGAGAGGACGGTGCTTAGCATGACAGACCTTCTGAATGATCGGCTTCCTCCGCAAAATATAGAAGCCGAACAAGCCGTGTTAGGCGCTATTTTTTTACAGCCGTCTGCTTTAACACTGGCTTCAGAAGTATTGATTCCAGATGATTTTTATAGAATGTCCCACCAAAAAATCTATAATGCGATGCTGGTGCTCGGTGACCGAGGTGAGCCGGTTGATCTGGTGACGGTAACTTCAGAGCTTGCGAACACAGACCTGCTGGAAGAAGTAGGCGGCATTTCATATCTGACAGATATCGCAAACTCGGTGCCGACAGCGGCTAACATAGAATATTACGCGAAAATCGTTGAGGAAAAATCGATTCTTCGCCGATTAATCAGAACCGCGACAACGATTGCTCAAGACGGGTATACCCGTGAAGACGAGGTCGAGGATTTACTCAGTGAAGCGGAAAAAACAATTATGGAAGTGGCACAGCGCAAAAATACGAGTGCCTTCCAAAACATTAAGGACGTCCTTGTCCAAACTTATGATAATATCGAACAGCTTCACAATCGAAAAGGTGATATCACAGGGATTCCAACAGGTTTTACGGAGCTTGACCGGATGACTGCGGGTTTCCAGCGCAACGACTTGATCATTGTGGCTGCCCGTCCGTCAGTGGGGAAAACAGCCTTTGCCCTGAACATCGCACAAAACGTGGCGACCAAGACCGATGAGAGCGTAGCGATTTTCAGTCTTGAGATGGGTGCAGAGCAGCTCGTTATGCGTATGCTCTGTGCCGAGGGAAATATCAATGCCCAGAATCTCCGGACAGGTAACCTGACTGAAGAGGATTGGGGCAAGCTGACGATGGCAATGGGAAGCCTGTCGAACAGCGGAATTTACATCGATGATACACCGGGGATTCGGGTAAGTGAAATCCGCGCCAAGTGCCGCCGCTTGAAGCAGGAAAGCGGGCTTGGCATGATTTTGATCGATTACCTGCAATTGATTCAGGGAAGCGGCCGTTCAAAGGACAACCGTCAGCAGGAAGTATCAGAAATTTCCCGTGAACTGAAGTCGATTGCCAGGGAGCTGCAAGTCCCTGTTATCGCGCTTTCTCAGCTTTCTCGGGGTGTTGAGCAGCGTCAGGATAAACGTCCGATGATGTCTGATATCCGGGAATCAGGAAGTATCGAGCAGGACGCGGATATTGTCGCGTTCCTTTATCGTGATGACTACTATGACAAAGAAACCGAGAATAAAAATATCATCGAAATCATTATCGCCAAACAGCGTAACGGCCCGGTAGGAACCGTGTCTCTTGCGTTCGTAAAAGAATACAACAAATTCGTCAACCTGGAACGGCGTTTTGATGACGCAGGCGTTCCGCCCGGCGCATAAGCCCCAAGAGCTGCTCTTGGGGTTTTTTTCATTCGAAAGGTGGAAGAAATACCGTCCGCTCAGCGTATGAAAAATTGAAAGCGTTTTAATAAAATGGTGCAAAAAGGAGATGGTATCAATATGGGAAACCGTTTTTCATCTTTTCACGCAGCACAAATCCGAATTGCGCGTCCTACAGGCCAGCTTGACGAGATTATCCGTTTTTACGAAGAGGGACTGGGCTTGAAACGAATAGGAGAATTTTCACGGCATAACGGGTATGACGGTGTCATGTTCGGCCTTCCTCATGCCGCTTATCATTTGGAATTCACCCAGTATGAAGGGGAAAGCACTGCCCCCGTTCCCCATCCCGACAGCCTCCTTGTTTTTTATGTGCCGAATGCAGATGAACTGGCAGCGATCACTTCAAAGCTAAAACACATGGGCTATCGAGAGGTTGAATCAGAGAACCCGTACTGGAGCAATGGGGGCGTGACGATAGAGGACCCGGACGGCTGGCGGGTCGTTTTTATGAATTCAAAAGGAATATCAGACAAATGATTCTTTTTCATGGTAAAGGATGAAAGTTTCACAAGCTTTTTAAGACAAAGCAGTGAGAAAACGCTTATAAAACGAATGAAAGCGAACGAATATAGATTTACAATAATTTAATGTTCGGATTTACAATTGACTTTCTGTTTCTTCACTGATAAACTTGATTTGTTTGAATAGAATCGTTTTGAAAGGTTAACGGAGGTGCACGGACATGTCTTCAGTAGTTGTAGTAGGTACGCAATGGGGCGATGAAGGAAAAGGTAAAATCACAGATTTCCTATCAGAAAATGCAGAAGTGATCGCCCGTTATCAAGGCGGAAATAACGCAGGGCATACAATCAAGTTTGACGGAATCACATACAAACTTCACTTAATCCCGTCTGGAATTTTTTATAAGGATAAAACGTGTGTCATCGGAAACGGAATGGTTGTAGATCCGAAAGCATTAGTCACAGAGCTTGCGTATCTTCATGAACGCAACGTCAGTACAGATAACCTGAGAATCAGCAACAGAGCTCACGTCATTCTGCCGTATCATTTGAAATTGGATGAAGTGGAAGAAGAGCGTAAAGGGGCTAACAAGATCGGTACTACAAAAAAAGGAATCGGCCCTGCTTACATGGATAAAGCAGCCCGCATCGGAATTCGCATCGCGGATCTGTTAGACCGTGACGCGTTTGCGGAAAAGCTTGAACGCAATCTCGAAGAAAAAAACCGTCTGCTTGAGAAAATGTACGAGACAGAAGGGTTTAAAATTGAGGATATCTTAGACGAATATTATGAGTACGGCCAGCAGATCAAACAATACGTTTGCGATACATCTGTTGTCTTAAACGATGCTCTTGATGAAGGGCGCCGTGTATTATTTGAAGGCGCACAAGGGGTTATGCTCGATATCGACCAAGGAACATACCCGTTTGTTACGTCATCTAACCCGGTTGCCGGCGGTGTCACGATCGGTTCTGGTGTCGGCCCGACGAAAATTCAGCACGTTGTCGGTGTATCAAAAGCATATACGACTCGTGTCGGAGACGGTCCTTTCCCGACTGAGCTGAAAGATGAAATCGGTGATCAAATCCGTGAAGTCGGACGCGAATATGGAACAACAACAGGCCGCCCGCGCCGTGTCGGCTGGTTTGACAGCGTCGTTGTCCGCCACGCCCGCCGTGTGAGCGGAATTACAGATCTTTCTCTGAACTCAATTGACGTCTTAACAGGAATTGAAACGTTGAAAATCTGTGTGGCGTACCGCTACAAAGGCGAAATCATTGAAGAATTCCCAGCAAGTCTTAAAGCACTTGCTGAATGTGAGCCGGTTTATGAAGAAATGCCAGGCTGGACTGAGGATATTACAGGTGCGAAGAGCTTGAGCGAGCTTCCGGAAAATGCGCGCCATTATCTTGAGCGTGTGTCTCAGCTGACAGGCATTCCGCTTTCTATTTTCTCTGTCGGTCCAGACCGTTCACAAACAAATGTCCTTCGCAGTGTATACCGTGCGAACTAAATAGAATATGCCTGCAAGCCCCTATATCTGGGGCTTGTTTTTTGTTTGAAAGCCGCATATAAGTTGGTCTGAGAAAAAAATATGAAAAAAAACCAAAAAAGTTATTGCCACTTCTATTTGTTCGTGATATTATAAATCTCGTTGTTACGGAAACTGCTTCAATAGAGTACGAGATAAGAACTAGATCTAAGTCGTTTGCTCTATAGAAATTCCGACATCTTTAAGAGCCATTAGCTCAGTTGGTAGAGCATCTGACTTTTAATCAGAGGGTCGAAGGTTCGAGTCCTTCATGGCTCACCATTTCGTGAAGGCCCGTTGGTCAAGCGGTTAAGACACCGCCCTTTCACGGCGGTAACACGGGTTCGAATCCCGTACGGGTCATTGATTTACTTTAGCGTTATTGCTAAATTCCTTATTTGTCTGTGAGAGCTGACACGACAGCTCTCCGGGCAATTACTGTAAGGTCCGGTAGTTCAGTTGGTTAGAATGCCTGCCTGTCACGCAGGAGGTCGCGGGTTCGAGTCCCGTCCGGACCGCCATTTTACTTTACTTAGTAGAGAAAAATAAAACATTTGGCTCGGTAGCTCAGTTGGTAGAGCAACGGACTGAAAATCCGTGTGTCGGCGGTTCGATTCCGTCCCGAGCCACTTACCAAACGCATCTGCAATCGTAGGTGCGTTTTTTCTTTTAGGAAAAAGGCAAACATGAGGAATGTTATAATAGAAGAAAAAGGGAGAACCGGCCCTGCGGCCGGTTCAAAGAAGAAGACGTCATTGATAAAGACGCACTCCGGTGAGGGGAGGTTTCAATAAAGTTATCTTTTTTAAAAAAAGTTGACCAGCATGACAAAAGATAAACAATGGGCGATAAAGGTGAAATGTGTGTTTTTTTTCTAAACCTTTATTTTTTTTATCTTTTGACCTTAAACCGTTATAATAGACAAGGACCCATTCTTTACATGGGCCTTAAGTGATGAAACGAATGTGATATAGATGAAATGAAGTCATTCGGCAGGAGGAAAATCAAAATGATGGATAAAAAGATCCTTGTAGTAGATGATGAAAAACCGATTGCAGATATATTGGAATTTAACTTAAGAAAAGAAGGCTATGAGGTGCACTGTGCCCACGACGGAAACGAAGCCGTTGAAATGGTAGAAGAGCTTCAGCCTGATTTAATTCTTTTAGATATTATGCTCCCTAATAAAGACGGCGTTGAAGTATGCCGTGAAGTCAGAAAGAAATACGATATGCCAATCATTATGCTGACGGCTAAGGATTCAGAAATTGACAAGGTTATCGGACTCGAAATCGGTGCTGATGACTATGTCACAAAACCATTCAGCACACGCGAGCTTCTGGCGCGTGTAAAAGCGAATCTGCGCCGCCAGCTGACAACAGCGCCTGCGGAGGAAGAGCCTTCCTCTAACGAGATTCATATCGGCTCTCTCGTCATCTTCCCTGACGCGTACGTTGTATCAAAACGAGATGAAACAATCGAATTGACTCATCGTGAGTTCGAATTGCTTCATTATTTAGCAAAACATATCGGACAAGTGATGACCCGTGAACACTTGCTTCAAACCGTTTGGGGCTATGATTACTTCGGCGATGTCAGAACGGTTGACGTAACAGTCCGCCGGCTTCGTGAAAAAATTGAGGACAACCCGAGCCATCCAAATTGGATCGTCACACGCCGCGGTGTAGGTTATTACTTGAGAAACCCAGAACAGGACTAATGCCCATATGAATAAGGTTGGTTTTTTTCGGTCGATCCAATTTAAGATTACCTTGATTTATGTGCTTTTGATCATCATTGCTATGCAAATCATTGGTGTGTATTTTGTCAATCAGGTAGAGAAGTCGCTGATCAGCTCTTATGAACAATCGCTGAATCAGCGAATCGACAACCTTTCTTATTATATCGAACAAGAATATAAGAGCGATAACGACAGCACTGTCATAAAGGATGACGTCAGCCGTATCCTGAGTGATTTCACGAAAAGTGATGAGGTTCGGGAAATTAGTTTTGTAGATAAAAGCTACGAAGTGGTCGGTTCTTCAAAGCCGTATGGTGAGGAAGTGGCAGGGAAACAAACGACCGATCTGATTTTTAAGAGGATTTTTTCCACCAAACAGTCGTATTTAAGAAAATATTATGACCCGAAAAGCAAAATCAGAGTTCTTATTTCCGCGAAGCCCGTCATGACTGAAAACCAAGAGGTTGTCGGCGCGATCTATGTTGTCGCGAGTATGGAAGATGTCTTTAATCAAATGAAGACAATCAACACGATACTAGCGTCCGGCACAGGTTTGGCACTCGTTTTGACGGCTCTTCTCGGTATTTTTCTGGCAAGAACCATTACCCACCCGCTTTCAGATATGCGAAAGCAGGCGATGGAGCTTGCGAAGGGGAATTTCTCGAGGAAGGTTAAAAAGTACGGGCATGATGAAATTGGTCAGCTCGCCACAACGTTTAACCACTTAACGAGAGAACTTGAAGATGCTCAGGCGATGACTGAAGGGGAACGAAGAAAGCTAGCCTCTGTTATTGCCTATATGACAGACGGCGTTATCGCCACAAACCGAAACGGAGCAATTATTCTCCTAAACAGTCCGGCGTTGGAGCTGTTGAACGTTTCACGTGAAACAGCTTTAGAAATGCCGATTACAAGCTTGCTGGGGCTTCAAGAGAATTATACTTTTGAAGATTTGGTGGAGCAGCAGGATTCTATGCTGCTTGAAATTGAGCGCGATGATCAATTAACGGTGCTTCGCGTGAATTTCTCTGTGATTCAAAGGGAACACGGCAAAATTGATGGTTTAATCGCTGTCATTTATGATGTAACCGAACAAGAGAAAATGGATCAGGAACGCAGAGAATTCGTTGCGAATGTATCACATGAGCTGCGGACGCCGCTCACGACAATGCGCAGCTATTTAGAAGCGTTAGCTGAAGGCGCGTGGGAAAATAAAGACATTGCTCCGCGCTTCTTGATGGTGACGCAAAATGAAACAGAGCGCATGATTCGGCTTGTCAATGATCTGCTTCAGCTGTCGAAATTTGACAGTAAGGATTATCAATTTAACCGGGAATGGATTCAGATTGTCCGGTTTATGTCGCTTATTATTGACCGTTTTGAAATGACAAAAGAGCAGCATGTGGAGTTTATCCGCAATCTGCCGGACAGAAATCTGTACGTCGAGATTGACCAGGATAAAATTACGCAGGTGCTCGATAATATTATTTCTAACGCATTAAAATACTCACCTGAAGGCGGACATGTCACGTTCTCGATTGATGTCAATGAAGAGGAAGAACTGCTCTATATCAGCGTGAAGGATGAAGGGATCGGCATTCCGAAAAAAGATGTCGAAAAAGTCTTTGACCGCTTCTACAGGGTGGATAAAGCGAGAACGAGAAAGCTTGGCGGCACCGGCCTGGGATTGGCGATTGCCAAGGAAATGGTACAGGCGCACGGCGGAGATATTTGGGCGGACAGCATAGAAGGAAAAGGCACGACGATTACATTTACTCTTCCATATAAAGAGGAACAAGAGGATGATTGGGATGAAGCGTGAAAATATAAAAACGATATTACTTACCGTACTCGTCGTCATCAGTCTTGTTTTCACATGGGGGATATGGACGTTCCAGCCAAACTTTTCTGAAGGCTCATCCTCAACAGAGTCTACTGTGCGTGAGAAACATAAAATCGAAAAAACGACCCAAAAGCTGTCTGAAACGGTAAGGCCGAGAGACATGTTTATCCATGATGACGGCGCTCATTACAAAGTGGATGACAATGCCCTCTATGAAGAAATCTGGTCTGACTTGCCGCATTGGGATGTAAAAGGAATTAAAGATATTTCGGATCAGTATGACAAGTCTGGATTCAAGAGCTGGTTTTATGGAATAGGCGGTTCTGAAGCCAAGCTTGATTTGCAATTCAGCGATACGATCCCGATTGATATTTTCCAAACGCTGTTTAAATGGTCTAATCAGTCGTTTGAATACAGTTCGTTTGATCATATTCTGATCCCATTCAATGAAACAAAAGCGAACAAGAAAATCTATTTGGTATCTTACAGCAAACAGCTCATTCTTGAAGTGACGGTTGAGTCGGCAAACTACCGGAACATTATGAACGACTTGAAAAACAGGCAATCAAATATGCCGGCGTTCAGTTTGTTCTCCATTGGCTCAAAGAAAGAGTTCTTGCTGCCAAACAAACCGCTTACGATGGACAAAAAAGAATTTGTCACTGAATCGATTAAAACAAATACCTTTAAGCAGGCTTTGTTTAGCGATCCGAGCATTGTAAGGGAAGATTCGAATTACAACAACAGAAATGTACTGACAGATGGGATCAGCCGTTTAGATGTGAATCTTAGCCAGCGCCAGGTGCAATTCCAGCAGCGCAATTTGGTGCAGAGCACATCCTATCAAACGGGAGAATTAATCAAAAAGAGCCAAAAATACCTTGAGGATACCGGAAGCTGGACGGATCACTATCAATTTTTCAGTATCAATGACAGCCAGCAGCTGAGCTTCTATATCTTTATGGATCAGCTCCCGGTCATTAACAGCACCACCAAACCTTTCGGAGCGACATCGGCGATTACGGTGCAATGGGCGAATGATGACATTCTCAGCTATAAGCGGCCGAATTACAGTCTCGGAACGAATCCGATTAAAACAAGTGAAACAGAGCTGATGAGCGGCAGCGAAGTGAAGATGCTGCTTTCGAGACAAACCGCTTATGATACGGACAAAATTGATCAGATCTTCCTTGCTTATCAATTGGTATCCACATCAACCAACGATGATCCTCTCGTTGAACTGGAACCGGTTTGGGCGATGAAAGTAAATGGAAAAATTGTGCCGATTACAAAGGACTTATTGAAAAAGGAGGAGGCTAACAGTGGAGTGGAATAAGACAAAATCAATCTTCATCGTTGCCTTCCTCATTTTAGATATTTTCTTAGGCTATCAGTTTTTTCAAAAATGGCAGGCTACCGGCAAGGAATATGAAGTCATTAAAAATGATGTCGAGCACGACATGAGGGCCGATCATATCACGTATGAAGGCTTGAATAAGGAAGCGACAGAAGGCTATCGGATCACAGCAAATCAAAAAGCCTTCACCAAGGAGGAAATTGAGGCGCTGAAGGATCAAAAGCCTTTGATGGACATGCCTAGTGATGATCATAAAGTAACGAGCCTGAAAATGAAGTTTGCAAATCCAATCGCCCTGTCAAAGAAGAATATCGAAGACGATGCGCAGGCACTTGTTTCTTCGAAGATTCAAGATGGCGAAAAATATAAGCTTTGGAAGGTTGATAAATCGAAGAAAGAAATTATTTTCTTCCAAACGTACGAAGGCCATTATATTTACCAAAAGACCGATAATCCCTCTAATATGATCGGGCAAGTGGTATTGCACTTAAACGGTAAAAACGAGGTTGTGTCGTACGACCAGACAACGCTTGAGACCTTCAAGCAAATCCAGAAAGAAAGCTTAATTACTGAAATGGATGCGGTCGAGCTGTTGTACTATCAAAATCAATTAAAAGAATACAGCACTGTGAAGAGCTGTAAATTCGGCTATGTAGCACAATATCCGCTGACAAGTACGCAGGTGCTGGCGCCGGTATGGAGAATTACAGTCGAGTACGATAAAAAAGTGAACGGCGAGAAAAAGACAGTACAAGAGTATTTTACTGTGAATGCTTTGGAGAGTACGATTTTAGATACAGATCAATGAAAATAATGGAGTGAGACAGACATGAGCTTGCAATTTAGCGTACTTGCGAGCGGGAGTACGGGAAATGCGTTTTACCTTGAAACAGAGGATCACGCATTTTTGGTGGACGCCGGTTTGAGCGGGAAAGCCATGGACGGGCTGATGGCGCAGATCGGGCGTAAGCTGGATGATGTAGACGGCATTTTTGTGACGCATGAGCATAGTGACCATATTAAGGGCCTTGGTGTGGTCGCCAGAAAGTACAAGCTTCCGATCTATGCGAATGAGAAGACTTGGAAAGCGATGGAGAATCAAATCGGGAAAATTGACACCGATCAAAAGTTTGTATTTCCGATGGAAACAGTGAAGTCGTTCGGCGGACTTGATGTTGAATCATTTGGCGTTTCCCACGATGCGGCCGAGCCGATGTTTTATGTATTCCATTATAACGGCCGAAAGCTCGCGTTAATGACAGATACGGGATATGTCAGCGACCGGATGAAAGGCATTATCCGTTCAGCGAATGTGTTTGTGTTTGAAAGCAATCATGATGTCGGCATGCTGCAAATGGGAAGATACCCGTGGAGCATCAAGCGACGGATTTTAAGTGACGTCGGGCACGTTTCAAATGAAGATGCTGCCCTGGCGATGACGGATGTCATTGGCGATGAGACGTCCCGTATTTACCTGGCGCACTTAAGCCAGGACAACAACATGAAGGAGCTGGCAAGGATGTCTGTGCAGCAGACATTGGCTTCTAAAGGATTTGTGACGGGTGAGACATTTGACTTATACGACACCGATCCGAAGAAGGCCACTCCGCTTTGCGCTGTATAATTTTTCTATGTAAATCATGACTATTCTAGGAGTTTCTAACCCACAATATAACCATATTAACGTTCTTGGAAAGGATGGAATATGGTGGATTACGAACGTGAGGAAGAACATACTACTCCTGAACAGCCAAAGAGAAGCAAAAAAGGATATTTTCTTTCAAGTCTGATTGGCGTGATTGTCGGTGCCGTATTAATGGCGTTTATCATGCCGTACCTTTCAAATGAAGGGCTAGATACAGGCGCTTTAGATCAGCAGCAGAACAACAACGGCCGGGAATCAATCAGGACGGTGAATGTCAGTGTCAACAATACGGTCACCAAGATTGTCAGCAATGTGTCGCCCGCCGTTGTCGGTGTTGTGAACATCCAAAAATCAGATATACGGGGAGAGAGCGGCGAGGCTGGGAGCGGATCTGGCGTCATCTATAAGAAAAATGACCATTCCGCTTATGTCGTGACCAACCATCATGTCATCGAAGGCGCTTCCCAAATTGAAATCAGCTTGAAAGACGGCTCACGTGTATCAGCTGATCTTGTCGGCAGCGACCAGCTGATGGACCTTGCCGTTTTACGGGTGAAAAGCGATAAGATTAAAGCAGTCGCCGATTTCGGAAATTCAGATAAAGTGAAGTCTGGGGAGCCGGTTATTGCGATCGGGAACCCGTTAGGCCTTGAGTTTGCTGGCTCTGTCACACAAGGCGTCATCTCGGGTACGGAGAGGGCGATCCCAGTGGATTCAAACGGTGACGGACAGCCTGACTGGAACGCAGAAGTCCTGCAAACAGATGCGGCCATTAACCCTGGGAACAGCGGCGGCGCTTTGTTAAATATGGATGGGAAGGTCATTGGCATCAATTCAATGAAAATTGCCGAGTCAGCTGTTGAAGGGATTGGCCTGTCCATTCCGTCTAAGCTCGTGATCCCTGTGATAGAGGATTTAGAGAGATACGGAAAGGTCAAACGCCCGTTCCTTGGCATTGAGATGAAATCCTTAAGCGATATCGCAAGCTATCATTGGGATGAAACATTAAAGCTTCCTAAGAACGTCACCAATGGAGCGGTTGTGATGGGCGTAGACGCCTTTTCACCTGCCGGAAAAGCAGGACTGAAGGAACTCGATGTCATCACGGAATTTGACGGATACAAAGTAAATGATATTGTTGATCTGCGAAAACGGCTTTATCAGAAAAAAGTCGGTGATCGGGTGAAGGTGAAGTTTTACCGCGGCGGAAAAGAAAAATCTGTTGACATCAAGCTGTCGTCCGCAGACCAATTAGGAAGTTAATCAAACAGTCTGGCATCGTTTGCCAGGCTGTTTTGATATGCAAAAAAACTGAACGGGGGTCACGCCCGTTCAGTTGAAAAGGATATATCGAATATGAAGAAAAATACAAGATGGATGTTACACGTGAAACAGCAGTAAATGGCTGTTAGCTGCAAATACTTCCGTTATCTGCATTGACTTTAATGGTTTGAACCGTGTGGTTGCTGGCTGTGATGGTGATGATGTACACATAGGTGCCATTTTCTTTCTTCAATGCTGAAGATGTGACGGTACCTTTACATTTGTTCAACGCAATGCTTTGTGCTTTTGCTTTTGTGATCGCGGCTTGTTTATTTTCAACGTGATGCTTGACGATTTTTCCGCTGCTGCGGTTAATGTTAAAGGTGTGAATTTTGCCATCCTCTCCAAACACTTTAATGACATAGACATAAACGCCATCTGCTTTCTTCATTTGTGCTGATTGAACTGCGCCTTTGCAGTTCTTTAAAGCGACAGTTTTTGCTTTAGAGAGCGTAATAGAAGCCTGCTGCTGGGTTTGAACTTTAGCAGTGTCCTCTTTATGCAGAACAGCCGCGTGTGCGGATGATAAAGAACTGATTGAAATGACCGCGCCTAAAGCAGTTGCAGAACATATTTTCATATTCATTTGTAGGTCCTCCTTAGAAAAAGAACTGAACGCGGGTCACACACGTTCAGTTTAAAAGAGTATTTAGAAAAAGGTAGACATGAACTTAGAACTTTGTGTAAAACAAGACTGGTGTTATACGTTGAATTTCAGTTATTTTACTGCTGGCAAGCAGTTATTTTATTTGCAAATGCTTCCGTTTTCAGCGTTCACTTTCACTGTATGTTCAGTGTGGTTTTGGGCAGTAATTTTGAACACGTAAACGAATGTGCCGTTCTCTTTCTTCAAATCAGTAGATTTCACTGTGCCTTTGCATTTATTTAGTGCAATTTGATGTGCTTTTGTTTTTGTAACGGCTGCGTTTTTCTTTTGCACTTCTTGTTTTACGATTTTACCGCTGTCACAGTTGACATGGATTGTATGAGTTTTTCCATCTTCGCCAAGCACTTTGACAACGTAGATGTATGCGCCGTTTTCTTTCTTCAGTTCAGAAGATTGAACTGCGCCTTTGCATTTGTTGAGTGCGATTTGATGCGCTTTTGTTTTAGAAAGATGTGCTTGTTTCTTTTGCTCGTGTTTTGCGACTTTGCCGTTTTCTCCATTGATATGGAGCGTGTGAAGGCTTCCGTCTTCACCCATTACTTTCACGACGTAAGCGTAAACACCGTTTTCTTGCTTCAGCTCAGAAGATTGAACCGCACCTTTACAGTTTTTCAAAGCGATCGATTGGGCTTTTGTTTTGCTGATATAGATTTGTTTCTTTTGAACATCATGTTTCACAACTTTGCCGCTGTTGCAGTTGACGTTCATCGTATGCTGTTTGCCGTCCTCACCGAGAACTTTCACAACATATACGTATGTGCCGTTCACTTTCTTCATTTGGGCCGTTTGAACAGTACCTTTGCATTTGTTCAAAGCAACCTGTTTTGCCTTTGCTATTGTGATGGAAGCCTGCTGCTTCGTCTCGACCTTCGTTGATGTATCATCCTTTTGAATGACCGCGGCGTGAGCAGAAGTGAAAGAACTGATTGAAATAATCGTTCCCAGTGCAGCTCCTGATAAAACTTTAGTGATATTCATGTGAGATTCCTCCTTTATTTCATTGTTGGCTGTACCAACTAAGGCAATTGTATAGGCTGAAGCTGAAAATCAAATGAGGGCTGGCTGAAAACTTGCTGAATTCAGCTGATTTTTAGGGAAGATTCAGTTTGTTTTCAGGTAAAAACGAATAATAGGAGGGGAAGGGAAAAAACTAATCAGAGGTTTATGCCAACTAAGGAGAGAGCACAGCATGAATAGGATGAAAGGCATCAAGATTTTGCTCGTGGACGATGAACCGGCGATATTAGATTTTTTGACAATGGGCCTTGAAAATGAAGGCTTTGAAGTGAAGACAGCAGCTGACGGAATGACAGCGATGAACACCGTAAAGACATTTCAGCCGCATGTGGCCATCCTGGATGTGATGATGCCTGGAATGGATGGACTGGAAGTATCGAGGATGATGAAAAAAACCGGCCATACCGCCGTTATTATGCTTACGGCCAAGGATGAGGTGGGGGTTCGGGTAAAAGCGCTGACAGAGGGCGCTGATGATTATATGATCAAACCCTTCAGCTTTGAAGAACTGCTGGCGCGAATCTATGCAAGAATTCGGGATCACTTTCCCAACCTGTTTGAAGAAGTCGCGCTCGGTCCGTTTCGAATTGATGATCGGCGCAGAGAAATCCGCTATCAGGAAGAGGTGCTCAAGCTTTCAGCAACAGAATACGAGCTTTTAAAGTTTTTGGTGCTGAATCACGGTCTTGTGCTCAGTAAAGCGAGGATTCTGGATAAAGTATGGGGGTATGATTTTTACGGAGAAGAAAATATTGTCGAAGTGTACATCCGTTCCTTGCGGGAAAAGCTGAATGACAAAAAGCATGAAGTAATCCGAACGGTTCGGGGCGCGGGATATCGGGTGGATATAGAATGAAAAAACGATTCAAAACGCTGCGCTTTCAGCTTTTATGCCGCTCATTATGCATTCTCGTTCTTCTATTGGTGTTTGTCGGCGCTTTGCAATATGTGTTTGGAAAACGCCTATTATATGAAAACCGGGCTGTCAGCATTCAGAGTTATATCAATTCGACGGAGCCGACCATCTGGAATAACATTAAAACATACAAAAGCCATTCCGGCGGCTTGAAAAAATCAGATGGTGCTGTCCGTCCCGCCTTTATTTATCCGGGCGTGACCATTGTTTTTATTGATAAGAAAACAAAAGACAGTACGGTATTGTCGACCGACCCATATGCGGGAGCGCCGCCGAAAGTGAAAAAAAGTGTATATGATGAGGCATTAAAAGATACGATGGCTTTGCATTATAGAGTCACGAAAAATGAATCCGGCGAGGAAGTGCTGATTGTATTTCAGGCTATTAATATCGATGGAAAAGAAGCAGGCGTGATTCAAATGAGTGCTTTAACAGAACCACTGAAGGACGTACTGCTCCGGCAAATCAGCACTTACTCCACGCTCTCGCTTGTTGCGCTCCTGCTCGGGGTTTTTACATTCTTGCCAGTGGTCAGACATACGCTTAAACCGTTATCACAAATGGTACATATGATGGGTGAAATCAATGCAGGAAATTTGAATAAAAGGCTTCCTGTATATCGAAAACAAATGGAAATCGACACGCTCGCCATTTCGTTTAATCGCATGCTGGAGCGGATTGAAACGTCATTTAAAGCAGAAAAAGAAGCGAAGGAGCGCATCCGGCAATTTGTATCAGACGCTTCACATGAATTGAGAACGCCTTTAACGTCCATACACGGCTTTATCGAAGTGCTGCTGCGTGGCGCCGCGCTTCAGCCGGAGCAGAGAGATAGGGCGCTGAATAGTATGTATGAAGAGTCGAAGAGAGCCACCCGGCTGATAGAGGATCTGTTGTTTTTAGCAAAAATTGATCGGGTGCCGAGCTTTGAAATGAAGAGGGGAAATCTCGATGCGCTCATAAGGGAAATGGAGCCGCAGCTCAGTCTGCTTGCAAAAGAAAGAAGACTGCAGCTGCTGCTAGAAGATGATGCTGAAGCGGTGTTTGACAGGGATAAGATGAAACAGGTCATTTTGAATTTGGTTTATAACGCGGTGCAGTATACAAAAGAGAAAGCCGGTGCCATTACCATCTCACTGCAAAAAGGCCGTGATAGCGTTATGCTGATGATAGCGGACAACGGCACAGGCATCGCGCCGGAGCACTTACCGCATGTGTTTGACCGGTTTTACAGGGCAGACCCATCCCGCTCCCGGAAATATGGAGGTTCGGGATTGGGCCTTGCCATAACGAAATCGATTATCGACAGCCACAATGGGACAATTGACGTGAAAAGTGAAATCGGCAAAGGTACTGTATTTATGATCAGGCTTCCTGCACCAGCTTATTCATCAGATGAGTGAGAAAATTTCTTCAGCCGGTATTGAAGGCTTTGTCGGCTGATGCCAAGTTCCTGAGCGGCTTTCGAGATGTTATGGCCGTGTTTTCTTAACACGTTCTCTATCACATATTTTTCGAAGCTTTCCATTTTTTCTTTTAAGTCCGCGGCCGGCTGATGTCTTGGTTCAGGATCTGGGATGTCAGCAGGCTTGATTTTCATGCGGTATTGATAGGGCAGATGGGAGGCTGTAATCGTTTGCTCGTCCGTCATGAAATTCATGGCGCCTTCGATCATATGCTCAAGCTCACGAATATTTCCCGGCCAGTCATAAGAAAGGAAAAATTGCTTCACGTCATCGCTGATGTGTTCAACATTCATTTGGAACAAATGGTTGTTTTTCTGGATGAATTCCG
Organism: Bacillus sp. F56; assembly: GCF_001748205.1. Lineage (NCBI taxonomy): Bacteria > Bacillati > Bacillota > Bacilli > Caryophanales > Bacillaceae > Bacillus > Bacillus sp. F56. Next base: position 75,986 of record NZ_BDFC01000004.1, read on the forward strand.
ATGCGAGAAGCAAAATGTCTTCTTTTCGTTCTCGAAGCGGCGGGATGATCAGCGTCACGACACTCAGCCTGTAATACAAGTCCTTCCGCATTCGCTCGCCGGCAATCGCGTCAATTGGGTCTTCATTCATCGTGGCAATAATACGTACATCAATCGGAGTATCCTTTGTTGAACCGATACGCCTGATTTTTCGTTCTTGAAGGGCGCGCAGCAGCTTTGCCTGAAGGCTGAGATTCAACGAATTGATTTCATCTAACAGCAGCGTGCCGCCATGGGCTTGTTCAAACAGGCCGGGCTGGTCGACTGCGCCCGTAAACGCGCCTTTTTTCGTTCCGAACAAAATGCTTTCAACAAGGCTGTCTGGCAGTGCCGCGCAGTTTTGCGAAATAAACGGGCCGCCTGAACGATCGCTGCCATTATGAATACTTTGCGCGAACAGCTCTTTTCCCGTGCCGGTTTCACCTGCGAGAAGGACAGATGATGACGTGCGGGTTGCCCGCTTGGCGTTTTCGATGACGTCTTGAATGGCCGGGCTGGTGCCGAGGATGCTGTCAAACGTATAGGTGGTGCTGCCCTTTTTGTTCATATTCTCCCTGATCAGCCGTTCTAGCTTTGTCACATCCTTGGCAATTTCAACGGCACCCTTGATTTTGCCGTCCTGGACGATGGGATAGGTATGATTGATCGTCGTGATTTCCTGGCCCTTATTATTGAAGTAGCTTTGCTTCACATTTTTAATCGTCTTGCCTTCCTGGAGAGCTTGTACCAGTGTACTGTCCTGCTGTTTTGAAAACATAAACACATCCATCAGGTTTTTATTTAGGACGTCATGCTTCTCCATATCTTCAATCTGCATCATTTTATTGTTATAAACGATCGTGTTACCATGCTCGTCCACTACGTGCAGGCCAACATCGATTTCATCTAAAATGCTCTGAAAAACCAATGTGAGGAATTCGCTGTCCTTGACCACTGTATGAACCTCCCTCAATTATTTTCTTAATATTTCTTCTATTTTATAAAAAAATGGAGAGGATATGCAAAAGAATTTTGCACTCATTGAAATTTTTGCTCGAAATATCAGAATGTTTTTGCACCTTGTCCTCGAAAATTGTAGAAAACACACGAATTCTTGATTTGGCACAGAACTTGCATTTATATAAAGGGAAAGCAGGATAACATGTTGAAACAGAAAACAAGGGGGAATTCAAATATGCCAGCTTTATCTAAATCCAAAGAAATTATTGATCAGACGTCTCATTACGGAGCCAACAATTATCATCCGCTCCCGATTGTTATTTCTGAAGCACTGGGTGCTTGGGTAAAGGACCCGGAAGGCAATGAATATATGGATATGTTGAGTGCTTACTCTGCGGTAAACCAGGGTCACAGACACCCGAAAATCATTCAGGCATTGAAGGATCAGGCTGATAAAATTACCCTCACATCACGCGCGTTTCACAACGATCAGCTTGGGCCGTTTTACGAAAAAACAGCTAAGCTAACAGGCAAAGAGATGATTCTGCCGATGAATACAGGAGCCGAAGCGGTTGAATCTGCGGTGAAAGCGGCGAGACGCTGGGCGTATGAAGTGAAAGGCGTAGCAGACAATCAAGCGGAAATTATCGCGTGTGTCGGGAACTTCCACGGCCGCACGATGCTGGCGGTATCTCTTTCTTCTGAAGAGGAATATAAACGAGGATTCGGCCCGATGCTTCCGGGGATCAAACTCATTCCTTACGGCGATGTGGAAGCGCTTCGACAGGCCATTACGCCGAATACAGCGGCATTCTTGTTTGAACCGATTCAAGGCGAAGCGGGCATTGTCATTCCGCCTGAAGGATTTTTACAGGAAGCGGCGGCGATTTGTAAGGAAGAGAATGTCTTGTTTATTGCGGATGAAATTCAAACGGGTCTCGGACGTACAGGCAAGACGTTTGCCTGTGACTGGGACGGAATTGTTCCGGATATGTATATCTTGGGCAAAGCGCTTGGCGGCGGTGTGTTCCCGATCTCATGCATTGCGGCGGACCGCGAGATCCTAGGCGTGTTTAACCCGGGATCACACGGCTCCACATTTGGCGGAAACCCGCTTGCATGTGCAGTGTCTATCGCTTCATTAGAAGTGCTGGAGGATGAAAAACTGGCGGATCGTTCTCTTGAGCTTGGCGAATACTTTAAAAGCGAGCTTGAGAGCATTGACAGCCCGGTCATTAAAGAAGTCCGCGGCAGAGGGCTGTTTATCGGTGTGGAATTGACGGAAGCGGCACGTCCGTATTGTGAGCGTTTGAAGGAAGAAGGGCTTTTATGCAAGGAAACGCATGATACTGTTATTCGTTTTGCACCGCCATTAATCATTTCCAAAAAGGATTTGGATTGGGCGATAGAGAAAATCAAGCACGTGCTGCAAAACGCATAAACCCGCACCATGAAGGGATATTCACTTCGTTTGTATAAATTTACAACAGAAAAATCAGCACTCCCTATTTGCTCAGCTACAGTATTTTAGTATAATGTATCTTTATGAGAAGAAGTGAATTTTATATTAAATAGATAGAGGCTCTTTGGACAGCAAACTGGGATAGCACCATGCAGATGTTCCAGCTTAGATCCAATACAAGTTGCTGAAGGGGTGCAGAATGTGAATACAAACCAAGATAACGGAAATCAGCTCCAGCGGACAATGAAATCACGCCACTTGTTTATGATTTCATTGGGCGGAGTGATCGGAACCGGTTTCTTCCTTGGAACCGGGTTTACCATTAACCAAGCGGGACCGCTCGGCGCGGTTCTGTCCTATTTAGTGGGCGGCTTTATCATGTTTTTAACCATGCTCTGTTTAGGAGAGCTGGCAGTCGCCTTTCCCGTATCGGGGTCCTTCCAGACCTACGCGACGAAATTTATCAGCCCGGCTTTCGGGTTTGCGTTCGGCTGGCTGTACTGGCTCGGCTGGGCGGTTACATGCGCCATTGAATTCTTATCAGCGGGGCAGCTGATGCAACGCTGGTTTCCGCATATAGACGTGTGGATCTGGTGTCTGGTCTTTGCGGCACTGATGTTTATTCTAAATGCGATCACCACAAAAGCCTTTGCGGAATCTGAATTCTGGTTCTCAGGCATTAAAATTTTGATTATCCTTTTATTTATTATTCTCGGCGGAGCCGCCATGTTTGGCCTGATTGATCTGAAGGGCGGAGAGCAGGCGCCGTTTCTGACACATTTTTATGAAGACGGGTTATTTCCGAACGGCATAAAGGCAATGCTGATTACGATGATTACCGTGAACTTTGCGTTCCAGGGAACTGAGCTGATCGGGGTTGCGGCCGGAGAAAGTGAAGACCCAGAAAAAACGATTCCGCGGTCGATCAAACAGACAGTATGGAGAACGCTTGTGTTTTTTGTTCTTTCCATCGTTGTCATTGCCGGCATGATTCCGTGGAAACAGGCTGGAGTCGTGGAAAGTCCGTTTGTTGCCGTATTTGAGCAAATCGGAATCCCATATGCAGCTGATATCATGAACTTTGTTATTTTAATCGCACTGTTATCTGTTGCGAACTCAGGTTTATACGCATCAACACGTATTCTGTACGCAATGGCCAATGAAGGACAGGCCTTCAAAGCGCTCGGCAAAACAAATCAGCGCGGTGTACCGATGTACGCGTTAATCGTAACGATGGCTGTGGCCTGCCTATCACTTCTGACAAAGTTTGCGCAGGCTGAAACTGTATATATGGTACTGTTATCTTTGGCGGGCATGAGCGCGCAGGTCGGCTGGATTACGATTTCGCTTTCCCAAATCATGTTCAGACGCAAATATATCCGTGAGGGCGGGAAGATAGAAGATTTGAAATTTAAAACACCGCTGTACCCGGTCCTTCCGCTGATCGGCCTAACGTTAAATACGGTCGTGCTCATCAGTCTTGCATTTGATCCGGAGCAGCGTATCGCGCTGTATTGCGGCGTACCGTTTATGATCATTTGCTACATCATTTATCATGTCGTCATTAAAAAACGCCAGCAGGCGAATCGTCAGCTAGAGCTTTAAAACGTTGTCCGCAAGTCATCTTTGTTATAACCCGCATAGGACATTATCTTAAATGTTGAGGTGGAATCACAGATGGATAAAACGATTTCGGTTATTGGAATGCCAATGGATTTAGGACAAGCACGACGCGGAGTGGATATGGGTCCGAGTGCCATCCGGTACGCTCATCTGATCGAGCGGCTGTCAGACATGGGGTATACGGTTGAAGATCTCGGTGACATTCCGATCAACCGCGAAAAGATCAAAAATGACGAGGAACTGAAAAACCTGAATTCCGTTTTGGCGGGAAATGAAAAACTCGCGCAAAAGGTCAACAAAGTCATTGAAGAGAAAAAATTCCCGCTTGTCCTGGGCGGTGACCACAGTATTGCGATCGGCACGCTGGCAGGCACAGCGAAGCATTACGATAATCTCGGCGTCATCTGGTATGACGCGCACGGAGATTTGAATACACTTGAAACTTCACCATCGGGCAATATTCACGGCATGCCGCTCGCGGTCAGCCTCGGCATTGGCCACGAGTCACTGGTTAACCTTGAAGGCTACGCGCCTAAAATCAAACCGGAAAACGTCGTCATCATTGGCGCCCGGTCACTTGATGAAGGGGAGCGCAAGTACATTAAGGAAAGCGGCATGAAGGTGTACACAATGCACGAAATCGACCGTCTTGGCATGACAAAGGTCATTGAAGAAACCCTTGATTATTTATCAGCATGTGATGGCGTCCATCTGAGCCTTGATCTGGACGGACTTGATCCGAACGACGCACCGGGTGTCGGAACCCCTGTCGTCGGCGGCATCAGCTACCGGGAGAGCCATCTGGCTATGGAAATGCTGTATGACGCAGGCATCATTACCTCAGCCGAATTCGTTGAGGTTAACCCGATCCTTGATCACAAAAACAAAACGGGCAAAACAGCAGTAGAGCTTGTAGAATCTCTGCTAGGGAAGAAGCTCCTGTAATAAGAAAACCCCCGCATCCCGCGGGGGTTTTTCATTTATCCAATCATTTTCTCAGCGACTTTCATCTCCTGTGAATGGGTTTGATGATCCGCAATAAACCAGCCTGATAACATCACCGCTGCGACGCCTGCGCCAATCAAAAATTTTTTCATTTATATAACCTCCGTTCGTTTAATCAGTTCTTCAATTTGTAAGGCTTCATAAAAAAAGTGGGCAGCTTCTTTGTAAAGCTCAAGTTCCCTATACCGTTCGCCAGCCAAAATGGAAAGTTCTCTTACACTGTCATACTCTTTCTCGGACAACAAGTCATCCATATGTTGTTTGCATAAGTAAAACGTTTCCGCATGACCCCCTTCTGCATAAATGGCATATAAAATGTCTATTTTTGCCTCACATATTCTATTCGGCTCAGCAGCCAATTTTTCCTTCACTTCTTGGTAATAAGATAAAGCCTGTTCTTTCTTTTTGACCTTAAACAGCTCTCGTATCAGCAGGTAGGCAGAATGATAATAATAGGCGGAGCGGGCATACTCTTCGTTCTGCAAGGCCTCTTCTAATTTGGAGACTGCTTGTTCTGATTGGCCGCTTTGCGCATGGAGAAGTCCGAAGTTATGCAAAAGCTGGGCTTCAAAAAAATGATCCTCCAATTCTCTTGTGATCCGAATTGCTTCGTCCAAATATGTTTTAGCTTCTTCAAATTGCCCAATTTCTGTAAAATTGCCTGACATGGTAATCAGGGCTGAAGCCAGCTTCTTTTTATAATCAGTCTCTTCCCTAAACGTTTTGACCGCTTGCCGTGTATGATTGAGGGACACAATATTTTGTCCCAGCTTATAATAGAGCTTTCCGACCTTCAGGTGAAATTCGGCTTTCTCAATCGGATCGGGAATGTTGTTGAGATACTGCTCTGCATCTTTATACAGCCCAATGGCAATATCATAATTATTTTTATAGGCCTCATACATGCCTTCAAACAGAAAAAAGTAATATTTCAGCATGTCAGACGTAGCATTCATATGAGAAGGCTCCTCATGCTGAAAACCCTGTCCTCTCGCCTCGTGAAGCAAAACCTTGTGGCGCAGTTCCAATAAGGAGAAGTAGGCAAGCACCTCTTGATCCTCTTCCATGTCATCCAATAAAGGCTTCACTTCTTCAAATAAACGGGAGGACTCTTCCACTTCATGTTTCTTGATAGCAAGGTACCAATCGTTGAGCATGCTAGCGATTTCTGCAGGTGCAATCTTATTCATGTGAAACTCCTTTCTCTAGTGACTTATCAATCTCAGTTGCTTATTCTGATAGTAACACCTCTTTCTATTTTATGTAAAATCCTCTAGTCAATATATGAAGGAGAGATGATATGACAATCATACTGACCCCTATGCAGACAGAAGAATTTCGGTCCTATCTCACGTACACAACAAAGCATTACGCGGAAGAAAAGGTAAAAGCGGGAGCATGGCTGCCTGAAGACGCACAGCTTTTGTCTAGGCAGACGTTTACTGATCTGCTTCCGAGAGGGCTGGAAACCCCCCATCACCATTTGTGGAGCCTCACGCTGAATGAAAAGGAAATCGTTGGCTGGCTCTGGATCCATGCTGAACCGGAGCATCCGCAGCAGGAAGCATTTATTTACGATTTCGGGTTATATGAACCGTATCGGGGCAAGGGCTACGCAAAGCAAGCATTGGCAGCATTAGATAACACGGCCCGCAGCATGGAAATCCGGAAGCTGTCCCTTCACGTCTTTGCCCATAATCAGACGGCGCGAAAGCTATATGAGCGAACAGGATTTCAAGAAACAGACGTGGTAATGAGCAAAGAGCTTTAACGAAAAGGGCCTAGTAAAGGCCTTTTTTAGTCTTCTGTAAATAAATTCTAAAAATTCTGTAAAAGGACTAGTTTCTTTCCATATATTCCTAATATAATAGAGAAGGGAAGTATATTTTCCTACATTTAAATGAAAAGAGGAGATGTAATGAGAATGAAGAAAAGGGTATCAATATTTATGGTAGCGCTTACAATATGCGGCGGCCTGTTTGTTTCTCCAGCGAAAGCCGTAAAGACCACAAACTATGCAGAAGAAATCGCCGCACTGCAGCCAGGCACGACACCGGAGGAAATTATGAAATCGGCCAGCCAGATTGCCAAACAGCAGCACGTAAAGCAAGACGTCATCCTAAAACAGTTCTATAAGGAAATCACAGCTGACAAAGCAGAAGGTGACAAGCTCGCCAAGGAAAGCGGCATGTCTATCATGGGCGGCTCGTCCGGCACGAAAAAACTTCCGACAAGCGCGAAAGGCAATATCTATTACACGAACTCCTACACAGCCTACTATAATCATGGCCACGTCGGCATGTATTCCGCCGCAGACAAAATTGTTGAATCTGTCCCGGGCGACGGTGTCAGGCAGATCGCTTACAATGCCAGAGACGTGGAAGACAACTCCATTGTGCAGACCGTCAGCGTTACCTCATCTCAAAAAACAGCTGCTGCCGACTGGGCGGTATCAAAAGTCGGCGACCCATACTCATTTAACTTCGTCAATAACAGAAGTACCGGCCATGACGGCGCCAAAAACTGTTCAAAGCTCCTATGGTCCGCCTTTTTGCTGAAAGCCGGCATTGATATAGACAGCAACGGAGGTTTAGGGGTGTATCCGCGTGACATCACCAGCTCATCCTATACAGCAACCATTATGACCATCAGATAAGGAGAGGGATATGAAAAAGTGGATGATCACCATTGCCATGCTTGTTCTCGCAGGAATCGCACTATTTGTCTTCGTTTCCCCTCTCAAAAGCCATAAAGCCGTGAGTCAGCAGGATCTCAGAGATCCCGGTTTTCTGGATGACAAAGAAATCCTGCTGTATTTCTCATCCTCTGCGGATCAAGATGCATTTGGCGGCGGGAAAAGCTACGCCCTGTTTATCAGCCAGGACGGGTCGCTGTCTTCCTTTAAGATGAAGGGCCTTGAGCTGGGCTCAGCCAAGGTTCACGGCGACAGTGTGATGCTGGAGGACAAAAACACGATTTACACGATCAAAAACGGCTTGCGCTCCCATAAAAGAACCTACCAGCACACCGGAGACAGCGCGGGCTTTCTGCAAAACACGGACGGTTTTTATACCTTATACAACTCCGGCTACGACAAAAAGAGAGACGGATACCGCTCAGAGCTGTACCGCCAAATGGATGGAGAGTGGAAAAAAGACGTCATCCCATCCTACATTCGGGCCTCCGGTTTTCATAACGGTGCGATTTTCGCACTTGTCCCGACAGCTGATGAAAAAGGCTATGAGCTCCTTCAGATTCAAGCGGATCAGAAGAAGCTCACCTACCACAAGATAACGGAATGGCAGTACAGGGAAGGAGCCTCAGTCGAATCCCAGCTTGCCGTGGACGATCAAGCTGTGTATGTCATGATCCGCGGCCAAAAGGCGCGGAATCTCTATCAAATGGTCAAGATCAACAAAAAAAGCGGCAAAGTAGAGCTGCACGACATCGCCGAATACAAAAACGACGAACAAACGATATACAGCTCCATGCCCTTTAGCTTCAAAAAAAGCTTCTTCTCTTATGACGGGAACCTGTACTTCATTGACGGCTTCGGAAAGGTACACAAAATCGATGCAAAGACAGGAAAAACAAGCATCGCCTTCACTCTTTCCCGAGACAAAATGAAAGCCGATTTCAAAGAAATCACCCAAAAAGGTAGCAGCCTCTACTTCTTCACATACACGTATAACAAGCCTGCCTACATTGAACAGTACAGTCTGAAAACCGGAAAGAAAATGAAAGAAAAAGAGATTGGGAAGGTAAAGGACGTTGTGACGCCGAAGAGTCATTTGAAGCTGTATGATGTTGAGGTGATGAAGGGGTTTTAAGGGCAAGGAGGTTTTATGGGAGCTATCGCCGTTTTATTTATCGTTTTTGGTTTTCCGATCATTGCAGGTGTATTTGGTATAGCGGGTCATTTTTTATTTAAGAGTTTTTGGGTGGCGCCGCTCATCGTCCTTATCGCGAGCTTGATATTGTTATTTACGTTAGCTTCGGGCAACAGCTCATTCTTGTTTTGGGTTGTTATGTATACGGCAATTGCGTTAGTAACCAGTATTGTCACATTATTTCTCAGGAAATTTTTTAATTGACCTGTTTATGAAGAGACTGGTATAAAGTCTCTTTTTTTGTTGAACCGAAGTTCGCAGAGATTTTGGGTATGGTATAGAAACGAATCTAAAGGAGTAATGACATGCGGACCAAACGGGTTATTCTTCTGGCAGTTATGATCAGCCTGGTTTCGGCCATTACTGTGTTCCTGTTAAATGGACGTAAAGTCGACTGGTTTGACCTCATCGCAACCATTATTGGCTGCTTTCTTGGCATCTTTATCGTTATAAGAATACAGAAAAAACAGTCGTGAGAAAGGGAAAGGGTCTTGCCGAACCGAAGTCATGTTCAAGGGCCAAGAGTCCAAACACATGAATGGGAGGAATGGCGTTGACAGGAAACAAAGCGGTTGTGTACAAAGGCAAAGGGACTGTAGCGGTGGAGGATATCGGTTATCCGGAGTTAATCTTAAGGGACGGACCCGGCGTTCCGAAGGCGAATGTGAATCGGAAATGTGAGCACGGGGTTATTCTCAAAGTCATTACAACCAACATTTGCGGAAGCGATCAGCATATGGTCAGAGGCCGCACAACAGCGCCTGAAGGCTTGGTGCTCGGGCATGAAATTACCGGAGAAGTTATTGAAACGGGGCGGGACGTTGAATTTATCAAAAAAGGCGATATCGTATCCGTTCCTTTCAATATTGCCTGCGGACGCTGTGTGATGTGCAAAACGCAGAAAACGCACGTGTGCCTGAATGTCAATCCTGACCGGCCGGGATCGGCTTACGGCTACGTCGATATGGGCGGCTGGGTCGGCGGCCAGTCTGAATACGTCATGGTGCCGTACGCCGATTTTCAGCTTTTGGTATTCCCTGATAAAGAACAGGCGCTAGAAAAGATTCTCGATTTGACCATGCTGTCCGACATTTTCCCGACAGGCTTCCATGGAGCTTACACAGCAGGCGTGCAAACAGGTTCAACCGTTTACATCGCGGGAGCGGGGCCTGTCGGCTTGGCAGCTGCACACTCCGCTCAGCTCCTTGGCGCCTCCACCGTGATTGTCGGCGATCTGAACGAAGACAGACTGGCACAGGCGAGAAGCTTCGGCTGTGAAACGGTCAACGTGCAAAAACATGACCGCCTCGGCGAGCAAATTGAACAAATACTAGGTGAACCAACCGTTGATGCCGCAGTGGACTGCGTCGGCTTTGAAGCATCTGGCCACGGCAATCAAGGAGAAGCGCCAGCCGCCGTGCTGAACTCAATCATGGACGTCACCCAGGTCGGAGGCAGCCTTGGCATTCCAGGCTTATACGTGACCGAAGATCCCGGTGCAACGGATGCGGACGCCAAAACAGGCTCACTAAAAATCCGCTTCGGACTCGGCTGGGCCAAAGCCCACACCTTCGTCACCGGACAAACGCCCGCCATGACATACAACCGCAATTTGATGAAAGCGATCCTGAGCGGCAGAGCGCAAATCGCAAAAGCAGTCAACGCCACCGTCATTTCTCTGGACGACGCGCCAAAAGGCTACAGCGACTTCGACAAAGGCGCAGCCAAAAAATTCGTCATCGACCCGCATGGAACATTGAAGTAAAAGAAAAAGCCGGACGTTCTCTGAACGCCGGCTTTATTGCTGGTAATCTGTTTCTTCAAAGCGATCTCCTGTTTCGTCTTGAACAATTAAATCCCCTTCAATTTTGTCCAGTCCAATCAAAATATAAGGATTTTTCTCATTTGCCTTAGGAGCAGGTTTTCTTTTCACAGTCACAATTGTTTCTTTAGGCGAGTATTTGACGTCTGACACATCAAGCTTCTTATCATTCGCGCTACTTCCGAGAGACACCACGACCATTTTTTTGCCTTCAGATATGGTGAAGACTTGATATCCTTTCACGTCATCATGCATTTGAAGATCATTTACGTACATTTTTATATCTGTCACTTCATCAAGTCGATCCTTCTCCAACACCCAATAAGACGGCTGACACCCAGCAAGCAGCAACATGATCACAAAAAGCCAAACCCATTTGAGCCGCAAATGCAGACCTCCCCACACATTGGTTACCTCCAAACTAACACACGAGCGAAATAGAGTCATCAACAGCTTGTTTGTCGAATTGTGGATAAAACTCAGCCCGAAGCACTACTAACATGTGAATAAATAGGTTATATTGAGAAGAGAACAATTGTAAAAATGGAAGAAAACATCGGAGGATTTGAACATGAAACAAGCGTATTATTCCTGTGAAGAACACATCGAAACGGTACTGGATATGTACATAGACGACCACGAGCTGCCGCCCGAAATCAGAAAAATCGAACATACTAACAGTTTATCCACAGCCTGTGAATTATGTGGAGACCCCGCAGTATATATAGTGGGGAACGAATGATCTTACACAAAATACAGAAAAGATATCCACAATTGTGGACAACATATATGAATAACTTGTTTTTAAAGTGGGGATGACCTGTGAATATCAATATTGTGACAATCGGAAAACTAAAAGAAAAATACCTCAAGCAAGGCATTGAAGAATACACCAAACGACTTTCGGCCTACGCAAAAATCGACATCATCGAACTCCCGGACGAAAAAGCGCCGGAAAACCTAAGCGACCAGGACATGAAAATCATAAAAGACAAAGAAGGCGACCGCATCCTATCCAAAATCAGCCCCGACGCCCACGTCATCGCCCTCGCCATCGAAGGAAAAATGAAAACATCCGAAGAACTAGCCGATACAATAGATAAGCTGGCTACTTATGGAAAAAGCAAAGTCACCTTCGTCATCGGCGGATCACTTGGACTGAGTGACGCGGTGATGAAGCGAGCGGACGAAAAGCTGTCGTTTTCAAAGATGACGTTTCCTCATCAGTTGATGCGTCTCATACTAGTCGAGCAGATTTATCGGGCTTTTCGGATTAATCGTGGTGAGCCGTACCATAAGTAAATGAGGTTTTTGAGGCGTAAGATTTACGCTTTAGTAAGTGATAGCATATAGAGAAACTAAAAGATTTAATAAAGTATTGATGAATAGAGGAGGGAAGTTATGGGGCAAGTTGCACGAAATGCACTTAAAGGTTACACATTTCAACACTACATATTTACGCTGTTTGTAGCAAAGATGGATGTTGAAAGGAAAATCAAAAAAATTGAATCGGAAACGATTATTAGTGGAAACTTTGATGATTTATATATAGAGGCTGATGAGAATTATAGAATTCAAGTAAAAAATTACCCTAGTACTACATTGGATGACATTGTTATTACCAAAGACAGTGTTCGAATCAAAGGAAACTCTAATGACTACAATCAAGATGAGAATAATATTGTAATAATTAATACTGATCAGATTGATACAGATTCAGAGTTCATGGGTTTTCCAGCAAAAAAAGTAAACGGAATTGTGATAATACCACTAACTCCATTTGATGTACAAGATTTACTTGATGAGATGTTTAGTACTGAAAGTAGAGAAATTCAGATAATTCAGTTCGCATTTTCTTTGATAACTTCCTCAAACTTTGTGATAAATGAAGAGGAACTACCAAAAATGATAAGAATGTCTTTAGACTTAAATGACAGAACAATCTTAATTCGAGAACCATTAGAAAGCGTGGAGAAAGGTATTTTATGGATATATGGTAAGCCAGGTGTAGGCAAAAGCCATTATGTCGAAGAGTTGATTCAAAAATATAATGATGCAATAGTGTATAGGTTTTGGACTGGATCTCAAGATGAACGACTTATGAAACGGTTGCAATTTGATACGTTTTTAAATGATGTGGCACTAGGAATTTTCAATTCTCCAAGGAGTTACACCATCGAAGAACTGATTCAAGAAATTATTAGACAAGAAAAAATATTGATTATTGATGGTCTAGATCATGTTGAAAATTATAATCCGAAAGAGCTTCAACTATACATAGATTTTATTAATTCATTGAAAGAAGCTCGTTTGGTTGTTTTATCAAGACCACTTTTAGCTAAAGTTAGTTGGCAACCTATGGAATTGATAAATTGGAGTTTTGACGAAACTGCATTATATTTGGCTATGGCTTACAACATCTATGAATACAGAGTTGTTAAGGAAATCTACGAAGTTACCGATGGTTATCCGATAATCACTTATTTTATTGCTGAACATTATATAATGCATAAAGAGATTAATATTGGGCTTGAGATTGAAAACTTAAATCAATATTATAGTATTTTGCTTGAAAAAGCTAATCCAAAGTCATTATTATCTATTTTTGCAACAAACAATAGTTTCTTCACAGAATCCGAGCTTAGAACTATTCTTAACGAATCTTTCGTGGTAGACGCAATCATGGACTTTATTGAAGTACATCCATACTTGTTTAAAAGGACAATGAATAGGATTTCTTTAATTCATGATAGTTTTAATACATACTTGAGGTATCAACTAGAAAGTTATCCAGAATTAAAAGGCAGAGTGAATCAGTTTGTACAGAGTAGTTTATTGAATGGAGATATTAATTTCATGTCAAGATTGTCTTCATTTGAACTTAGTGAAGATTTCTATAATGAACTATTATGGATGTATAGCGAGGTTGATAATTTTTCAGCTCTACTTGAAAGAACTTTAGATTATAATTCAATAACCTCATTTTACAACCAGCTACAGAAGTTATTAGAGCAACGAGAAGGAGTACTAGATCTATATCATTATTATTCATTTGCTTTGGTTTATCAAATGGCTAATCGTAATGACTTAATTGGATATGATGGTTTGGTGTATCAAATTCTTATATATATGAATGATCATTTAACTATAGAGGAAGAGATATTTAGTACTGGTGTTTTATGGAATATTTTTATCCTTTTAAAGTTGAAGGACGAAGCATCATATAAAAGGTATTTAGCAGATAGAATGTATGATCCAAATCAAATAAATGAACTATATGAGAAATTGAATGATGAACATTGCTACTTTGAAAAACGGAAAGAAAAGCCGAACTACAAAGAAACATTAGAAAAGTTACAAGAAAATGATATATTCGAATTTGGTAAACAAGATATCTTAATAAGACATATGGTAAAAGTCTGGGTTCACCAAGATAAAGAGGATATCTATTATAAAATACTAGATGAATTCTTGAATAACGATGAAAACATAGCAACATATCGATTAAGGAAAATTGTCGAAGAGAATGGTATTAGAGGTAGATGGTCAGCCAGGATACTATCATCTGTTAAATACCAACTCAATGAGATAGGTGAATTAGGAGAAAAGAATTTCTTTTATGGTAAATCTTTGAGCGACATTATAAGGAATAGTGTTCCAAATGGATCTTTTGAAACAGTAGAGTATGCACAATCCTTTATAAGGTTAGCCAATCATGAAAAGAGACAGATTGATATTTATTCAGTTAATCGAGTGTGGGCAATGTATTACAATCGAAAAGATTACAGTGTTTATACTCTAGATAGTGCATTAACAGTGTTTGAGAAATTTGGTTTTTTAGAAGATTTAAAGTCGATTGAAATACTAAGAAAAGTAATGAATCAAAGTGAAAAAGGGATTAGGCATCTACTTGGAAGCTATATAAATCTGAAAGATGATTCACTTATAAATAAATTAGGTCAAATTGGTGCATTTAATGATAGTGATTTTCCGGTAGATATATTCGATTTAACACCCGAGAAAATAAATTGCCTTGATGTTAAGCACGTTGATCAAAGAATATATAAAATGCTTTCATATCATAATTATGGAAAAACCATTGAATACAGAGATATACTAAATCCATTGCGAAGTAAGTACTTTAATCGTGTTCTTGACGCTATAGATTACTATGGTTACAAAATATTCGGGCTGATTGATGATGAAGAAATTGAGGAAATGATTACTGAAAAAGGAATAGAAATACTAAAGCAAGTAAAAGAAGAAGACAGCTATATCCCATTTAAACATGGATGTATTCATGAAGCAGACATAGAGTATATACATGAAAACCAAATCGGATATCTTGAAGTATCAAGATACTCTGATGGGTGGCATTCCTGTTTACCGTTTGTAGATTTATATTCTCTTTATAACTTGGATGAAATCAGAATGTCCCACTTAAAGATAATACATAATGCAATGTTTGCTAGAGTATCAGATAGAGAATACATTGGTAATTGGAATTTGTTGATTGGTAATATACCGCGATTTCTTGAACAATACGAGATTGATATCAACTGGAATAAAATGTACGAAATTCTAAAGTGGTTTCTAAGAGAATCATTGATTTACGATGTAGATGTAAATAATCAGTTATAATGATTCTATGAAGTTCATTAATAAAAACGAGTTTATAAATACGCTCCTTAGCCTTAATGGCCCCTCTCTATTCGTAAGCTTTTTATAATAAAAAATATTATTTTGGAGATAAAAACATGATATGGAAAATTGCAGTAGGAGTACTAATAAGTGAATATCCCACAACATAATGGTGTTTGTAAATAAAGCTAAAATAAAATAAAAACATAAAATACCTGCAAAATTTTTTGATATGGATGATACTAACTTTGTACTTGTTGACTCCTCTTTTTGGAATCAGATTGGAAATGATTTAAATACATATACAGAACTACTCGATATTTTTGATGAGGTAGGGCAACATACATCTTAACGAATTAGAAGAGAATACTTCGGATTGTAAGAGGCGGATAAAAACCGCTTCTCTTTTTACTTATTCTATAAATAAACGAATCCATCAAGATATTCCTTGTTTTGGATACCCATCCATTGCCTCCATTCTTCTTTAGTTCATATTTATATACATTTATTGGAAATGGTTTATTTTTAAGAAGGTGTCGCACTAAATAGATCTGGAAAACGCAAAAAAGAGCCCAGAGAAAATCATCTCTGAACCCTAAATATTCCTCACTTCATATACCGATACTCCCGCAAACTCTCCAAAATCGCTACTTCCTGCAACAGTTCCTCACCCACATTCGTTTCCTTCACTTTCTTCCGCTCAAGTTCTTTGTCCACTAATCGTTTGACCGTTAAGACGTCGGTTCCGGTGCTTAGGACTTCTGCCTTGGAGTTGAAGTGTTTATGGGCGACGAGCTGCATGCCGTAGGAGTTGTATAGCAGTGTGTAGCCGGCGATGCCTGTTGTGGATTGGTAGGCTTTGGAGAAGCCGCCGTCGATGACGATCATTTTTCCGTTTGCTTTGATTGGGTCTTCTCCTTCGATTTCTTTTACCGGTGTATGGCCGTTGATGATATGGCCATGATCTGGATTGAGGCCGAATTCTGCCAGGATGTTTCGGCAGGTTGCCTCGTCCTCGCGTAAATAATAATACGGGTTTTTCTTTTCTTTATGCGTTTCCTTCTCTTTAATGAAATACCGCTCAAATGTCGTCATGGCCCGTTTTCCGAAGAGAGAGGAGTATTCGCCTGTCCATAAATACCAGGCCATATCTGTCGCCAGGTCATCGGTTTCTTCCGGGTGGGCAAAGGCTTCCCGTAAGAATCGTTCAAATACATCGAGCAGCTCACGGCCCGCATACGGTTTATCCTCAATCATCATCGTTTCCATATTGCCGTTTTCATCGACAGGAATACAGCCGTGAATCAACAGGTTGCCGTTATATTTTAAATAAAGGCTGCCTTTTTTCATCATAAAATTCATATGACGGCCCAGCTTTTCGGAATGCTGGACAGAGAACAGCAGCTTGTCTATGACTTCTGTTTCTTCTTCTAATAGCTGATCTGGCTGCTCCGGATTAATCGTCGCAAAGCAGGTGTTTTCCAATTGATATGTTTTTCCGTTTAGCGTGATTTCGTTTTTGTCATAATCTATTTTCTCTAATAACAGCCGCTCTTCCATATTAAAGTTCGGCCGTCTCTTGATAATCGGGCTCTCAAGCTTGAATTGGATCATCGCAATCGCTTGATGGATTTTTGTGATTTGCTTAATCTCATCCTCTGGCCTGTTGTCGTCTGCTTTTGGACGGAACGCTGGATTATCATCGTAATATTTTTCGGCCAGGTTCAGCAGCGGTCTCAGGTTGATGCCGTACACGTCCTCAATAATATCCAGGTTGTCATAGCGGGCACAGATACGGATAATATTGGCCAGGCACACTTTGGAACCGGCATAGGCACCAATCCAAAGGACATCGTGATTTCCCCACTGAATGTCGACAGAATGATAGTTGATCAGTTCTTCCATAATTCTATCCGGCTGCGGTCCGCGGTCGTAAATATCGCCGACAACATGCAAATGGTCGACTACCAGCCGCTGAACGCTGTAAGCAAGGCCGGTGATCAACTTATCGGCTTGGCCAAGTTCAATGATCTGATCAATGATTTCGGAGTAATATTGCTCCTTGTTGCCAGCTTGTTCTGTTTTGTATAACAGCTCCTCCGTAATATAAGCAAACTGGGCAGGCAGTGCTTTGCGCAATTTGGAGCGGGTATACTTGGAGGAGCAATATGAAACGAGCTTAATCATTCGATTAATCGTTTCTTTATACCACTCGTTTAATGCCGGTTTCGCATCAAAGTCATGTTTGATTAACTTCAATTTGTCTTCCGGATAATAGACCAATGCCGCTAATTCATCGATTTCTCTATCGTAAATGACACCGCTGAAGATGTCGCGTATCTTCTCTTTGACTCGTCCTGAACCATTGCGCAGCACGTGCTGGAATGCCTGATACTCCCCGTGCAAATCACTGACAAAATGCTCAGTGCCCTTTGGCAGGTTCAATATCGCTTTCAAATTAATGATTTCTGTTACCACTTTTTCTTCACAATCGTATTTTTGCGCGAGTAGATCTAGGTACTTGCTTTCCAAAATCGTCCATCCCCTTTTTAGAATAAACCCCTATTTATGAGCATGTGCATGATAAGGTGAATTTAAAAGTATGACATTGGTTTTCATTATTGGACCTTTATATGATAGTACCGCATAACTGCTTTTAGAGACAATTGAAACGAGTGGATAAAGTGAAACACAAAAAAACCAGATGTCAAATCTGGTTTCCTGTTCAAAGCAAACTATTGTTGTTTTTCTTTCAACATCTTGATAAAGAGGAAAAAGACAATGAATACGATAAAGTAGTTCATTGGATTCTTAACGATGCTCATCTCTAGTGAAATTTGCAAGAGTATCCAGAGCGCGAAGATGACTAGTATGACAGGAATGATGATTTTGTACATGTCGACCACCTTCCATAGTTAATGAAAGAAGAGTTCTATATTAGAAGCAAGATGCAGCAGCCCCTGTCATCCCACCGCCAACAGCGCCAGCCCCTACAGTTCCAATGCCGGGGATTGTGACTGTCCTACGGCAGCTCCTGCAAGACCTAGTGTACCGCCACCAGTTATCGCACCGTCGCCAGTACCTAGAATACATTTTCCAACGGATTGAGTGCTGATTGTACCGCTAGTTTGTCCAGAGTCTTGGTTTACTACTTTGATTAAAACGCCATGAACGAGTTTTTCGTATTGTAGTGTAACAGGAACACCATTTTTGTCAGTTGAGCTTTTAGGGAGAACTTGTTCTTCGCCTGTTACATGATCTTTTAATATTGCATTTCCATCAGCAAGCTGAACATCTGCATGATCGAACGTCATCTTCAGCTCACTATCATTGAGGTTTTCAATATTGTATATAGCTTGGGATTCTGTAGCATTCGCTGCAATAGGTAAAACCGGGAGGGATAAGGCACCTACTAGGAATACCAAGGTCGCCAATTTTACTGTGGTTAGCTTCATTATCCTTTGCATCATTTATCCTTCTCCTTTGGTTGCCATACTAACAGAGACGTTTCGCCTGTTAAACCTTAATTTAAGAAATGACTGAAATTTGATTATACTGAACTAACTATATTTACATTTTCGCTTCAAAAGTCATAGATAATTGATGGTGACTTTTCATTCTAGTAACAACACTTTTTTACTGAAGTATTCATAAAAGAAAAAGAGTTGCTAATGTAAAATAGTTCACAACAAAAAGCAAGCTATGTTTAATCGGCTATACGCCTTGGGGCATTATTGACGCTACTACGGCATGATCTATGTTGATCGTGACAATGAAGGAAACGGATCCATGAAGCGATATAAGAAAGACTCATTTGAGTGGTACTAAAATGTCATTCAAACGAATGGCGAGGAACTATAAGAAGCCGGCCCGAATCAAGTACTTTTACTGAAGTGCGGTTCGGGAGTTTTTCTATAAAATAAGAAAAATCCGCTATCCTGCCAATCTGGCAATATAGCGGATTTCTTATATTAGTTACGGATTAGGTAATCAAACGCGCCGAGAGCGGCAGTTGCACCTGAACCCATAGAAATAATAATCTGATTGTACGCACTGTCTGTGCAGTCGCCGGCAGCAAATAAGCCTGGTACGCTTGTTGCGCCGTGTTTGTCGACAATGATTTCGCCGATGCGGTTGCGTTCAACCGTTCCTTCTAACCATTCTGTGTTTGGCACGAGACCGATTTGGACGAATACACCTTGAAGTTCAACGTGTTTTTCTTCGCCCGTTTCGCGGTCTGTGTATGTGATGCCGTTAACGCTCTGATCGCCTGTGATTTCTTTTGTTTGTGCGTTTTTCACGACAGTAACGTTAGGCAGGCTGTAGAGACGTTTTTGCAGGACTTCGTCTGCCTTCAGTTCCGGCGCGAACTCTAGCACGGTAACGTGATTGACAATACCTGCAAGGTCAATCGCTGCTTCGATTCCAGAGTTTCCGCCGCCGATTACCGCAACGTCTTTGCCTTCAAACAATGGCCCATCACAGTGCGGGCAGTATGCGACACCTTTGTTTTTGAACTCTTGTTCACCAGGTACGTTGACATTGCGCCAGCGTGCACCTGTTGAAAGGATCACTGTTTTACTTTTCAGGACAGCGCCGTTTTCGAGTTCAAGCTCGAACAGATCTTTCTTCTCAAGGCGTTTCGCACGCTGAAGGTTCATGACATCAATATCATATTCCTTCACATGCTCTTCAAGGCTTGCCGCAAGCTTCGGTCCTTCCGTCGCTTTGACGCTGATGAAGTTTTCGATGCTCATGGTGTCGAGAACCTGTCCGCCGAAGCGCTCAGCGACAACACCAGTGCGGATGCCTTTACGTGCAGTGTAGATCGCTGCACTTGCACCAGCAGGTCCGCCTCCGACAACAAGAACGTCAAACGGCTCTTTGTCAGCAAACTCAGATGCATCTGCGCCGCTGCCCATTTTCGCAAGAATTTCTTCAAGCGTCATACGGCCGCTTCCGAACGATTCGCCATTCAGGTAAACGGTCGGCACTGCCATAATGTTTTTGCTTTCAACTTCTGCTTTGTATGCTGCACCGTCAATCATCGTGTGCGTAATGTTCGGGTTCAGCACGCTCATCATGTTTAAAGCTTGTACAACATCAGGACAGTTGTGGCATGTCAGGCTGATATAAGATTCAAAGTGGTATTCACCGCTGATCTTCTTCACCTGATCAATGACTTTTTGGTCTACCTTAGGCGGTCTGCCGCTCACTTGGAGCAACGCCAACACTAATGATGTAAATTCGTGGCCCAGAGGGATACCGGCGAAAGTCACGCCAGTGTCTTCTCCGACACGATTGACACTGAAGCTTGGCGTTCTGTTTAATTCAGCTTTTTCAACTGAAATTTTAGATGACATGGAAGCCAGCTCATCAACGAGAGCCAGCATGTCCTTAGAAGTGTCATCTTCGCCTGCGCTAACTTTGAGAACAATTTCATTCTCAATTAGCTGCATATATTGATTTAATTGTGCTTTGATATTTGCATCAAGTACCAATTGAATGCACTCCTTAGATTTTACCTACTAGATCAAGGCTAGGTGTAAGAGTTTCGCCGCCTTCTTCCCATTTAGCCGGGCAAACTTCACCTGGGTTTTGACGAACGTATTGAGCTGCTTTTACTTTGCTGATCAGGTTGCTTGCGTCACGGCCGATACCGCCCGCATTGATTTCTACAGTTTGGATAACGCCATCTGGATCGATGATGAATGTTCCGCGGTCAGCAAGACCAGATTCTTCGTCAAGAACATCGAAGTTGCGAGAGATCGTTTGAGATGGGTCACCGATCATTGCGTAAGTGATTTTGCCGATTTTTTCAGAGCTGTCATGCCAGCCTTTGTGTACGAAGTGAGTATCTGTAGAGATAGAGTATACTTCAACACCTAATTCTTGAAGTGCAGCATATTGGTTTTGAAGATCTTCAAGCTCAGTTGGGCATACGAAAGAGAAATCTGCTGGGTAGAAGCAGAACACGCTCCATTGGCCTTTCAAAGATTCGTTTGTTACATCGATGAATTCACCGTTTTTGAATGCTTTTGCTTCGAATGGAAGTACTTCTTTACCGATTAAAGACATAATGTATATTCCTCCTAAAAATGTATTAGAAAGCATATTCGCTTTCAATAATAATTCTAATTATATATGAATTATTAATTAATATATATTTTTTGTCAAGCCATAACCTACTTTTTTTCATCTTGCTAAAGGTGTGACAGGTAGGATTTAGGCATTTCTTTTATAACAGATGAGAGGCCGATTCTCAATTAGACAAGGTTTTCAGGGACTTTTGTAAATGAGAATGCCAGAACGTTTTGAGCATTTGAACATTTTATGACACCATAGGCAAGGAGCAAAGGACAATGACCAAAAGCAGAATAGAACAAAATAGCAAGCCGCTGTCACATGATGGTCTTGGGGATTGTTTCTAGCTATTATTGTATCACTGTTTATGAGATTTAAAACATAACTTATGTCTTCTGTTGTTTGAGAAGAAAACATAGATGAAAAAAACACGGTTCAGTTGAAACTGACCGTGTTTTTGATACAGGTTATTCAGACCAATTTGTATGGAAAACGCCGTCCATATCAGTCCGTTCATACGTATGAGCGCCAAAGTAATCGCGCTGCGCCTGCAAGAGGTTCGCATTGGAACGCCCTGCGCGGTAGCCGTCGTAATAAGAGAGCGCTGTTGTTAAGCATGGGAATGAGCTTCCGGTGCTGATGCCCTCGCAAACGACTTTTCGCATGCCTGTTTGATAAGCCTGGAGCTTATCTGAGAAATAAGGCGCAATCATCAGGTTTGACAGGTTTGGCTGCTCGCTGAATGCTTCGCTGATGACATTTAGGAAATCTGCGCGGATGATGCAGCCGCCGCGGAAAATCAACGCGATGTCTTTGAGCGGCAGGTTCCAGCCGTAAAGCTCAGATGACATTTTGTATTGGGCAAAGCCTTGTGCGTAGGCGCATACTTTCCCCATGTAAAGAGCCTGTCTGACGTATTCGATCCACGTGTCTTTATCAAAATGTTTTTCTTCCGTTTCCGGGCCTGCTAACACATCTTGAGCCGCTACGCGTTCTTCTTTTAAGGATGACAGGTAGCGGGCGAACAAGGACTCTGTGATGATCGTGGACGGGATGCCGTTATCAATTGCCTGCATGCTCGTCCATTTTCCGGTTCCTTTTTGGCCGGTTTTATCAAGAATGACATCGATCAGAGGCTGCCTTGTTTTTTCGTCTTTTTTGCGTAAAATCTCAGCTGTAATCTCTATTAAATAGCTTTTCAGCTCACCTTGATTCCATGTTTCAAAAATAGATGCAATTTCATCAAGCGGCAGACGCAGTGTTTCTCTCAGAAACGTATACGCTTCTGCAATCAGCTGCATGTCGGCATACTCAATGCCGTTGTGCACCATTTTTGTAAAGTGCCCTGCTCCTTTTGGTCCGATATAGACACAGCAAGGGTCGTTTCCGACTTGAGCTGCGATTTTTGTCAGGATAGGAGCGGCTTTCTCATAGACGTCGCGATCTCCGCCCGGCATGATGGAAGGCCCTGTTAATGCGCCGACTTCACCGCCGGAAATGCCGACTCCCAGGTAGCCGATCCCTTTTTCTTTCAGCTCGTCATATCTTCTTTCTGTGTCTTCATAGTGGGAGTTTCCTCCATCCATGATGACGTCGCCTTCTTCAAGCAAAGGCATTAATGATTGGATGACGGAATCTACGGGTTTACCCGCTGTGACCATCAAAAAGATTTTTCTTGGTTTCTCTAACGATTGAACAAAGTCCTCTAGCTCGTAATACGGGCTGAGAGATTGTCCATCCAGCTTTTGAACAAGCTGGTCCGTTAGATCTCTGGTGTAATTATAGACAGCGACGTTTTCACCTTTATTTGCCATGTTTAAGGCGATGTTGCTTCCCATTACGCCTAAGCCTATGACACCAATCGTATTCAACATGTGTTACAGCTCCTTCTTAATTTCATACAACTAAACTTAACAATAAAATGAATCCCAGTCCAGCAACGGAAATAATGGTTTCCAGCAATGTCCATGTGGCAAATGTTTCTTTCATGCTTAATCCGAAGTATTCCTTGAACATCCAGAAGCCGGCGTCATTGACGTGTGAAGCGATGACACTTCCGGCGCCTGTTGCGAGCACGACTAACGCCAGGTTAACATCAGAATGCCCCAATAACGGTATGACCAAACCCGTTGTGCTTAGCGCGGCAACAGTGGCTGAACCTAGAGAAATGCGCAGGATCGCTGCGATAAGCCATGCCAGAATGATTGGCGATAATGCCGTTCCTTTGAATAAGTCTGCTACGTAATCGCCAACACCGCCGTTGATCAGCACTTGTTTGAAGGCGCCGCCGCCTCCGATGATTAAAAGCATCATGCCGATTTGTGAAATGGCAGTTGAACAAGAGTCCATCACAGTTTTGACTGGAATGTTGCGTTTGATCCCCATTGTATAGACTGCAACCAATAACGAAATAATCATAGCAGTCGACGCGTTTCCAATCAATCTGATAAAAGCTAAAACGCCATTATCTGCAAACCCGATTGTTTCTTGAAGCAGGTCGATAATGGTCGCGACCGACATGATGATAATCGGGAGCATTGCAGTAAAGACACTGATTCCAAAGCCGGGTGTTTCTTCAAGGTTAAACGTTTTTTGTGTGCCGAGTGATGCAATATTGCCGTTTTTCTCAAATGATGCAGGAACGATTTTTTTCGCGAACTTTGTAAATAACGGTCCTGCGATGAGCACTGTCGGAACAGCAACGATAAAGCCGTACAGCAGCACTTCTCCAATGTTTGCGCCATACTCACCAGCGATCGCCGTTGGTCCTGGGTGCGGCGGCAGAAAACCGTGCGTGACGGATAGTGCTGCGACCATCGGGATTCCGAGAAATAAAATAGAAATCTTCAATTCTCTTGAAATCGCAAAGACAATGGGAATTAATAGAACGAGTCCTACTTCAAAAAATAACGCAATCCCAATAATGAATGAGGCAATGACAACAGCCCATTGAATATTTTTCTCACCGAATTTGTTAACGAGCGTCATCGCAATGCGCTGTGCGCCTCCTGAATCCGCGATCAGCTTGCCCAGCATCGCACCGAGTCCGAAGATGAGCGCGATGTGGCCAAGAGTCCCCCCTATTCCTTGTTCGATGGAGCTGACAACTTTATCGAACGGCATCCCGAGTGCCAGTGCCACGCCGAACGATACGACCAGCAGGGAAATAAATGTGTTTAGTTTTAAGCCCATAATCAAAAATAGTAATGCTAAGATCCCAAGTGCAACGATGATTAACGGCATGGTAATGCCCTCCCCTTCATGTCATGTACTATTTGTGTGTGATTAAGCCCCTCTGATAATTTGCAATTTGCGTATATTGATTTTCTAAGGATCTTGATAGATTGATGAAAATCGGCATTAATGTTCTGTACTCTTTGGCTGAGTCTTCGATCGGCGTATGTCTGTATGTGCTGCCGATCATGTCGGACACGGCGTCAAAAGAATCGATTTTTCCTGTTGCATACAGGCCTAAAATGCAGGCGCCGAGACATGAGCTTTCGTAGCTTTCCGGAACGACAACCTCTGATTCGAAGATATCCGACATCATTTGGCGCCAAACCTCCGACCTTGCAAATCCCCCTGTCGCTTGGATGCGGGTTACCGGGCCATCCATGCATTCTGTTAACGCCAGGAACACCGTGTACAGGTTGTAAATGACGCCCTCTAATGCCGCGCGTATCATATGCTCTTTCTTATGCGACATAGTCAGGCCGAAAAAGGAGCCGCGTACATCTGGATTCCACAACGGAGCACGTTCTCCGGCGAGATATGGGTGGAACAGCAGACCGTCAGAACCGGGTCTGACGCGTTGGGCAATTTTCGTCAGCACGTCATATGGATCAATGCCCAGCCGTGTCGCTGTTTCGATTTCGGAAGAGGCAAACTCGTCTCTGATCCAGCGAAGGACGATGCCCCCATTGTTCACAGGTCCCCCGATCACCCAATGCTTGTCCGTCAAGGCGTAGCAGAAAATTCTCCCTTTTTCATCGGTTTGCGGTTTGTCAATAATTGTCCGGATGGCGCCGCTTGTTCCAATGGTGACGGCGATTTCGCCTTTTTTAATGGCGTTGACGCCGAGGTTGGAGAGCACGCCGTCGCTGGCCCCGATGACAAAAGGCGTTTCCGGATCGATTCCCATCTGAATCGCTATTTCCGGGCTGCAGTGCTGAAAGATCTCGGTTGTCGGCACGAGTTTGGATAAGTGATCCGGCGTAATGCCTGCGATGCGCAGTGCCTCTTCGTCCCAATCCAAGCTTTTCAGGTTCATCATGCCTGTCGCTGATGCCAAGGAGTAATCGATGACATACTCATTGAACAGCTGTTTAAACATGTACTCTTTGATGCCGATATATTTTTTTGCCTTGGAAGCGATTTCTTTCCGTTCATTCGTGATCCAGGCAATTTTACTTAACGGTGACATCGGATGAATCGGTGTTCCCGTCCGTTTGTACACCTCATGTCCGTTCAATTCATCCTTGATCTTATGCGCCCAGCTTTCGCTTCGGTTGTCGGCCCATGTAATGCATGGCGTCAGCGGCTTGTCATTTTCGTCGATTGCAATGACGCTGTGCATGGCGCTGCTGAACGAAATGAAAGAGATCTGTTTTTCGGGATGCTGTTTTGTAATTCTCGCTGTTGTTTGGATGACGGCCTGAAAAATCTCTTCCGGATTTTGTTCAGCTGTTGAGATGTCCGGTGTATAGAGCGGGTAGCCGATGCTTTCTTTCTGTACCACATTTCCGTTTTCACTGAACAGCACAGCTTTTGTGCTTGTTGTGCCGATATCGATTCCTAACATATAACTAGTCATTGTTGCATTCAGCTCCTTTTGCCAGCATTTGTTGTGAGAGCCACAGGTCTTCTACCTTTTCTTGCACATCATCAAAGTTTTGGTGAAGCGACTGAATCATCAGCGCCCTATCCTTTGTTTTGATGGCTTGAATATAAAGCTCATGGTTATCTAAAATCCTTGTGAAGTCATCATATTTTTCCTTTAACCGTACCCGCATGGATAAAAGAATAAAGCTTTCCATGACAGGTTTTAGATTGTTCCAGATCATTTGAATGTATGAATGATCGATGGCTCTGATTATCGTTTCATGGAACAGCACATCTTGAAATGAAAATTCGTCAGCGTCTTCATATTTGATTGAAACTTTCATCATTTCAAGAATTTTGCTGAGATCCTTAACTAAAGGCTCAATGTCTATTTTGACGAGCCGTTCAAAGACAAATGTTTCTAACAGTAAACGCACATCATAAATTTCCGCGATTTCCTTCTCAGTTAAACCAATTACGACCGCTCCCATTCGTTCTAAGCGGATGATTTTTTCGGATGCGAGTATTTTTAGTGCTTCACGAACCGGCGAACGGCTTACTGAAAACTCGGCGGCTATCGTATTTTCTGATAAAATGGTACCGCTTTCAATCAGGCCTGAAACGATCCGCATTCTCAGCTCGTATGCGACACGAACCCCGGTTGACGCTTTTGAGAGCCACTTTGCGGGATACAACAGGTCTTTGGAATCTAGCATACACTCACCTTCCTCACTCAAGGAGTATACTTGTATACAAGTATGATAACGTGAATGTTTCTTTTATGCAAACACTTTCATTTCTAATTTTTAATTAAATTTTTACCATATTATATAGTATTTATTTCCAGTGATAGTGTGGTACATTGGAGATCAATAGGTTAAGTGAATCATGTTCTGAAAGAGGCGATTTGGATGAAAATCATCATTGCACCTGATTCTTTTAAGGAAAGTTTATCAGCTCTGGAGGCCGCCGACGCGATAGAAAGAGGTTTCAAATCGGTCTTTCCGGGTGCTGATTACAGAAAAATGCCGATGGCGGACGGCGGCGAGGGAACCGTCCAGTCGCTCGTTGATGCCACAAATGGAAGGGTCCTAGAGCAGGTTGTGACAGGACCGCTGGAGAAACCAGTAAAAGCGTTTTTTGGCATGATGGGTGATGGGAGAACAGCTGTGATTGAAATGGCTGCTGCTTCAGGGCTGCATCTGGTGCCCGTTGATAAACGAAATCCGCTCGTCACCACAACAAAAGGAACGGGAGAATTAATCGGAGCGGCTCTTGATGCGGGAGCGGAGCGTTTGATCATCGGAATCGGGGGGAGCGCCACGAACGATGGAGGAGCCGGAATGATCCAGGCATTGGGCGGAAGGCTTCTTGATGACTCAGGACGCGAGATCGGCCCAGGGGGCGGCGCGCTATCACAGCTTGCATCAATAGATATTAGCGGGCTTGATCCCAGGTTGCAGAATGTCAAACTGGAAGTCGCGTGTGACGTGGATAATCCGTTGACAGGGCCAAAAGGAGCTACGGCTGTTTTCGGGCCGCAAAAAGGCGCGACGTCCGACATGGTGGATGTACTAGACCAGAACGTAAGCCATTTCGCTGATATCGCAGAAAAAGCGCTCGGAGCAACCTTCCGAGATACAGAGGGCGCCGGTGCAGCGGGCGGTCTTGGGTGGAGCCTGCTGACTTTTCTTCAGGCTGACTTGAAAAGAGGCATTGATATTGTTCTTGAAGCGGTTGATTTTGAAAATATCGTTCAAGATGCAGATCTTGTAATTACCGGGGAGGGCCGGATTGACAGCCAAACGGTTCACGGAAAAACGCCGATCGGGGTGGCCAAGGCGGCTAAATCATACGATGTGCCCGTCATCGGCATTGCGGGATCAATATCACCGGATAGTGATGCCGTCTACCAGCACGGCATCGATGCGCTTTTCAGCATCGTTCCCGGAGCCGTGCCTCTAGAAGACGCGTTTGAACATGCCGCGGAATATATGGAAAGAACGGCGCGGGATATCGCGGCGTCTATCAAATTGGCGAAAATGATGTTTTTGATATAGCCGGTGCACATGCCAATGCATAGCCATCCTTCTTTTGGGGTAGAGACAGTTAACACATAATGAGGAATTCATCCCAGAAGGAGGACGCAGATATGACTGTACAAGAAATCAAAGGCAAAAAACTAGTTAAAGGCATTGCGCCAAATGTGGAGCCAGAAGCTCTTTTAAATGATAAACGAAAAGTATTTTTGTTTGGTTCCCCTAGTTACACAAACATTGGCGACCAAGCGATTGCGTATGCGGAAGAGAAATTTATCAAAAATCACTTTCCGTATTATGAATACATTGAGATTATGGATTATGCGACGGATGAGGGCATTGAACTGGTGAAGGAGATCATTCGTGAAGACGATATTGTCTGCTTTACAGGCGGAGGAAACTTAGGAAACCTTTATCTCGATATTGAGGAAGACAGAAGAAAGGTCTTCTCGGCGTTTAAAGACTACAAATCGATTTCTTTGCCACAATCCGTTTATTTTGAGGATACAGAGGAAGGGCAGAAGGAAAAGAAAAAAACACAGGATGCGTACCATCAAAATACAAACTTAACGATTGCTGCGCGCGAGACGCAAACACTCGATGTGGTGAAAGAGACCTTCAACTCCAATGTGATCTTTACACCGGACATGGTGCTTTCCTTGGATATTGTGCCGCGAGAGCTCGAGCGGGACGGCGTTCTCTTTATTTTAAGAGCGGATAAGGAGAAAGTGACTGACGAAGATTTTATTTCACAGATGAAGAAATGGGCAGAAAAAACAACTTACACGGAGCGTACCGATACGGTTCTGGATACGGTCGACACCATCGATTACGCCGATCGTGAAAAGCATTTTATGGAGATGCTGGACCGCATCGGCTCCAGTAAATTGGTGATTACCGACCGCCTTCACGCGATGATTTTCTCGATTATCACGAAAACACCTTGCCTTGTCTTCGGGAACAGCTATGGCAAAGCCAAACATTCATATCGAGATTGGCTTGAAGGCTTAAACTTCATTGAGTATACGGATAAGAATGATGTTGATGAGCTGGAGCGCATGATTGACCGCTTGCTTCAAGCAGATCCGAATGACGTTGATTTGTCTAAGGATTTTCAGCCGCTGATTGATTTTTTTAGATCATAAGGGAAAAAGCAGACTGCTGACAGTCTGCTTTTTTGTGTATTAATGATCGTCTTCCAAACGAACGATTTCATCAATGATCCGGGCTTGCTCTTGCTCAGCCACTTCGTTTGAGATGATATCTTCTTTTGATAGGTTTTCAATCGCTTGGTATTGAGCGTATAACGAATGTTTCTTCAAAATGGTTTGTTGTTTGTTTTTGAGTTCTGGGTACGTTTCGAATAATTGATTTGTTTGTTGATGCAGCTGGCTGACCTCTTCTTTGTATTGGTCTGTCAGTTCGCTGGAGACAGCTTCGTGTATAAGCAAATGATGTTTGGATTGCTGGACTTCTTTGATGGCGGTTTCTAAGCGATGTCCTTTTGCTAGCAGTTCCTCATATTCCTGATTGCCTTCATCTTTTTGATTCACGCCTAACCGTTCAAGAAGCGGTTTGATGCTGAGGCCCTGGACAACGAGGGAGAATAAAACAACACTGAAGGCGAACACAAGAATGTCTTCACGCCCCGGAAAGTCTCTCGGCAGGCTCAGCACCAGTGCGATGGATAGAGAACCCTTCAGCCCGCCCCAATTAATCGTATGCTGCCATGAAGCCGGAAAGTTTTTGATAAAGGCCAGACTGATATAGACGGCGGCACTACGGGCGATGAGCACAATCACAATCGCCGTAACGGCCAAACCCCATTTATCAGTGAGGTCAATTCTCGTAATCTCAAGCCCGACCATTAGAAAGACAAGGGAGTTCGCAAGCAAGGCGGCGACGTCCCAAAAGTTATTGATATTCAGCTTTGTCGTCGGGCTCATGCCGATGTTGGCACCATAATTACCGAAAATAAGAGCGGCGACAACAACGGCGATTACCCCGGAGGCACCTGCCATTTCCGCTAATAGAAATGAGCTGTAAAACAGAATGATACTGAAAATAATTTCTAAAGGGTAATCATCAAAGTACTTGGTGAGCTGGGAGAAGACATATCCAAGTATGCCTCCGATGATCAGGCCGAGAGAAATCACTTTGACAAACTCCCACAGGCCTAAACCGGCGCCTTGGATGCCGAGATCCATATAAGTCATCAAGTAAAAAGCGGAAATGTTGAACAGCACAACCGCCAGCCCGTCATTGAACAGGCTTTCTCCTTCAACGACGATCGAAAGCTTTTTCGGCGCGCCGACACTTTTGAATATGGACAGCACACTCACGGGGTCAGTCGCGCTCATCAGCGCCGCAAAAACAAACGCCGCTGGAATAGCCAGATGCATAAGCCACATGGAAGAAAAGCCGACGATCAGAAACGAGATGAGTGTACCGCCGAAAGCCAGTGCCAGAACGGGTCGTTTGTTTTCTCTCAAATGGGAAAAAGGAAGTTTCAGCGCCGCTTCTCCTAATAAAGCCGGCAAGAATAGTGTTATGATGACAAAGTTAAAGACTTCTCCTTCAGTAATAAAATCTTTAAGCGGTTCTAAGAGCGGAATATGTACAAGTCCAATGATCGTTCCGACAATCACCAGTGCGATGGGATAAGGCTGCCTGCACTTCTTGGCAATCGCAGTGATTCCGGCTGCGATCATAACCAGCAAAAAACCCAGTTCGAAAATATGATGCAAGTCTAAGTGGTCCATTTGAACCTCCTTTATGTTAATCGTGCAACGAAAGAATTACCCTCATTTTGTGAATGATAAACATATCTTATGTAAGACAGCTCTATGTCAGTCTGGAGACAGCAAAAAAGCAGGCAATTTGCCGGCTTTTGGTTTCTTTATTCTATAAGCCAATGGAATTTACTGCGCTCGACACATGAGCACGAACTTTATCAAATGATAATTGATCCTTCATTTTATCAGTGACACTGTCAATCGCTTTTCCTGACATATGATGGTCGAGCATTTCCCGCTTTGTCTTAACAGCCTGCTCGGCATCTGTGATGCTATCAAGGATTGAAGACAAGTGTTTGCGGTCTTCCTGAAGAGCATAGCTTAGTTGTTTCTTGATTGAATTCATCAGCGCCAACTTTTGTTCTTGTCTTTTCTTCTCTTTGTACACCGCCAATTGTTCCGGTGTCATTTCAGATGTATCTAGATGGGCATTTGAAAAAAGCGAGGTGCTTGAATGCTGGCTCGTTACTCTTTGCATAAAACGGTCTGCATCTGTTGGTTTTTTATTCATAAAATTCATGTCTCTTTCTCTCCTTACGAAATCCCCATCCGGCTGGCCGCTGCCAGATCCGCATCATGGTAAGCGTGTCCCATATGGCCAAGGTCATCTGACACCATATGAAGCAAGTGCTGTAAATGAAGTGCTGCATCTACAGCCTGATCATACTTCTCTTTTGAGTAAAAAAGGTGATGCGGTTTGTTCATTTTAAGCTTATTGATCAAATCATCGACATCAGAAATTGATAATTCATCATATGTGCCAAAACCAACCATTCGTGTATGCATGTTCCTGACATCCTCAATAGAAGCCTTTACGATGTCATCAATTCTTTCAATTTGCCGTATAATCTTAGTCCATTCTGATTCAGCGATATGTTTTAACTGTGTGCTTGTATTCATCAATACATGTGACTTAATGAGAATTGAAACACCTGTATTGCCTTTTACATTCGTTGATTTCATTTGCTTAAGCATCGCTACCGCAAACTCTGGATTGTTTTTTAACACATCATCTACAGTTTGGACAGAGCCATCTGAATTGAAGTTATAGCGGTCCAGACCGTGACTCCCCATTAATGCTTCAACAAATAATGTGACATCAAGAGATTGATTGCCGTAATGTTTAAGAGCAAGCCCAAGCATTTTCACTTCATTAGGGAGACCATTATTTTGTACACCATTCGGCAAAGCCTCGTCATACATTACTTTCACTTGACCCACTTCAGCGGCATCCCGATTCAGCAATGATAAACCATCATTTAAATTAATATATTCTGTTAAGCGGCTGCGGAAATCCCCTTTTAACGCCCGGGCTTTGACATCCTCAGGCAGGTTTTCATATATGTTTGGATTCTCGAAAGTAACGCCGCGTTTGATAAAGTCATTCATCACGACAGCATAGCTTGCGTTAGAACCGCCTAATGAGTGACCGGTGACTTGAATGTCAGCATTTTTAAAGTCTTTATGTATTTTTTTTGCATATTGATCCGCCTGAATGGCTTGGTTCTCTGTCCCGTCATCAAATGGTTTTTTGCCCACCAAATAACTAGTGTCCATGTGCAGCCAATCCTGCAAAATCTCATTTGAATATTCACGAAGCCCTTTTGCTGAGTCATAAAAGGAGCCATCTTCATCTTTAGGAATGTTGATTCCTTTTTTCTCTACTTCTTTAATAAGCTGTTCCCGCTCATCACGATATTGTTTTATTGTATCTTGGAATTGGCCGGGGCTGATGGGTTCTGATCCGCGGTATGCGATGATGGCGTTTTGGATTTTTTCTTTGTCTTTTCCATTATTTGAAATTGTATAATCTCTTTCATTAACAAGAGTTAAGGCATCAAGACCCTTTTCAGTTTTTTTATAATCAACAACATACAGCTTTTGGCCGTTGCTAATTTTAATTGTTTGACCAATGTGGTATTTTTTAAGGTTATATGCTGAACTGGAAATTTCATTATAATCTTCATCACTAATTTTTAAAGTGTTTTTTCTTATAGCCATTTCACTATTCCCCCAAACTTTACCTATCTTGTATAATAAAATAAAAAAGGATGAAATACCATGATAAATCCCAAAAAAATACTAATTGTAGGGGCAGTTTTATTAATCTCACTAACATGTGCTTTTTATATTAATCATCAACTAAATAAACCAGAAAAATCGGAGGTCACAGGAGGTAAAAAAAATATGAATAATAAAGAAAAAAGCGAACAAGAAAAAGCAGAAGCATACGTTGAGGAAATGAAGCCGAAAATAGAAGAAGAATTAAGAAAAGAGGATATTCATCATTTTATAAAGTCTGTAACTTTCGAAGATAAAGTTAATATAAACCCGATGGGAAGAATTGTAGTGAATGGTTATATAAATGAAAATCCAGAGAAATTCGATTTTTCCGCAGATTTGATATACGAGTCCAATAAAGTTGATGGAATAAGCTATTCCCAAGATGTCTCAGATCGTTTCAGAGATTGGAGCGAATATAGCAAAGAGGTAAAAGATAAATATATCAAAACCGCATACCCTGATAAAAACGAACGGGAACAATATTTAAAAGACATAGGTGAAAAGAAATAAAAATATGAAAAAACAAATGCGATTCAAATTACTAGCTTTTGTGATCGTTTTATTCATCGTAATGGGTGGCTGCACTTATAAAATAGTAAAAACGTCAGATGTTACTAATAAAAAAAGTGAACAAGAAAAAGTTGAAGACTACGCTGAAAAGATGAAACCAAAAATAAAGGAAAAATTGAAAAAAGAGGATATTCATCATTTTATTAAGGATATTAAGTTTAATGAGAAGGTAACAATAAGTCCAATGGGAATGATTGAAGTTACTGGTTACATCAATAATGAGCCAGAGAAATTCTTATTTGATGCCTCTTTATATTATAAATCGAATGAAGTAGATTCTATAGGATATTCAAAAGAAGTGGGAGACCGTTTTACAGATTGGAGCGAATACACCAAGAAAGAAAAAGAAGAATACATCAAAACCGCTTACCCCGATAAAAAAGAGCGTGAACAGTATTTAAGAGATATCGGAGAACTAAAATAAACAGGAAACATGCCAGTTTACTTTTATGATGCTATCTCTAACCACAGTGTAAAATAGATGAAAAAAGACTGCCCTCCGCCGGGGCAGTCTTTCTTTGTTAAATATGAAACAGCCAGACGACGAGCGGGCCGAAGAATGAGCCGAGCACCGCACAAAGCGTCATGGAGACGGAACTCATGGATACGGCCAGTTCCCCATATTCCAATGCTTTGGAGGTGCCTAGTGCATGGGAGGCGCTTCCTAATGCAATGCCTTGTCCAAGGGAGCTGCGTATGCGAAGCCATTTTAGGAAAAGCGGCCCGAGGATGACGCCTGAAAAACCCGCTATCATGACAAATACGACTGTCATGGAAGGGACGCCTCCTAGACCGGCGGCGATTTGAATAGCGACAGGGGTTGTGATCGACTTTGGCAGAATGGATAATAAAAGATCATGATCAATCCCGAATGCTTCTGCGAAGACCAGCCCGCTGATCATTCCCATGCATAATCCGACCAGGACGCCGCCTAGAATGGGAATGCAATGTTTGACAATGATATGCCATTGTTTATAAAGCGGATAAGCCAGTGCCACAACAGCCGGCCCAAGCAAAGAATTGATCCATTTCCCCCCGATCATATAGCCTTCATACGAAACATGGAACATGATCAAAACCGCTACAATCAATATGGTCGTTGTCAGAACAGGGATCAGAAATGGAAGCGGGAATCGCTTATAAAGTTTGGCCATCGCTACATAAGCGGCCACTGTTAAAAGAATTATCATGATTGCGATACATGCTTGCTGCATTTCTCTTTCTCCTCACGTTTATTTGCTTTTTTCTCTAATAGCTGGCTGGCGAATCCAGCTGCAATGATGGTGACGATGGTGCTGAGTACGACTGTAATCAGCAGCATCAGACCATTGAATGAAATAAGTGACGGATAGTTCATCACTCCTGTCATGGCCGGGATGAACAATAATGGAAGAAAGGACAATAAAAAACCTGCTCCGTCTTCAATGATGGAGACGGGGACAATACGGAGGCCCAGGCAGATCAGCAGCAATACCAATCCGACGATGCTTCCTGACACAGGTAAATGAAACAGGTGCTGAAGGGCTTCCCCGATCATAAAAAATACATATAATATCAACACTTGCAAGATAACTCGTATGACTTTCACATCAAGTGCTGCTCTCCAATGAGAACAGCTTCCTCCTTTCTGGTGACTTGCTTCTAGGATGGTTCTGAGGAATCGCTTTACTTTCTATTTATATGATTGTACTATACAAGTATAATAATTGATTTGGTCATATAACGACTTGTATTCATTCAGTTAATATACATTTGTATTATACAAGTATATATGATGTTGTCAATGACGGAGATTGGAATGGGGAGCGAGAGCGATTGCGAAAACAAAATCCAGTTGAATTAATTGAATATGAGCTGACGACTTTTATCAGGAGAGCCGTTTATCTGGATCAATCAGAGAAAAGAACAGGGAAGTTAGAGAGATCTTCGTACTTATTGCTGAGACAATTGGATGAGTTTGGCCCTGCTCGTGTAAAGGAATTGGCAGAATCGTTCAAGCTTGATATTTCTACTCTTTCGAGACAAGCAGCTGCATTAGAGGCAAAGGAGCTTATCCATCGCTTTTCAGACCCATCTGATGGGAGAGTCAGCCTGTTTACCATTACAAAGCTCGGTAAACAAATTTTAAAAGCCGATCAGCAAAAGCGCCTTGAACGTTATGAACAGATGCTGCAAGAATGGTCAACACAGGAAAAAGAGATATTCGGCGAGCTGCTGCAGCGTATGAACAAGGCTTTTATTGATTAACAGCTAAAAACCCATGGTTCGATGGAACAGCATGGGTTTTTCTTATGGGCAGAGATTATTTGCATCGTTTGGCGGCAGCCCAAGCCACTAGTCCGGCAACAACAGCCGCCGATACAATCGGGCGCTTCGTAGCCTTCGTGTAATAGCTCCTTGACCGCATCCATCCTTTATTTGTGCCCCTGTCATGCATGCCGTAGCCCGCTTCATAAAGCGCGCTTTCTTCTCGCGGGTTGGACGGTCTTTCGGCATGCTGGCTGTGATACATGATTTTTTCCATCAGTCTGTCGGTCAGACGAGGGAAAAGCGCGCCCAGCATGGCGATGGCTTTTGCCTGTGACCCGATATACATGTCGCGCTTAGGGTGTTCGGCGGCAAACAGGATGGCTTCGGCGACTGCTTCCGGCGGATAGATCATGGAGCGGTAATGAGCCGGCTGTTTGTCAAGGTAGCTGTGCGCGTGCTCGTTATAGGGTGTGTCGATTCTGCTGGGATGGATGAGCGTTACCGAGACGGGCGCTTGTTCCTTTTCGAGCTCCATTCGAATGCTTTCCGTCCAGCCGTGAAGCGCGAATTTGGCTGACGCATATGTGGATTGAATGACCGTTCCCCTGTCTCCGAACAGGCTTCCTACATTAATGAGTGCGCCCGGCACGCCTCTGCCGGTGTAGTGTTTGACAGCCGCTCTTGTTCCGTAAACGGGCCCCCAGAAATTTGTGTCAAACATCCGCTTCATGTCTTCGACGGTGACGTCCATGGCATGTCCGAAAGTCGAGACGGCCGCATTGTTAACCCATGTGTCAAAGCGGCCAAATGTACTGATTGCGGTTTCGGCGATGCGGTTGACGTCCTCTTCTTTTCCGACATCCGCCTTCACCCATATGGCGTCGTGCCCTTTTTCCTTTAGTTCATCAGTGAGCTCCTTCAACGCATCTTCATTTCGCGCTGCTGCCACGACCTTTGCGCCTTTTTCAGCTGCCATTCTCGCAGTGACAAGTCCGATACCGCTTGAAGCGCCGGTAATGACAATTACTTGATCCTTGAGTTTTTTCAGTTTGATCTTCGTTTTTATGCCGGGGTTCTGTTGTTCAAGCTGTTCTGTATTCGTGACTGAATAATCGTTTGCCATTGAGATCCCTCCTAGAGGCTGTTTTTTAACATTTACCCCATCCGGGAAGGTCTTACCCCTTTTGACAATCACAGGGTTCTTTTTTATATTATATAAGTCGCTCTACCATACCTAGGAGGGAATGTTTTAATGACTAGCAAAGGAGATTCACGTGAAAAAATCCTTCACACGGCGTCACGTCTGTTCCAGCTGCAAGGATATCACGCGACAGGTTTGAACCAGATTGTGAAAGAAAGCGGTGCTCCTAAGGGATCGCTCTATCATTTTTTTCCGAATGGCAAAGAAGAATTAGCAATTGAAGCGGTTACATATACAGGGAAATTGATTGAACATCTGATACAGCAAAGCATGGAGGAGTGCTCTGATCCAATAGAAGCGATTCAGTTTTTTATCAAAAAAACAGCCAGCCAATTCGACAACACCGAAAGCATTACAGGTATTCCAGTCGGTTTGCTGGCGAGTGAGACAGCGTTAATCAGTGAACCGCTGCGGACGGTTTGCATGAAGGTGTTTCAAAGCTGGGAAGCGGTTTTTGCCAGAAAATTAATGAAAAACGGGTTTGCAGAAGAAGAGGCAAATCAGCTTGGAATGCTGATTAATTCGATGATTGAGGGCGGTATCATGCTTTCGTTAACGAATAAAGACAAAACGCCCCTTCTTCTCATTGCCGAACAAATACCAGTGCTGGTGAGAAAAAAAGGGTAGCATTTTGTTATCCTTTCTCCTACAATTATATAGAACGGTCTAGTCAGAAAGTTATATTATATAGACTGGTCTAAATTGGAGGAAACGATTTATGAAAACATTATGGAAACATTCATTGCCTAAAGAAAAAATGCCGTATTTGCTCCGGAGCGGGGAAGGCGAGCGTTATCTGTTCGGCAGACAGGTTGCCACGGTGATGGCGAATGGAAGGAGCACGGGCGACCTGTTTGAGATCGTGCTGCTTTCCGGGGGAAAAGGAGATGCCTTTCCGCTTCATGTCCACAAGAATACGCATGAAGGAATTCTCGTTTTGGACGGGAAGCTTGAGCTGACGCTTAATGGAGAACACTATTTATTGATATCAGGTGATTATGCCAACATTCCGGCGGGGATACCGCACAGCTACCGGATGCAGAGCCACAGAACAAGACTGGTGTCTTACACGATGATAGGAAACGCAGCCCACATGTATTCCGTGATTGGGAATCCGTATGATCACGCTGAACATCCGCCGTTCGCAAGCGAAGAAGTGCCAAACGAGCATTTGCAGAAGCTGCCGCTGTAGCGGACATTGTATTTTTAGATGAAGAAAAGCCTGCATGTTCGGCAACATTAGCGGAACTTACAGAGCTGCCAGATGGAGCCGTTCCATACGTTCTTGAATCTGGAGAAGGAGATCGATTATTGACGGGAGATCAGCTTCACCGTATTGTGGCTGCCCAAAAAAATACAGACGGCCAGTTTATCGTCGTAGTATCGGACGGCGACCGAATCGTTGATCACTACCATGAACATCATACAGAAACATTTTATTGCCTTGAAGGGCAGATGACGATGTGGGCAGATGGCCAGGAAATTCAGCTGAACCCGGGAGATTTCCTGCATGTCCCTGCAAATACCGTTCACTCCTATCGACTGGATTCTCACTATACCAAGATGGTGGGTGTCTTGGTTCCTGGCTTATTTGAACCGTTTTTCCGGACGTTAGGCGCCCCTTATGAAGGCCACATTTTTCCAAGTGCGCCTCAGGATCTGCGCTTCGACCGTGTTTTGCAGAATATTGAAGCATTAGATTTAAAGGTAATAAAACCATAAAGATGACAGGATTGTAAGGTTTTCATGACTGCCTGACACCTAAATCGATGGTTCCGTGCTCCTTTTTTTCATACCCTTAAGGTACAGAAAAAAGGAGCGTGATGGCTATGTCTTCATTACAGCCAACTTTGGCAAATGAGCGGATCGGTGTGCTTGATGTGCTGAGAGGAATGGCGATTTTCGGTATCTTATTTGTCAATCTGGCACATTTCAGTTATCCGGATATGTATTTGTCTATGCTTGGAAAAGAGAATTTTTTCATGGATAAGTGGTCTGAAGCTGATTTTGCCGCCGTAGACATACTGAAATTCTTCATTCAAACAAAATGTATTTTATTGTTTTCCTTTTTATTTGGATTTGGCATGATTGTCATGATGGAGAGAGCGGAAAACAAAGGGAAACGGTTTGTTCCGTTATATGTGAGAAGGTTAGCAGCGCTTCTCTTGTTTGGAACGATTCATGCCTTTTTGATATGGGACGGGGATATTTTAACAGAATATGCCCTGCTTGGTTTTGTCCTGCTCTTGTTTCGAAAAGCAAAGCCGAAAACACTGCTGATATGGGCGGTCACTTTGTATCTTTTGTTTTCCCTGCCGTTCATGTTGACAAGTTTTGATCAATCATACGGACAGGAATGGGTACAAGCGGTAACGCAGCAGGCAAAGCAAGCGATGCATGTTTATGGAAGCGGCAGCCTGAGGGACATTGCAGAACAGAGGATCCACGATCGGCTAGTTTACATGTCTTCGAATGGCATGCTTACGTATAATCCGCTTAACTTCTTCTTTGCATCCATTCCTTATTTCAGCATGTTTTTGCTGGGAGCTGCGGCGGCAAAGTCACGGTATTTGCACGAACCGGAAAAGCATCGGAAAGGATTAAAAAGATTATGGATAGCCGGGCTTATCATCGGCATCGGCGCCCAGGTGCTGTACAGTGTAACGGAAAAGGAACTATTTCTGCTGATTGGCGCGCCTTTTCTCATGTTTTTCTATGTCACAACGGTTGTCTATCTTTATCAAAAAACAAGCGTGAAAACAGTGCTGCAATCTTTCTCCGCTGTCGGGAGGATGGCATTTACCAATTATCTGATGCAGTCTATTGTATGTACTTGGATTTTCTATCATTACGGTTTGGGGCTGTATGGAAAAGTGTACCCTGCTGCCGGTGTGCTCATTACGATTGCTGTTTGTGCCGTTCAAATGGTCTTCAGCCACCTATGGCTTCGTGTCTTTCGGATGGGGCCGTTTGAGTGGCTGTGGAGAAGCGCTACGTATCTGTCGTGGCAGCCTATTGCAAAGAAAACAAAAGTCTAGACGCCTATTGGCGCTAGACTTTTTTGTATTATTTATACACGACACGTGTTTTGCAAATGATGTCATGCAGACCTTTTTTCTCACCAAAGGCGATCATGATAAATCCAATATAAAAGATGATTCCAGATAAGATATAGGCAAAGTAACGGCCAATTGCCTGGCCGATAGAAACCCGTTCACCTTGTTCATTGACCACCTTCAGGCCAAGAATTTTTTTGCCGAGTGTGCCCTGCATTTTAGAAGCTGTGATCAGTCCGTAATATAACACACTGATGACGACCATGATCAGCATAGTAGGCAAAAATGCAATCGTCATGTATGTCACCATATACTCCTCTTGGGTCATGTAAGGGTTTGCTGCCACAGCCCCAGCTACAAATACAGAATTGATAATAAATAGAATAATATAACTAGGAACAGATACAATAATGCCGTCAATAAAATAAGCTAAAAAACGAATCCAAAATCCTGCTGGTTTTTCCATGTATTTTTCTCTCTCCTCTGAATTAATCTGGAATAGTATACTTTGAAAAACAAGTACATGCAATATGATATGGTGATAAAATCCTGATATTACAGAAAAATGAGTCTTTTATCCTTTGTTTTTTACTATATAAATATACTAGAAAGAAGCATAGTATTTGCTTGTGCATTCTGGAATTTATTAATAAATAATGAATTTTCTACTCAGCTCTCTTATAATGAAAAGGTTAATATTTCTATCTGAGGAGGAGTTTGATGTCTAGAAAAAACAGCGTGGCGATCATGACAGCCATTTCTGCGTTTCTTTTTTGCGCTGTGATCGTGGCGGCTTCACTTTCGCCGCTGGCCGGAACGGGAGCGGTGGCCAATCAGTTTAATTCAGTTGGCATGTGGTCATCTGTCGGGATGATCCTTGTCTTGTATTTCATTCCTTTTCTCATTTATATGCTCGGAGTAGATGCGATGAGATATGTCATGGCGGTGCTTTGCGGCTTTGGGCTTCTGATCCATTTGTCTTCGGCCGGTTTTAGCTTGATGTTTAGTTTCTTTAGTGACCACCTGCTTTCTGAAGTGATTTTTGTGGTCGGGGTTAGTCTCGCTGCGGCTGCTGTCAATGTTATTTGGTTTGTGGCTGCATTTCGTTCGGGTGCTGAAAAAACGTCTGCGCATACTCTTACATAGTTTTCTAGTTTGTGATGGTTTTGTGAAGTAGAATGATAAAATGGATGAATATGTTATGATGGTCACATATTAGAAAATACATATAATGGGGGTCTCAATGATGGTTAAGTCATTTCGAATGAAAGCTCTGATAGCGGGAGCTGCGGTGGCGGCTGCTGTTTCGGCCGGCGCTGTTTCTGATGTGCCCGCTGCCAAAGTGCTTCAGCCGGCAGCTGCTTATGCGGCGGAAACGGTGTTTTCTCAAAATAATGAAGCATCCGGCTTTTTGACAGGAAGATATGATGTACAAGCGATGGCGCCGGCCATGTTTAACTGGTCACGCGAAAGCCGGTTCGCCGGAAATACAGACGGGACGCTGAAATGGCAAAACGACATCAGAACGACTCCGCAGAATGGGGCGGGGGCTGTGATTGACGGAGACGGCACAGTATATCTTCATTCCAGAGACGGGGAAATGAAAGCCTTTAATCCGGACGGCTCAGTCAAATGGGTGACAGGCAATTTGGGAAAAACGTTCACACAATCCCCTGTACTCGGAACCAACGGCGTTATCTATCTGGCATCTTATGATAAAAAGATTTATTTTATCGACAAGGAAACGGGTGAGATTTTAACAACGGTTCCGTTAAGCGGCGGGCCAAGCTCTGAAACGGTGATCGGTTCAGACGGCACGTTGTACTTCTCAACACTTGATAATTATGTTCACGCGATCAAACCGACGTCCAAATCAACTTGGACAGAGCGCTGGAAGTTGAAAACAAATGGTGTCGTCAGCTCTGTGCCGGTGCTTGCCAAAAACGGCACCGTGTATGTCGGCACATACAATAACGTGTTTTATGCGATCAATTCCGGAACCGGACAGGTGAAATGGTCCAGAACGACGTCAAATGCGTTTAAAGGATATCCGGTGATTGATAAGGATGGCACCGTTTATGCGGGCAACCAAGACGGACAACTGTATGCGTATACGTCAACAGGCAGCTTAAAATGGACATTCCCGCTCAACGGGTTCTCAAGTTCATCGCCTGCGATCGACCATAACGGCAACATCTATATCGGCTCAGGAAGCGGCGAGCTGTTTTCCATCAGCAAAAACGGGGATATGAACTGGTCATTCTACACAGACGGCCCTGTCAGAACGGCGCCGCTGATTGACGCGAAAGGAACGGTTTATTTCGGGTCAGATGATATGAAGGTTTATGCGGCGGACGCAAACGGCAATGAATTATGGAGCTATCAAACCGACAGCAACGTCGTGTCATCTCCGCAGCTTGCTGAGGACGGAACGCTTTATATTGGAAGTTATACGAAGCTGATGGCTTTTGGGAAATAGAAGAACAGGCTGGCGAGGTGATCTCGGCAGCCTGTTTTTGGTATCAATCAAGATGTTTATTTTTATAGATCACCTTTGTCCCGCAAATATAATCGTGTAATGCCAGTTTAGAGGGGAAAGCCGCCATAATGTAACCGATATACAAAATTCCTGATGGTATGTAAGCGAAAAAACGGCCAAAGCTGTGCCAAAATGAAATTCGCTCGCCATACTGATTGACAACGATGATACCCATGAGTTTTTTGCCTAGTGTTGCTTGCATTTTTGAAGAAGTCAGCAAGCTATAATAAAGAATGCCGAAGATATATATGATGGCGATAACAGGAATCGTCCCGAATATCAGGATATAAAATTTATATTGATCTTCTGTCATATAGGAGCTTCCTGCATCAATGAGAGGCAGGACAATGAAGGTGTTAATTTGGATCATAATAAAAGCAAAAAAATAGATAATTAAATCATCAATAATAGAGGCAACTGCCCGAATCCAAAATCCAGCTGGCTTTTCCATGTATAATATTCTCTCCTTTGAAGTTTTCTGGGATATTATACGTTAGAGGCTGCGCGGTTTCAATGAGATATACTAGAGGAATTTGGTCTCGTAGTGAAAATGGTATTTTATAACTATATATTTCTTTATTTTGCCTTTTTGTCTTTAGGTGAATAGAATGATAAAAAAGAACCTGCAAGTTAATGCAGATTCTCTTCACTACAATTACTTAGCGGCTTGAATCAATACACCCTTCTCATGAGAAAATTCTTTGAATCCGTATACCCCATGATAGGAGCCGATTCCGCTTGTGTTGACGCCGCCGAATGGCAGGTTGACGTCACTGAAATGGACGACGACATCATTGATGGCCGCATTTCCTGATGTCGTGTGCTGAAGGACGTTGTCAATCAGGTCTTGGTTTTTGCTGAACACATAAAGTGCAAGCGGTTTATCGCGGTCATTTACGTAATCGATGACCTCGTTGATGTCTTCATAGTTCATCATTGGCAGGATCGGTGCGAAGATTTCCTCCTGCATGATTTTCATATCAGGCGTGACGTTTTTCAAAACGGTTGGCGAGATCGTGCGGTCGCTGGCATCAAATACGCCGCCGAACACGACTTCCGCCCCTTTTTCGATGGCATCGTCGAACAGGTCTTTGACGCGGTTGAAGTTGCGGTCATTGACGATTTGCGTGAACTTGCTGCGGTCTGGGGTGTGATCATCCTCCATAAATCCTGCGTTGACAATTGTTTGTAAAATGCCTGCGAACCTGTCCTGAACGTCTTTTTTAATGAACAGGTAATCAGGTGCGATGCAGGTTTGGCCGGCGTTTACGAATTTGCCGACGGCGATTTTTTTCGCTGCGTCCATGAGATCGTATTCGCTGTCGATAATCGTTGGGCTTTTGCCGCCAAGCTCAAGTGTGACAGATGCCAAGTGTTTGGCCGCCGCTGTCATGACGATTTTCCCGACATTTGTGCTTCCAGTGAAGAAAATATGGTCGAACGGCTGGTCAAGAAGCTCGGTTGCCACCTCAACCTCTCCTTCAAAAATCGCGACTTCTTTTTCATCAAACGCGTCTCTGATCACTTTAGCGGCAATGTTGCTTGTGTTCATCGTAAAATCGGACAGCTTTACAATCGCGCTGTTTCCGGCTGCGAGAGAAGCGGCAAGCGGCGCCATCGTCAGCATAAACGGATAGTTCCACGGGCCGAGAATGAGTGTGACGCCTTTAGGTTCGTACATAAGAATCCCGTTTGCCTCAGGGCTTAACGATGAACCGACTTCCTTAGGCGCCATCCATTGTTCCAGGTTGTTCATATTATCTCTGATCGCTTTTTTCGTTCCTTCGATTTCCGCTTTTTTGACCTCGTGATATGGTTTGCGGACGTCTTTGCGGATCGCTTCAATGATTTCTTCCTCATGGGCGATGACGGAATCTAAAAAGCGCTGAAGCTTCTCTCTGCGCTGTTCCGCTGTTGAAGCACGCAAGGCTTTTTGCTGTTTTTTCTGAAGCTGAAAGACACGCTGGATGTCGTCCTTTACTTTCTGTTCCATTGT
Organism: Bacillus sp. F56; assembly: GCF_001748205.1. Classification (NCBI taxonomy): domain Bacteria; kingdom Bacillati; phylum Bacillota; class Bacilli; order Caryophanales; family Bacillaceae; genus Bacillus; species Bacillus sp. F56. Next base: position 120,822 of record NZ_BDFC01000004.1, read on the forward strand.
AAGATCCCCCTCATTTGCTTTCTTCTTTTCTCGGTCCTATTATAAGGTGGTACCTTTTTTATAAGAAAGACAACGGTGAACCATCTATACGTTACCGTACATATATTGAACAACTGTCTAATGATTGGAGGTGTCTTTTGTGCCGGAATCTGCCGAAGCTCAAGTGAAACAGGCGCTGCTGGCTTTATTGGAAGAAAGAGATATTCAACATATCACAATGAAAGAAATCGCTGAGAAGGCCAAAGTGAGCCGCGGATCGCTCTACCTTTATTATGAGGATAAGTTTTCAATCATTGAGGATTTAATCGAAGACATGAAGGAAGGGCTGGGCAAAGCGCTTTTTGACGCTTTCAGTCATTTGGATACCCTCCATTTGAACAAAAAACGGCAAACGGTGCATCCGACGCTGTCCTTTGTTCACGAGCATCGATCCTTTTTTTCTGTGATGATGAACAGAGGGCATTTCCATCGTTTTTTTAAGGATGTGTTTCAGCATGATGTGCTGCTGGCTCCGATCCATGTGAATTTGACGCCGATCGAACGGGAGATTTACGGACATTACCGGGCCTTGTACACGTACGCAATTATCCTGTATTGGCTGAATGAGGATGCGGCCGCGACTCCGGAAGCTATCAGCCAAAAGGTATGGGAGCTTGTTTCTCAAAAGAGATTTTATTGGCTTTTTGGACAAGCTGTGCCAGGAGAGCGAGAGAAGGACAAGCCAATCGACAGGCGGGTGGTTCGAACGAGAGAGGCGCTCCAGCAGGCATTTCTGGACGTATTGGCGGAGAAACAAGACTACGCGGGCATCACGATTTCGGATATTACGCGTAAAAGCAATATCCGCCGCGCAACTTTTTATGATCACTATGCCAGCAAAGAGGAATTGCTGCATACCATGATTCAGCAATCATGTGCGGAGATCATTGATCACCTGACGATTGCCTCAAGTCCGAATGAGCTTTCCTTCGAAGAAGCGGAGGAGGCGCTCGCCGGCCTGCTTTCTGCTTTAGACCGCATGCCTATTGTCCATTTGCTCAATCGGGACTGGGTTGTTCCTCATGTGATACCTAATATGTTCAAAGCGCTAAAATCGTTTTATCTGCATCAGAAAACTGATATTCACGCGGAGAAAAAGCTTTATGCCCATTATGTATCCGCAATGATTATCGGGCTGATTTTGTATCGGCTGGATGAAGGGAAGGCGCATCCGCCTGAAGTGCTGGCAAGGGAGTTTTTGCAGTTTTTGGATGTGAAGAAGTATAAGGTTGTTTTGCTATAAACGAGAGAAACCAGCCAGTGGCTGAAATGGAAGGCCGGAGAGTAACTTCAGTATGTTATGAAAAGAAAACCTGAGAGAGGTAACGTTTACAGGATATAAATTTGCCCGGATAGTCAGTCCGGGCTTTGTGTCGTTATGTCACTTGGTCTTGTGAGTTTCTTTCTTTTCTTTCAAAGTGAAATTTAAAAATAGAAGGGCTAAAAGAATTAGCGCAATGTTCACCGACCAAGATTTCCAGCTTGAAGTAGGATCTAAAATCGTATTGAAGAGCAAGTGAATGATAGAAGAAAATGAAAAGAGTAAAAATAATAGTTTGTTTTGCGACATAAATTGCTTGACCTTTCTGTTGAAAATTTAGTTGTAATTATAGCATAATTACATAAAACAAGAAATAAATCCACAAAAATGAAATTGCATAATAGTTTATTTTGAGTGGTTCACTTATTCTAAGTACATTATTTCAGACCGGTGAGTAACCCATAAACAGATTGCCTCTGTTGGATTTATATTTATTATATTATTGTAAATGTAGTATTTCTAGTAGATAATCAATGTACCTTTTAGAATCCACTATAATTGATACATCGGTCTGCATTCCATTTTTTAAGTGTAAAGTTGATCCGTTATCGTTCATAACTTTATTTTTCTCTATTGTGCTTTCAGCAATATAAAATTTTTGCCCGCTTTGATCACTTATACTGTCTGGACTTATTTTTGTAATGACACCTTTGATGGTTTGATTTGTATTTTCAATATGGAATCTTACTTCATCTTTTTCATTAATATTTGTGATCTCATGACTCGGAATATAAATATTAGCTTTAAGCTTCTCTTTATCAGGGATAATAGTCAAAATAGCAGTGCCTGCTTGTAAATTGTCACCTGGAGATATATTTGTTAGTACATTAACATAGCCGTCACTTGCTGCTTTTATTTTATATTTTTCTAATTGTAAATCTATCATCTTTAGATCATCCTCTTTTGATTTAAGAGTGGTCTGAAGATCTGTTTGCTTTTGAGATGTCTGATTTAGCAAGTTTGTTTTGAGCTGTTCAATAGAAAGCTTATAATTTGTTTCCTCTGAGTTATCGGAATCACTGTCAGAATCGTCACTTTTAATTGAACTGTTAATCTCATCAAGAGATTGATTTAATTCGTCTTTTTCTTCACTTAGTTTTACTAACATATCTTGTTTTAAACTTTCAAGCTGTCCGTTCAAGTTCTCTTTCTGCTGTGAAAAACTGTTTTTATCGAGCTCATCTTTCATCTTCCGTAGATCATCAAGCTGCTGCTCTACATTTTGTTTGTTAGATTGATAACTATTATAGTAAGAACTGTACTTATCATCCTGTTTGGCAAAGGGTTTATTGTTTTTAATGGAGTCTTGCAGATCAGAAATTCTTTGAAGCTTTAGTTTGACTTTGTTTTTTGTCTTATCCAGACTATCTTTTATGCTTTTTTTCTGCTTCTTAAGTTTTTTCTGCTGAGTTTTTGCATTTTCTTTTGATGACTCTAACAAAATACTTTGTTTTTCGTACGAGAGATATTGATCTTGATAACCCCAATGATCGTCCTCACTGAATAAATTTTTGTCATTTTCAATACTTTTTTTTAGAGTTTTGTTTAACGCAGCTTGTTCTTTTAAATCTTTGATATCTGCTTTAACAGCTTTTTTCTGCGCTTGGATTTCCGTATCGTCTAGAGTTAATAGAGTATCTCCCTTTTTCACCTTATCAACCTGTTTAATGTCAACTGTTTTTACTTTGCCGGCTACTTCGTTTGTTACGTTGCTGTTAGGCTTTGTATATTGGATGTCAGCTGTCGTTTTTAGAATCACTTCTTTCTTTCCATAGAAACTAAAAACAATACATGCAATAAGTAAAGCTATCAGTATATATGTAAAGAAAACACCAATTGGTTTGGGTTTTGATTCATAGAATTCTCTGCTATCCTTCAAATCATGTAAATTGAAAAAGTTACGTTTCATCTAAATAGTCACCATCCCTCTGGATGGCATTTGGTTCTCCCACAACTCATAGTACTTGCCTTTTTTCTTCAATAAATCATTGTGGTTCCCATACTCTATGATTTCTCCATTTTCCATGACAAATATTTTGTCACAATTCATAATTGTACTCAAACGGTGAGCGATTATAATCGTAGTTATACCAACAGTCTGATCGTATATCATTTTTGATATTCCCTGTTCGGTAGTCGTATCGAGATTGCTTGTTGATTCATCCATTATGAGAATGTTAGGTTTTCTTAATAATGCTCTGGCAATTGCGAGTCTTTGCTTCTGGCCTCCAGATAAATTAGACCCGTTTTCCTCTATGAGAGTATCGTATCTCATAGGTAAATCATTGACAAAATCGTGTACATTTGTTTGTTTGCATACTTCTATAATCTCTTCAAAGGTAAAACTGCCTGAGTTACCGAGCAGAAGGTTTTCAAAAATGGAACCCTGTATAAAGTGAGATTCTTGAGGGATATAACTTATACTTTCTCTTAATGAATGAGCATGAATATCATTGATATGATAACCATTAATTAAAATATCACCAGACTCAGCTGTATAAAATTTCATTAAGAGCTTAGTTAGAGTAGATTTTCCGGAACCGCTCTCTCCAATAAAAGCGACTTTCTCCCCTTTATCTATACGTAGTGTAATATCTTTTAGGATTAGTCGCCGAGTACCATATCGAAAGTTAATTTTAATAAATTCAATTGGGCCATTAATAGACCCTGGCGTTGTTATTTGAGCATCCTTATCTTTTATTTCGTGTTCTACTTCTAGTATTTCTCCCAGTCGTTTAGAAGCAACAGAAGCTGACTGGAGTTTCGATTGAAGGCCTATTATGTTCTGTAAAGGATTCAAAAAATATGTTAACAATGCATTGTATGTAATGAGCTGACCTATTGAAAGAGTTCCTTTCATCACTTGAGTTGAACCAATCCACAATATGAATGCTCCACTTGCTAAATCCAGAAACATTTTAATAGAATTTTGAAGATTATCGATAACTCCATGCTTAAAAGCAGAGCGCAAATATTTCACAAATCTCTTTTCTGTCTCATATGACATCATATATTCAGCATTATATGCTTTAATTGTTTCAATACCGTTAAGTGTCTCAACTATTTTTGAAGTCAGCTGAGCATTGTTTTCCATTTCAGTATTGTTGATGGATTCATATGGCTTCATAAAAAACCAAACTGTAAGAACATAAAATGGGATAAAAGCCAATGTAATTAAAAATAAAGTTGTATTTTGTAGATATAAAAAGATGCCTACCATTACAAGCATTACTGTATCAAGTACTACTGATAGAGAGGCGCTAATAATAGCATCAATTACTTTGCTAGCATCATTAAATCTAGATATAATCTCCCCGATCTTTCTAGTGCTAAAAAACTTCATCGGTAAGCTAAGTACATGTTTGAAATAACCAAACATTATTGAAATACTTAATTTTTGGCCCAATAATATCATTAAATATTGCCTAAAGGCTGTTAAAAGGACTTTAAATAAGTACATAATGATGAGGCCGAATGAAAGTATATGTAACGTGCTATTCAATCCATTTGGTAAAATCTCATCAATGACCGTTTGAAAATAAAAAGTCCCCATAATACCGAAAACTGTAATGATAAAGGATGCTAAAATTGTGTGGATGATCAATGATTTTTGATGAAGTATTAATTTGAATATATCACTTCGTATAGTACTGGTCTCTACATGGATCTTATATGTTTCAGAAGGAGTCAGTAAAATTAAGATTCCTGTCCAAACCTCTAAAAATTCTTTTTTTGTGTACTTAATGATTCCGCGGCCAGGATCTGCAATGATAATCTGGTCTTTTGTAATTTTATGAATAACAACATAATGTAATAATTGTCCATTAAGAATGATATGTGCAATAGCCGGCAGTGTAAAGGGTTCTTCTAAAGCTGTTTTGTCAGCTTTTACTCCTTTTGCTGAAAAGCCTAATTGTTCAGCTGCTCTGACTAGTCCAAGTGCGCTTGTGCCTTGTTTATCTGTTCCCGCAATATCTCGAATTTTATTTATTGATAATTTGGAGCCGTAATGCTTCAATATAGTGGCTAGACAAGCTGCTCCACAGTCTTTTTCATCAATTTGTTTTACATATTGGTACTTTTTAAAGAACATCTAAATACTCCATGATTCTAATTATTTTAAAAAAGAAAGACAATCTGTTAATCAAACAGATCGTCTTAAGTTAAGGGATTTTTAAGCCCCTTTATATCCTAAGTAACCACCGATGGCTCCTCCAACTACAACACCAGCGGCAACTCCCCATGCTCCACCTAGTCTTCCATATTTCGCGCCATTTTGGGCCCCTTTTACTACACCGCCTAGTATAGCTCCTCCTGTGAGTCCTCCAGCTACACCATCACCATAGCCTGAACCCCCTTCTACTAACTCAAGCTGATTATCAGATAAGACTTCAAAACTTTTATTTTCTAAATTATTCATATGTATATTCCCCTAACATTGTATTATTTTCTGTGATCCAAAGCGTAACCAATAGCGTATGCAGCAGCTCCATAATGAGCCCCAACAAAAGCGCCCGCTGGACCACCAAACATTCCTCCGATTGCAGCTCCATCAGCAGCAGCAAATAGAGTATTCTTGGTGACATTTTGCCAGTTTCCGCCTTCCACTTTTTCTAATTCTAAATTAGATAATTCTTTCATAAATAACCCTCCTTTTGTACTGGTTTCCTAGTTATTCTAGTATAAATTATTGGTAAAATCAATATCATTTACTATATTTTTCTTTGGTAATTAACTTACTTTTAGATGATGAAGATGTTGGAGTTTATTTAATTTCTTTTGGACAAACGACTTGACTTTAAATGTATATTCAAGAGGATAAATTGGATTATTACTATAATGTTCTAATAATCTACTGTATAAGATTTTTGAAATGCTAATCCTAAATTCAATAAAAGAGGGCAGATTTCTATCCACCCTCTTTTATGAATCATACTGTATTTTATTTCAATTTCTCATCAATCAGCATCTTCCCAGGCCATGTATACGCCATGATACCGCCGTCTGCGGTGATGTCTTCTCCTGTAACGTATGAGCTGTCGTCTGACGCGAGGAACAGCGCTACTGTTGCCATTTCCTTCGGCTTACCGAGGCGCCCGAGCGGCGTGATCCATTTGTTGGCTTCGCGGAATGTTTCACCCATTTCCTGTTCTTTGGTGCCTGCTAATTTGTCAATCAGCGGGGTTTCGATCGTACCCGGCGAAATGGAATTGACTCGGATGCCGTCTCGTGCGTAATCGATGGCCATCGCCTTTGTCAGGTTGGTGATACCGCCTTTTGCCGCGTTGTAGCCAGAGCGGTCAAGATCCGCGGCACGGCCTGACATGGAGGAGGTGTTGATGATAGAGCCTCCATTGTCGAGCATGAGCGGAATCAGATATTTGCTGCAAAGGAACGTGCCGCGCAGGTCGACGGAGATAATGCGGTCAAACAGGTCAACGGGATATTCGTGGACTTTTCCGCCTTCCTGATCAACGCCGGCATTATTAAACAAAATATCAATCGTTCCGCATGCATCCTTGATTTGGTCAGCAAAAGCTTTCACACTGTTTTCATCTGACACATCGAGGTGAAAGGATTCTGCCTGTCCTCCGTTTTTTCTGATTGCGTCCACTGTTTCTTCCATTTGATCTGTATTGATATCTCCGATCATCACGCGCGCGCCTTCATTGGCAAAAACCTCTGCCGTCGCTTGACCAATGCCTGTCGCGGCGCCTGTGATCACTGCTGTTTTGTTTTCAAGTCTTCCCATGATACGAGACCTCCTTTTACTATTTGTCTTCCCGCTATGTGCAGTGATAAACATGCGAGAAAAGAAATGCCAGCATATGTTAAGATGGATTAGAAATTGTTGGGAGGTTTGTAAGTTTTGAAGGTACAGCATAAGAAGGAGCTTACATTTTATTGCTTCGTGACCATTCCAGCTGCATTTGTTGTGCTGACTGTCATCTCTTTTGTATTGCAAGAGATTACGTTTCCGGTGACTGCAAGCGCATTTCTGTATGCTTCATGGCATAATCTATTGTTTTTGATACCGTTCGGTTTGTTTTTCTATCCGGTGCATATATGGATGAAGCGGGAGTTTGGCTGCTGGAATGACGCAGAAAAAAAGAGAGGATGATGAAGCCTCTCTTTTTTTATTAGAAAGAGTGTGAAAAAGAGTGAAAACAAGCCCAACTAATGTTAAATTTACATATATATGCATCTATCAATCTAATTGACAATTGTCACCGTATGTGATAAATAGATGCTGAAAAGGGTTTACATAACGTTAAAGGAGCGATCAAGAGTGGCGAAAAAAGAGTTTAAAGCAGAATCTAAACGCTTGCTGGATATGATGATTAACTCCATTTATACCCAAAAAGAAATTTTCCTGCGCGAGTTAATCTCCAATTCGAGTGATGCAATTGACAAAATCTATTACAAAGCGCTGACGGACGATGCGCTTACGTTTGATAAAGACAGTTACTACATAAAGGTCGCGGCTGACAAAGATGCGAGAACATTAACCATCTCTGATACGGGGATTGGAATGACAAAGGATGAGCTGGAACAGCACCTCGGCACGATTGCAAAAAGCGGTTCCCTCGCATTTAAAAAGGAAAACGAGCTGAAAGACGGGCATGACATTATCGGGCAGTTCGGTGTCGGTTTTTACGCGGCGTTTATGGTTGCCGATGTTGTGACGGTCATCAGTAAGGCACTTGGCAGCGATGAGGCTTATAAATGGGAGTCTGCGGGTGCAGACGGCTATACGATTGAGCCGTGTGAAAAGGATGCTGTCGGTACAGACATTATCCTGAAAATCAAAGAGAACACAGAAGATGACAGCTATGACGAGTTTTTAGAGGAATATCGTTTAAAAGCGATCATCAAGAAGTACTCCGACTTTATTCGCTACCCAATTAAAATGGACACAACCATTAATAAGCCGAAGGAAGGCAGCGAAAATGAGTTTGAAGAGGTGCAGGAAGAGCAGACGGTCAACAGCATGGTGCCGATCTGGAGAAAGAACAAAAGCGAGCTGACAGATGAGGACTACGAAAAATTTTATGCTGAAAAGCATTACGGGTTTGATAAACCGCTGACACACGTTCATATCAGTGTGGATGGAGCGGTTCGCTATAACGCGATTCTATTCATCCCTGAGAACATGCCGTTTGACTACTATTCCAAGGAATATGAAAAAGGCTTGGAGCTGTATTCCAATGGCGTGCTGATTATGAATAAGTGCGCAGATCTGCTTCCGGATCACTTCAGTTTTGTGAAGGGCATGGTCGATTCTGAGGATCTGTCGCTGAACATTTCCAGAGAAATGCTGCAGCATGACCGCCAGCTGAAGCTGATCGCGAAAAACATCAGCAAGAAAATCAAAAGCGAGCTGCAAAGCCTGTTGAAAAAAGACCGCGAGAAATACGAGACGTTCTACAAGTCGTTCGGCAGACAGCTGAAATTCGGCGTGTACAATGATTTTGGCGCGAATAAGGATCAATTGAAGGATCTCCTATTATTCTATTCTTCAAAAGAGAAAAAACTGGTCAGCTTAGATGAGTACGTTTCCAGAATGCCAGAGGAGCAGAAATACATTTATTACGCAACTGGTGATTCATACGATCGCATTGAGAAACTGCCGCAAACAGAAATGGTGGCGGATAAAGGCTATGAAATTCTCTACTTTACTGAGGACATCGATGAGTTTGCGATTAAAATGCTGGCATCTTATCAGGAAAAAGAATTCAAATCCGTATCAAGCGGAGACCTTGGCATAGACACGGATGAGGATCAGAAGCAGTCCGAGGAAGCGGAAAGCAAGTATAAGGATCTATTTGAGGAAATGAAAAACATTCTGTCAGACAAGGTGAAAAACGTCAGAATCTCAAAACGGCTTAAATCACATCCAGTCTGCCTTGCTGCTGACGGCGAAGTAACAATTGAGATGGAAAAAATCTTAAACGCGATGCCTGACAGCCAAAATGTAAAGGCGGACAAAGTGCTGGAAATTAACCCGAATCACGAGGTATTCCAAACGCTCCAAGACGCGTTTGCACAGGATAAAGAAAAGCTGAGCCTGTACACAAACCTTTTATACAATCAGGCGCTTCTCATTGAAGGCCTGCCGATTCAGGACCCTGTTGAATTTACGAACAATATTTGCAAGGTCATGGTGTAAACAGAAAAAGGAATCGTCTCATAAGGAGACGATTCCTTTTTTTATAATGTACGCTCATTCAGCATTTGGTTTTGGGTGCTCTTCTTCTTTTTAAATCGGTTTTTCAGGCTTGCTTCAATTTCCTCCAAGCTTCGCCCTTTGGTTTCCGGCACCATGTAGAAAGCGAAGAAAAATGAGAGAAGACAAATGACTGAGAAAACCATAAAGACCCATGCAATGCCCATTGCGCTTAGCATCAGCGGGAAGACGAGCGACACGATCAGGTTGGCTGCCGATAACACCAAAGTCGTGAACCCTGTCGCGGCTCCGCGCGCTTTGGATGGGAAGAGCTCAGGCATGAGCACCCACACTACCGGACCCCATGTCGCCTGGTAAAAGACGATATAGACGCCGAGAAAGACTACTGTCATCCACGCTGTTGATGCGGAAAGCCCCAGTGTCAGGAGCACGCCTGATAAAGCAGCAAGGCTCAGTGTAATGCCGACACTTCCCCAGATCAGAAGTTTTTTGCGTCCTACACGGTCAATTAAAATCATGGCAGTGATACACATGATGACGTTAAGGACGCCGATTCCCATTGTGCCGAGTGCGGAAGCTGACGTGCCAAGACCGGCCTTCGTAAAAATGGTCGGCGCGTAGTAGATGACCGTGTTAATGCCGACAGCCTGCTGAAAAATGGCAAGACCGACGCCAATCAGAAGCATAGGGCGAATCCATTTGGCTTTTAGGACGCTGAGTGTTGTTTCTTTTTTCTCTGCTTCTCCTTGCTTCATCTCTGCCAATTCCATTTCGATGTCTTTGGGATCATGAGTGATGTTCATGATGCGTCTCGCTTCTTCTTCGCGGCCGCGCTTCACGAGCCATCTTGGAGATTCCGGCATGAACGCGATGCCGATTAATAGAAGCACGGCAGGCACCGCGGCCAGACCGACCATCCAGCGCCACGCTTCAAACGGTGTGAACAGGTAGTTCACAATATAGGCGAGCAAAATTCCTGTGACAATCATTAAGTTGTTCATTGTGCCGAGTGTACCGCGAATTTTTGTCGGTGCCATTTCTGAAAGATATACGGGCACAAGCGCCGTTGAACCGCCGACGGCCAATCCGAGAATCACCCTAGATGCAATCAGCATGCCGATTGTTTGAGAAAATGCGCAAGCGAGCGCTCCGATAATGAAAATGATGGAAAGGACAAATACAACCTTTCTCCTGCCCCAGCGGTCTGAGCATGTGCCGCTCAAGGCTGAACCGAAAATCGCGCCAAGGAGCAGCATGCTGACAACCAATCCTTCTGTCAATGTCGTTAAAGGAATATCGTTATTGATAAACAGGAGTGCCCCGGAGATAACGCCTGTATCGTAACCGTAAAGCAGTCCCCCTAAAGCGCCGAAAAAGTAGATCATATATTTCCTTGTGTCTTTCTTCACAAATGTCTCCTCCTCAGTTGTTGAGCCAATGAGTAACTAAAAATATGTAACAAAGTTAATAGATTAGTACCCATTTCCTATCTCATTTGAAACATTTGTTTTGAAAAAACGGAAACTTTAAAGCCAAAAGAGATGATCACAGATCCGCTGAGTTTAGGAAAAACGAAATAACTTTATGCTCAGAGAAACCATTAAAAAAACCTTACCCGCGCGGAGTAAGGTTTTGATTAAGACATTTTTATTCTTCTGCTTCGTTGACGAAAACCAAGGCGGAGAAGCCTTTTTTCTTATCAAATTGCAATTCAACGACGGTAACGTCCGGATTGAAGTTGTGGTATTCCTCTAAGAACTGAATAATGCCTTCCGAAATGTCATCTGACATAAGCTGCTTGTGGTGCAGGCCAAATGTGGCTTCTGCTAAGAATCCTGTACGCTTGTTGTAGGATAGTTCTTTTACTTCAACGTCTTCAGGGCAGATATCTTCTTCATTGGAAATATACACGCAAATTCCGTCTACCATTTCTTGCTCATTTAATATTAATCTCATTGCCTAAAATCTCCTTCTGTACGTCTTCGGTGCTTTAAACGCGCGAATCAGCGCGATGACAATGATGAAAATAAGGATTAAAGCGATGATATCAACGATCCACGCAATGGGGGAAGCGCCATAAGAAACATAGCCTGGGCCTCCGACTGGATGATAGGTGTAACCCCATGGGTGCATCATACTGATCATGAACATCCCTGTTGTAAATCCGCTATAATATCCAAACCATCCTGATGGCGCGAAACCTGCGTGATAGTAATGATTGACTGAAACATAACGTCCGCCAACATAGGCTTTAGTTGTTTTCCCGCTGTATGTCTTTCCGCTTACTTTTGATGTAGCGCCGGAAAAGGTGCCTGACGATTTTTTAGCGCTTGATGAGCTTGCCTTTTCCGATGGCTTCTTTTTCAGCGAAATTGATGATGAATCATCAGACTTGGATTTTTTGCTTGAGGAGCTTGATCCTGAGCTGTAGCTTGACTTCGGGCTGGATTTATAGCTTCCGCTGTATGATGAGCTTGAACTTCGGCTGCTGTAACTAGATGATGAGCGGCCGCTAAAGCTTTTTGCATGAGAAATCGTTGATGGCAGCAGTACACCTAAAGCAACAATTACTGCGACTAAGGCTTTTACATATTTAAGTTTCATTCTGTTTCCTCCATAGACCGCCGAAACGGCCCGCTATTCTGAGCTGCGAATCAAAGAAGCTGGATCAGCTTTTTTGATTGATATGAGTCTATATTTCTAGGTGAGATTAACATTGCATGCTTTTGCTTTTTCATCACTTTCTTTCTGAGATTCAACTCCCTTTATTTTATCGGATGTATGGCTCTTTTTGTAAGATTTTGCTTCTAGGAATTTATCGCGCAAAAAAACAGCCTTCCCCAATGGAAGGCTGTTTTCTCTTATGCGAACAGCTTATCAATAAACGAAATATCCTCTTGAGAAAGCGTTACGTCGGCTGTTTTGATGTTATCAATCAGCTGATCGGCACGTTTTGCTCCAGGGATTATAATATCAATTTCCGGTCTTGCTAAATACCAAGCCAATACGACGTGAGGGATATCCACGTTGTGTTTCTCAGCAATCGGCGCAAGCTTGTTGACCTTTCTGATATTTTCTTTGAAACGCTCGCCCTTGAAGTGTTCCTGTTCGTTGCGCAGGTCGCCTTCAGGGAACGTTGTATCTTCTGTATACTTTCCTGCCAATAAGCCAGATACGAGCGGGAAGTAAGGGATAAATGAAATATTATGCTCCTTCGTATACGGGAAGAATGTGTTTTCCGCTTCACGGTTTAACAGGTTGTATTCGCCTTGCAATACATCTACCAAACCGTCTTTGTTTGCTTCTTTCAATTGCTCTAAAGAGAAATTGGATACACCGATGGAGCGGATTTTTCCGGCTTTCTTCATTTCATTCAATGCGTTAACGGCTTCATCCTTCGGCGTATGTTCGTCAGGGAAGTGAATGTAGAACAAATCGATATAATCGGTATTCAAACGCTTCAGGCTTTCATCAACTGACTTTTTAAGAAATGCTGGTGAATTATCAAAGACAAAATCATTGCCTTGTTTTCTGTGAGCGGCTTTTGTCGCGATGACAACATCTTCACGGTTGAATTCACGCAGCACTTCACCGATTAATTCTTCGGAACGGCCGATCCCGTAAATATAAGCGGTGTCTAACATGGTCACGCCATTACGAATCGCCTCGCGCACCAATTCTTTTCCGGTTTCTTCATTCAGGTTCGGGTAGAGGTTATGCCCTCCGACAGCATTTGTTCCTAATCCGATAGGGAATACCTGCAAGTCTGATTTTCCGAGCTTCGCTTTTTTCATGATCTGCCTCCTAGAATAAAATGGATATGAACTCTCAACACTATTGTAAACGTTAGGCCAGATGAATGCCGATTTGATGCTCATTGCAGTACTGTGTGTACTCGTCGTCTAATGGCTGAGAGGTCACAATGCAATGCAGCCTGTCAAACGGCGCATATGTCAGAAGCGTTGATTTTCCGAATTTAGAATGGTCAGCTAATAGATACACTTCTTTTGCTTTTTCTGAAATCCTCTTTTTAATTTCATACTCCAGCAGATCCGAATTGGTCAATCCGTGTGTCAGCGTCGTTCCGGTAGCAGACATAAAGGCTTTGTTGATATTGTACTTATCAAGCATAGCCGGGTCGTCCATGCCGACAAAGGAGCGGGTTTTTCTCTTATAGTTGTTTCCGATAATGATTAAGTTGATATTCTTCAAAGCTGACGCCGCATTGATAATGTCTAAACTGTTGGTTAAGATGGTGACATTTTTGGCAGGGTCAAGCGTATCAAGAATAGACTTTGTCGTCGTTCCTGAATCAATAAAGACCAAATCGTGATCTTCAATAAAACGGGAAGCATAATGGGCGATTTTTGTTTTTTCATCCTGGTGCTGAATGGTGCGATTTTCAAAAGGAACTAATGCGGTTTTTTCAATAGATGTTACGCCGCCATATACTTTTTCTATCGCACCCTTTTCTGTTAGCTTGTTGATATCACGTCTGACTGTGTTTTTAGAGACATTGAACACTTGGCACAGTTCATCTAAGGAAACAGTGCCATGCGATAAAATGTACTCCTCCATTTCCTGAATCCGCATCAGTTTCATATCAAAAACTCCTTCTTGAATCTTTACGTAACTTAAATATATAATAAAAACCAAAAGTTAATCAATAGTTGCTTAAAAAATGATAACATCGTTATATATCTTTCGCAAGATTCGATGGATTTCTCGTCACTCTTCTCATTGATTAAAAGATTAATATCATAAAAATAATGAAAAAATGTAGTGTTTATGATTGACTTATGGGTATTATACGATTAGAATATAACCAAGAAATGACCAAAAAGTAACCTGATGTGCATGAAATGGTTGCTTGTATGTAAATATACACCCGCCATTTATTTTTTTGGTTTTTTTGAAAGCGTTTAATTCTTGGCTTACTGAAAAGTGGATATTAATATGAATCTATCCTGAACCATCCATACAAGTGTATGTGTTTACTAATGAAGGAGGCAATAAGAATGGCAGAAATCAGAAAATTAAAAAACTACATCAACGGTGAATGGGTTGAAAGCAAAACAGACCAATATGAAGATGTCGTCAACCCGGCGACGAAAGAAGTACTGTGCCAAGTGCCGATTTCTACAAAAGAGGATATTGATTACGCAGCGCAAACAGCGGCTGAAGCATTTAAAACATGGTCAAAGGTGGCGGTTCCTCGCCGCGCCAGAATTCTATTTAACTTCCAGCAGCTGCTGTCCCAGCATAAAGAAGAACTGGCTCATCTGATTACCATTGAAAACGGAAAAAACACAAAAGAAGCTTTAGGTGAAGTGGGACGCGGGATTGAAAACGTAGAGTTCGCCGCTGGAGCACCTTCCCTGATGATGGGTGACTCACTTGCTTCCATCGCAACGGACGTTGAAGCGGCCAACTACCGCTACCCAATCGGAGTTGTCGGGGGAATCGCGCCATTTAATTTCCCGATGATGGTCCCTTGCTGGATGTTCCCAATGGCGATCGCACTCGGCAACACATTTATTTTAAAACCATCAGAGCGGACACCGCTGTTAACAGAGAAATTGGTTGAGCTTTTTGAAAAAGCGGGCCTTCCGAAAGGGGTATTCAACGTCGTATACGGTGCGCATGACGTTGTGAACGGCATCCTCGAGCATCCTGAAATTAAAGCGATTTCATTCGTAGGCTCCAAGCCGGTCGGCGAATACGTCTACAAAAAAGGAAGCGAACACTTAAAACGCGTTCAATCTCTGACCGGCGCGAAAAACCATACGATTGTCTTGAACGACGCGCATCTTGAAGACACGGTCACAAACATCGTCGGTGCTGCCTTCGGTTCTGCCGGTGAACGCTGCATGGCTTGTGCGGTTGTGACGGTTGAAGAAGGTATCGCTGATGAATTTATGGCAAAGCTGCAGGAAAAAGTGGCGGACATTAAAATCGGCAATGGCCTTGATGACGGTGTGTTCTTAGGACCGGTGATTCGCGAAGACAACAAGAAACGCACGCTCAGCTATATCGAAAAAGGCCTTGAAGAAGGCGCGAGACTCGTATGTGACGGCCGTGAAAATGTGTCTGACGACGGCTACTTTGTCGGCCCGACGATCTTTGACAATGTCACAACAGAGATGACGATCTGGAAAGATGAAATTTTCGCTCCAGTTTTATCTATCATCCGTGTGAAAAACCTGAAAGAAGCGATTGAAATTGCCAATAAGTCTGAGTTTGCGAACGGCGCCTGCCTGTTTACATCCAACGCAAACGCAATCCGCTATTTCCGTGAAAACATTGATGCGGGAATGCTCGGCATCAACCTTGGTGTGCCGGCTCCAATGGCATTCTTCCCATTCTCAGGCTGGAAGTCTTCATTCTTTGGGACGCTGCATGCGAACGGAAAAGACAGCGTCGACTTCTATACGCGTAAAAAAGTGGTTACGGCGAGATATCCGGAACCTGATTTCAACTAAACGACGAAAAGCCGAACGGCGTCCATGTGCGCTGTTCGGACTCATTCTGCCAATAGAAAGAGGAGGGCTTCACTATGAGTTATTTGTTGCGTAAGCCGCAGTCGCATAAAGTGTCTAATGGAGTCAAACTGGTGCACGAAGTAACGAAATCCAACTCTGATCTCAATTATGTAGAGTTTAAGGTGTTAGATCTAGCTTCCGGTTCCAGCTATGCAGAAGAATTGAATAAACAAGAAATCTGTATTGTGGCGGTAACGGGAAAAATTACAGTGACGGATTATGAGTCGACTTTTGAGAATATCGGCACGCGTGAAAGCGTATTCGAACGAAAACCGACCGACAGCGTTTATATGTCAAATGACCGTGCATTTGAGATTACAGCGGTCAGCGACGCAAGAGTGGCGCTTTGCTATTCTCCATCGGAAAAACAGCTGCCGACAAAGCTAATCAAAGCGGTGGACAACGGAATTGAGCATCGCGGGAAGTTTTCAAACAAACGTACTGTTCATAACATTCTTCCGGATTCAGACCCTTCAGCTAACAGCCTATTAGTGGTTGAAGTCTATACAGACAGCGGCAACTGGTCCAGCTACCCGCCTCACAAACATGATCAAGACAATTTGCCGGAAGAATCTTTCTTAGAAGAAACGTACTACCATGAGTTAGACCCGGGGCAGGGCTTTGTGTTTCAGCGCGTATACACAGATGACCGTTCTATTGATGAGACAATGACTGTAGAAAATGAAAACGTTGTCATCGTTCCTGCGGGATACCACCCGGTAGGTGTGCCGGACGGATACACATCCTACTATTTAAATGTCATGGCAGGGCCGACGCGGAAATGGAAGTTTCATAATGACCCGGCGCATGAGTGGATTTTAGAACGTTAACAAGTGAGGAGTGGCTGTTTACGATGAAGTATATATTCAATGAAGAGAAGGCTTTTGATATTGTTGCCATCGGCCGGGCATGTATTGATCTGAACGCAGTCGAATACAACCGCCCAATGGAAGAAACGATGACATTTTCGAAATATGTCGGCGGTTCACCTGCGAATATCGCGATCGGCAGCGCGAAGCTTGGCTTAAAAGCGGGCTTCATCGGCAAAATTCCAGATGACCAGCATGGAAGATTCATAGAGTCCTATATGAGAAAGACCGGCGTGGATACTACACAGATGATTGTTGATCAAGATGGACACAAAGCAGGCCTTGCATTTACAGAAATCCTCAGCCCTGAAGAATGCAGCATTTTAATGTATCGCGATGATGTGGCGGATCTTTATCTTGAGCCTTCAGAGGTAAGCGAGGACTATATCGCAAATGCGAAAATGCTGCTTGTCTCCGGGACAGCGCTCGCCAAAAGCCCGTCACGGGAAGCGGTGTTAAAAGCTGTTCAATACGCGAAAAAGCATCAGGTCAAGGTGGTATTCGAACTGGATTACCGGCCATATACGTGGCAGTCAGCGGATGAAACAGCCGTTTACTACACTTTGGTTGCCGAGCAGTCTGATATCGTCATCGGCACACGCGATGAATTTGATGTGATGGAAAACCGCACAGGCGGAAGCAATGAGGAATCCGTCAATCATTTATTTGGCCATTCAGCCGACCTCGTTGTCATCAAACACGGCGTCGAAGGCTCTTACGCATACAGCAAATCCGGCGAGGTATTCCGCGCCCAAGCGTACAAGACAAAAGTGCTGAAAACCTTTGGAGCCGGTGACTCCTATGCGTCAGCCTTTATCTATGGCCTTGTCACCGGAAAAGACATCGAAACGGCATTGAAATACGGCAGTGCTTCAGCTTCCATTGTGGTGAGCAAGCACAGTTCGTCAGAAGCGATGCCGACTGCGGATGAAATCGTACAGCTTATTGAAGCACAGTCATAATTGAAAAAGATCGAGTAAAGGTGGGATCGTTTGTGGGTAAGAAAATTCGCTTAACAACAGCACAGGCGCTGATTAAATTCTTAAACCAGCAGTACATCCATGTTGATGGAAAGGAAGAGCCTTTTGTCGAAGGGATTTTCACGATTTTCGGCCATGGAAACGTATTGGGGATCGGGCAGGCGCTTGAGCAGGATGCAGGCCATTTGAAAGTCTATCAAGGGAAAAATGAACAAGGAATGGCGCATGCGGCCATGGCGTACAGCAAGCAAATGCTGAGAAGAAAAATATATGCGGTGTCTACATCCGTCGGACCCGGAGCGGCTAACCTGGTGGCGGCAGCCGGCACTGCATTGGCAAACAATATCCCAGTTCTCTTGATTCCGGCAGACACATTTGCGACAAGACAGCCAGACCCTGTACTGCAACAAATGGAGCAAGAATACAGTGCGGCGATTACAACAAACGATGCATTGAAACCTGTATCGAGATATTGGGACCGCATTACGCGCCCTGAGCAGCTCATGA
Organism: Bacillus sp. F56; assembly: GCF_001748205.1. Classification (NCBI taxonomy): domain Bacteria; kingdom Bacillati; phylum Bacillota; class Bacilli; order Caryophanales; family Bacillaceae; genus Bacillus; species Bacillus sp. F56. The sequence continues at coordinate 139,268 of NZ_BDFC01000004.1, forward strand.
GCAGTTTGCTGCGCGCGTTTGAAGTCATGACTGATCCGGCAAAAGCAGGTCCGGCAACGATTTGTATTTCTCAGGATGTTGAAGGGGAAGCATACGATTTTGATGAAAGTTTCTTCGTCAAACGGGTTCACTATATTGATCGCATGCAGCCGAGCGAGCGCGAGCTTCAAGGTGCGGCCGAGCTGATTAAATCCAGCAAAAAACCTGTGATCCTTGTCGGCGGAGGCGCAAAATACTCCGGTGCGCGGGATGAATTGGTTGCCATTTCTGAAGCCTATAACATTCCATTAGTTGAAACACAGGCAGGAAAGTCTACTGTTGAGGCTGATTTTGCGAACAACCTTGGCGGAATGGGCATCACAGGCACACTTGCAGCAAATAAAGCGGCCCGCCAAGCTGATTTGATTATCGGCATCGGCACAAGGTATACAGATTTTGCGACATCCTCTAAGACCGCTTTTGATTTTGATAAAGCGAAGTTTTTGAACATTAATGTCAGCAGAATGCAGGCGTATAAACTTGATGCATTCCAAGTGGTAGCGGATGCGAAAGTGACGCTTGGCAAACTGCACGGCTTGCTTGAAGGCTATGAGAGCGAGTTCGGCACAACGATCCGGGAGCTGAAGGACGAATGGCTAGCTGAACGCGAGCGTCTCAGCAAAGTGACGTTTAAGCGGGAAGCATTTGATCCGGAAATCAAACATCACTTTTCTCAAGAGGTCCTGAATGAATATGCTGACGCGTTGAATACGGAGCTTCCGCAAACAACGGCATTGCTGACAATCAACGAGACGATTCCTGAAGACAGCGTCATCATCTGTTCAGCAGGCTCACTCCCAGGAGATTTGCAGCGTCTGTGGCATTCTAATGTTCCGAATACGTATCACCTGGAGTATGGATATTCTTGCATGGGCTATGAAGTGTCCGGGACACTCGGTCTTAAACTGGCCCACCCTGACAGAGAAGTGTATTCAATCGTCGGAGACGGCAGCTTCCTGATGCTTCATTCTGAATTGATCACGGCGATTCAGTACAACAAGAAAATCAATGTGCTGCTCTTTGACAACTCAGGATTCGGATGCATCAACAACCTGCAAATGGATCACGGCAGCGGCAGCTACTATTGCGAGTTCCGCACAGACGACAACCAAATCCTGAATGTCGATTACGCGAAAGTCGCTGAGGGATACGGCGCGAAAACCTACCGCGCGAACACAGTAGAAGAATTAAAAGCGGCGTTAGAGGATGCGAAGAAACAGGAAGTATCAACATTAATAGAAATGAAGGTTCTGCCAAAAACAATGACGGACGGATATGACAGCTGGTGGCATGTCGGAGTGGCAGAGGTATCTGAACAAGAAAGCGTTCAGAAAGCTTACGAAGCAAAAGAGAAAAAGCTGGAATCTGCGAAGCAGTATTAGAGGGGAGGCACCATAGATGGGCAAAAATGAAATCCTGTGGGGAATCGCTCCCATTGGGTGGCGGAATGATGACATGCCTGAAATTGGAGCGGGAAATACACTTCAGCATTTGTTAAGTGATATCGTTGTCGCACGTTTTCAAGGCACGGAGGTCGGGGGCTTTTTCCCCGAACCTGCCATCCTGAACAAAGAACTGAAGCTTCGGAATTTACGCATTGCAGGCAAATGGTTCAGCAGTTTTATTTTGCGTGACGGACTTGGTGAAGCGGCAAAGGCATTTACCCTGCATTGTGAGTATTTGCAGCAAGTAAACGCGGATGTCGCAGTTGTCTCTGAACAAACCTACAGCGTGCAAAGCTTGGAGAAAAACGTGTTCACAGAGAAGCCGCACTTTACAGATGATGAATGGGAGCGGCTTTGCGAAGGGCTGAATCACCTTGGCAACATTGCTGACCAGCATGGCTTGAAGCTCGTCTATCATCACCATCTCGGCACTGGTGTCCAAACAGCGGAAGAAGTGGACCGCCTGATGACAGGAACAGACCCTGCGCATGTGCACCTCCTCTATGATACAGGCCATGCGTATATTTCTGACGGCGATTACATGGGGTTGCTTGTGAAGCATATCGGCCGCATTAAGCATGTGCACTTTAAGGATGCCCGCCTGAATGTCATGGAACAATGCAGGCTCGAAGGACAATCGTTCCGGCAATCATTTTTAAAAGGCATGTTTACGGTTCCCGGTGACGGCTGCATTGATTTTAGAGAAGTATATCAGCTGCTATTAAAGCATAGTTATTCCGGATGGATTGTCATTGAAGCTGAACAGGACCCCGATGTGGCAAACCCGCTTGAATATGCATTGATCGCGAGAAACTATATTGATCAGCAGTTGTTGGATTTGGCTTAATGGGGACTGAACATATGGGCAATACCAATGGAGATTCAGCCTTCAATAAACGGACAATCGCGGCAGCGTTGGCCAACTATATTGATGCCGGTTCAATTGTGGCGGGCTCTGCCGGTTTATCGTTATGGGTCAGTTACCTTAAGCTGTCCGATGCGCAGATCGGGCTGCTCGGCGCGCTGAGCGCAAACGCGATTTCTGCTGCTGTCGGCGCGCTGCTCGGCGGGTTTCTGGCTGATAAAGTCGGACGGAAGGCTGTTTACACCAATAGTATGTTGGTTTATGCACTAGGGATTTGTTTGGTTTTATTTGGGGTTAATTTCCCCATGTTGTTAAGCGGTTACATGATTATCGGTTTATCGGTAGGAGCTGATATTACCGCATCATGGACCATTATTGCGGAAAATGCGCCAAAGAAGAATCGGGCCCGTCATTGTGGCGTGGCACAAGTCGCTTGGGCCGCGGGGGCTGTCGTTGTACTGCTACTCTCCGTACTGGCCGGTGACTTGGGACTCCTGGGGAATAAAATCGTATTTGCCCATCTGCTTGTGATTGCGCTGATTACGTACATCCTGAGAATCAGGCTTCCGGAGTCAGATGCCTGGCAGTCAAACAATCAGCCGGCGGATGCTCAAACAGAGAAGGCGGCAGTATTGAATAAGACATCGTATTTTGATTTGCTCAAGCCTATGTATCTCAAAAGCATCCTGTTTTTGATGGGTGTGTACTTGATTTGGAACTTAGCCGCCGGGGTCATGGGCTTCTTTATGCCATACATTTATCAGCAGGTCGGCGGTGTTTCTGCCAGCACGGCCAATCTTTTGCAAATGGGGCTGTTTATTTTCACAGGATTGGGGGTCGCTTTGATCTTCATGCCCTTTGCCGACAAACATAGAAAAACCGTATTTGGAATCGCCGCTTTCATGGCGGTGATCGGATGGACACTGTTTCTGCTGCCGGTTGAAGGCCTGCCGATTCTGCTCCTGTTTATTGTCGTGATCGGCATTAATAACGGGGCCGGGCAGCAAGCGAACTATCAGTTATGGGCGAGTGAAATCTTCCCTACGCAATATCGTGCTTCCGCACAGGGACTGATGTTTTTCCTTGTCCGTATTTCAATAGGGATTTGGAGTCTGTTTGTCCCAATGATTATTACCAATTTCGGCATTGGAACGATGGCTGCAATTCTTCTCGGATGTGTGACGGCCAGTATGATCATCGGGCTGCTCTTTGCGCCGAATACGTCTGGCAAGTCGCTTGAACAAATTCAAGAGGAACTCTACGGATCTCCTCAGAGCCAAGTAAAGCAAGGAACAGAAAGCAAAATTATGTAACCAACAGAAGGAGTGGCTGTCAATGAGTTTACGTATTGGCGTAATTGGAACTGGAGCAATCGGAAAAGAACATATTAACCGCATCACGAACAAGCTGTCCGGCGCAGAAATTGTAGCTGTAACGGATGTTAATCAAGAAGCTGCACAAAAGGTCGTTGAGCAATACCAATTAAACGCGATGGTTTATCCGAATGATGACAGCCTGCTTGCAGACGAAAATGTAGACGCTGTCTTAGTGACAAGCTGGGGGCCTGCGCATGAGTCAAGCGTGCTGAAAGCCATTAAAGCCCAGAAATATGTGTTCTGTGAAAAACCGCTCGCGACAACGGCTGAAGGATGCATGCGAATCGTCGAAGAAGAAATCAAAGTGGGCAAACGCCTTGTTCAAGTCGGCTTCATGCGCCGTTATGACAGCGGTTACGTACAGCTGAAGGAAGCACTCGATAACCATGTGATTGGCGAACCGCTTATGATTCACTGCGCGCACCGCAACCCGACTGTAGGAGATAACTACACAACCGATATGGCCGTAGTCGACACGCTTGTTCATGAAATTGATGTACTGCACTGGCTCGTCAATGATGACTACGAGTCCGTTCAAGTCATCTACCCGAAAAAATCGAAAAATGCGCTCCCTCATTTAAAAGATCCGCAAATCGTCGTAATTGAAACAAAAGGCGGTATCGTCATCAATGCTGAAATCTATGTGAACTGTAAATACGGCTATGACATTCAATGCGAAATCGTCGGAGAAGACGGCATCATCAAGCTTCCCGAGCCATCAAGCATCAGCTTGAGAAAAGAAGGCAAATTCAGCACTGATATTTTGATGGATTGGCAGAGACGCTTTGTGGCTGCGTACGATGTGGAAATCCAAGACTTTATTGATTCGGTTCAAAAGAAAGGCGAGGTCAGCGGACCGACGGCATGGGACGGCTATATTGCCGCTGTTACAACGGATGCTTGTGTGAAGGCCCAAGAATCCGGACAAAAAGAAAAGGTTGAATTGAAGGAAAAACCGGAATTCTATCAATCTTATACAACAGTTCAAAACTAAAAAACAGAGGAGTGAAAATATGAAGTTAGCATTAGATCCATCCATGTATCGTGATGATTTAACTTTGGAGGAAACGGTCTATAAAACGGCGGAGCTTGGCTACGAATATATCGAACTTTCGCCGCGAGAGGATTTTTGTCCATTCTATAAATATCCGAAAGTCGATTCAGCAAAGATCAAACAATTAAAGCGCCTTTTAAGGGATACAGGTGTTAAGCTTTCATCACTCCTTCCGCTTTACCACTGGGCGGGTCCTGATGAAGACCGCCGGCAGGCAGCGGTGCGCAATTGGAAGCGGGCGATCGAAATTGCGGTTGAACTTGAAGTGGATTTGATGAACAGCGAATTCAGCGGATCAAAGTATGATCATTTAACAAGTGAAGAAAAATTTATCAAATCCATGGATGAGCTTCTCCCAGTCTTTGAAAAAGAAGGCATTAAACTCAACCTTCAAGCCCACCCATACGATTTTATCGAAACGCACAAAGGTGCGATGGATATGATCCGCGCGCTTGACAAGGATTGGATCAATCTTGTCTACTCGACTGCGCATACGTTCTTCTATGATGACGGCAAAGGCGATATTGAGACCATGTTTGACGAAGCCGGGGACCGCCTCACACATGTTTTATTTGCAGACACCTATAATCATAAAGCGGCTCATGGCTTGCGCTACATCGTCAATCCGCCTGACGCGAAAGTAACGGTTCACCAGCATTTGGACATTGGCCAAGGCGAAGTTGATTTTGAGACGATTTTCAGAAAACTGAGAGAGATGAAGTTCGACGGAATTGCGACAAATGCCGTATTTGCTTGGGTCGACGAAAGAGCGGATGAATCAAGCCGATTTATGCTTAAAAAAATGAAAGAAGAATTAGGTCTGGCATAAGTTGAGCATGGAGTTCGGCGGGATATGGCGAACAGCCTTCCTGCCGAACTCCCTTCATATCTAACACGCAGATGGGGGAGTCTGACATGAAACTTTGTTTTAATGAAGCCACAACATTGGAAAACTCAAACCTTAAACAGGATTTAGAGCTTTGCGAAAAGCACGGCTATGATTATATTGAAATCCGCACAATGGATAAGCTGCCGGAGTACTTAGAAGACCATTCACTGGCTGAGCTTGCGGAGTATTTTCAAACTCATCACATCAAGCCGCTTGCCTTAAATGCGCTCGTTTTTTTCAACAATCGTGATGAAAAGGGCCATAATGAGATCATCACTGAGTTTAAAGGCATGATGGAAACGTGCAAAACACTCGGTGTGAAATATGTGGTAGCCGTTCCGCTTGTGACAGAGCAGAAGATTGTAAAAGAAGAGATCAAAAAGAGCAGTGTAGAGGTGCTGACTGAGCTTTCAGATATCGCGGAGCCGTACGGCGTAAAAATCGCGCTTGAATTTGTCGGCCACCCGCAATGTACAGTCAATACGTTTGAACAGGCGTATGACATCATAAACACAGTCAACCGGGACAATGTCGGGCTTGTCCTTGACAGTTTCCACTTCCACGCCATGGGTTCGAACATTGAGAGCTTAAAGCAGGCGGACGGAAAGAAAATCTTCATCTATCATATCGATGATACCGAAGACTTCCCGATCGGCTTTTTAACGGATGAAGACCGCGTCTGGCCGGGACAAGGGGCGATTGACTTAGATGCCCACTTATCAGCATTGAAAGAAATCGGTTTTTCAGATGTTGTATCGGTTGAGCTCTTCCGCCCTGAATACTATAAGCTGGATGCTGAGGAAGCCATTCAAACAGCGAAACAAACAACAGTGGACGTCGTATCAAAATACTTCAATATCTAATGGAAAAAGGAGGGGTGGACATGGCTTTTGTATCGATGAAAGAGCTTCTTGAAGATGCAAAGCGGGAGCAGTATGCGATCGGCCAGTTTAATATCAACGGTTTGCAGTGGACGAAGGCGATTTTGCAGGCGGCGCAAAAGGAGCAATCACCGGTCATCGCCGCGGCTTCCGATCGCCTGGTCGACTATTTAGGCGGATTTAAAACGATTGCCGCCATGGTCGGCGCGTTAATGGAGGACATGGCGATTACCGTTCCCGTGGTGCTTCATCTTGATCACGGAAGCAGTGCGGCACGCTGCAGACAGGCCATTGACGCCGGATTCAGCTCAGTGATGATTGACGGCTCCCATCAGCCGATTGACGAGAATATCGCGATGACAAAAGAAGTCACCGATTATGCCGCAAAGCACGGCGTGTCAGTAGAAGCGGAAGTCGGCACGGTCGGCGGAATGGAAGACGGCCTGGTCGGCGGGGTCCGCTATGCCGATATCAAAGAATGTGAGCGGATCGTCAAAGAAACCAATATCGACGCGCTGGCCGCTGCCCTCGGCTCTGTACACGGCAAATATCAGGGTGAGCCGAATCTCGGATTTAAGGAAATGGAGGCTATCTCCCGCATGACTCATATTCCCCTCGTTCTTCACGGGGCATCCGGGATTCCGCAGGATCAGATCAAAAAAGCCATCACGCTCGGCCACGCGAAGATCAATATCAATACGGAATGTATGGTCGCCTGGACAGACGAAACACGCCGCATGTTTCAGGAAAACAGCGATCTGTACGAACCGCGCGGCTATATGACACCCGGCATTGAAGCCGTGGAAGAGACAGTGCGAAGCAAAATGAGAGAGTTCGGATCAGCTGGTAAAGCAGCTAAGCAGCAGGTCGGCTGAAGAGACCAGAAACCGCCGGGATGGCGGTTTTTTTGCGCGGTGTTGCGTCCGTACGCCCAAAACGATTATGATGATGGCAGCAGTGTAAGAAACGGGAGTGGTTCAGTTTGAATAAAATCATGATTGTGGAAGACAGTGAAGACATTCGCGGACTATTGCAGAATTACCTTGAAAAATACGGATATCAAACAGTAGTCGCCGCGGATTTTACGGCTGTTCTTGATGTCTTTTTGCGGGAAAAGCCCGATGTGGTGCTGCTTGATATCAACCTGCCGTCCTATGACGGCTATTATTGGTGCCGCCAGATCCGCCAGCACTCCACAAGCCCGATCATTTTCATTTCAGCCAGAAGCGGGGAAATGGATCAGGTGATGGCGATTGAAAACGGCGGAGACGATTATATCGAAAAACCGTTTTCCTACGATATTGTGCTGGCGAAAATCAAAAGCCAGATCCGGAGGGCGTACGGAGAGTACGCCGCAAAGCAGGGGGAGAAAGTGGTTGAATATGCCGGCGTCCAGCTCTTTGTGGAACGTTTTGAACTGCGTTTTCAGGATGAAAAAAGCGAGCTTTCTAAAAAAGAAAGCAAGCTTTTGGAAGTGCTGCTGGAGCGGGGAGAAAAGGTGACGAGTCGGGACCGTCTCATGGAAAAGACGTGGGACACCGACATATTCATCGATGATAATACACTTAACGTGTATATCACGCGGCTCAGAAAAAAACTGCGGGAGCTGAATGCACCTGTTTCTATTGAAGCGGTGCGGGGCGAAGGCTACCAGCTGAGGGCGCAGTCATGAAGCTGTTTCTCCGGTCTCATGCAGTGCTGATTCTGCTTTTTCTCCTTCAAGGGCTGTTTGTCTTCTTTTATTACTGGTTTGCAGGTCTTCATTCTTTTTCTCACCTGTTTTACATATTGGGCGTGCAGCTTCTTATTTTGGCGGGCTATCTTGCCTATCGCTGGTACAAAGACCGCGGTGTGTATCATTGGCTCAGCTCGGAGCAGGAAGGGACGGACATCCCGTATCTCGGTTCTTCAGTGTTTTGTTCAGAGCTATATGAAAAGCAGATGGAGCTAATCCGGCTGCAACACCAGAAGCTCCATGAGACCGAAGCTAAGCTGGAAGCGCGAGTGACGTATATGAATCAATGGGTGCACCAAGTGAAGACGCCGCTGTCGGTCATTAATTTAATCATTCAGGAAGAGGATGAACCCGTTTTTGAACAAATCAAAAAAGAGGTTCGGCAGATTGAATTCGGGCTGGAGACGCTTCTTTATTCATCAAGGCTCGACCTGTTTGAGCGGGATTTTAAAGTCGAAGCGGTTTCCTTATCAGAGCTTCTCCAATCAGTCATTCAAAGCTATAAACGATTTTTTATTCAATACCGCGTTTATCCGAAAATGGACATTCGCGATGACCATCAGATTTACACTGATGCAAAATGGCTCAAATTTGCGGTCGGCCAAGTGGTTACAAATGCGGTCAAGTATTCGGCAGGCAAGAGTGACAGACTGGAGCTGAATGTCTTCCGTGATGAAGACAGGACGGTGCTTGAAGTCAAAGATTACGGTGTCGGCATTCCCTCGCAAGACATCAAGCGGGTGTTTGACCCATATTATACCGGCGAAAACGGGCGGCGTTACCAAGAATCTACGGGAATCGGCCTCCATCTCGTCAAAGAAATTACGGACAAGCTCAATCATACGGTGGACATCAGCTCGTCTCCCGGTGAAGGGACATCGGTTCGATTTTCATTTCTTACAAAAATGTAAGGCTGCGTTAAGAAAACAACATAGCTCGTTTTGTTTCCCCTTGATAACATGGATTTACGTCAAGGGGATTTTTATGTTAAATGCCCCGGCACTACATGAAAGCAGCCCAGATCAACAAGAATAAAATCATAAGGAGGATTCTCATGGCGAATATGCTTGAAGTCAAACATATAAATAAAACCTATAAAGGACAAGTATCTTATCAAGCCTTAAAGCAAATTTCATTTTCAATAGAAGAAGGCGGGTTCACGGCGGTGATGGGGCCGTCCGGGTCCGGAAAAACAACGCTTTTGAATATCATTTCAACGATTGACCGTCCAGATTCAGGCGATATCCTGATTCACGGAGAAAACCCGCATCGCCTGAAGCGGACAAAGCTCGCTCATTTCCGACGCAAGCAGCTCGGATTTGTGTTTCAGGATTTCAATCTTCTGGACACGCTGACAATCGGTGAAAATATCATGCTGCCGTTAACGCTTGAAAAAGAAGCGCCGTCTGTCATGGAAGAAAAACTGCACGCCATCGCGGCAAAGCTCGGTATCGAAAACCTGCTTAACAAACGGACGTTTGAAGTATCCGGAGGCCAGCGCCAGCGGGCCGCCATCGCAAGAGCGGTCATTCATAAGCCGTCACTCATTCTGGCCGATGAACCAACTGGAAACCTTGATTCCAAAGCGACAAAAGACGTTATGGAAACGTTGCAGAGCCTGAATCGGGATGATCATGTCACGGCTTTGATGGTGACCCACGATCCGGTTTCGGCAAGCTACTGCCGCCGCGTCATCTTTATAAAAGACGGCGAATTGTTTAATGAGATTTACCGCGGGGAAAACCGCCAAGTCTTTTATGAACAAATTCTTGATGTGCTGTCTATGCTGGGGGGAAACGCAAATGACCTTTCTTCAGTTCGCTTATAAAAACGTCACGAGAAACAAAAGGGCCTATCTTGCATTCTTTTTAAGCAGCGCCTTTTCCGTTTTGATTTTCTTTACCTTTGCGATGTTCCTGTTTCATCCGGCATTAAAGGAAGGCTACCTGAATAACATCGCCAAAAAAGGCCTAACCGCTGCGGAATGGATGATCTTTGTTTTTTCTTTCTTATTTGTTCTGTATTCGGTTAATGCATTTTTGAAATCGAGAAATAAAGAATTCGGCATTTTGCTTATGCAGGGTATTACGCCGGTGCAGCTGAGAAAGCTCATTACGGCGGAAAACATGATCATTGGCGTCATGTCGATTGCAGCCGGGATTATCGGAGGATTCATTTTTTCAAAGACGTTCTTTACGGTCGGCGCTTATATTTTAGAAATGGACGCGCTGCCTCTGTATATGCCTTGGAAAGCGCTCGGCATTACGGCCGGCGGATTTCTGCTCTTATTTTTCCTTTTATCGCAGTTCACAATCCTTTTTGTCAGATCAAATACCGTTATCAAATTAATAAAGGGCACTGACAAGATTAAGCCGGAGCCGAAGCCGTCCGTGCTTCTGTCCTTATTCGGCATCGCCTGCCTGTGCGTCGGGTACGGAATGGTTCTGAAAGGCAATGTCCACGGGACTCAACCGTTTATCATTTTACTGCTCACCGTCATCGGTACGTATTTCTTTTTCAGCCAAAGCAGCATCTGGATTCTGCGCGCGCTGAAGAAGTGGAAAACCTTTTATTTGCGCGGGAAAAATGTCATTTGGGTTTCTGATCTTGTCTATCGTTTAAAAGACAACGCCCGCCTGTTCTTTATCGTCAGCATTATTTCCGCGGTTGCGTTTACGGCGACAGGCGTGCTCGCCATGTACAAATCGACCGTCGGGGCTGAAGAGTCCGCTTATGAGATGGAATATATATCTTTCAGCAACAATCCAAAAGAACAGACTCATTTGAAAGATATTGACCATGAACTGAAAACACACGGCTTTACGTATAAGAAAGACAAAATAGATGTTTCCTATGTTCGCTATCAGGAAGGAGAAACTGTTCCCCCTGTTTACATGATCAGCGAATCGGATGTGTCAAAATATTTCCATGTTAAGCTGAACGGCCTGAAAAGTGATGAGGCTGTCTATTTTCCGGGCACGTATGACCGCAATTTCAAAAACGAAGCGCCGGATCAGCTGAAGCTGCTGAATCAAAAAGGCAAGCCGTCTGACCAAAAACTGTCGGTAAAAGAAGTCCAAAAACCGCTGATTTCATTGAATGCCATCATCGCGGTGAACGATCAAACCTTTGATCAGCTTAAATCACTAGGTGATAAAGCGTCATTATACGGCTACAGCTATGATCATTGGAAAGACAGTCTTGGGATCAGCCAATCCTTGAAAAATGAGATTTACGGCAACTATATCGACGTGCATTCTGATTTTATGGCAAAAGCCGGGACTTACTATGATACGGTGCAGCTGCCGAGCTTGAGTTTATTCATCGGGCTGTTTATCGCGATCGTCTTCTTTGTCGCGGCAGCAAGTTTCTTATATTTCAGGCTGTTCACCGATTTAGATGAAGATCGGGAGCGCTACCGTTCACTGGCCAAAATCGGCCTGAGTGAGCGTGAAATGTCACAAAGCGTGACGATACAATTGGCGATTCTCTTTTTCTTTCCATTTGTCATTGCCGTCATGCATACGCTGTTTGCCCTGAGAACATTGGCCGTCGAAGGCTATTCCGATGTAGTGGGACCGCTCAGTCTCACGATCGGAGGGTTTTTCATTTTTCAGCTTTTGTTCTTCCTCGTGGTGCGATCAAACTATTTGAAAAAAATGAACAAGTAAGGGGAGTACAAAGATGAAAAAAGCATTGGCGATCCTGGCCGTCTTGGCGGCTGCTGCCGTAATATGCGGTCTTCTCTTTTTTCATAATGATGTTACAGACCGATTTAATCCGTTTATTCACCAGCAAGATGTCTATGTGCAGATTGATCGAGATGGCAGACATCTTAGCCCGGGCGGTACTGAATATACATTAGACGGATACAATGCATCCGGGAAAAAAGAAGAAGTGACCTTTTTCGCCGGCAAAGAGCTTCGGAAGAACGCGTATTTGAAGGTGAAGGCGAAAGGAAAGTATGTCGAGACTTGGGAAGAAGTCAGGTTTGAAGATATGCCGGACTCCGCACAGTCAGCATTAAAATGAATCATAAAAAAGGCACAGTCCCTCATGACTGTGCCTTTTTCTTTACTTTTTATTTTCTTCGGCCCGTTTGATCAGCATGTCGGCGATGATATCCACCTGTTTGCTGACAGAAATCGGATCGTACGGGTAGAACGTGTCGAAGTCATTGATAAACACGCGATTATGTTTAACAGCGTCAAGGTTCTTCCAAATAGAGGAGTTCTCCAGCTTGTCGAGTGTTTTGCTTTCGCCCTTCGGGTTGTAGTCCGTAATGAACATATAATCTGCGGCATACTCAGGAATCACCTCTTGAGAGAGCTGTTTCATCTCTCCTTTTTTGATGACATCTTGTTCAATTTTTTCAGGCGCTTTTAACCCGAGCGCATTGTATACAGCTTGGCCGCCGCGTCCGCCATTGTCATTGAATACCCAGAATTCGCCCTTGTCTGTGTTTTCATAAATGCCGAAGGTCGCATCTTTGTCGATGACGCCGGCAATTCTCTTTTTAGCCGCGTCCGCTTTTTTGTTAAAGTCAGCCATAAATGAGGTTGCTTTGTCTTTCGCTCCGGCGATATCTCCGAACATGCTGACTGTGTCCTCGACGTTTTTCGCTGTGTTATAAGGTATGACAACAGTCGGAGCGATTTTCTTTAATTTATCGACATTCTCTTCATTCATGACAACAATGAGGTCAGGCTGAAGCTCCATCACTTTTTCAACGCTGATTGGATCACCGACATCCTTCACATTTTTCAGCTTTGATTTTAAAAACGGATTATCAAATGACCACGAGCCTGAGCCGACTACATTGGCCCCGACAGAAAGCAATTCACCGGCATAAAAATCAGTGACGATGCGTTTTGGATGTGCAGGAATGTTGACGTTCCCTTTAGGTGATTTGTATGTCCTCATTTCTGTCTTTTCGGAAGCAGAATCGCTTGAGCTCCCTTTAGAAGCCGTGCCGCTGCAAGCGCTGACAAACATGAGAAGCAGCACAAGCATGCCCACGAGCAATGTGTTCTTTTTCATCAAAAACCCTCCCAATATGTATGTGAATAGATTAGTAATGATTATCATTATCAATTAATAATATAGCAAGAAACCCATTCTCCGTCTATCACTATTTTCAAGGAAGAACGTTTTTTCATTTATAGGTGACGCGGTATGCCTAATCGATTATTATAGGTAAATAGGAGGAGAAAAATATGGGAATTACAAAAAGAGGTGCCGCTTGGGAATGGCTGCATAGCTGGTGGATGCTGTTTATTTTCATGCCTTTTGCCATTACCAGTTTTTTTGCCTTTTTATTTATTGGCATCAAGGTTAGAAATAGAAAGTGGATAATGTACGGAATCATTTATTTTTTCATTTTTGCGTTTGGTTTTGTTTTGCCCGATCTGCCTGGCGTTTTTGTTGTGCTCCCGTTGTGGGCTGTGACCATTATTCACGGCTTTAAAGTGCGCCCGCTGTATTTGATTCAGCTGGATGTCTACAAGGATCATGTGGAGGCACGGGCTTTTGCCGAGGCAAGAAGTGAAGCCGAAAGCAGATTTCATGCGCCGAAACAGTCTATTCAGGATATACATATTCGCAAAGAACAGTAAGAAAAAAGCTCAACACTCGCATTGTGTTGAGCTTTTTCTATCCTACTGCTGGTAGGATTGCTGTTGAAATGGCGTATTTTGGCCGAATGGAAGTGTAGACACATTCGTATTCATCACGCTGGATTGTCCAGTAAGTTCCTGCTGCATTTGGTTGCACATGTTGACAACCTGCTGGCACTTTTGAATCGCCATGTCATGTCCGTGCAGCGCTTGTTGAATCGTATGTGCTGCTTGTTGTTCGTGGTTTAGAATTTGCTGCAGCATTTGAATGTTTTGCTGCTCCTGGTGAAGCATTTGGCGGTATTGCTGGCTGCTTTGCTGTGTTTGCTGAATGAGCTGCTGAGCAGTCTGGCGGCATTGGTTCAGCTGCTGCAAGCCGTGTTGTGTATGATGCATAAATCATTCCTCCATGTGATCGATTGACGTGAGTCGGTATTATCATGCAACTGGCATGAAAAGAAATTCTGTCAAAGAGGAACTACAATTATTTTCCTCAGCCCCTCTGTCTTTGAATGAAAACGGTAAAGATTGTATACTGGGTACAAACCCTTTTTATGTAAATGTTCCGTTTTAACATATAAGAATGGCGGAAAACGAAACCCTGAATTGGGAGAATCGTCTTCCGCTTTTTTTCTTTGTTTGCTCAGAAACCGCCTTCCCCTGCAGTAAATGGGATATTCAGTCTGTTTTCTACTGTGCGGAGGCGCTGATTGAGCCGATTTAAGCGGCGTGTATGGCGTTCAACAGCCTGGCTTAGCTGATTGACCTGTTCGGCAATCCGTGCAATTTCCCGATTTTGACGGCGGTCTTCGTTTGTCAGACGGGTTAATTCTCTCGACTGCTGTTCATTTTGCCGTTCAAGTGCCGCGATTCTTCTTTCCAATGCAGGCTGTCTTTCCATTTGGTATGGCTCGTATATATCCTGCTGTGGATAAGGGCTGTATTCATAGTGGCTATAGTAAGGTTCCTGCTGAGGCAGCTGTGGGCTGTAATATTGATAAGGGTTCATTATGATCAATCTCCTTGTGGGTGAATTCCTTATAACTTATGTAGTCATTGGCACAGTGCCACGGCATTCGCCTAAAAAAAGGAGGAAAGGATGGGGATCTCCTTGAAAAACAAATATGGCATTTTGTTATTTATTGCTGTATGCATGATGGTATCCGGCTGCCAGCAGCAAAAAGAAGAGACGCCGTTTTATTACGGAACGTGGGATGAGGGAATTGCTCCCGGGCCAACGGACGGCGTGAAATCAGCAACGGTCACATTTACCAAAGACGAGGTTGTGGAAACGGAAGTGATGGAAGGAAGAGGAGAGGTTCAGCTGCCTTTTATGGCATACAAGGTAATTTCCCAAAGCGCTGACGGGTCTATCGAGATTCAGTATCTCGGTCCCTATTATCCGCTCAAAAGCACGCTGAAAAGAGGAGAAAACGGGACGTTGATATGGGAGCAAAATGGACAGACAAAAACGATGACAAGAATTGAATCAAAGACCGGCAGGGAGGAGAAAGATGAGAAATAAAAATGCTGAAAGACTGGTGGCAGCGGGACTTGTTTTACATATCATTCAGTGGATATTTATATTATGGGCTTTTCTCAAGGTCAAACATTTATTTAGTGACTATACGATCTATAACCCTAATGTCATCAGCGGCTCCATGCAGTCCTTATCGTTTATACAAATGATGCGCGCTATGGTGTACTCAGGGGCAATCGTGAATTATGTGTTGTTTTTTGCCCTTGTATTGCTTATTTATGGCATCGTGCTTCATGCCATCCTGATCGTTTTGGAAATGGCGGCTTACGTTATGATCAGACGGAATCCTGCATCTTCATGGGGATTCTTTTTCATCGCGGCTGGTGTGAAGCTTGCCATCTTAAATATAACCGGCATTCCGTTTATAGCTGCCGGCTTTATGCTGATGAAACAGAAAAAAGCAGAAAACGTCGTGAAAACAGAAAGAAAGCGGGAACCGCGAAAACGTATCCGAAGACAAGGTCGGCGTCTAAACAGAATCCGGAGAAAACCATCTCTTCCGGTTGAATATCAAAAAGGAAAAACGATATGATGGGACTATAGACTGAAAACGACATGAAGGAGATGCAGGATGTACAAACTCATTGCAATTGATATGGATGGAACACTTTTAAATGATCATCATGAAGTAACAGAGGAGGTCCGCAACGCGCTTCACGCGGCAAAAGCGGAAGGTGTCAAAATCGTGCTTTGCACCGGCCGGCCTATCGGGGGTGTGCGGAGATACTTAGATGAACTGAATTTAATTGAAGAAGGCGACTATGTCATCGCTTATAATGGGGCGCTTGTTCAAAATACGCATACAAATGAAGTGGTCTCAGAGCTGTCTCTCGGCTATGATGATTTGGCTTCATTATATGACCTGAGCTTAGAGCTGAAGACGCCGATGCATTTCTTTGATTCATCTCATTTGTATACGCCTAACCGGGATATTAGCGAATTTACCGTATACGAATCCTATGTGACACAGGTGCCGCTTCATTTCCGCAAGATTGACGAGGTGCCTAAAGATATCCTCATCCCGAAAGTGATGTTTATTGATAAACCGGAGAACTTAAGCCGCGTCATTACATCGATTCCAAAAGACGTGAGAGAAAAATATACAATGGTCAGAAGCGCGCCGTTCTTTTACGAAATTCTGCACCCGGAAGCCAGCAAAGGAAATGCTGTACGCCAGCTGGCACAGCTGCTCGGAATCGAGCAGGCTGAAGTCATGAGCATAGGCGACAACGGGAATGACCTGACAATGATCGAATGGGCGGGCTGCGGGGTTGCCATGGCAAACGCCATCCCAGAAGTATTGGGAGCCGCGAACTTTCAAACACGCTCCAATAATGAACATGGGGTTGCGCATGCGATTCACGAGCTTGTTTTGGCGAAATAATAATGAAATCCAGCCTTTTAGGCTGGATTTTTTGTTATGTTGTGCCCGGCCGGTCTGTAAGCGCCATGAAGCCTTTTTGCGGAATGGACGCTACAACTTCTTTTCCTGCTCCTTATAATATCAGCGATTGATCATGAAACTGCAACATTTCTGATTGGCTCTGATACAGCAGGGGCTAGTAAAAATAAAAAGGAAGCTTTCACCATAAACATCAGCATAGTACATTGAAAGAATCTCTTCGTCTTTATGTTGGAAGGTGATGTCAATCTTTTGACGAATCTCTTTGTCTTTCGTTATGCTGATAAAACAAGTTGTTCACAAAATGTATGATTTTAGCCTGAAATGGAAAGGGGACTGAATAAGATGTGCACAAGTCTTACATTGGAAACTGCTGACCGGAATCATTTATTAGCGAGAACAATGGATTTTGCATTTCAGCTGGGGACGGAGGTCATTCTCTATCCGCGCCGTTACAGCTGGAAGAGTGAAGCTGACGGAAGGGTGCATCAAACACAGTACGCGTTTATCGGTATGGGGAGAAAACTTGGAAATATATTATTTGCCGACGGAGTTAATGAAAGCGGTTTATCTTGTGCGGCGCTTTATTTTATGGGATATGCGGAGTACGAAAAAACACTTCGGGGAGACGGCGTTCATATTGCCCCGCATGAATTTGTAACATGGGCGCTATCAGTTTGTAAGTCTTTGGATGACGTAAAAGAAAAGATCCACTCTTTAACGATTGTGGAGAAGAAATTAGATCTATTGGATACCGTTTTACCGCTGCACTGGATATTGTCAGACCGGACGGGACGCAGCCTGACGATCGAACCGAGAGCAGACGGCATCAAAATCTATGACAATCAACCAGGTGTCATGACGAACAGCCCCGACTTTTTATGGCATGTGGCCAATCTTCGGCAATATATAGGATTACGGCCGAAACAATTCGAGAGCAAGGAGTTGGGCGGATTGGTGCTGTCCGCTTTTGGCCAGGGCTCGGGTACAGTGGGTCTGCCGGGAGATTATACACCGCCTTCACGGTTTGTCAGAGCTTGTTTTCTGAAAGAACATCTAGAGCCTGCGGCAGATGAAACGAAAGGTGTATCAGCAGCTTTTCAGCTTTTGGCAAACATGGCGATACCCAAGGGTGTTGTGATAACTGAAGAAGACGAAATTGATTATACGCAATACACTTCTGTGATGTGCAGCGACACGGGAAACTACTACTTTCACCACTACGACAATCGGCAAATCCAAAAAGTAAGTTTATTTCATGAAGACCTAGACCGCCTTGAGCCTAAAGTGTTTTCTGCTAAAGCGGAAGAAAGTATTCTAGAACTTAATTAAGATACAATGAGCTGATTTCGGTATGAATCCGGGATCAGCTCATTTTTTTATGCGATGTCTCAGCTTCTGAATGAGTGACAAAATGAACCGTTCTGCGACGGCGATCACGCGCGTTTATTAGCAAAGAGCAAAAGCGACGGCAAAACGCGTATGGTCGGAAGTACAGATATGCATTTATATAAAACTTTGAATCAAAACGAGTCTCAGCATCATCAGGCTGTTTTGTAAGGATACAGGTTGCACAAATGCCATCCCATGATGCTGCGAGATTCTTTTCAGCTTAAAAAGAAAAATTTGATCTTAACTCATTGACAAACGTCCAAGACAAAGGTACATTTTGATTTATTCATATTAAACGACTAGGAATATAGGAGTTTATTTTTCGGATTATTCAGCCTAAAACATGATAAAAGGAGTATCGTCATGACAAGCAAAAAGAAACAAATCAAATTAGGGGTATTTTTAGCAGGCACAGGCCATCACGTCGCGTCTTGGCGGCACCCCGACGCGCCTTCAGATGCGAGCATGAATTTGGATTATTTTAAAGAACTTGCGAAAACAGCGGAGCGGGGCAAGCTGGATATGCTGTTTTTAGCAGATAGCCTATCAATTGACAGTAAATCACATCCAAATGTATTAACAAGGTTTGAGCCATTCACCTTGCTCTCTGCCTTGGCGCAGGTCACATCAAGAATCGGACTGACAGCAACAGCCTCCACTACATACAGCGAGCCGTTTCACATCGCCAGACAATTCGCGTCATTGGATCATCTGTCCAACGGCCGTGCCGGATGGAACGTCGTCACTTCATCGATTGAATCAACAGCGCTGAATTTCAGCGGTGAAAAGCACCTTGAACACCATTTGCGCTACAAGCGGGCAGAGGAATTTGTCGAGGTTGTAAAGGGGCTTTGGGATTCATGGGAAGAGGGCGCCTTTATCCGCAATAAAGAAACAGGTGAATTCTTTGAGAAGGAAAAAATGCATGAGCTGAACCATAAAGGAGAATATTTCTCGGTTCGCGGGCCACTGAACGTTTCAAGAACGCCGCAGGGCCAGCCAGTCATTATCCAGGCAGGATCATCAGGAGACGGAAAAGCGCTGGCTGCCAGAACAGCAGAAGTGATCTTCACAGCGCAAAACCACCTGGAATCCGCTCAAGAATTTTATCAATCCATTAAAGAACAGGCTGCGGAATTCGGACGTGATCCAGAGAAAATCGCCATCATGCCGGGGATTTTCCCGATCATTGCTGATACCGAAGAAGCGGCACAAGCCAAATACAAGGAGCTTCAAGACCTGATTATCCCATCTGTCGGTCTGCAAATTCTCCAAAATTACTTAGGCGGAATTGATTTGTCTGCGTATCCGCTTGACGGGCCGCTGCCGAAGCTTGACGCCGAAGCTTCCAATGCGGTGAAAAGCCGCTTTAAGCTTGTTCAGGAGATGGCTGAACGTGACAATATGACGATACGCGAGCTTTACAAATATGTTGCAGGCTCCAGAGGCCACCATATCTTCGTCGGCACGCCGGAGCAGCTCGCCGACAAGATGCAGGAATGGGTGGATAAGAAAGCGTGTGACGGATTTAATATCATGCCTCCGCTTCTACCAGAAGGAATTGAAGTGTTTGTTGATCAAGTGGTTCCGATTTTACAGGAGCGCGGCGTGTTCAGAAAAGAATATGAAGGCACAACATTAAGAGATCACTTCGGTTTGGAAAAGCCGGTCAACCGCTATGCAAAGTAAGGAGGAACGCTAGATGAAGCCACAATATCGCCTTGCAGTTGAACGTGATGCTGAACAGCTTCTCGAGCTGACATTGCGGGCTTATGAACCGATTCGAAAGCTCGGCATTCGTTTTGCCGCCGCTCATGCGGATTTGGATTTGGTGCTGAAAAATATCCGGAAAAATGCCTGCTACGTCATGGAAGAAGACGGGCGGATTATCGCGACCATCTCCTTAAGAATGCCGTGGGGACAGCAGCCGGGACCGTATGGCGTTCCGCATATCTGGTGGTTTGCTGTGGACCCCGATACCGGTAAAAAAGGAATCGGAACAAAGCTGCTTCAATGGCTGGAGGAAACAATCCTCCGCGATACGTTAAAGGTTCCGTTTGTCTCACTCGGAACAGCGGATAAGCATCCGTGGCTGATTGAGATGTACGAACGAAAAGGGTATGTCCGCTCAGGTGAACAAGACCTTGGAAAAGGGCATATCACAGTTTATATGAAAAAACAATTGCGACATGATCTATAAAAATAGAAAAGGCGGGAAAATCAAATGAAAATGAAAAAATGGACTGTGCTGGTCGTTGCTGCATTATTAGCGGTGCTCTCCGCTTGCGGCAATGGAAACAGCAGCAGTAAAGAGGATGACAATGTGCTTCATGTCGGTGCGACAGGACAAAGTTACCCATTTGCTTATAAAGAAAACGGAAAGCTGACAGGTTTTGATGTGGAAGTGATGGAAGCGGTCGCTAAGAAAATTGACATGAAGCTGGACTGGAAGCTGCTTGAATTCAGCGGGCTGATGGGAGAGCTTCAAACAGGCAAGCTTGACACCATTTCCAACCAGGTAGCTGTGACAGACGAACGCAAGGAAACGTATAACTTTACGAAACCATACGCTTATGCGGGAACACAGATTGTCGTCAAAAAAGACAATACTGATATCAAATCAGTAGACGATTTAAAAGGCAAGACAGTCGCAGCCGTTCTCGGTTCAAACCACGCGAAAAACCTTGAAAGCAAAGATCCTGATAAAAAAATCAATATCAAAACGTACGAAACACAAGAGGGTACGCTGAAGGATGTTGCGTACGGCCGGGTAGACGCTTATGTCAACAGCCGAACTGTATTGATCGCGCAAATCAAGAAGACCGGTTTGCCATTAAAGCTTGCAGGAGATCCGATTGTTTACGAACAGGTTGCATTCCCATTTGCCAAGGACGATGCGCACGACAAGCTCCGCAAAAAAGTCAATAAGGCGCTTGATGAATTGCGTAAAGACGGAACACTGAAAAAACTCTCTGAAAAATACTTTAATGAAGATATCACAGTAGAACAGAAGCATTAAGAAACGGCGGTGAATCACCAGAATGAACACGATTGATTGGGAATTCATGATATCAGCGTTCCCGACTTTAATTCAGGCCCTTCCGATCACCTTGTTTATGGCTATAGCGGCTATGATTTTTGCCATTATCGGAGGACTTATTCTCGCACTCATTACAAAGAACAAAATTCCAGTGCTTCATCAGCTGTCAAAGCTGTATATATCCTTTTTCCGGGGCGTGCCGACACTTGTGCAGCTGTTCTTAATCTATTACGGGCTGCCGCAGCTATTTCCAGAGATGAGCAAAATGACAGCTCTCACAGCTGCCATCATCGGGTTAAGCTTGAAAAATGCAGCATATTTAGCAGAAATCTTCCGGGCGGCCCTCAATTCTGTTGATGACGGGCAGCTGGAGGCGTGTCTGTCTGTCGGCATGACAAAACTTCAGGCATACAGACGGATTATTTTGCCGCAAGCGATCCGAAATGCGATTCCGGCAACGGGTAATACATTTATCGGACTGCTAAAAGAAACGTCACTGGCCTTTACATTAGGGGTCATGGAGATGTTCGCCCAAGGGAAGATGTACGCTTCAGGAAACCTCAAATATTTTGAGACGTACTTGGCGGTTGCGATCGTCTATTGGGTTCTTACCATTATCTACAGCATGTTGCAGGACTTGTTTGAACGCGCCATGAGCAAGCCATACCGGACTTAGAGGTGAAATCAGTTGATAACAGTAAAAAATATTCGCAAAGCGTTTAAAGATCTCGTCGTGCTAGATGGAATCGAACTAGAAGTGAAGCGCGGAGAAGTGGTGGCGATCATCGGTCCGTCCGGTTCCGGAAAATCAACGCTTCTCCGGTGCTTGAATCTATTAGAACGTCCGGATCAAGGCATCATTGAAATCGGAGAAGCCAAACTGAACGCGGAAAAGTTTACACGCAAGGAAGCACACCGGCTTCGCCAGCAAACGGCCATGGTTTTTCAAAACTACAATCTGTTTAAAAATAAAACGGCTTTGCAAAACATTACAGAAGCTTTAATTGTGGCTCAACACAAATCACGCGACGAAGCAAAACGTATTGGAATGGAGATTCTGAAACAAGTCGGTCTGGAGCATAAGGCTGACAGCTATCCGATCACAATGTCCGGCGGCCAGCAGCAGCGAATCGGCATCGCCCGGGCGCTTGCGGTCAATCCGCATGCGATCTTGCTGGATGAACCAACGTCAGCGCTTGACCCTGAGCTCGTCGCAGGAGTGCTTCAGGTCATCAAATCCATTGCGGAAAAACAAACAACGATGATCATCGTGACACACGAAATGGCGTTTGCAAAAGAGGTCGCTGATCAAGTGATTTTTATGGCAGACGGCCATATTATCGAACAGGGAACGCCAGAAGAACTGTTTGACCATCCAAAGAACGAACGGACAAAACGGTTTATCAAGCAGGTGGGAGAGCCTGCAGAGATTATATAAGAAGGGGAGAAGAACAATGGCCGACAAAACGTTTCATACCCGTTTAATCAATATGCGGCGTGATCTTCATGAACATCCTGAACTGTCATTTCAAGAGATTGAAACGACGAAAAAAATCCGCCGCTGGCTTGAGGAGGAGCAAATCGAAATACTGGACGTTCCTCAATTGGAGACTGGTGTGATTGCGGAAATCAAAGGACGGGAAGACGGCCCTGTGATAGCCATACGGGCGGACATTGACGCGCTCCCGATCCATGAACAGACGAACCTGCCGTTTGCTTCTAAGGTTGACGGTACGATGCATGCGTGCGGACACGATTTTCATACCGCTTCTATTATTGGTACAGCGATTTTGCTGAACCAAAGACGGGATGAGCTGAAAGGTACCGTCCGCTTTATCTTTCAGCCGGCCGAAGAAATTGCCGCGGGAGCAAGAAAGGTCATAGAAGCTGGCGTGCTTGATGGTGTTTCTGCCATTTTCGGCATGCACAATAAGCCGGATCTGCCTGTTGGGACCATTGGTGTAAAGGAAGGTCCGTTAATGGCAAGTGTTGACCGGTTTGAGATCGTCATCAAAGGGAAAGGCGGTCACGCCGGCATCCCGAATAACAGTATTGATCCAATCGCTGCCGCAGGACAAATCATCAGCGGGTTGCAATCTGTGGTCAGCCGCAACATCAGCTCACTGCAAAACGCAGTCGTCAGTATCACAAGAGTACAGGCGGGGACGTCGTGGAACGTGATTCCAGATCAAGCTGAAATGGAGGGAACGGTTCGAACCTTTCAAAAAGAAGCAAGGCAGGCTGTTCCGGAGCATATGAAACGGGTGGCTGAAGGAATTGCAGCGGGCTATGGGGCACAAGCCGAATTCAAGTGGTTTCCTTATTTGCCTTCCGTTCAGAATGACGGCACCTTTTTGAATGCGGCATCCGAAGCTGCGGCACGGCTTGGCTATCAAACCGTTCACGCTGAGCAGTCTCCGGGCGGAGAAGACTTCGCTCTGTATCAAGAGAAGATCCCGGGATTTTTTGTCTGGATGGGAACGAACGGAACGGAGGAGTGGCACCATCCGGCCTTTACCCTGGATGAAGAAGCCCTTACGGTTGCCTCTCACTACTTTGCGGAGCTGGCGGTTATTGTATTGGGGACCATCAAATGAGCAAACAAGGGCTGACAGCAGGTCTTGCAGAGGCTGTGAGAACGTCACAGCCGGAGCATTCAGTTGACGCGATTCGCGAAGCAAAAAAAGGATTACTTGATTTTACTGCCGCTTCATTTGCAGGAAGAGAAGATAAAGGCATTCAAAAGCTCCTCCGTCTGATAGAGGATGAAGGAGGCCTGCCCCTTGTTCCTCTTATCGGACAAGGCAAAAAGGCCGCGCCATTACAATCCGCGATGCTCAATGGGTTTATCGCTCATGCATTGGATTTTGATGATGTCCACTCCGATGTAAGAGGGCATCCCAGTGCGGTCATCGTGCCTGCTCTTATGGCTTCTGCCGCTCGCGGACATGACGAGCGGCTTCTTGGCGCTTATATTGTTGGTGTTGAAGTAATGGCACGTCTGGGCGAATCAATTGGCAGCCGCCACTATGAAAAGGGCTGGCATAATACGGGAACGCTTGGTGCGATTGCTGCCGCCTGCGCCGTAGGTTATGCTGAAGGACTGCCTCAAAAAGAGCTGGAAAAAGCGATTGGTTTTGCGGCTACGCAATCTGCTGGGATGAGGATGCAATTTGGAACAGAAATGAAACCGCTGCACGCCGGTCTGGCGGCTCAGGCTGGCTTGATGGCCGTTAAGCTGGCCCAATCAGAATTTGGCGGGTCCCGTACGGCACTTGATGGAGAAACTGGTTTTTTCAATCTGTACGGTGATTTGGAAAAAGCACAACACACTTTGCTATACGATTGGGGCGCACCGTGGAGAATCGTAAAGCCGGGCCTATGGTTTAAAATCTATCCATTTTGTTCCGCGGCACACCATGCTGCAGACGCGGTACGAAAGCTTATCTCTGAAGAAGCCATTTCTGCTGCCAATACCGAGCGGATTGAAGTGGTTTTTCCGCCAGGCGGAGATGCTGCATTGACGGAACGGTCTCCGAAAACTGGAGAGGAAGGCCGTTTCAGCGTTGAATATGTGATTGCTCTTGCTTTGCATGGACACGAGCTGACCGTTGAACATTTCAACAGCCAGCCGATCCCTAGCAACATTCAAACAACAATGGGGCGAATTCAGCGAGTATATGACAATGCTATTCAGCCGGCTCCACATGCCGTTCCGAAAGGCCGTTTCACGATTGTCCGGGCCTATTTATCAGACGGCCGAATTTGCGAAGCGCGTGTGGACTGTCCAAAAGGGGCTCCGGGAAATGAGCTGTCGGAAGAAGACATAAAAGAAAAATTGAGAGTAACGGTTCCGCAGGAAAAAGCGCGACGCATTATAACAGCCGTTGAAAAATCTGATATCAAAGAATTTTTAGCTCATATAGAATAAGATTCAGCTCCAATCAATGATTTCAGATGATATGATAAAACCAATCATACGTTTGAAAAAGGAGAAAACCATGACGGTGAATGACGCGGTTGTATTCATTTTGGCTGCCTTTTTACTATGGGGAGCGGCGGATTATTGTTTGGGAAACAGATGGGGGCTGGGCGAGCGGTTTGCGGACGGCTTCAAGGCTATGGGGCCGCTGGCGCTGTCCATGATCGGTATTGTGTCACTGTCCCCAGTGCTGGCGGCAATCCAGATTCCCATTGTTGCTCCGGTTTACACAGCGATTGGCGCGGACCCTTCTTCCTTTGCGAACACCATTTTGGCGATTGATATGGGAGGATATGCGCTGGCCGGAGAAATGGCGAAAGATCCGCAGGCCGGGCTGTTTTCATGGGTGTTTTTAGGAACAATGATGGGACCGGCAATCGTCTTCACGATTCCCGTCGCTCTTGGCATCATCGAGAAAGAGGACCATCCGTATTTTGCGAAAGGCATATTAATCGGGCTGTGCACAGTGCCGATCGGTTGTTTCACCGGCGGATTATGCGCGGGCTTTGACATCGGCATGATAGGTAAAAACCTTCTGATCCCAAGTCTGTTATCTGCTGTGATAGCTTTTGGGTTATGGCGGTATACCGACAGTATGATTCGGTTGTTTCATCTCTTCGGGAAAGCGGTCAGTGTGGTTGCGATTATCGGGCTTGCGGCTGTCTCCGTTGAAACGCTGACAGGCATTGTGCTGATTCCAGGAATGGAGAATGTCGAGACTGGGATACAAACGACAGGGACCATCGCCATTGCTCTGGCAGGGGCGTTTCCGATGACGGCTTTTATTACAAAAACCTTTAAAAAACCGCTTCAGGCTCTTGGGAAATGCCTTCATTTAGATGAGACAGCAACAGCAGGCTTGGTGACCTCTTTGGCGCATCATATCCCGATGCTGGCTTCATTAAAGGATATGACGCCGAGAGGAAAGGTCATCAATGTTGCGTTTGCGGTCAGCGGCGCCTTTGTACTCGGCAGCCATCTCGGTTTTGTAGCCGGAATGAAAAAAGAAATGGCGGCGGCCATGATCATTGGAAAAGTAGCAGGCGGAGTCACAGCTGCCGCCGCGGCTGCTTGGATGATGCCTGCACAGTCAGCTGATCAGCAAAAACGTATCTCAGCCGGCCATAGCTGAGGCAGAAGCTGTTTCAACTTTGTCCAATCGGGAATGTTACAGTAAAGATTTCTGTGAAAGAGGGTTGGACACATGGCGGGGAAAGACCAGTACGTGTCAAAAATAAAACAGGAAACCAAGCCTTGGATCAAACGATTCGGTAGGCTTGGTTATTTTGCATTCGGCGGCGTTTTTATTCTGCTTGGGATTTTGGCATTTATGACGGCTGCCGGGGCAGGCCGCGCGAAAGACTCGAGCGGAGCGCTCCAAACGCTATCACACATGCCGTATGGATCGTTATTGCTTTTTTTAATAGGTGTCGGCCTTATCGGCTATGTGATCTGGATGGTGTTAAGCGCGATCAAGGACACGGAGGGCCACGGAAACAGCAGGCGCGGCCTGTCACGGAGAATAGGAAACTTTTTCAGTGCCGCCGTTTACGCATCCATCGCTTGGAATGCCTTGCGATTTGTGTTTGGCCAAGGGAAAGGCGGCACTTCAGAACAGACGTGGTCAGCTTACATATTGGCGCAGCCGTTCGGCCAATGGCTTACAGGGCTTACGGGTGCGGGTTTTATCGTATTTGCGATTGTTCAATTTATGAAAGGCGTTCGGGCTGCTTTTATGAAAGAATTCGATACGTCAAAAATGAACAAACAGATGATATGCATTACGAAAAACACCGGACGCGCAGGCAATATCGCCCGGGCCATTATTTTCTCGGCTATCGGCTATTTTCTCATCAAAACAGCCATGACCGCTGATCCCGACGACACAAGAGGCTTTGACGGCGCGCTCGCCGAACTCGCGCAGCAGCCGCATGGCAAATTGATTCTGTCTATATTAGCGTTAGGCCTGATCTTATATGGAATGTATGCCATTATGAAAGGCATTTATCAGCACATGACATGGGAGGAGTGAGCTCTGGGCGGGTCCGCGCCAAGAGCGTTTTTCAGTTTCTCAGAAATCAGGTGGATGAAAGCTGGCGCCAGCCTGTATAATAAAAGCAAATCAAAAGCAGTTTTCATCAGGACTGATCCACAAGGAGGTGCGGAATGGATCGGGAAAAACAACAATTAAGCATAGAAGCGGCAAGGCTTTACTATCAGTCTGACTACAGTCAGCAGCAAATTGCTGAGCAGCTCAACATTTCAAGGCCAACCGTTTCCCGGCTGCTGCAATATGCAAAGGAAAAAGGGTATGTCCAGATTCGCGTCATGGACCCTTTTGAGGATTTGGATGCGCTCGGTTCCATGCTTGAAGAGAAATATGGTCTCCTCGAGGCGCATGTTGTGTTTTCCCCGACACCCGATTATGCAGGAATTACACATGACCTAAGCCGCTATGGTGCAGAATATATGCATGAAACGGTAAAAGACGGCGACATTGTCGGCGTCAGCTGGGGAACCACCATGTATCAAATCGCGCAAAACATGCAGCCGAAGCAGGTAAAAGGCGTCGAGGTCGTCCAGCTGAAAGGCGGTATCAGCCATTCGCGGGTGAACACGTATTCCGCTGAAACAATTCAGCTGTTCGCGGAGGCTTTTCAAACGATGCCGCGCTACCTCCCGCTTCCTGTCGTGTTTGATAATGCAGATGTGAAGCGAATGGTGGAGAATGACCGTCATATTGAGCGGATCATCGAGATGGGCAAGCAGGCGAATATCGCTCTCTTCACGGTGGGCACTGTCCGTGACGAAGCGCTGTTGTTTCGGCTAGGATATTTTAACGAAGAAGAGAAAGCCCTGCTGAAAAAACAGGCCGTTGGGGATATTTGTTCACGCTTTTTTGATGCGAAAGGGAATATTTGCAGCAGTGCCATCAATGACCGGACCATCGGTGTTGAACTTGAAGACCTCAGACTGAAGGAACGCTCGATTTTAGTGGCCGGCGGAAGCAGAAAAGTATCTTCCATTCACGGAGCATTAACCGGAAAATATGCCAATGTTTTAATCATTGACCAGCATACCGCAAGGGTGCTTGTTAATGATTTGTGACACGTTCAAACCGTTCGCTGAACAAAATTTCAATTACCAATTTACATATGTTCAAAAGTCGGTTATGCTAAAAAATATCTTAACAAAAAAGGAAGTGTGCGAAGGATGTCATTAGCTAACATAATTGATCATACAGCTTTGAAACCGCATACACAAAAAGCGGAAATTCTCAAACTTATTGAAGAAGCGAAAACATACAAGTTTGCTTCAGTATGTGTCAATCCGACATGGGTGGCGCTTGCTGCGAAAGAGCTTAAGGGAACTGGAGTCGACGTTTGTACGGTCATCGGCTTCCCGCTCGGTGCCAATACAACTGAAACAAAAGCGTTCGAAACTAAAGACGCGATTTCAAAAGGCGCCACTGAAGTGGACATGGTCATTAACATTGCCGCTTTGAAAGACAAAGAAGACGATGTGGTGGAAGCGGATATCCGCGGTGTGGTGGAAGCTGCTGCCGGAAAAGCGCTTGTCAAAGTCATTATCGAAACATGCCTTCTGACCGATGAAGAAAAAGAACGTGCGTGCCGTTTAGCGGTTTCTGCGGGAGCGGACTTCGTGAAAACATCAACAGGCTTCTCTACAGGCGGCGCAACGAAGGAAGATATCGCCTTAATGCGCAAAACAGTAGGTCCTGATATCGGCGTGAAAGCATCTGGCGGAATCAGAACGAAAGAAGATGTAGACACAATGGTTGAGGCCGGAGCAAGCCGAATCGGCGCCAGCGCAGGCGTTTCCATCGTAAAAGGAGAAAATGCATCAAGCGGGGACAACTATTAAAAAGCTGACGGAAGGCAGACTGCTTTCCGTTTTCTGAGGAAACAGTGATTGTAAGCGAATACAAATAAAGGAGAAACACATATGAAGTATTTGATTGGGATTATCGGTTTAATCGTGTTTTTAGGCCTCGCGTGGATCGCGAGCAGCGGCAAAAAAAGAATTAAGATCCGCCCAATTGTTGTTATGCTCATTTTGCAATTTATCCTTGGCTACATTCTCCTCAATACCGGGATAGGGAATTTCCTCGTAGGAGGATTTGCAAAAGGATTCGGTTACCTGCTTGAATACGCGGCAGAGGGAATTAACTTTGTGTTTGGCGGCTTGGTGAATGCGGACCAAACGACATTCTTTATGAATGTTCTCTTGCCGATCGTGTTTATTTCCGCTCTGATCGGGATTCTGCAAAAGTGGAAAGTCCTCCCGTTTATTATTAGATATATCGGCCTTGCCCTCAGCAAGGTAAACGGTATGGGAAGATTGGAATCGTATAACGCAGTGGCTTCTGCGATTTTAGGTCAGTCGGAAGTATTTATCTCCTTGAAGAAAGAACTCGGTCTTTTAAATCAGCAGCGCTTGTACACGCTTTGCGCATCTGCGATGTCCACTGTATCAATGTCGATTGTCGGCGCGTATATGACAATGCTGAAACCGGAATATGTTGTAACAGCGCTTGTTTTGAACTTATTTGGCGGTTTCATTATCGCTTCTATTATCAATCCGTATGAGGTTGCAAAAGAAGAGGATATGCTTCGTGTTGAGGAAGAAGAAAAACAATCCTTCTTCGAAGTGCTCGGAGAATACATCCTTGACGGTTTCAAAGTAGCGGTTGTCGTCGCTGCGATGCTGATTGGATTTGTCGCGATTATCGCCTTGATCAATGGCATTTTTAATGCAGTATTCGGTATTTCGTTCCAAGGCATTCTTGGATATGTGTTTGCTCCATTCGCTTTTCTTGTGGGTATCCCATGGAATGAAGCTGTTAATGCGGGAAGCATTATGGCAACAAAAATGGTGTCGAATGAATTTGTCGCCATGACGTCGCTTACGCAAAATGGTTTCCATTTCAGTGGCCGTACAACAGCAATCGTATCGGTATTCCTTGTGTCATTTGCGAACTTCTCCTCAATCGGAATCATTGCCGGTGCCGTAAAAGGACTGAATGAAAAGCAAGGAAATGTCGTCGCTCGTTTCGGCTTGAAATTATTATACGGTGCTACGCTTGTCAGCTTTTTATCAGCAGCAATTGTGGGCTTGATTTACTGAACTTAATCGAAAAGGATCGGTGACCAAACATGAGAATGGTAGATATCATCATCAAAAAACAAAACGGAAAAGAACTCACCACTGAAGAAATTCAATTTTTTGTGAACGGCTATACGGACGGAAGCATTCCTGATTATCAGGCAAGCGCGCTTGCTATGGCGATTTTTTTCCAGGATATGAGTGACCGTGAACGCGCGGACTTGACGATGGCTATGGTGAACTCCGGTGAAACGATTGATCTTTCTGCCATTGAAGGAATTAAAGTGGATAAACACTCCACCGGCGGCGTCGGCGACACGACAACGCTCGTTCTCGCCCCGCTAGTTGCGGCTCTTGATGTGCCGGTTGCCAAGATGTCCGGCCGCGGACTAGGCCATACGGGCGGCACGATTGATAAGTTAGAGGCAATCGCCGGCTTCCACGTGGAACTGACGAAGGATGAATTTATTAAACTTGTGAACCGCGATAAGGTTGCGGTCATCGGCCAAAGCGGCAATTTAACGCCGGCTGATAAAAAACTGTACGCGCTTCGTGACGTAACGGGAACGGTCAATTCCATTCCGCTCATTGCAAGTTCGATTATGAGTAAAAAGATCGCTGCCGGGGCGGACGCCATCGTGCTTGACGTAAAAACGGGAGCGGGCGCCTTCATGAAAACAGAAGAAGACGCAGCTGAACTTGCCAAAGCAATGGTACGCATCGGAAATAACGTCGGCCGCCAAACAATGGCTGTTATTTCAGACATGTCTCAGCCGCTTGGCTTTGCGATCGGAAACGCGCTTGAAGTCAAAGAAGCGATCGACACGCTCAAAGGCGAGGGGCCTGAGGATCTTCATGAGCTTGTCTTAACGCTCGGCAGCCAGATGGTTGTGCTCGCGAAAAAAGCCGACACATTGGACGAAGCGAGAGCGAAGCTGGAAGAAGTCATGAAAAACGGCAAAGCGCTTGAGAAGTTCAAGGATTTCCTGAAAAACCAAGGCGGCGACAGCTCAATTGTTGACGATCCGTCTAAGCTTCCGCAAGCGGCATATCAAATTGAGGTGCCTGCGAAAGAAGCGGGTGTCGTCTCCGAAATCGTCGCGGACGAAATCGGCGTCGCAGCAATGCTGCTGGGTGCCGGACGCGCCACAAAAGAGGACGAAATCGATTTAGCCGTCGGCATCATGCTCCGCAAAAAGGTCGGCGACAAAGTAGAAAAAGGCGAACCGCTCGTGACGCTTTACGCCAACCGCGAAAACGTCGATGAAGTCATCGCAAAAGTCTATGACAACATCCGCCTCGCCGCGGAAGCGAAGGCGCCGAAGCTGATTCATACGTTGATTACAGAGTAAAAAATAAAGCACATCCCATGCTGAGCGGGGTGTGCTTTATTTTTTATAGGATGTGATCAGCCGGATATTCCTCTTGGCTGATTTTTTTCACTTTTGAAACATTTCTTTTGAAATGGTAGATGAGATAACAAAGGATGATACAAGGAATTCCGCAGAAAAGTGCGATTCTTTGATTGGGATCAAAAGCAAGACCGATACAAGAAGCTGAACATAATAAGAGAGCGGCTATAGGCATAAGAGGATAAAGCGGCGTGCGAAATGTCAGGTCTTTTACATTTCCCCCTTTTTTCAGAAACCTCTTTCGAAACAAGAGCTGGGACAAGGCAATGCTCATCCAGACCACGACTCCTGCAAATCCAGCAATTGCAACCATCACCACATAGACAGTTCCGGGGGCCACGATACTCGAAATGAGAGATAAACAAGATACAGCCATACTGATCATTAAGGCATTTAAAGGAATACCTTTCGATGTGACTTTCTTAAAACGGGAGCTGATCATGTTTTCATTTGCTAACGACCACATCATACGGGTCGAAGCATATAAGCCTGAGTTGGCGACAGACAGCAAGGCTGTTAATATCACGAAATTCATAATGTCCGCGGCGTAAGGGATTCCGATCTCCGCAAATACGGCGACAAACGGGCTTTCAATCACGCCTGCGTCCTGCCACGAAATTAGCCCGGATAAGACGAAGACAGCGCCAATGAAAAAAATGACTGTTCTCCATGCGACATTACGGATGGATCGCGGAATATCCTTTTGAGGATTTGCTGATTCTCCTGCTGTAACGCCGATTAACTCTGTACCGGAAAAGGCGAAGCTCACAGATATCATCGCGATAAAAACGGCGAGAAAGCCATTCGGAAACAGCCCGCCATGGTCTGTGAAATTCGACAGCATAGGAGCATCCGCCATCCCGTTTAAAGAGATCAGGCCAAACATGGCGGCTCCTCCTAAAATGATAAATAAAATAATGGTGACAATCTTTACGCTGGAAAACCAAAATTCAGTTTCCGCAAATAACTTAACTGAAAATGCGTTGCATACGAAAAGAAGAGCCGCAAAAATCGCACTCCACATCCACACACTGCTGTCCGGGAACCAGCGCTGCATGAGAATACCGGATGCGGTAAACTCAGAACCTACCGTCACCACCCAATTGATCCAGTACATGATGCCGACCATAAAACCGGTAGATGGACCGATAAATGTTGTCGCATATTTTTGAAAAGAGCCGGTTACCGGCATGGCAACCGACAATTCCCCGAGACATTGCATGACGAGGTACATCATCAATCCGCCGATTACATAAGCGAGTATCGTACCGCCGGGTCCGGCTTGATGAAGCGTATAGCCTGTACTGAGAAAAAGTCCTGTGCCTATGACGCCTCCCAATGAGATCATAAATAAGTGCCTGCTTTTCATTGTGCGTTTTAGCTGTTGGCCGCTGTTCTCCTGAAGATTCACTGTCTCGCCCTCCTTTTAGCTGCCATTCATTAGGCAGATGAGTTTCTCATACCCAAAATACAACCTGCCAGAAGATCACTTGAATGGGGAGAGTTTCATTCCTTTTAATGCGTGTAACAGAACATGGGCTGCAGCTCTGCTTGTCATATCTCGAAAATCAAGGGTAGGATCAACTTCAACGATTTCAATCCCGGCGACATTGGGCTGTTGTGCGATGAACTTGACGGCTTCAAGCAACTCATCTGTATAGAGACCGCCCGGGCCAATCGCTGGACAGCCGGGTGCATGGGACTGGTCTAAGACATCCATGTCAACAGATATAAAAATGAAATCTGTTCTTTTTTGAACGGCAGGCAAAATCTCTTTTATCGTTGGGAGTAGTCCTTTTTCCCGGATCATGCCCATCGTGTGAATGTTCACATTATGCTTTTTTGCATAAGCTTCATAGGCCTGGCTGTTGCTGAATTCTCTGATACCCAGCTGGATCAAATGTTGGCCCTCAATAATCTCTTCATCCAAAAGGCGGCGGAAGGGAGTGCCGTTTGTCGGCCCCCCGTCCTCCGTATTGCGGACATCATGATGGGCATCAAATTGAATCACAGCTGTCGTTCCTTTTGTTTGTGCTATCGCTTTTATGGTGGAGTAGCTGATCGAGTTATCTCCCCCGAGTACGAGCGGCACCCAATCAGGATGGTCCGAAAGCAGAGCATGCATGGTTTGGAAAATGTGATGATGTGACTTTACGATATCAGTGACATGAATATCGATATCCCCCAGATCATATAGAAGATCTGATACGACGTGCTCTCCAAGCTCAGCAGAATAGGCTGATGAATGTTTCAGAGCCTGACGTATTGTTCCGGGTGCAAAGGAAGCGCCTGAATGACTGATGGAGGATTTTGATAGGGGGACACCTATCAATGCCGGTCCCTTAATGTCTTGGCCGTCCCATGCTGCGATGAGGTCACTCATTTTTGTGACATCCCGGTCCTTAAACGAATACCCGGCTTCTCTAAGAAAAGGGTACTTATCCAAGAATGGCTCCCTCCCTGTTGACAACAATTGTTCCGTTTTTCATGACTTGATGTACATGGTTGACTCCGTAGTGATACGGAATATACATATAGTTCGAGGCTTGCCAAATGACAAGATCAGCTGAGCGTCCAGCTTTGAGCTGACCGGCTTCTTCTCCTTTTCCTATGGCATATGCAGCGTTGACTGTGACCGCATGCCATATTTCTTCTGCTGTCATCTTCAAATGAAGCGCGGCAATCGACATGATCAGCTGGATATTTTCAGTCGGCGAGCTGCCAGGGTTAAAATCCGTTGCCAAGCTGATACATACCCCTTCATCGATCATAGCTCTTGCCCTGGCGTATGTGCTTTTGCCAAGATAAAATGTTGTTCCCGGCAAGAGGACGGCAATCGTTCCTGCCTCGGCCATTTTCGATATGCCTTCGTCCGATGCACCTACCAAATGGTCGGCTGATATAGCCTTTAACTCACCTGCTAATTCGGCTCCTCCAAGCGGATCGATTTCATCTGCGTGTATTTTTAATCCGAAGCCCGCCTCAGCTGCTTGTTGTAAATAACGGCGGGATTGGCTGACTGTAAAAACGCCTGTTTCTGTAAAAATATCAGCAAAGCTGGCGAGCTCTTGTTCTTTGATTTCTGGCAAAAGGGAAAGCATTTGATCCAAAAATTGATCTGGATCGTTTTGATATTCGGGAGGAATCGCATGGGCTCCCATAAATGTGGAAACAAGATCAACAGGCTGGTTTTCATGCAGTTTTTTTGCGACACGCAATTGTTTCAGCTCTGTATCTTTTTCCAAGCCGTAGCCGCTTTTCACTTCTGCCGTGGTCGTGCCGTAGGACAGCATTCTTTGCAGATGAAAATGGGCTTTTTGCAGCAGCTCTTCTTCTGAAGCCGCCCTGGTGTCCTTGACTGTAGACAGAATCCCGCCGCCCTGCGCCAGAATATCCAAATATGAAATGCCCTGAAGCTTAAGGTTCATCTCCTTTTCACGAGATCCGCCAAATACAAGATGGGTGTGCGGATCAACGAGGCCAGGCGTTACAAGGCGTCCCGAACAGTCAATGATTTCGTCTGCGTCGTAACCGGCTTCAGCCCCTTTTTGTCCGGCGAACACAATTTTCTGTTCATGGATGCCGACAACAGCGTCTTCGATTATATGAAGATCCTGCATGCTTTTGCCTGCACGCGGACCGTTGCTTTCCATCGTCAAAAGCTGACCGATGTTGGTGAGAATCGTATCAATTTGCTTTGGCATATCATCACTCCTTTATTTTTGCATCGGCACGATAATGTCCTGTTCCTTCGCTACTTCAACGGCACGTTCATAACCGGCATCAGCGTGGCGGATAATGCCCATTCCCGGGTCGCTCGTTAAGACACGGGCGAGCCGCTCGTCAGCCAGCTCACTTCCATCGGCAACGGCAACCATACCGGCATGCAGGGAATAGCCCATTCCGACGCCGCCGCCATGGTGGAAGGAAACCCAGCTTGCACCCGCCGCCGTGTTGACAAGCGCATTCAGCACAGCCCAATCGCCGACAGCGTCACTTCCGTCCTTCATCGCTTCTGTCTCCCGGTTTGGAGAGGCGACAGACCCGCAGTCCAAATGATCTCTCCCAATTACGACAGGCGCTTTTAGCTCCCCGGTTCTAACCAGCTCGTTAATGGCGAGGCCCATCTTTTTTCGTTCTCCATATCCAAGCCAGCAAATACGGGACGGCAAGCCTTGGAACGTGACTTTTTCCTGTGCCATATCAATCCAGCGGTGAAGGGCTTTATTTGTCGGGAACAGTTCTTTTAATAACGCATCCGTACGGTAAATATCTGCCGGATCACCGGAAAGCGCCGCCCAGCGGAACGGTCCTTTTCCTTCACAGAATAGGGGGCGGATGTAGGCAGGGACAAACCCCGGAAAATCGAAGGCATTCTCCAGCCCTTCATCCTTTGCGACTTGCCGGATATTGTTGCCGTAGTCAAATACAATAGAGCCCTTTTGTTGAAAGGCCAGCATGGCTTCGACATGTTTTTTCATGCTTTGCTTCGCAAGGCGCACGTAAAGATCTGGGTTGTCTTGACGCAAACGGTCAGCTTCAGCAAGTGAATAGCCCTCGGGAACATAACC
The DNA here is from genome assembly GCF_001748205.1 of Bacillus sp. F56. Lineage (NCBI taxonomy): Bacteria > Bacillati > Bacillota > Bacilli > Caryophanales > Bacillaceae > Bacillus > Bacillus sp. F56. Next base: position 175,633 of record NZ_BDFC01000004.1, read on the forward strand.
GATTAAAGGGTCATGGGCAGATGTCTGGTCAGTCACAATATCAATTTTGACACCGCGGTTCAAAAGTGTGTGATGCACCTCAGCCGCATTTCCGAGAAGCGCAATGGACAAAGGTTTTCCTGCCAATTTTGCCTCTTCAGCCCACGCTAAGGCTTCCTCAATCGATGCTGTTTTTCGATCGCAGTATTTTGTTTCGATCCGCTTGTCGATGCGTTTCTCATCAACCTCGACGGCAATGACGACGCCTTCATTCATCGTGACAGACAGCGGCTGGGCGCCTCCCATTCCGCCGAGACCCGCTGTCAGCGTCAATGTTCCTTTTAAGCTGCCTCCGAAGTGCTGTCGCGCGAGCTCAGCAAAAGTTTCATAGGTTCCTTGCAATATGCCTTGTGAGCCAATGTAAATCCAGCTTCCTGCCGTCATCTGTCCGTACATCATTAACCCTTTTTTCTCAAGCTCGTGGAAATGCTCCCAGTCTGCCCACTTCGGAACAAGAACGGAATTTGCTAAGAGCACGCGCGGGGCCTGCGGGTGTGTACGGAACATGCCAACGGGCTTTCCGGATTGCACGAGCAAGGTTTCATCATTTTTTAGTGTTTTCAAGGAATGCTCAATGGCGTGAAAAGCGTCCCAATCCCGTGCGGCTTTGCCAATGCCGCCATATACGATGAGATCCTCTGGCTTCTCGGCGACTTCCGGATCAAGGTTGTTTCGAAGCATCCGAAGCACCGCCTCTTGCTCCCACCCTAAGCATTCAAGCTCTGTTCCTCTGTTGGCACGGATTGATTTTTTTACATCAGTCATATGTTCATCCCCCTTAGTTCTTCATTCTGATGATCAGGTAATAAAGATTCTTTCTTTAGCCAGTCAGTCAAGCGTTCAATGTCATAGGAAAAAACACGGTCCTGCTGAATGGACGGCACGACTTTTCTCATTTCCTGAAAAAGCTGTTTCGTATAGGACGCTGCATGTTCTATGCCTCTGTATTCAACCGCCTGCAATGCGCAAATCGCTTCAATCGCAATGACTCTCCTTGTATTTGCGATCACCTGATAAGCATGCCGAGCGGCGATGGTTCCCATGCTGACATGGTCTTCTTGGTTTGCGGATGACGGAATAGAATCCACACTTGCAGGATGGGCCAGTGTTTTATTTTCAGAAACGAGTGAGGCCGCGGCATACTGCATGATCATTGCACCGGATTGCAGACCGGGATGAGGGCTTAGGAACGGCGGCAGGTCATTCAGCTGCGGATTCACAAGTCGTTCGATCCGGCGCTCTGCGATATTCGCAAGCTCTGAAATTGCGATTTTCAGAAAATCCATGGCAAAGGCGATCGGCTGTCCGTGAAAGTTTCCGCCGGAAATCACTTTGTCACCATCATTGAAAATAAGCGGATTGTCCGTAGCGGCGTTCATTTCAATCTCTAATTTTTCTTTAACATAGCCTAGCGTCTGCCAAGTTGCACCGTGTACCTGCGGAATACAGCGCAATGAATAGGCATCCTGTACCCGCAGTTCTCCCTGAGAGGTTATGAGGCCGCTGTCAGATAGATAAAAGCGAATTCGTTCTGCGACATCGATCTGCTCCTGATAGCCGCGGGCTAAGTGAATATCCTCGTCAAATGCATCGATAATTCCCCGCAAGCCTTCAATCGTTAAACTGGCAATTCGCTCTGTTTGATAGGCTAGTTTCTCAGCTTCAATGTAGGCGACCACTCCCATTGCAGTCATGGCCTGAGTCCCGTTAATCAAGGCAAGCCCTTCCTTGGATGTCAGCGTTACCGGCTGAATACCGGCTTTTTTCAAGCCTGTCATTGCCGGCATTCTTTCCCCCTCAAAAAAGACTTCTCCTTGCCCGATCAGCGCAAGCGCCAGGTGGGAAAGCGGCGCCAAATCTCCGCTTGCGCCAAGTGATCCTTGCTGGGGAATGACAGGATGGACGCGTTTATTTAAAAAAGCAAGCAACTGTTCGATCAGCTCAGCGCGTACACCGGAAAAGCCTTTTAACAGCGCATTGGCGCGCAAAAGCAGCATTGCCCTGGACACACACTCGGGAAAAGGATCGCCGACACCGCAGGCATGAGAGAGGATTAAATTCAGCTGCAGCGCCGCCGAGTCTTCTTTCTGAATCAGGACATCGCTGAATTTGCCAAATCCGGTGTTGATGCCGTAGATTGTCTTTTCGTCACGTACAATCCGTTCCACCGCCGCTCTGCTTTTTTTCACGCGCTCCATACTTTCCTCGGAAGCTGATGCCTTCTCAAAATCAAACAGCACACGAGCGACGTCGGCTGTTGTCAATGAAGAACCGTCTAAAATCACCATAAGTCCAACTCCTTTGTCTTTACTTTGGTAAAGCGCCCATACAAAAAGGAGCTATGCTGTGAACATCTGTTTTCACGCATAGCCCCCTATCGCCTATGATCTATGGGCTGTTTCATATGTGATTAATTCCAACACCGAATGTCTCGTGCTCAAGACCTTTAATCGGCGCCCCGATTGTTCCGTAAAGCGAGACAGCAATCCAATCGCCTTCCGCTTCACTTTCATAAGGATTTCCCCTCAAAACAGCAAACCTCAAGCCCACCGTCCGAAGCAGTGATCCAAGCAGCATTTCACCTCTGGTCACGCCGTGCAAGGCCTCCATCGTCGCATGATAAAGCGCGTGTGACTCCCGATAACCCTCAGATTGAATGACACCGCTCTTTTTGGAAGCGGTTTCAATTGCGGCTACTACTTTATGCGCGTCCATTGATCCTACCTTGCCGAGACAGACCTTCCATCCATCTCGCTCCAGCTCCTCGACCTGTGTACGCTCTTCCGCCTCATTCAGCAACAGAAGAACAGACAGCCGTCCGATCCGACGCTCTTTGTGCAGTGTCATATGAATCACTCAATTCCTAAAAATTCTGATAACTATTAACTGAGTATTATATTAATTGGTTCAGCAGCAGAAGTCAAAAGGTTTTTTACAGTCTTTAACAAGTTAGATTGCTATTGTGATAGCGAGACGCAGACACGATATCCAGACAGGAGGCAAGCGCCGCTGTCTTACTCTCAATATGCATTTACTACGTCGTATTTTTCGCAAGGCATTTTCTAAAGAGCCAGCCAACTGCCTCAGGTGTTGACGGGCAATCAGCCATCATCTTAAAAAACGCCGACAACGAAATGGCTGTATCACAATCGATGCAAAACCTGACAAAGCAGTTATTACATGTACGCGAATGAAAACAGAGTGATGAAAGAAGGAGAAACAGCAAAAGAGTTGAACTATGAAGGAGAGGATATGCAAGCAGCAGTTCTGCGCAAGACTGACAGACATCAGTCTGACTATGTAAGAGAAATCACCTATCTGTTTGAATATGAAAACATTCGGCTGTTTTTAATAGGCGGGGTATTTTCATAGTGAAATGTAAGCGTTTAAAATTTAATAAAAAAGAGAGGCGAATTGTTTAGATGTTCAACCGATTGTTCCGTGTATGTTTTCTTGCAGCTCTTATCATGGCCTTCACCCTCCCAAACTCCGCCAATGCACAAAAACCTATATTTAAAGAAGTCAGCGTCCATGACCCTTCCATCATTGAAACAAACGGCACCTTGTATGTTTTTGGATCTCATCTCGCTTCAGCAAAAACAAATGACCTCATGCAATGGCAGCAGCTGACCACCAGCGTAAGCAATGACAACCCACTGATTCCGAATGTCTATAAAGAATTAAAAGAAACCTTCGAATGGGCGCAATCCGATACTCTTTGGGCGGCTGACGTCACGCAGCTGGCGGACGGCAAATACTACATGTACTACAACGCCTGCCGGGGCGACTCGCCTAGGTCCGCCATGGGTGTTGCCGTCGCTGACAACATCGAAGGGCCATACAAAAACAAAGGCATCTTTTTGAAATCAGGCATGGAAGGCACAAGCAGCGATGGAACCCCGTATGACGCAACTAAACACCCGAATGTCGTCGACCCGCATACCTTCTTTGATAAAGACGGCAAGCTGTGGATGGTGTACGGATCATACTCAGGCGGCATTTTCATACTTGAAATGAATCCGAAAACGGGCTTCCCGCTTCCTGGACAGGGATACGGGAAAAAACTGCTCGGCGGAAACCACAGCAGAATCGAAGGCCCGTATGTTCTCTACAATCCAGACACCCAATACTACTACTTATACCTGTCATTCGGCGGTCTCGATGCAACAGGCGGCTATAACATCCGTGTGGCCCGCTCCAAGAAACCGGACGGTCCTTACTATGATGCAGAAGGCAATCCAATGCTCGACGTCCGCGGCAAAGAAGGCACATTCTTCGACGACCGCTCCATCGAACCATATGGCGTCAAACTCATGGGCAGCTACACTTTTGAAACAGAAAATGAAAAAGGCACCGGGTATGTTTCACCAGGCCACAACTCCGCATACTATGACGAGAAAACCGGGCGTTCCTATTTAATCTTCCACACCCGCTTCCCGGGCAGAGGTGAAGAACACGAAGTCAGAGTCCACCAATTGTTCATGAACAAAGACGGCTGGCCGGTAGCAGCGCCATATCGTTACGCAGGCGAAACATTGAAAGAAGTAAAACAAAAAGACATCACAGGAACGTACAAACTCATCCAGCACGGAAAAGACATCTCAGCCGACATCAAAAAAACCATCAACATCCAGCTCAACAAAAACCACACCATTTCCGGGGAAATGACCGGAACATGGAAGAAAACCGGAAAAAATACAGCTGAGATCACATTAGCGGGCAAGAAGTATAACGGGGTATTTGTACGCCAGTGGGATTCGGTGAGAGAGAAGAACGTGATGACGTTTAGTGTGTTGAATGGCAGCGGTGAGGCTGTTTGGGGATCTAAATAAGATGGAGAAACGCCTTCGAGGGAAGGCGTTTTTTTATGATTATTATTGACTAATAGTAATAGTTAAGCACGAGGGGGGAATGTAAATGTTAGTGAGATGAAAGACCTGAACGAAAAGTCCCTGTTGTGATTATTAGCCCTCTTGTGAAATCGTAAAAACTGTATTTTTAGCAAATTAGAACCGCTATAACTCCCCATAAGACAAACCTTTTTACCTATTTATCCAATATGACCCATCATGTAATATGAAAATAGTCTGTATTGTAAAGAATTGACACAGTTTGATAGAAACACGAGGTGTTGCGGCGTGCATAGTGAAATGTTGTTACATTCGGTAAAAGCCGACTTACATGAAAAGCAGGAACAGATCCATCAATTAAAACGAGTGCTGCACGAAATTAGGCAAATCAAACACGATTTCTCTGAGGCTCAGCATCTCATTCACCGGCCTCATCTTAACCGAGAGGCATGGAGAGGAACACATGCGGAGCGGTTTGAAGATATTCGTGAAGGAATGAACAAAGCATATCAGCAAATCAAAAGCGATCAAGTAAGCGGAATCATCGAAAGCATTCAAGGCAAAATCCACTCATTAGAGAGCGATGTGTATTCCATCAGACACCAAATCACAAGGATAGAGCATGAAATAGAGATGGAAAAACATAAAAAGTGAGGTGAGCACAAATGGCACAGGAAATTAAAGTGGTCTATGGCACAGTGAAGCAAGGGCTTTCTCAGCTTAAGAATTCAGCTGAACTCAAATCCTCCTTGCCCGGTCATCTCTCAGGCAGAAACCATTTGAATGTTGTGAAGTCCATCGAGCAATTAAATGAGGATATCAAAGAGCTGACTGAAGCATATGCGTCTGTTCTGGCCAAGCATATTGCACAAACGGAAAGTGCAGTAAATGCCATGAAGGAAACGGATGAAAACATATCATCTTCCATGAAATAAAGCGCGGGAGGACAAGGGATTGAAAACATTAGATGTCCACGCTCTTCACGAGGGCATTCAGCATACGATTGAGAAACTGGACAAGCAAAAACAGCAGCTGGAGAAACTGGAAAAAAGCGTTGAGCATCTGGCAGGCATGAAGGATGCGCTAAAAGGAAAAGGTGGAGACGCCATCCGGACTTTTTTCGAGGAGTGTCACAAGCCTTTTCTCCTTTTCTTTGGCATGTTTATCGACGAATACAAAAAAGTGCTGAAACAAACACAGCATGCGATTGCCTCTGTAGAATCTGACTCTCACGGCATGATTGCGGAGGTTTTTCTCTCACACGATGCGAGACATGGGGTCAAGCATGCACGAGAAGTGACAGAGCAGCTCACAGACGCAGTCAATCGCCAGACATCAGCCATCGGCCACATCGTCAGCTTGCCGACAGTCAATGATACCTTTTTCCGTATGGAAACAGAACAGGCTGAGCGGCTGATTTCAGACACCCTGCATAAGCTCTTTCAATTTGACGGCCAGCAAACCCAAGCACTAGAAACCGCAAAATCAGATTTTCAAACGATGAAAAAATATATAGACCAGCTCGAAACCATGTACACCGGCCCGAAAATTGAAATCACAGGCTACAAAAGCGGCTCCATCCTGAAATCACAGGAAGAAGAAAACATCAACCAAACCTTCGGCGCGATTAACCCGCAAATGAAGCAGGCGGATGATTCACCGATGGAGATGATGCTGAAGAAGCTAGAGAAACATAAGCAGTCCAACGTTGATACTGTGATGAAGGATGGCAAACAACAGAAGATTGAGCGTGAGATTTATGGTGATGACAGTAACGTAACAGTTCTGCAGAAAGAAGCAGCAGCTCACCCGAAAGTCTATGGAGACATACGGGTGATAAATGATAAACTATATAATCATAAAGGATTAAAAAAGATAGATACGATAGAAGTGATTGACGAACTAACCCGCGATACTGCAAGCATCGACTACGTCGGCGGCAAATATTTTGTATATGCAAACGGCCAAATTGTGAGAGAATTCTACGCCGGAGGGAAAAAGCGGCTAGAAGAAGTGTCTTACATTCCAGAGGATAAAGTAGGCGGAGCTAAGCCACTTGATTCGTTTCTTGCGGAAACTCAATATGAATTTATTGAGTGGGTAAGCCCTCAGGGTGCTGTTAAAAAATTGGCGGTCCGAGGCGGGAAACGTGTTGTCACAGATGTTGCTAAACATGTAGCGGAGAAGGATATAAAGGGAGACGTAAAAAAGAAACCTTCTAAAGGCAGTGTTAATAGTAAGTGGTGGCATCCTGGATATGTAGATAATTTAAGCTCTTCCCAAACGGTTATAGGAATAAAGAATTCCCCTAAAGGTTTATCAACTCTTGGTAGCTCAACACGTCAGAATGCACTAGATGCAGGAAAAGGCTGGGTTGGTCAAGGAGCGGAAAAAATGTATGATAAAGCAGGAAATTTTTTAGGGTACAAAAGTGTAGATAAAATGAGAGCTTTCAGATTGCAATATAAACCAAAGGAAAAAATGTGGAGAGCGAACTTCACTGAAAATGAAATTACTGTTGTAGGATCAAAAACAGAATTAAGAAATGTACATGTTGATATTTTAGATTAAAAGGTGGGATATAATTATGTTAGAAATTAAAGCTTTAACTAAAGACTATGAAAATTGGGGTGAGGATGCTGATGATTTCTACGTTTCATTTGAACTTGACGTAGGATTGCCTGATATACCAGGTGCTTCTGATTTATTTACTTTTAATATTATTAGTCCTAAAAGATTGGATAAGATACTTGAAAGTACAAAAATTGAATTAGGTCATGGATATCTCATAATGAGAGATTTTAACATAAAAACTGTCAATTCTACTGTAGAGACTATCATGAATAAATGTAAAGACGATGACTATGATAAGTATATGAATAATTTAGCTCAATACTTTAAATTACAAGGATAACACCAAAAGAGTTGTTGGCTAGTCGCTTATAGTTATACTAAAAGAATATGAATATATCGGAACTGTAATCAATTTCGAATTTAATACACATGTTATATGATAAACAACTAGAGGTTTTTCATGTTAGAAGATATTCCTGGTTATAAAAATCTCACGTCATAACTATTTTAATTAAATGGTTTTCAGGACCCTCTGGTTTGCTTCCTAGTGAGTAGCTTTAGAAGTGTAGTGGTAACTGTTTTACCTTGATTGGCAAAGTGCCTTTCAAGGTTTTTTAATAAAAATAATCTTTTATAGCTAATTCATAAACCCTTTCTCCTTTTCTTTGGCATGTTTATCGACGAATACAAAAAAGTGCTGAAACAAACCCAGCAAGCGATTTCCTCTGTAGAATCTGACTCTCACGGCATGATTGCAGAGGCTTTTCTCTCACATGATGCGAGACATGGGGTCAAGCATGCACGAGAAGTGACAGAGCAACTCACAGACGCAGTCAATCGCCAGACATCAGTCATCGGCCACATCGTCAGCCTGCCTACAGTCAATGATTCCTTATAATTGAGAATACTTTTGGCGGAGAACATGAATGGTGGAATATGCATCCAGCAAAATTTCCTAACGAGCATCAAGCTGGGATTCATGGTACAGGCTCACCAGCAAATGAATTATTTAAAGGAGGCAAAAAAAAATGAGTTATAATTTTATAAAAGCAAACAAAGAAAATGATTTTTATCCAGTGAATCAAAGTGAGATTGAAGAGGTTGAAAAAAACTTAAACTTGAAATTACCTAATGAATTAGTGAATTTTTATTTAGAAGTTGGCTATGGGTTTATTAAAGGATCAGAGTTTAATACTAATCGCATTTTGGATCCATATTCTGTAAGAGACTTTCGATTGAGGATAAATGACTTTGAATTTTATCCTGACATAGAAATATATGATGAGTTTGAGAATGATAAATTAATATTTTTTGAAGGTAGTGAATCGGCATTAATGTCAATTGAATTAAATGATAATAATGAAAATCCGATTTACTATTATGATGTTCAAATTGCAACTTCTCTTACCGAGTTCTTAAGAAAAATAGAAGAGAATGATCAGTATTATCTTGATTTATTAGATGATGAATGATTTTAACATTATCCCATTACCGCTCCCTTAAAGGAGCGAAATGACATGTTATCGATCAATAAACAAGAGGACCCGGTTTTTCAATTTTTAGCTGGAACATTCCATCAGGATATTGAATCTCCCGATGACGCTTTACAAGAGTTATTAGCAGAGGAAAGTAAGAAATATTTGGAGGATGCTATTGTCTTTTTAACGGATTTTATAGAAAGTGAGCATTCAGACAATGAGAAAAATGAATACATTCAATCTTGCGCAGATGGCGTGTATTTTCCTGCGTTTAATTTAGAACCAATAGATTGGCTAAAGAATGTAATAGTGCAGATAAAGAAGTCTTTAATAAAATTTAAATGGTAACGATTCTTAACCTTGATTGGAAAAATGCCTTTCAAGGTTTTTAATCATTTTTTATTGAAGTTAATACTATGTTCAAATCTTTATGATTATTTTTGTCTAGGAACGATAGCCAACACCAAAAATGAAAGCGTTGACATCATCTGAATCTAGTGCTAAAGTATACCTACAAACAAATAAAACGACCCGTCAGGATTGTTACTGCGAAAGCAGGCAAAACCTAAATGGTGCAGGTGCAGGAGGAGACTCTCGCAATCTGCGTCATTTAGGTTTTTTTATTCTCATTTAGGAGGTGATGCGTTTTTTGATACAAAAAAAGCTGGTGAAAGGCGGCCACCTTTCATCCAGCAGTCCCCCCATAAAAAGGAGGTATACACATGGATTATGATAAATTATCGAAAGACATATTACAACTCGTAGGCGGGGAAGAAAATGTTCAGCGCGTGATTCACTGCATGACGAGACTGCGTTTTAATCTTTATGATAACGCGAAGGCGGATCGCAGTCAGCTGGAGCAGCTGCCGGGGGTGATGGGCACCAATATCAGCGGCGAGCAGTTTCAGATCATTATCGGAAACGATGTGCCGAAGGTGTATCAGGCAATTGTGCGGCACAGCAATCTCAGTGATGAAAAGAACGCTGGTTCATCCTCTCAGAAAAAGAATGTGCTGAGTGCGGTCTTTGATGTGATTTCTGGTGTGTTTACTCCGATTCTGCCTGCGATTGCGGGAGCGGGGATGATCAAAGGGCTTGTTGCGCTGGCAGTTACGTTTGGCTGGATGGCGGAGAAGAGCCAGGTTCATGTCATTTTAACGGCTGTCGGTGATGGCGCGTTCTACTTCCTGCCGCTCCTGCTTGCGATGAGTGCGGCGAGAAAGTTCGGGAGCAATCCGTACGTAGCGGCTGCCATTGCGGCGGCGATTCTGCATCCGGATTTAACAGCTCTGCTCGGTGCGGGGAAACCGATTTCCTTTATCGGGCTTCCTGTAACCGCTGCCACTTATTCGTCAACAGTCATTCCGATTTTGCTGGCGATTTGGATTGCTTCCTACGTGGAAAAATGGATTGACCGTTTTACACACTCGTCTCTCAAATTGATTGTGGTTCCGACGTTGACATTATTGATTGTCGTGCCGCTGACATTGATTACAGTTGGTCCGCTTGGCGCTATTTTAGGAGAATACTTGTCTTCTGGTGTCAATTATTTGTTTGATCATGCAGGGCTTGTGGCGATGATTTTGCTGGCGGGAACGTTCTCTTTAATCATCATGACGGGCATGCATTATGCCTTTGTGCCAATTATGATCAACAACATCGCTCAAAACGGACACGATTATTTACTGCCGGCTATGTTTTTGGCGAATATGGGGCAGGCCGGGGCATCATTTGCCGTCTTCCTTCGCTCCAGAAACAAAAAATTCAAATCACTCGCGCTTACCACGAGCATCACGGCGCTGATGGGGATCACAGAACCTGCGATGTACGGCGTGAATATGCGTTTGAAAAAGCCGTTTGCGGCCGCTTTGATTGGCGGTGCAGCAGGTGGCGCGTTTTACGGCATGACGGGTGTTGCTTCCTATATCGTCGGTGGAAATGCAGGACTGCCGAGCATCCCTGTCTTTATCGGGCCAACGTTTATTTACGCGATGATCGGTCTTGTGATTGCGTTTGCGGCGGGGACAGCAGCTGCGTATTTGCTTGGATTCGAGGATGTGTCTTCTGACGGCAGCCAGCAGCCGGCAGTGCATGAAGGCAGCGGAGAAATCATTCACAGCCCGATTAAGGGAGAAGTGAAAGCCTTAAGCGAAGTCAAAGATGGGGTGTTTTCTGCCGGGATCATGGGAAAAGGATTTGCCATTGAGCCTGAAGAAGGAGAAGTGGTTTCGCCTGTTCATGGAAGCGTTACCACCATTTTTAAAACAAAACACGCCATTGGCATTACGAGTGATCAGGGAGCTGAAATTCTCATACACATTGGATTGGACACCGTTAAGCTGGAGGGACAATGGTTCACGGCTCATGTCAAAGAAGGCGACAAGGTCGCACCGGGAGATCCGCTCGTATCCTTTGACCTGGAGCAAATCAAAGCCGCGGGATATGACATCATTACCCCGGTGATTGTGACCAATACAGACCAATATTCGTTTTCGCCGGTGAAAGAGATCGGTAAAGTGCAGACAAAAGAAGCGCTGCTTGCTTTATCTTAAAAAACTGATGGGGTGATCAATATGAGTTCAAATGCAAAACGATTTCCAGAAGGATTTTTATGGGGCGGCGCGGTTGCTGCCAACCAAGTGGAGGGTGCTTATAACGAGGGCGGTAAGGGGCTTTCGACAGCTGACGTATCGCCGAACGGCATCATGTCTCCATATGATGAATCAATGACTTCCTTGAATCTGTATCACAACGGGATTGACTTTTATCATCGTTATAAAGAGGATATCGCTTTGTTTGCAGAAATGGGATTTAAGGCGTTCCGCACATCGATTGCGTGGACGAGAATTTTTCCGAATGGCGATGAAGAGGAACCAAATGAAGCAGGACTCACATTTTATGATGATTTGTTTGATGAGCTGTTAAAGCATCATATTGAGCCTGTCGTAACCATCTCTCATTATGAAATGCCGCTCGGTTTAGTGAAGAAGTATGGCGGCTGGAAGAATCGCAAAGTCATAGAGTTTTATGAACGCTATGCCAAAACGGTTTTCAAACGCTATCAACACAAAGTGAAGTATTGGATGACGTTCAATGAAATTAACGTGGTGCTCCATGCGCCGTTTACGGGAGGCGGCCTTGTCTTTGAAGAAGGAGAAAACAAACGAAACGCGATGTACCAGGCGGCACACCACCAATTTGTCGCCAGTGCTCTCGCTGTCAAAGCGGGTCACGAGATCATCCCTGATTCGAAAATCGGCTGTATGATAGCGGCAACGACAACCTATCCGATGACCTCTAAGCCGGAAGATGTCTTCGCGGCAATGGAGAATGAGCGCAAAACACTATTCTTCTCAGATGTTCAGGCAAGAGGCGCGTACCCGGGATATATGAAACGCTATCTGGCAGAAAACAATATCGAAATTGAAATGGCTGAAGGCGATGAAGAGCTCTTGAAAGAACATACGGTAGATTACATTGGATTCAGCTACTACATGTCGATGGCGGCGAGCACTGATCCGGAAGAGCTTGCAAAATCAGGCGGCAACCTGCTGGGCGGAGTCAAAAACCCTTACCTGAAATCATCAGAATGGGGCTGGCAAATTGACCCAAAAGGCTTGCGCATTACGCTCAACACATTATACGACCGCTATCAGAAGCCGCTGTTCATTGTTGAAAACGGCTTGGGCGCCGTAGACAAAGTTGAGGATGACGGCACAATTCAGGACGATTACAGAATCAACTATCTGCGTGATCATTTAATTGAAGTGCGCGAAGCCATTGCGGACGGCGTTGAATTAATCGGATACACATCATGGGGGCCAATTGACCTTGTCAGCGCATCAACTGCGGAAATGAAAAAACGCTACGGCTTCATTTATGTGGACCGGGACAATGAAGGAAACGGAACATTAAACCGCATCAAGAAAAAAAGCTTCAACTGGTATCAGCAGGTCATCGCTACAAACGGAGAGAGTCTCTGACAACTTTTTGAAAACTCGTGCGCTTCAATTGACAATAACGAAAAGCAGGCGGACAATAAAAGAGAAAGATGAACCACCCACAGTCCGAAAGGCGGGAAGAGCATGTTTAACAAAATGTTAGTTGCGATTGACGGATCAGATATGAGTGAAAAAGCGCTTGATGCCGCAGTGCATTTGGCCAAAGAGCAGCAAGCGGAACTAAGCATTCTTCATGTGGGGAGAGAAGCCGTCGTCACGACTTCTTCTCTGACGGGAATTGTCTATGTGCCTGAACATTTTATTGATGAAATCAGGAACGAGGTTAAAAAAGAAGGCCTGAAAATCCTAGAGAACGCAAAAGAAAAAGCAGCCGATAACGGTGTTCAAGCTGAAATCATTTACGCGAATGGCGAGCCGGCACATGAAATACTAAATCATGCAAAAGAGAAAGGCGTCAGCCTGATCATCGTTGGCAGCCGGGGGATCAGCGGCCTGAAAGAAATGATGCTTGGAAGCGTCAGCCATAAAGTGTCTCAATTATCAACCTGCCCGGTTTTGATTGTTCGATAGATTTATTGAAAAAGCGCCCCTTGGGCGCTTTTTTTATTTATTAGAAAATGTAACTAATAATATATCTCGATGTGCACCATCTCTATTGGCAGTGCCGACCGGTGTAACCGCATGAAAGACCTTTTGCCCGAGAGCAAGTGTTTCAAGCGGGTCTGTCAGCCGCAGCACTTTATCAATTTGCTTAACAGACGGAGCAATTAAGTTATCTCCTCCGATAGCATCCTCGCTCAGCTGAAATAGATGGACGAAAACAAGCGGTTCATCGTCACGATGCAGCCAAATGGGTGAGCTGTATGAAGGCGCGTCAGGTGTCACTTGATATCTGACTTGGTGGAGCCCGACGATCACTTCTTTCTCCCAATCTACAAAATCGGTTTGGCGGGCCATTTCTACATTTGAATGTATCATTTGCCTCGTTACAGGATGCTGTAGAAACTCATCTGATATTTTTTCGAATTGTCTGACGATACCGCCATCATCATAATTATATTCTTTTGATTGGAAATATCCATTATCCGGATCTAATTCAAGAGTGTCGGAGTGAGGAGGCAAAATGTAGCGGGAATGCGCTCTGTAACGGCCGCCTCCTTTAGGATCAGCTTTCAAAGCGTCATATGTAAGCTGTAATTCGCGGACTGCGGCGTCTGTATTTTTTTGCCGGTAGAAATCTGCTGGAATATACGAATAGCCGTTTTCCTTTAAAAAAGAAGCATATTTAGAAATATCGGATCTCAACTCTTTTTGTACGTTTGAAACTTGAACCATATGAATCTCTCCTTAAAAAGTAGATGATTTTTTTAGTAATTTCCTGTATGATAGAAAATGTGGAAAATAGAGGATGTAGTGCAATGCTAAATTATTTGTAATATATTGTCAAATAATAATATTCAGATTATTACAAATTACCAAAATGAAAAAAGGCAGAATGTAAAATGATGAAAAAAAAGAATATAATGATCACTGGGGCAAATAGCGGAATCGGCTTTGCGGCAGTAAAGCAATTTCTAACAGAAGGCTTTCGAGTCGTTGGAGTGGATATTCAAACGAATAAAATGTCAGAATTTATAGTAAACAGTGAGTTTCAGATGGAAAAAGCAGACTTGTCTGATGTCCAGCAGGCGGAATCTTTGATGCCAAAACTTGAACAAAGCCGATTGATCCCGGATATTTTGATCAATGCAGCAGGGATAAGAGAAATCACCCCTGTTCTTGAATTATCGGCAGAATCATTCAAAAAGGTCATAGACATTAATCTCACGGCAGCCTTTATTCTTTCCCGAGATGCGGCAAGGCTGTGGTCAAAGCTGGGAAAACGAGGCTGTATAATCAACATCGCCTCTGTGTCCGGTCTGATGGCAGAGCCTGCGCGGGCTGCCTATGTGTCTTCCAAGCACGCGGTCATCGGACTGACGAAGCAGCTCGCTATGGAATTTGGATCAAAGGGGATCAGGGTGAATAGCATTTCACCGGGCGTGATCCAAACAGAATTAACGGAAGAGTATTTTCAAGACGATGAAATGGTTCAGCTGATCAAGGATAACCATGCCCTTCATACGTGGGGGCAGCCGAGTGATATTGTTTCCTGTATGAAGTATTTGGCTTCTGATGAGGCGCACTTTATTACAGGTTCAAACTTTGTCATAGACGGCGGCTGGACGGCCGGCAAGAAACTATAAAAAAGGGAAAAGCACCTTGCAGTTGGGGTGCTTTTCCCTATACATAACTGGAGGTAGAATACGCTTGATGCAGCAAGATCTCTCAATCACACCAAAACAAAAATCAACAGCCGTAATCAAAATGGTCATCTCTATGGTGATTTTCGGCTCCATCGGCTTTTTCTCAGAGCATACCAATCTGCCGTCATTTGAATTGGTCTTTGTCCGCTGCCTTTGCGCGACGCTATTTTTAAGCTTTTGCTGGCTGGCGTCCGGCCAATATAAAACCGAAAAGTGGAGAAAGAGAGACGTGCTGCAAACATTGGCGTGCGGTTTCTTTCTTGTATTCAACTGGGTGTTCTTATTTAAGTCTTTTGAAGAAACGTCCGTTACAATTGCTATCTCCGTTTATCACCTAGCACCGGTGCTTGTTCTTCTCCTGGGAAGCATCATCTACAGAGAGAGATTACATGTCATCTCCGTCAGCTCCATTATCATCTGTTTTCTGGGAACTGCGCTGATTTCCGGGATTAACGGCAATACTTCATTGACGCAGCTGATGGGATCAGGGATCATTTGGGCCGTTCTCGCCGCACTGTTTTATGCGTTCACCACTTTATTAGGAAAAGGCATTCAAAACCTCAGCCCTTACACGACCACCTTCCTGCAAACGGGTTTAGGAGTTATCATCCTGATTCCGTTTATTCACTTCGGCGCTTTTGCTGACCTGTCTCAGGGAAACTGGATTATGGTGGTATCTACCGGTATTATTCATACGGGTATTGTATATTTGTTGTTTTTTGACAGCTTGCGATTTTTATCAACGAAATTTATTTCAATCATTGTCTTTCTTGACCCCGCTGTCGCGATCGTGCTCGATACCGTCTTCACAGGTTTCCGCCCTGACCTCTATCAAACGCTCGGCATCGTGCTGATCTTTGCGGGCATGGCCTTGACGCTTGTCAGGAGGAAGGGGAAGGAGAATGTGGCAGCTGAAGGTACGGATATTGAACAAATCCAATAATGAAAAAATGTAAAAAGGCCTATGCGGCCTTTTTTTGATTCTTAAAATAATATAAACATTCCAGAAAAATATTGTAATCCTATTCCAATGACGCTAACATGTTAAATCAATAATACAATTATTTCAAATTCTTGGTGGGGAAAAAGGCTTTCACAATTGCGGTAAGGGGAAAAGTGAATGTACTATTTTTATGAAATATCAACTCTTAATGACTATGATTGGCTTGAAAAAGAATATAAAACAATAGAGTATATAATATTCGATGTATTGAAAAATATAGAAAACAACAATTGGGTGAGTTTTAAATAGTTGAAAAAAAGCTTGTATCAATAAGCGATACAAGCTTTTTTAGAACAAATCTAAACATGAACGACAACGAAAACAAGAGAATTATGAATCAATTTAAAAGAACTTGAGAAATTGACGGCGGAGGGAATGCAGCTCATGCAAAAAAGATTAATCGAAAAACTCGCCGAGAATAAAAGACATATGTTGATGAGCGAAATCAAAAAAAAACTAGTTCCTTGTGTAGAAAGAGGCTTCACTTATCGTTTTGCTGATCTGGCGCAAAGCAAGCAATTGCTTGAGCTGGTTTTATCAAATTCAATACCAGCCAACACCCGTGAGGTTGATGCCCTCGAAAAAACGGAAGCGAAACAGTTGATCTGGAAAATATCTCAGTCATATGTTGCTTATGATGACCGGGACGTTCTGCTGTTTCATCAATACAGCAGCGAAATTGGTGCGTTAATTTCTTCTTTTGGAAAATGTCTCGAGCACCTTGACGGCATATTCGAATGTATTGGGTTCGACAAAGGGCTTCTCAATCATAGTTTTATTTTGGTTGAGCCTAAGGGTCAGTTTGGATTATGTATATTGCACACGGAATATGGCTGTGAGGTTGTATATTGGTAGATTGGTTTCCTGGGAGGAAACACCATTCGGAATCATTTATGGGAAAATATTCAATACCTAAATAACAGTACGGTGCTTTGCATACTAATAACAAATCATTTAGTACTTGAATACGTGGTGATCAAATTGAGCGAACCAAAGCTAATAGAATGCATAAATAAAATCAAAAGTGTCTTAAATGGACAAACAACAAGAGAAGAAGTGTCGGATTGGGCTGGAACTTATGTTCATGCGGATGACCCCGAAGTAGAAGATGATAGAGTCTGGAGTATGTTAATCCTTCTAAGCGGGATTGATTTGAAAGATTCTCCTGAAACTTATTTGCATTCAACAGATGATTTAAATGATTGGATCAAACAATATACGGGGTAATTTATGTTTGGTGGTAAGGTGTTATTGATTAAGAAAGAGGCAGGAGATGACAATGTACAAAACAATTAATGAATGGGTTGATTACATAGATGAGGGGTGCAGTGTCCTTCATTTAGATTTTAATGTGTTTAAAAAAGAGCTCTCACTTAATATCAAGGTTTTTGAAAGTGAAGCTGAATATACGCATAAAATAGTATTTCAAAATGTGGCATCCGCTTATTATAGTGCAGATGTTGGCGACATGAGATTGGAAAAAATAGATCCGGAAGAATACAATTGGCAAGTATTTGAGATGAGTTATCACCCAGAAGGGATCGGGAATCTATCAAATTCTATAATTCCGGAGTATCAATCAAATGCTAACTTTCTTATTGACATGAACAGAATGCTGATTGCTATAGAAGCTGAAACAGTTCGCTTTGATGATCAATCGTTTTATGCATACCAATTAAACACTAAATGATTTATTCTTATCATTTCATTTCTAACCTAGGAGCATAACAAATGAAAAAATTAAAAATGAATAAAATCATCAAAACGAACACCCAAGATTGTTTTTTCCATGCCGATCCACAGGGGTGTGTCTACATTGGAAAAGGTGAGAAAGGAGATATCACCATTTCAATCTATGATCCTTCCGGTGACGTTCGGGATTTTAGAGTGAAAGAGCAGATTGCATACAGCGATATTCAGCTCTTTCAACAATGTGCAGATGGCTATGTCTTCGTTTATTACGAATCGTACGAGCCGAAGGTAAAGGTTTTTTCAGAAGAGGGAAGGGTGAAAAGTGCTTTTCACTTGCCTTCAGGGGTTTCCTGCTGTCTTTTGGATGAGAAACAAAACCTTTGGGTGGGTTTAAATGATGAAGGCATTTATGATGATGAAAATCCCAACGGCCATAGTGTGTGGTGTTTTACGTTAGATGGTCAGCAGAAGGAAATACACATTGATAGAAAGCTCGAAGAAATGGATGCGCCGGCTGTAGATGATTGTTATGGGCTTGCAGAAAAAAACGGCTTGATTTATATGCTGTATTACGGAGATGCAGTCATTGCTGCGTTTGACGACACGGTCGTGAGGCGGGTATGGATTCTGTCGGATAAAGAGCCGAACTCAGAAGCATTTTATCAGCTTGCGATATCTGAAGAAGGTTTTTTGGTTGGGACGTTCAATTGTTACAGTGAAGAGCTCGAGTCGTCTCTTTATTTAATTTCTGCCGATGTGAGTCAAGAGATGGAAGAGATAACATGCTGTGACTCGAACGGTGAAGCCCTAGACGTTCAACAGCTGAAACTGACAAGTAACGCTGTTTACGCAGTGGCCTCTTCTGGTGTTTATAAACAGGATATCCAATAGGCGTAGGGATGAGATCATGATGAATTGGCGCGCTTTAAGTCAGACAAAACAAGACCGCATCTGGTCAGAAGTGAACAAGCTCATAAAATGGAAACCCGGAAACAGATGTCATCACATCATCCCGCCTGATCCATATCGAGTGTTTGATATCTCAAGCGAGATGAGCAGTAAAGGTGGTCAAATTGATGTGAGCGGAGTGCTGAGTGATTTAGAGACTTCTATTTTAAAAGCATTTCAATTATGTACTGGAAAGAAAGATGTAATGTACGCACTAGATTGGCAGCATGACGGATATACCTTTAGTCCTCATCAGGCAATGCCTAAGGATGAATTTGGCGAATGGCCTGTTCCCGTATTTCCAAATGGAGACTATTATTTCTTTTTTCATCAGGACTTCTCTTGGGGACTTTTGGGAGACCCGTGGAAATTGACAATCACTGTGTTTGGTGAAGAGCTGTTGGAGGCGATAGATAAATATCCGCCGATTCTGTTTCAAAATAGATGAGTGTTCTGAAAAACGGAGGTGAAACATGGGCTTTTGGGAAGAGAAATATAAAAATAAAAAGATATTCGTAAGTGATGATGGTTTGGATATTTGTCACGACGCCATCGAAGATTTTCACGCTGTGTTCCTGGAACAATTGGATCGCAAGCCTACTCTAAATGAATTTATTTATACTCTCTTTCAGGTATTAAACTCAGACGGCGATTCGCTTTTTAAAGAATTAGAAGGAAAACAAGTCACCGATATCAACCTAAAGATGAAAAAAAGAACTACTTTAAGTGAAGTTAGGCCTGGTGTTGTCATTGAAATCCCTTTACGGCAAATCAATCAGTTTACATATGCATTAGTGGTAAAAGGAGATTTAGCAACAGATAAAAATGATGATCTTCTCATTCAGTATTTTGATATTTTTACAGATCAACGCTTGAATAAAAAAGACATTTCTCTCATGATGGCAGAAAAGCAAAGAACCCTTTTTATTGCGAATACAGGATATACAGGCTTTCTTCAGGGAAGTTGGAAGGTTGTTTCCAAGGTGCCGATAGATTTGATGAGGAAATTTGATCAATCTGCTATAACATTTGTCATGTATGAAGATGGAAAATACCTCATTAGCCAAGACGATTCATTAGCGTCAGAGAGTGATTTAATAGAGGTTGATGAAAAGCGGGGGAAGACGTTTAGCAATCCGATTGGGCTATTTGGTCATTTGAGTATCGAGGATATTCTTTATCAATATTTCAAAGGAACCTCGATGGAGGAATTGATCAAGTATGAGTTGTAAAAAGGGTTTTATTGGTGGGGAGGTACATATGAGCAGGTATTGTCTGGAATATGCGAATTCTGAACTTTTTCTTTTAAGTGATTTTTTCAAACAATTCCCTCTCCCTATCACTGAGTATCATTGGGTCATTGGCGATATTTTGAATATGATGGATGTATCCGAGGATAAAGATCATTGGAACGATATCATTGGCGGGCGTGAAGACTATCTTTTTATCACAGGTGAGGAGTTTCATCGAATATTAAATGAATTTAAGGTTTATGTGATTTTTTCTACTTTAACAGCTGTACCTAAAGAGACGTTACCCTATAATCTAACAAATGTGCCTTTTGTCGATGGGAATGTTGACTATTATGTAGATGATTATGTTTCTCCTGTGAAAGAGTGTATTTTTGAAGTCGGTTTCTTTGATTCAACAGATATTATATTTACAGTGACCGATGAAAACATAGAAAGAATGTTGAAGGATGCTTTTCCTGATTTGAAGCCTTACTGTGAGTATGGAGTATAAAGACGCTATCAACGGAGGAATCAAAATTGAGTATTTCAGGAGCTACTCCTATTTTGTTTCAGCATATCAAGAAATGGCGTTTTTATCGGGAAACAGATCACGTGCTTGGTGCCATTTATACGATTGAGCTAGTAGCTGTTTATCATTCACGCACGATTGTTGTCATATTCAAAGACGTTTCAGCCGTTACGATACGAGAAATCGAAACCCTTTCGGATATGTCTGATTGCCTTCTCAGCATTGAATCGCAGCCGCAAGGCATCTACCTTGTGGAAGAATGGGAAGAGGAGACGTTCCGTTTTTATTGCCGGCAATATGAGGTGATGGAAGTTGAATAGGGTGAGGAGAGGATCAACGTGCTTCAAAAACTGAAAAAAAGACAGCGAGAGCTTGAAGAAATGCCGTACCCTGATGAATTGTACGGCTTTGAAGCGGAAATCTATGAGTTTTTTATGCTAGTTGATGGCAGTTTGGATTATGTGCTGGTGAATAAAAGGATGCCCCGGCATCAGCGGCGTTCGTTGGAGAAAAGCTTTTTTGAGCTGTATCCTGATATACTTCCGGATATGATCAAAAACGATAAGGATCTGTATCATCACATTCTCTTGTATGAACAAGTCAGGCAAGAGATTTGCGTTGCGCTATCCAACTGATAAGGGGAAGATTTTATGGAAATAACCTCTATAAGCAGTATCGGCAATTTGGACATGATCGTTCTTAAGCCTCACCAAGTTGTTATGTCTTGTGAACTTGAAGATGCAGAGTCGTTTTATCGTTTTTGGGAAGGGCTTGCCTACGATCGAATCATGATACAGGTAATAACGACTGGTTCATTTATAGAACACCTTTCCGAGTATTTTGAAGGACATGCTTACAAGTTGACGAAGCTGGCCAAAAGGGAATTCCGTTTCGAATCCGTAATACAGAAAGCAGACCGTGACATTGCAGGTTATCTCTTTCTGTTAGCTTCCATCAATGACGATGTTTTTCTGATCACTGATCCTAAACCGGATAAAAGCTATTTTTCAGAAGGGAAGCTCCAATGCCTCACGGACTCAGGCGAACGGATCATGTGGTTTGAATACGATGCAGTGGACATTTATATGGTTGGCAGTGAATCAAAAAAATAGGGGGAATTCATTTGTATATCACACAATACGAGAAATTGAAAAAGCATCTTTCTGATGCGGATACAGGTCCATTTACATTAAACGAGTTTTCTTTCTATATGAAAGAAGATGATCGTTATATCCATATTCCTGTGTTTGAATTAAAACTATCTGCTCAAACCTGTGACATCCATTTGCGGTTTGAAGACATTAGTGCATCAAGGCTGGATGACCTTGAATCCATCGATGCGGTTGAGTTGGAGATTGAACCGACTGATGATCAATGGGAAAGACTCCGTTATTATGTGTATGACGAAGAAGACCAAATAAGCTTCTATTGCGGAGGTTGGGATGTGATCAAGTGTGACAAGAAGTCACACTGATTTTCCCCTTCTTGAGACTCTCCCCTCATTTTTATTCCTCAACGCCATTTTTTTCTCCCTTCAGCCATCATAAAGAAACAATCACCGAGTATGCATTAATGTATGTGTTTTCATAGAGGGGGGGTTTCTTGATGAAAAAATGGATGGCTGCGGTTTTTGTAATGATGTTGATGCTGTGTTTTGACGGGAATGAGAGTGTGAAGGCAGCGGAGCAGAAGGTGTATCAGTTTGATTTTGGAAGCGGTTCGGTTGAGCCTGATTACATTGGTGTTAGGGCGTCTGATCGGTATGACCGGTCAAAGGGCTACGGCTTTCAAACACCGGAGAATGTGAAGGATGTGGCGGCATCCGGGACTGGTGTGAAGAGTGATGCGGTTCAATTTTTAGCGTATGGGACGAAAAGCAATAACACGTTTCAAGTGGATCTCCCGAACGGCCTTTATGAGGTGAAGGCGACGCTTGGCAATACGGTAAGGGCCAGTGTGGCGGCGGAGGGCGTGTTTCAGGTCATCAATATGACAGGGGATGGCGCGGAGGATACGTTCCAAATTCCTGTCACCGACGGGCAGCTGAATCTGCTGGTGACAGAGGGGAAAGCTGGCACCGCTTTTACGCTTAGCGCCCTGAAAATAAAGAAATTGTCTGATCAGCCGGTGACGAACCGAACCATTTATGTCGGCGGCGACTCGACGGTGTGCAATTATTATCCGCTCAACAGCAGCAAGCAGGCGGGCTGGGGGCAGATGCTGCCTCACTATATCGATAAACACACCTTTCAAGTGAGGAACATGGCGTCTGGCGGACAGATCGCGAGAGGATTCAGAAATGATGGACAGCTTGAGGCGATCCTGAAGTACATCAAGCCGGGGGATTATTTTATCTTGCAGCTCGGCATTAATGACACAAATCCGAAGCATAATGAATCTGAAGCGGAGTTTAAAGAGATGATGCGTGATATGATCCGCCAGGTGAAAGCGAAAGGAGCGGACGTCATCCTATCAACGCCTCAGGGCCGGGCGACCGATTTTACCTCTGAAGGCATCCATTCGTCTGTAAACAGATGGTACAGGGCCTCTATTTTGGCTTTGGCCGAAGAGGAAAAAACACATCTCATTGACTTAAATGTCCTCAGCTCGGCATACTTTACATCGATCGGTCCGGAAAAAACACTCGCGCTTTATATGGACGGAGATACGCTGCATCCGAACCGCGCGGGGGCCGACGCACTGGCGCGATTGGCTGTTCAAGAGCTAAAACGCCAGGGAATCGATGGCTTTTAACACGTCATTTTTTCGACAAAACACATACGCCTTCGTCAATTAGAGTATAATGAGAACATCTGCAAGAGACAGGAGTTTATACATGAGTCATTTTAAAAACTATCAAATCAGTCATGACATTTTACGAGCACTGGAAGGACTGGGATATACAGAACCGACCAAGGTGCAGCAGAGCGTGATCCCGGCTGCCCTTGAACGAAAGGATCTAGTCGTCAAATCACAGACGGGAAGCGGGAAAACGGCTTCGTTCGGGATTCCTCTCTGTGAGCTGGCGGATTGGGATGAAAACAAGCCGCAGGCGCTTATTTTAACACCGACCCGTGAGCTTGCGGTGCAAGTAAAAGAGGATATCACGAACATCGGACGATTTAAACGAATCAAAGCGACAGCTGTATTTGGAAAGTCCTCCTTCGATAAACAAAAAGCCGAGCTTAAGCAAAAAAGCCACATTGTTGTTGGCACGCCGGGACGTGTTCTGGATCATATTGAAAAAGGCACGCTGCCGTTGGATCGTCTCTCTTATTTGGTCATTGATGAAGCGGATGAGATGCTGAATATGGGCTTCATCGAGCAGGTGGAGGCGATTATCAAGCATCTGCCGACTGAGCGCACGACGATGCTGTTTTCGGCAACGCTGCCGCAGGATATCGAGAAGCTGAGCCGTCAATATATGCAAAACCCGGAGCATATCGAAATCAAAGCGGCCGGCCTAACCACAAGGAATATTGAACATGCGGTGATTCAAGTAAGAGAAGAGAATAAATTTTCATTGCTGAAAGATGTGCTGATGACGGAGAATCCCGATAGCTGCATCATTTTCTGCCGAACGAAAGAGCACGTCAATCAGCTGACCGATGAATTGGATGACTTAGGATATCCATGCGATAAAATTCACGGCGGAATGATTCAGGAAGACCGGTTCGACGTCATGAATGAATTTAAACGGGGCGAGTACCGTTACCTAGTCGCGACAGATGTCGCCGCGCGCGGGATTGATATTGAAAATATCTCCCTTGTCATCAACTATGATTTGCCGCTTGAAAAGGAAAGCTACGTGCACCGCACAGGCCGGACAGGTCGCGCAGGGAACAAAGGAAAGGCCATTTCGTTTGTCGCGGCCTTCGAAAAACGGTTTTTAGCCGACATTGAAGAATATATCGGATTTGAGATTCAAAAAATGGAGGCCCCTTCTCAAGAGGAAGTGGCTAGAAAGAAACCTGAATTTCTAGCTAAAATGAATGACCGTCCGGAAAGCAAAAAGGACAAAAGCGAAGAGCTGAATAAAGACATTATGAAGCTATATTTTAACGGCGGAAAGAAAAAGAAAATCAGAGCCGTTGATTTTGTAGGAACGATTGCCAAAATTGATGGTGTGTCAGCTGATGACATCGGCATCATCACGATTATGGATAACGCCTCATACGTTGAGATTTTAAATGGGAAAGGCCCTCATGTTCTCCAAGTGATGAAGAACACAACCGTCAAAGGGAAAAAGCTCAAGGTAAATAAAGCGAATAAATGATGAATGACCTGCTCCCAGTTAAAGGGGCAGGTCATTTTGCTGCTGGCTGACATCGGCGCTGGTCTCCTCCGGAACAAAGGCAAGTATCACAATGCCAATCACGAACAAAATGATCAGGCTGAACACCGCAGTCGAGGATTTCCCGGTCAGCTGGGCGGTCACGGCAATGAGCAGCGGTCCCATAATTGAGGCGAATTTCCCGAAAATGTTGTAAAAACCGAAGAATTCATTGGCGTGGCGCTTTGGCACAAGCTTGGCGAAATAGGAACGGCTGAGGGCTTGAATACCGCCCTGCGAGGTGGCGACAAGCATGGCCAGTATCCAGAAATCAAGCGTTGTCTCCATAAAATAGGCGTACACGCAGACAATCATATAAATGACGATCCCAACGTACAGCATTGTCTTCCCCGTGAAGCGTTCTGCCAGTTTTCCGTATACAATCGAAAACGGCGCGGCGACGACCTGGGTGACAAATAGGATGATCAGAAGGCTTGAGGAGCCGATCCCTAAATCTGATCCATAGGATGTCGACATCGTAATAATCGTGCCGACACCGTCGATATAAAAGAAATAAGCGAGTAAAAAGAGGAACAGTGCCCGGTATTGCCTGATCCGTTTCATCGTTTGGCCGAGCCGCTTAAAGCTGTTGATGACAATATGAGGTTCTCTTTTGATGTAATAGCGTTGATGGACATGTTTGATCATGGGGATGGTGAACAGCCCCCACCAAGCAGCCGTTATAAAAAAGGACAGCTGGCTTGCAGCCGATACAGACATTGGAATTGTTTCTGCTTGAGCGAGCAGGATGACAGCAATGCTGATGATAAATGGAATCGTGCTTCCAATGTATCCTAAGCCAAAACCCCGTGCTGAGACGAGATTCATCCGCTTCTCAGGCGTGACGTCCACGAGAAAGGCATCATAAAACACATTGGCGCCGGAAAAACCGATAGCCGATATCGTATAAAACAGCAACAATAGCAGCCAATGTTCACTAGGGATAAAGGCGAGCATCGCGGTGCTGGCGACACCGGCAGACACAAAGAAACCGAAGAACTTTTTCTTGCACCCTTCATAGTCGGCGATTGTGCCTAAAATAGGGCAGAGCATCGCAAGAATAAATGTTGAAATCGCAATGGTATAGCCCAGATAGGCAGTCGATTGAGCGGCGCTGACACCGCTTTCCGCAGCCGCTGATTTATAAAATAACGGAAACACCGCGGTGGTCACGACAATTGAGTAAGCCGAATTTGCCCAGTCATATAACACCCAGCTGTTTTCTTGTTTCGAAAAACGTTTCATCATCAGAGCCCCTCTCCGGTAACGATACTTCTATTGTACGAGAAATGGGCCTGAAAAGAATGGAATGCACGTCAATTTTTACAAAATATTTATGTTTTTTCGCTTCAAATCATACTTTTGATTTATTGCTGGGGTTAGGTGCATCTGGTACCATTTAACTATATTTTATGGTATTTTCCAGAAGGATTCAGCAGAGAGGAGACAGAGCATGAGGCGAATAGGCTTGTGTATAAGCCTGCTGGTCACAGTTCTTGTGATGAGCGCATGCGAAAGTGAAGGTGAGGCTCAGACGTTCGCAGACTGTGATCAAAAGACAGTAAAACAAACCGCAGCCAAACCGATGAGCAGTAAGAAAAAGCAGGATTTCCAAGCCCTTGCAAGCGAAAGGCAGCTGGCCATTGTGTTCAGTTCCATGATCAAAGTGAGCGAAGCATTTGATTATGGGATCGGCAATCCAGAATACTTCGTGCGAAGCAGCATGACTGAAGAAGAAGCAGACATTGCGAAAGAGAACCTTGAATCGATTAAAATTGAAAGCAAATCGCTCAAAAAACAAAACAGCGAGGCGATCGCCTTGCTTGAAAAAACGCGAAATCAAGACATGATCCGCAGCGAAATTCAGCAGCTGACAGAAAATAGAGCCGCTTTTTTTGAGATCACAGGCCGTATGATCAACCTCATCAGCCAAGTCACACCGAAAAACGCGAAGACGACAAGACAGCAGCTGGATCAGCTGAAAAAACAATATACACAATACAGCGCTGAAAGCGTCAAAATCATAAATAGCATTGTCAGAAAGCAGAAAGCGGATAAGGCATTATTTGAACGCTACCTGGAGGCGCTGCTTCAAAAACAGCCCGGACAGCCGGTATTGAGTGAATTGTACTAACTGGTTCCCGTCTTTCCCTGATGATATTGACCTAGTGCAAAAAGGATGTACAATCAAGATATAGCCTGTTCTTAGTTGATTGGAGGGACATGTCATGAAAATTGCGAAGGTGATCAACAATAATGTGATCAGCGTGGTCAATGAACAGGGAAAAGAGTTGGTTGTCATGGGCAGGGGGCTCGCGTTCCAGAAAAAGTCCGGCGATGATGTCGATGAAGCCCGCATTGAGAAGGTGTTTACGCTCGATAACAAGGATGTATCAGAAAAATTTAAAACCCTTTTGTATGATATACCGATCGAGTGCATGGAAGTATCCGAAGAGATTATCAGCTACGCAAAATTACAGCTCGGCAAAAAGCTCAACGACAGCATCTATGTGTCGCTGACCGATCATATTAACTTTGCCATCCAGCGCAATCAGAAAGGGCTTGATATCAAAAACGCCTTGCTGTGGGAAACAAAACGGCTGTACAAAGACGAATTTGCCATTGGCAAAGAAGCGTTGGCCATGGTAAAAAACAAGACTGGCGTGTCTCTGCCAGAGGATGAAGCAGGCTTTATTGCTCTGCATATTGTCAATGCCGAGCTGAATGAAGAGATGCCCAATATCATCAACATTACAAAAGTCATGCAAGAGATTTTGAGTATTGTAAAATACCATTTTAAAATTGAATTCAATGAAGAATCGCTTCACTATTATCGGTTCGTCACCCACTTAAAGTTTTTCGCACAGCGTCTTTTTAACGGTACACATATGGAAAGCCAGGATGATTTTTTGCTGGAGACAGTGAGAGAAAAGTATCATCGGGCGTATGACTGCACGAAGAAAATCCAAACCTACATTGAGCGGGAGTATGAGCACAAGCTCACCAGTGACGAGCTGTTGTATTTAACGATTCACATAGAAAGGATAGTCAAACAAGCATAATGAGAGCGCTGACATTTTTATTTTCGTGTGTTCGTTTTTTCTTACATTTCAATATGATGATGGTAGGATTGTTACTGATAAAGCAGGCAAAACCTAAATTACAATGAGTGCGGATCATTTATGTCTGGGCTAATGGTAATTTAGGTTTTTATTTTTTTAGAGGGAGGGTGATCATAGCAATCAGTAAGATTCGTTATTATCATTATTTTGACCGATGTCCCCTTTTAAAAGAATCATGTAAGATCAACATAGAAAACGCTTTCAATGAAAGGGGAATGCCAATATGCCTTATCTGAAACGAGTGTTGTTGCTTCTTGTCACTGGATTGTTTATGAGTTTGTTTGCAGTCACTTCTACTGCCTCGGCTCAAACAGGTGGATCGTTTTTTGACCCTTTTAACGGCTATAACTCTGGCTTTTGGCAAAAAGCAGATGGTTATTCAAATGGAGATATGTTCAACTGCACTTGGCGTGCTAACAACGTATCAATGACATCATTGGGTGAAATGCGTTTGGCGCTAACAAGTCCATCTTATAACAAGTTTGATTGCGGGGAAAACCGCTCTGTCCAAACATATGGCTATGGACTATATGAAGTCAGAATGAAACCAGCTAAAAACACAGGGATCGTTTCATCGTTCTTCACTTACACAGGTCCAACAGATGGAACCCCTTGGGATGAGATTGATATCGAATTTTTAGGAAAAGACACAACAAAGGTTCAATTTAACTATTATACAAATGGTGCAGGAAACCATGAGAAGGTTGTGGATCTCGGGTTTGATGCAGCCAATGCCTATCATACGTATGCGTTCGATTGGCAGCCAAACTCTATTAAATGGTATGTCGATGGGCAATTAAAACATACTGCAACAAACCAAATTCCGACAACACCAGGAAAAATCATGATGAACCTGTGGAATGGCACGGGTGTCGATGATTGGCTCGGTTCCTACAATGGTGTAAATCCGCTATACGCTCATTACGACTGGGTGCGCTATACAAAAAAATAATGTACAGAAAAGGATTTCCGCCAGCGGAAATCCTTTTTTGATTAAAACGAAATAATCCCGATCAAAAGCGCCGCAATCGTCATCACAATCGTTGTCCCCACGGCCCATTTAATAGTGAATTTTTGATGGTCGCCAAAGCTGACGCCTGCCATTCCGACCAATAGATAGGTGGAAGGCACGAGCGGGCTGAGCAGATGCACGGGCTGACCCAGCAAGGAGGCCCTTCCGATTTCAGCGGCGTCTATTCCGTAAGCGGAAGCAGCTTCGGCGATGATGGGAAGGACACCGAAGTAAAAGGCGTCATTCGACATGAAAAAGGTGAAGGGCATGCTGACGATCGCAGTGATCAACGGCAGATGCGGACCCATGGCGTCAGGGATGAGTGAAACGAGAGAATGCGCCATGGCATCCACCATTTTTGTGCCGGAAAGAATGCCTGTAAATATCCCTGCCGCGAACACCATTGAGACAACGTTTAACGCGTTACCCGCATGCGCCGAGATTCGTTTCTGCTGCTCTTTGACATTTGGATAGTTGACCATCAAGGCGATGGCGAACGCGGTCATAAAAAGAACAGGGAGCGGCAGCAGGCTGGTGATCAGAGCGGCCATCAGAGCGATAGTCAGCAGCAGGTTAAACCATTGGAGAGCGGGACGCTTCAGCGGCGTAGCCTCTGGATCGGAAGACGGTGCGTGATCAATCGAAATGACGCCGAGCCGCTTCCGCTCTTTCTTTCCGAGGATATAAGCAACGGCGATCACCCAGAGAATGCCGGCGATCATAGCGGGAATCAGCGGCGTGAAGACCTCTGACGTGTCCAATTTTAAGGAGGCCAAAACCCTCGCAGTCGGCCCGCCCCACGGGATAATATTCATAACCCCCGAACCGAGCATCGCTATTCCCGCTAACACCAAACGATTCATGCCGAGCCGTTTGTACAGTGGCAGCATCGCCGCAATCGTAATCATATAGGTTGTTGTCCCATCTCCGTCCAGCGAAATGGTCATAGTCAGAACCGCTGTGCCTACGGCGATTTTTAACGGGTCTCCTTTGACAAACGATAAGATTTTGGCAATGAGAGGATCAAACAGGCCTGAGTCGATCATAATGCCGAAATACAGGATGGCGAATAACAGCATAATCCCGGTAGGAGCGAGGTCTGTAACACCCTGAATCATCATCTCGCCAAGATCTTTGCCAAATCCGCTGATCAGGGCAAACACAACAGGAACGACAATCAAAGCAATAAGTGCGGAAAGCCGGTTAGACATAATAAGGTACATAAAAACAATCATCATCACAAAACCGAGTATGGCAAGCATGATATGACCTCCCCTATTCAACAGCTTTTTTTCGTAAGCGCTTCCATACTTTCTTTCTGTAAAGAAGGCTTATTTCAAATGTGTATGACCTCATCCTGATATGTAGACCTAAAATCCTATTGAGCGGATTGGCAGTTTATCTGAAGGACGCCACGGGTAAATGTGCTGTAGAATGTTTCGTTTTAAAAAGGGGGAACAGACATGAGTGATGATCAAAATAAACGTGTAAATGAACACTCAAAGGACGAGCAGCTTGAACAGTACAGGACCGATAACAGCGGGAAGAAAATGACGACAAACCAAGGCTTGCGGGTGTCAGAGGATGAGCATTCGTTAAAAGCCGGGGTTCGCGGCCCGACGCTGATGGAGGATTTTCACTTCCGGGAGAAAATGACGCACTTTGACCATGAGAGGATTCCGGAGCGCGTTGTGCATGCGCGCGGGTATGGCGTGCATGGCTTTTTTCAGGTTTACGAGCCAATGACCGAGTATACACGGGCCAAATTTCTTCAGGACCCTTCAGTGAAGACACCGGTATTTGTCCGTTTCTCTACGGTTGCGGGTTCTAAAGGCTCCGCAGACACGGTGCGGGATGCCAGAGGCTTTGCGACAAAGTTTTATACTGAAGAAGGAAATTATGACCTTGTGGGAAATAATATTCCGGTGTTTTTCATTCAGGACGCGATCAAATTTCCGGATTTGGTTCACGCATTTAAGCCTGAGCCACACAATGAAATGCCTCAGGCTGCGACTGCTCACGATACGTTTTGGGATTTTGTCGCCAATAACCCTGAGTCGGCTCACATGGTGATGTGGACGATGTCAGACAGAGGCATTCCGCGCAGCTACAGAATGATGGAAGGCTTCGGCGTCCACACGTTCCGTTTTGTCAATGAGCAAGGGAAGGCGCGTTTCGTGAAATTCCATTGGAAACCGGTGCTCGGCGTGCATTCTCTCGTATGGGATGAAGCGCAAAAAATTGCCGGGAAAGATCCCGATTTCCACCGCCGCGATCTGTGGGAAACAATTGAAAACGGCGGCACGGTTGAATACGAGCTTGGCGTGCAGATGATTGACGAAGAGGATGAATTCAAGTTTGATTTTGATATTCTTGACCCGACCAAACTGTGGCCGGAAGAGCTCGTGCCAGTGAAAATCATTGGGAAAATGACGCTGAACCGCAACCAGGATAATGTGTTTGCGGAAACAGAACAGGTCGCATTCCACCCTGGAAATGTCGTCCCGGGCATCGACTTTACAAATGACCCGCTCCTGCAGGGACGGCTTTTCTCTTATACAGATACACAGCTCATCCGCCTTGGCGGCCCGAACTTCCATGAGCTTCCGATTAACCGGCCGGTATGTCCATTCCATAACAACCAGTATGACGGCTATCACCGGATGACGATCAATAAGGGACCTGTCGCTTATCATAAAAACTCTCTGCAAAACAATGATCCGTCGCCTGCGACAGCTGAAGAAGGCGGATACGTCCACTATCAGGAAAAAGTCGAGGGCAAAAAAATCCGCCAGCGAAGCGACAGCTTCAACGATTATTACTCACAGGCGAAGCTGTTCTGGAACAGCATGTCTCCTGTGGAGAAGCAGCACATTATTTCTGCTTTCTGCTTCGAGGTCGGGAAGGTCAAAAGCAAAGACGTCCAGCGGCAGGTCGTTGATGTCTTCAGCAATGTCGATGAAGATTTGGCGCAAGAAATCGCCAAAGGAGTAGGTGTGGCGGCGCCAGCGAAGCGTAAAGCATCTAAAGAAATTCTTACTTCGCCTGCGTTAAGCCAAGCCCGTACAGTGAAAACCGCGTCAACAAGAAAAGTCGCTGTACTTGCTGGAAACGGATTTCACGAAAAAGAGCTGCAAACAGTGCTGGATGCTTTAAAGAATGAAGGAGTTACAGTGGATATCATCAGTCAAAATCTAGGGTATATGACAAGCGACACCGGACAGCAGCTGGAGGCCGGCGGCACGTTTCTTACTGTTGACTCTGTTCTGTATGATGCCGTCTATGCCGCAGGAGGGCCGGAGTTAAAAGACAACAAACAAGCGATGGCGTTTATCAGGGAAGCTTACGATCACTACAAGGCGATCGGTGCGGCAAATGAAGGAATTGACCTTCTTCAATCCTCTGTCGGAACAACAGAGGGACCAGGCATCGTGACGGCTAAAGATGAATCTGACTACACCGCATTCAGCAAGGCATTTATTGATGCGGTTGCCGCTCATCGCCATTGGGATAGACGAATTTGATCGGCTCCTGTATCTTAAAGAAAGATACTTTTCATAAGGAGCATGACAAATGAACGAAAAACAGCTCGCTGAAGCTTACGAACGCGATGAAAATATGATGATTTTGGTGTTTGCCCAATGGTGCGTGAACCATGACCTTGATCCGATGGAGCTGTACGCCAAAGCGTATCCGCAGCAAAGGCTGAATGAAAGCTTGAAAAAAACCATGGACGATCTGGTCGTGCCAAAACACGAAGCAGAGCACATTCCGAACCAGACTGTCATTGCGGTATTAGAGATGTTCGGAAATACAGATTTGGCACAAGCTGTTCATGAAGCGATTTCCGGGCGATAAAAAAGAGACATTCTGTGTCTCTTTTTTAGTGGGAAAAATCATGCTGTTAGACCTAGAAACTTCTTTCGACTTAATCAGTCTATAAAAGTGTGAATTGCTTAAATAAGGGAATGATAAACAGCGACATCAAAGGAGGAGATCGAATGAAGTGGAAAAACATACTGAAAGCTGCGGGGATTGCAGTCTTGCTTTTTTCCGTATTTGCATATGCAGCCCCATCTTTAAACGCAGTTCAAACGAAAAAACCAACTGTCAGCACCCATACGTACAAAAAAATCAAGGAATTAAAGTATCCACAAGTGCATCACATCGGGAATGCGGCTTTTGAAAAGAAAATCAATCAAGAGCTGAAAGCCTACATTGAACAATCGTATCAGGAATATCTGAAAAACAAAAAAGCAGGTGAACAACAAGGCTTCAAAACGGAATATCAAACATCCTTCAGCGTCAAGTACAATGCGGCGGGCAAGCTCAGCATTCAAACGCTCAATTATATCTATTCAGGTGGCGCCCATGGTTTAACGTCTGTTCAGTCTTTCAACTATGACTTGAACACACAAAAGCGCGTGACGCTGAATCAGATTCTGAACACCAAAACAAAAGTCAGCAAAACGAGAGATTATCTGTATAGTTATATCAAAAAACACGATGAGCTGTTTTTCCCTGATGTAAAGAAAGAGGATATCACCCTAAACCAAAACACAATGTTTTACTTTACGGCAAATGGGATCGCCATCGTCTTCGGCCAGTATGACTTGGGGCCTTATGTAGCAGGAATTCGGGATGTGCAGGTTCCAGCCTCTATTTATCAATAATCAAAAGAGCCATATCCGAAAAGGGATATGGCTCAATGTTTCTACCACACAAACAGGCCGACAATCGCAGCACTTAATAAAGATACCGCAATTCCGCTGACGAGGAGCTTCCACACGTTTCTCCCGATGACCGTTGACTTTTCTCCGTCAAGGATCGAGTTGTACGTGCCGTAAATCATGCCGACCGTACTGAAGTTTGCGAAGGACGTCAGGAATGTCGTCGCCACCGCAACGGTGTGAGGCGGAAGGGATTTGAGATTGTTTTTCAAGTCAAGCATCGCAACAAACTCGTTCGTTGCCAATTTCATGCCCATCAGCTGAGCAACATACATCGCATCATGCACTGGCAATCCAAGCAGGAATGCGAACGGACTGAACAGATAAGCAAAAATCGTCTGGATGGTCAGGCCGTGTACGAAAACGCCAAGAATGCCATTCACTGCTGACGTTAGTGCGACATATCCGATCACCATGGCCAAGATTACGATAACCATGTTCATGCCGACAAGCATACTGTTAGAAATCGTAGAGAAAAAGTCTTTCTTTTCTTCTTTAGGCGGTGTATAGATGATATCTTCATCCTCCGGCACGTGAACAGGGTTCAGCAGGTTTGCGATAATCAGCGCATTTAAGCAGTTTAAAGGAATCGCTGTAAACACGTATGTCGCCGGCACCATTGACAGGTAAGATCCGATAATAGAGCCGCTGATGCTGCTCATGCTCATTAAACCGAATGTAAGCAGGCGGTTGTTATTTAATACCGTAAGCTGCTGGCGGATGACCGCAAGTGCCTCGGTATTTCCCAGGAACATCATTTGAATAGAGAAAAAGCTTTCTAATTTCGGCAAGCGGGAAGCCTTTGAAATCACCCATCCGATTTTATCAATCAGCCAAGGCAAAATTCCGAAATATGTTAGAATATCAAAGAATGTGACGATAAAGATAATTGGAAGAAGCGCACTAAAGAAAAAGTCTACTGTTTCATTCGCCATCACTGACGGAAAGGCAAACGCGATACCGTCACTGGCGCAAGCAATCAGCCAAGTGAAGAAATCACCAATTTTACCGATGGCCCAGCTTCCGACTTTTGTTCCCAGCATAAACCAAGTAATCAGCAATTCCAGAACAATTAATGTCATGATCGGGCGCCACTTGATTTTCTTTTTCTGCGGAGAACATAGGAATACAACTGCCATAATCACAATGAGACCAACAAGGTTTAGTAAAAAGTACATGATAGCAACTCCTATGAGGGTTATTATGGAAACAAAAAAAGCTCTTATCCTTCACAAATTCTGGAAGTGCAGAAAGTGTGAAAAATAAGAGCAAACAGAAAAGAACTTGTCCTTTTCAACTCGTTCAAATTTATTCAAACTTTCTTGTAGTCTAGTTTTTTACGGTTACTAGGTAGAAACAATCAGACCATATTACTGATCATATACAAGAATGTCTTTTTCTAAGATGATAGCAGTATTTTATCCTTTCACTTTTTGAAAATCAACCTTTTTAACTATTTTCACAATAATAAAATTTATATTCTGAAATGAGAAAATAAAGGAAAAACATGCTGGATTGCTATGTTGATATGATGATTGAAAATCAGGAGGGGAAAAATAATGAAGCATATTATCATTACGGGCACGTCAAGAGGAATTGGAGAAGCCTTAGCCCAAAAGCTCATCGATTCTAACCATCGGCTGTATTGTATATCAAGACGTCCTAATCAAAACCTGATAGATCAGGACAACCATATGCAATATTACTCGTTCGACCTCAAAGAGACCCACAAAATTGAAGCATTTTTTCAAAATTTGTTTGCACATATCAAACGAGATCCGCATCCGGAAGGCATTTATTTGATCAATAATGCCGGCGTGCTGTCACCTGTGGCGCCGATAGAACATAATAAAGCGGAGGATATTGCCCGGCATATGCAGATCAATTTAATTGCTCCGATGGTTATGACCTCCCATTTTGTGCAGCACACGAAGCACATCGAAACGGATAAGCGAATCATGAATATCTCGTCAGCCTCTGCCAAATATTTAATGCCCTCACAAAGCTGTTACAGCACGTCAAAAGCGGGGCTGGATTCCTTTACGAAAAGCATCAATTTAGAACAGGAGAATCAGCGGAATCCAGTGAAAATCGCAGCGGTTTATCCCGGGGTGGTGGACACTCGGCTGCAAACTGAAATCCGCTCCGTCCGCAAAGAAGATTTTCCTTATGTTGATGAATTCATTCAGTTAGAGAAAGCGGGGAAATTACAGTCTCCTGAAGAAACCGCAGACGCATTACTTCATTTTCTGAATCAGGATGACTTTGGAAAACAAGCAGTCGTTGAACATCTCATTCCGGTTTCTGGATAATTGTTGTATGATAGGAGAGGGGAAACCCATACAGCAAAAAGGGAGTTTTTTTCATGATTATCCAATTCATTCGTTATAGATAATGACAGGTGTAGACAAACTGCCAGACCTGGCCAATTTTTGAGATAGGCCCAGGTTTATTTGTCTATGCCTTTTTCATTTATCTAAAAATGAATGAATGAGGTGTTTTTTATCATGAAGCAAACAGTTGATTTCAGCTTGTTTCGATGTCCGCTCTGCGGTTCTTCCATGGATGCGGCATCAGGAAAAAGCTTGATTTGTACAGAACGGCGGCATACATTTGATTTATCTCGGCACGGCTACGTGAACTTCCTGACAAAGCCGGTCAAATCCGGTTACGGTGCCGAGCTTTTTGAAGCGAGGAGCAGGCTGATTGGAGAATGTGGTTTTTTTGAGCCGCTCCATGATACGATAGCAGAACTCATCAGCCATCCCAAATCCGGTCAAGAGGCATTCACCATCCTGGACAGCGGTTGCGGGGAGGGTTCTCATTTGAATGCGCTTTGCGGGTTTGATTATGCAGGGAAAGCAGCGATGGGAATCGGCATCGATCTTTCGAAGGATGGGATCTTAAAAGCTTCTAAGGCATTCAAAGATCAGATGTGGGCGGTTGCCGATGTGGCGCGTGCTCCTTTTCATGATCGCCAATTTGATGTTGTTCTGTCTATTTTTTCGCCGTCCAATTATGCAGAGTTTCATAGACTGCTGAAGAATGATGGCATGCTCATAAAAGTAGTGCCGCGAAGCGATTATTTAATAGAATTAAGGCAATTTTTATATACTGATTCACCAAGGCGTACGTACTCTAATGCGGCAGCTGTTGAGCGTTTTACAGCACATGCGGCGCACAGCCGTCCTGTCAGGCTCCGCTATATCAAAACGCTTGACCGGCAGGCGATCCACTGGCTTCTCAAGATGACGCCGCTTGCCTGGTCGGCGCCGAAAGACCGAGTCAGCCTGCTGAAAGAAATGACATCAGCCGATATTACGGTTGATGTTGATATCCTAATAGGAATGAAATGAATGGCAGAGGAAAGCTCCGAAAAAAGGGGCTTTCCTTTTTTAATCGGAATAGTTGGCCCACACTTCTCGTACATATGGAAAGGGGACGGAAACAGCCGATGCGGACAGGTTTTGTAAACGCTTTCTAGTTGACAGAAATGGGGGATGTGTGTGGAACTGATCATCATTCTATTGGCGTTAGGTTTGCTGATGTTTACGGCGTATCGGGGATTTTCTGTCATATTGTTTGCGCCGATTTGCGCGTTATTCGCGGTGCTGCTGACAGATCCAAGCCATGTGCTTCCTTTTTTCTCATCAATTTTTATGGAGAAGATGGCGGGGTTTATTAAGCTGTATTTCCCAGTGTTTTTGCTCGGTGCGATTTTTGGAAAGGTCGTTGAAATGGCCGGACTTGCGGCATCGATCGCGAAAACGATTGTCAGGCTTGTCGGGGCAAAAAGAGCGATACTTGCCATTGTGCTGATGGGCGCTGTCTTGACGTACAGCGGCGTCAGCCTGTTTGTTGTCGTATTTGCCGTATATCCTTTTGCGAAAAACATGTTCCAAGAAGCAAACATACCGAAACGCCTCATCCCGGGAACGATTGCTTTAGGGGCTTTTACGTTTACGATGGACGCGCTTCCGGGAACGCCGCAAATCCAAAATGTCATTCCGACGGCGTTTTTCAAAACAGACATTTATGCCGCCCCTTGGCTGGGTTTGATGGGCGCAGTCATTGTGCTGGCAGCTGGGATGCTCTATTTGGAATCAAGGCGGAAAAAAGCGCAGGCATCTGGCGAGGGTTATGGCGGTTTTGATTCGCTGAATGCTGCTCCTGAATCGACTGAGTCCCGTGCTAAACCGGACAAAAGCCCGATTCGGGATGCACTTGCCTTTGTCCCGCTTATTCTTGTCGGTGCAGTGAATAAATGCTTCACCATTTACCTGCCAAAGTGGTATCCGAATGGATTTGATTTTTCCTCCATAGGATTAAAGGAGTTCGGCAGGCTTGATATTTCTTCTGCCGCTGCCATTTGGTCGGTGGAGATTGCTTTAGTGATCGGCATCATCACAACGATTTTATTTGATTGGAGAAGCGTGTTTGGTCAAATAAAGGAAGGGCTGAATGAAGGGATCGGCGGAGCCTTGCTGGCATCTATGAATACGGGTGCCGAGTATGGGTTCGGCGGCATTATCGCCGCGCTGCCGGGATTTCATAAGCTGAGCAGCGGAATTTCTCATACTTTTACCGATCCGCTTGTCAATGGCGCCGTTACGACAACTGCGCTGGCGGGAATCACCGGCTCGGCTTCAGGTGGCATGGGCATTGCGCTAAGCGCGATGTCAGAGCAGTACTTACAGGCGATTCAGGCTTACAATATTCCGCCGGAGGTGATGCATCGAGTCATTTCAATGGCGTCAGGCGGGATGGACACACTGCCGCATAATGGCGCCGTCATTACGCTTCTGGCTGTGACGGGACTGACTCACAGGCAATCGTATCGCGATATTTTTGCGATCACGCTCATCAAAACGGCTGCCGTATTTGCTGTGATCGCGATTTACAGCCTGACCGGCCTAGTGTAAGAGAAAACGAAAGGGGCATCAATATGGGAAAAGTGTTGTCATCTACTAAAGAAGCTGCGAAATTGATTCATGATGGAGATACGCTGATTGCGGGAGGGTTTGGGCTGTGCGGCATTCCTGAACAGCTCATTTTGGCGATAAGAGATCAGGGAGTAAAGGATTTAACCGTTGTCAGCAACAATTGCGGAGTTGATGACTGGGGGCTCGGTTTGCTTTTGGCTAATAGGCAAATCAAGAAAATGATCGCATCCTATGTCGGTGAAAATAAAATTTTTGAGCGGCAGTTTTTAAGCGGAGAGCTTGAGGTCGAGCTTGTTCCCCAAGGAACGCTCGCCGAGAGAATTCGTGCAGGCGGTGCGGGCATACCGGGATTTTATACGGCGACAGGCGTCGGCACCACCATAGCCGAGGGAAAAGAACATAAAACATTCGGCGGCCGGACATATGTGCTGGAGCGAGGCATTACCGGCGATGTGGCGATCGTCAAAGCGTGGAAAGCGGACACCATGGGCAATTTGGTTTTTCGGAAAACGGCGAGAAATTTCAATCCCGTTGCCGCCATGGCAGGCAAGATCACGATTGCCGAGGCGGAAGAAATCGTGGAAGCGGGAGAGCTCGATCCAGATCATATCCATACGCCGGGAATTTACGTACAGCATGTCGTGCTTGGTACGAGCCAAGAAAAACGGATTGAAAAGCGAACAGTTCAGCAAGCATCGGGAAAGGGTGAGACGAAGTGAAGGAAGCGAGAAAACGGATGGTCAAACGGGCTGTACAAGAAATCAAGGACGGCATGAATGTGAATCTCGGGATTGGAATGCCGACGCTTGTCGCAAATGAGATACCCGATGGCGTTCACGTCATGCTTCAGTCGGAAAACGGCCTGCTCGGAATCGGCCCCTATCCTTTGGAAGGGACGGAAGACGCGGATTTGATCAATGCGGGGAAGGAAACAATTACCGAAGTGACGGGCGCTTCTTATTTTGACAGCGCTGAGTCATTCGCGATGATAAGAGGCGGGCATATCGATTTGGCTATCCTTGGCGGAATGGAGGTTTCGGAGCAGGGTGATTTGGCCAATTGGATGATCCCGGGCAAAATGGTAAAAGGGATGGGCGGCGCCATGGATCTCGTCAACGGGGCGAAGCGGATTGTTGTCATCATGGAGCATGTCAATAAGCATGGCGAATCAAAGGTAAAAAAAACATGCTCTCTGCCGCTGACAGGCCAGAAAGTCGTGCACAGGCTGATTACGGATTTGGCTGTTTTTGATTTTGTGAACGGCCGCATGACACTGACGGAGCTTCAGGATGGCGTCACAATTGAAGAGGTTTATGAAAAAACAGAAGCGAATTTCGCTGTAAGCCAGTCTGTACTCAATTCTTAATGGGAAGGTGTTTGACATGAGAAAACAAGTCGCCTTGGTGACTGGGGCTGCCGGCGGAATCGGATTCGAAATGGCAAGAGAATTCGCCCGTGAAGGCGCCAGCGTCATCGTTTCAGACCTCCGTCAGGAAGCATGCGAAAAAGCAGCCTTCAAGCTTGCAGAAGAAGGCTTTGACGCGGCGGCCATTTCGTGTGATGTGACAAAGGAAGCACAAGTTGCTGATATGGTGGACGCCATCCAAAAACGATACGGCCGCTTGGATATTTTGGTGAACAATGCCGGTATACAGCACGTCGCCCCGATTGAAGAGTTTCCGACAGAAACCTTTGAACTGCTGATCAAGGTTATGCTGACGGCGCCCTTTATTGCAATGAAGCATGTTTTTCCGATCATGAAAAAACAGCAGTATGGCAGAATCATTAATATCGCGTCTGTTAATGGCTTAGTCGGTTTTGCGGGAAAATCCGCTTATAATAGCGCCAAGCATGGCGTCATTGGACTCACAAAAGTCGGTGCGCTGGAAGGCGCGCCCCACGGCATTACAGTCAATGCGCTCTGTCCGGGTTATGTCGATACCCAGCTTGTCCGCAATCAGCTTAGCGATCTATCAAAAGCAAGAAATGTCCCTTACGACTCGGTACTTGAAGAGGTCATTTTTCCGCTTGTGCCGCAAAAACGGCTTCTTTCCGTCAAGGAAATTGCGGATTATGCCGTGTTTTTAGCAAGCGAGAAGACGAAGGGCGTCACTGGGCAGGCTGTCGTCCTTGATGGGGGCTACACCGCACAATAACATAAAAAACACACTTGCTCCGCTAGGAATCAAGTGTGTTTTTCTTTGCTTATTTCCAAACATCATTCGCGATCTCAACCACATGGCGGAGCTTCGCCCATTGCTGTTCTTCAGTCAGCTTGTTGCCTTCCTCAGTTGAAGCGAATCCGCATTGAGGGCTGAGGCAAAGCTGGTCTAAGCTGACATAACGGGACGCTTCTTCGATACGGCGTTTCACGTCATCCGGATGTTCAAGCTCACCGAATTTAGATGTCACTAAACCAAGAACAAGCTGAAGATCAGACCGTTTCACATAACGGAGCGGCTCAAATCCGCCTGAGCGCGAATCATCATACTCTAAGAAAAGGCCGTCAAGATTCAAGCCGTCAAAAATGGTTTCGGCTGCTGCGTCATAGCCGCCTTCTGCTGTCCAAGTGGACTGGAAGTTGCCGCGGCAAATATGCATGGTTACCGTCAAGTCATCCGGACGGTCTGCAATCGCGTCATTAATGGATTTCGCAAACAGCTGGCGAAGCTCGTCAGGCGTTGTTCCGAACGCTTCGATTTGTTTTAAGCCTTTTTCTGATAAGAAAACGGCCCACGCCGTATCATCAAGCTGGAGGTAGCGGCAGCCTCTGTCATAAAACGCTTGAATCGCTTTTTTATATGCTTTGGATACATCATGCTGGAAAAGATGATAGTCGTTTTTATACGCATCCTTTTCCAGTTTTCCGCGGAAAAACAGCATATTCGGGCTTGGAATCGTCATTTTTGGCGTCGCGTCACCAGCAATGCTATGGAGAAATGAATAATCTTCAAGCATTGGATGAGTTGAAAAATCGATATCACCTGTGACTTTAATGCCGCGTGCTTTTGTCTGTACGTTATGGAATTGGATTCCGTGCTCAGG
Organism: Bacillus sp. F56; assembly: GCF_001748205.1. Lineage (NCBI taxonomy): Bacteria > Bacillati > Bacillota > Bacilli > Caryophanales > Bacillaceae > Bacillus > Bacillus sp. F56. The sequence continues at coordinate 217,431 of NZ_BDFC01000004.1, forward strand.
AGTAAACGGCTCAACGCCATCTAAGTTTTCAAGGAAATCAAAGTGCCACCACGCTCTGCGGAATTCACCGTCTGTCACGACGTTCAGGCCGGTTTCCTTCTGTTTCTCCACAATGCGGATGATTTCATCGTTTTCGATCTGGCGAAGCTGCTCAGCCGTAATATCGCCGGCCGCTTTTTGCAGCCGCGCTTTTTTGACGGGCTCAGATCTCAGCAGGCTTCCGACTTGATCCGCGCGAAACGGCGGTTTTTTTCTTTGAAGTGATTTTTGTTCTGCGGGTGTTGTTTGTTGTGACATGTTGTCCATTCCTTCTTTCCATTCAAATATAAAAAAGCTCTTCCTTTGGATAAGGAAGAGCTTGCGTGACAATCTCAACCTTATCTTCAAGAGCAATCATTGCTCTAAAGGATTTAGCACCATTCTGTTAAACAGCGGTTGCCGGGTATCGCAGGGCCAGTCCCTCCACCTCTCTTGATAAGGAAAACCTTTTTATGAAATTTTCTGATAGTATCTATTATTCACACATTTTCTATTTCTGTCAATCACACATCGTTGGCGATGTCGATGACATGGCGAAGCTTGGCCCATTGCTGTTCCTCTGTCAAAAGGTTGCCTTCTTCTGTAGAGGCGAAACCGCACTGCGGGCTGAGGCATAGCTGATCCAAGCTGACAAAACGCGCCGCTTCATTGATACGGCGTTTCACATCCTCAGGATTTTCAAGCTCGCCGTATTTCGATGTGATCAAGCCGAGCACGATTTGCAGATCCTTGCGTTTCACAAAACGGAGCGGATCGAAGTTTCCGGAGCGGTCATCATCGTATTCCAAGAACAGGCCGTCAAGGTTTAAGCCGTCCAAAATCGTTTCCGCTACAGCGTCGTACCCTCCCGATGCCGCCCAGGTTGAGCGGAAGTTGCCGCGGCAAATGTGCATTGTGATCGTTAAATCATCAGGCCGGTCTGCCACTGCATCGTTAATCGTTTTGGCAAACAAGGCGGGCAATGTTTCTGGATTGCCTCCGAGCGCCCGGACAACCTCTCTGCCTTTTTCCTCAAAGAAGAGAGACCATGACGTATCATCAAGCTGGAGATAACGGCAGCCAACATCATAGAAGGCTTTGATTGCCTTTTTGTACGCTTGGGCCAAATCATGAAAATATTCCTCTTGATCGTCATAGATGCCTTTATCCGCCTTTTCGCCAAAAAACAGCATATTCGGACTCGGAATCGTCAGCTTTGGTGTCGCGCCACCGGCAACTTCATGTAAAAATTGATAATCAGCAAGTGCTGGGTGGCTCGTAAAATCGAGTTTTCCCGTCACTTTGATGCTGCGCGCTTTCGTTTTCGCGTTATGGAACTGAATCCCCTCAGCCGGGATGAACGGCTCCACTCCGTCAAGCCCTTCCAGGAAGTCATAATGCCACCAGGAACGGCGGAATTCCCCGTCTGTTACCACTTCAAGACCGATTTCTTTTTGTTTTTCCACGATGCGGGTGATTTCTTGATTTTCGATATCACGAAGCAGTTCCGCTGTCATCTCACCTGCCGCTTTTTTTTGCCGGGCTTCCTTCACCGTAGCGGAACGAAGCAAACTGCCGACGTGATCGGCGCGGAAAGGTGCTTTGCGTTGTTTTTCTGTTTTTTGTCCTGCAACATTCGTTTGGTGAGCCATGTCATTCGCCTCTTTCTGAAATATTGAGCATGTAAAAAGCTCTTCCTTTGTGTAAGGAAGAGCTTGAACGATCAAATCTCCGCCTCATCTGCAAGAACGCAATGTTCTTAAGGATTTAGCACCATTCTGTTTGAAACAGCGGTTGCCGGGTATCATAGGGCCAGTCCCTCCACCTCTCTTGATAAGGTACAACTTCATATTTAAATTTCAATTATCTTAATATTATTACTTTTGGATCAATTGTCAATGCTTTTTAGAAAATACTTTCATCTTCATCGTTATATAAAACCATATCAAGAACGATCGCGATGGCAGTGCAAATCAGAACATCTTCCTCGTTTGCAATCTGCAAATGATAGGAATCACCCCAGCTGAGCCACTTTTTGCTCACTGACATCCGGACATTTTCCCCGTCCGTCAGCTGGAATTCATCCCTCCATAAGTCACCATCGATTTCCCAGTTAAGGCCGGAAATCACAAATTTCGGTTTGAAAAACGTTACTTTCTTCGTTACCTCACAAACCGTTTTCCCACCAATTGAAATCTCATAGCGCGGCAATAAAGACATGAGTTTTTGTTCTATGGAAACGAGCGTTTTACCGGATGAATCTGTCATTTGTAATGAGTCCCCTAACGAGAAAAAACGCCCCTCTACCTTGAAGATTTCTTGTTCATCCCGGTCATAAATGTGGAATGCATCTTTAAATGAGAACATTTTTTGTTTCATAAATAACTCGATCATTGCAGAAGTCTCCTTTTGGATTTGCCTTGTATGAAATTACGGATAGAGGATAAAAAGGTTTCAGGCTCTATCTCAACATAATTTTAAAAGGCTGCGTCATTCCGCAGCCTTTTCGTTTGAAATATAGAATTAGGAAAGATGCATCCGGCGTTTTTGGCGGATAGCGTCAAGGTCGATTAGGTTGTTGTGATGAGATGCGGCTGCTGGAAGAGGGCTTGTCTTTTGCGGTTTGCGGCGATTGTCCTTGCTGAAAGAAAAAAGAAGATAGCCGCATAAAGCGATGATAATAAATAGGATCATATTACATACCTCCCAAAAAAAGTTTTGGTACTCTCTATTGTACGGATAAAAAGTCAAAAAGTATTCAAAAAATTCTAAATCAAATAAAAATAAATAACTGCCCCTCAAAAACAGTCTAACCTGATGACCTGAAAATAGTCTTGAATTATGGTGATTGTTCTTGTTGATGATTGGTTCTATAGTTACTATCGACGATAAAATGAATTCCTTTATATAACTTTTAACCTAAATTAAAGTAATTCAAATTACCTGTTTTTGGATGCCGTTATCTTTCTTAATTAGTTTATACCCTATTTTGCGGAATTGAACACAAAAAACCCAAATTACGGAGCATTTGGGCGGTACGAGAGAATGCGGATTTTGTTTTGGGGATTTGGATGACTGGTCAGAAGAAGCGTTTGAACATTTTTCTGATTTTTTGAAATGGGCTGGATTTCTTTTGCGTGTTAAGCGGCCTGGAAATGATCCATTTTTTCAATAGGCTCTTTGCAGCAATTGCATGTTTTGTCATTGTTTTTCCTCCTCATTTGTTGATACTTGTTTTACGGAGGACGTGTTTAAAATGTTTCATTTTCACATAAAAAAAACCAGCCCTTTTTTGGACTGGCTTTTGGCATTACGCTTGCTCTTCAAACAGCTTTGCAATCTCAACGATGACATTTACGGCTTTGACCATGTTATCAGCTGAGATGTATTCAAATTTGCCGTGGAAGTTTTCCCCGCCGGTAAAGATGTTTGGCGTCGGAAGTCCCATGTAGGATAGCTGCGATCCGTCGGTGCCGCCGCGGATGGGGGAAATTTTCGGTTCGATGCCGAGGTTTTCCATCGCTTGCTTGGCAATGTTGACGATTTCGATGACAGGTTCAATTTTCTCTCTCATGTTGTAGTACTGGTCGTTCATATCCAGCAAAATCCGGTCTTGCCCGTATTCGTTCTGAAGTTCTTCAACGGCGCGCTTCATTGTTTCTTTTCTGCTTTGGAAGTTCTCTTTGTCAAAGTCTCTGATAATGTAGTGAAGCTTTGTTTCCTCTACGTCTCCTTGAATCGACAGCAGATGGTAGAAGCCTTCATAGCCTTCTGTATATTCAGGCGCTTCGTCTGCCGGCAGCAGGCTGTTCAGCTTCATCGCGATTTTCGCAGAGTTGATCATTTTCCCTTTTGCCGTTCCGGGATGAACGTTGTTGCCTTTAATCGTAATTTTCGCGGCAGCGGCATTGAAACTTTCGTATTCAAGCTCGCCGAGCGGGCCGCCGTCAACCGTGTAGGCAAAGGATGCATTAAACCGTTTCACATCAAATTTGTGCGGTCCTCTTCCGATTTCTTCATCAGGCGTAAAGGCGACTCTGATTGTGCCGTGCTTGATTTCTGGGTGTTTGATGAGGTAATCCATGGCCGTCATGATTTCAGCGATACCGGCCTTATTGTCTGCGCCGAGAAGGGTGGTGCCGTCTGTGGTGATGAGTGTGTGGCCCTTATAGCCAGACAGCTCAGGGAATTGATCAGGTGACAGGGTAACCTGCAGCTGTTCGTTAAGAACGATGTCATTACCATCATAGCTTTCGATGATTTGCGGATTCACGTTTTTGCCGGTAAAGTCTGTAGCGGTGTCGACGTGAGCGAGAAAGCCGATTGTCGGCACGTCTTTTTCAGTATTGGAGGGGAGCGTCGCCATGACATAGCCGTTTTCATCAATGGCTGCATCCTGCATGCCGATGGACTTCAACTCATCAACGAGCATGTTTCCTAATGTCAATTGGCCGGGTGTGGAAGGGCAGGTGTCAACGGATTCATCGGACTGTGTGTCGACTTTTACATATGTAGTAAACCGTTCAATGATTTCTTCTTTCATTTCCAATCATCTCCTTTGTCTTATTTTATCATGGCGGGTTGAGAGATTTCTATTGCACAATACCGTTTCGAATGGCAAAAACGACTGCCTGTGTCCGGTCTTGGGCATTGCATTTTTGCAGGATGCGGTGCACGTGGGTTTTCACGGTGCTTTCACTGACGAAAAGCTTTTCCGCAATGTCCTCATTTCTCAGCCCGTAGGCCATTTGCTGAAGAACCTCGAGCTCTCTTTTGGTGAACGGCTCTGCCAGTTCTTCGACATGAGTTTGCTGTTTCGCCCGAAATGTCTCACTAATAATTTTAGCGGCCGTGACTGTGCGGAAAATCGCCTCGCCCTTGGCCGCAGCGCGAATCGCATCTATCAATTCTTCAGGAAGCGCATCCTTCAGCAAATAGCCGACTGCGCCTGCACGGATGCCTTCAAATACATATTCCTCCGTGTCAAAGGTCGTTAAAATGACAATCTTTGTATCTGGAAGGGCGGACATGATGTCTTTCGCCGCTTCGATGCCTGAGCAATGCGGCATCTGGACATCCATGAGGATGACGTCAGGTTTTGTTTGTTTTGCGAGTGCTATAATATCGTGACCGTCGCCGGCCTCGCCAGAAACTGTCATATCCGTCTGGGCGTTGATGACGTACCGGAAGCCTTCACGCACAAGCGGCTGATCATCGGCAAGCGCGACGCGTATTTTATCTTTGTTCATCTTTTTGCTCCTTATTCGTTGTCGTGAGCGGCAATGACAGCTTAATTTGCAGGCCGCTCGGCTGCACGGCGCTAAAGGTAAGAGAACCGCCTGCTTTTTCAGCGCGTTCTTTCATTCCTGTCAGGCCAAATCCATAAGTAAGGCTGCCGGTGAATTGTCCGTCGTCGGTGATTGTGACATAGAGATGGGTCTGGTCGTTAGAAATGACAGTCGCCGCATGAGAAGCGTCGGCGTGACGAATGATATTGGTCAGCGCTTCCTGCAAGATGCGGTAAATCGTTTCGCTTATGTTTTGAGGCCAAAACTCTTCTGACAGTCCGGCAGTATCTAAAGAAACGTGCAAGCCGCTCCGTTCCTCCACTTGATGAATCAGCCCCCGCAAAGCGGTAAGCCCCACCATCGATTCACTACGGCCCATTTGGTGAACGACAGACCGCACTTCTTGAAGACATTCTCTGGCGACACTCAGTACATTTTGAATGACTTTTTCTGGGTCCTCCTCGCTGCTTTTGAGGATATAGGGAAGAGATTGAAGCTGAACAATCACAGAAGTCAGCTCATGGCCGATGCTGTCATGAATGTCTCGGGCAATTCTTGTACGCTCCTCGAGGACCGCGTACCTTAATGAAAGAACAGAGGCCTCCTGCAGCTCTGCATGCGCTTTCTGGAGTTCTTGATGAGCATGCTCCAGCTGCACATGCATTTTCGCCAATTCAGCATGATTTCGATCAGCCTCCTTTCTCGCTTCTCGTCTGAAACGCATGGAGGAGAAGAGGACGTACAACCCGATCATGATCGAGATGTTGCTGACGATATCGTCCCAGCTGGTGTCAAAAACAGTATACAAAAAGAAAACATTGCCCCCAATTAGGCACACTGTAAAGATCAAAGACAGCCGTGCAGGGAGCTTTATGGCCGCATAAACCATTAAAAATACGAGTAAGAAAAAGGCGGCTCCCTGCTCTTGGCCGGAAACAGCCCAAAGAAAAACGGTCAGGAGCCAAAGCCCGACGAATATGCTCAAATGAACAGCAGTGGATGCCACATAGGGAATGACCCAAATGAATGCTAAGTACACCGCAAATACAAATGCCAACAAGATGGGGTCAGCTTTGGCTGGGTGAGATAAAAACTGTATGCAATTCAAAATGAGAATAAGGCTCGGCACAAGCTTCTTGTAGTGCCGAGCCGGAGATAGTCCGTTCATGCTGGTCCTTCTTTCAGTTATTGAATGGATACTTTGCCAGCGGTCAGCCGTCTGTATGCTTTATAAAGCATAATGTTACGGGCTGTGATGGTGCCGAGGGGAATGAAGAACATAGAATGAATAATGGCAATAAACATCTCGTTGCTCTCAGGAAGCCATGTTCTCGCGGCCATGCGCAAAGAAAGTATCACTAGAATGAGAATAACACTTCCAAGGGAGCCGCGTGAAGTGACCTTTCCGGTTTCCGGGTGAATCCGCACGTTTACCATCTTTCCAATGCCAAATCCGCAGGCCAGCCCGATCAGTAATAAAATGCCGCTGATCGCCACATGTAATACGGAATGAAAATACGCCGGCTGAAACGATGCGGATACGCCCCATAAGAGCAGCAGCGGAATGATCAGCAACTTCCCGGGTCTGACAGTTCTCTCCCGGTACATCGATAAAATAATAAGAATAAAGACAATCAAAATAGATGGGCTCATCGCCATGTCATCAAATCCTTTCTGCATTAAGCATAGCGAAAATAGGAAAGAAAAACGTCAACCGGCAGATTGATTTTTCAGCTGATAGACTTGTTCGAGCTGCATAAAGGTATGAAAATGCAGATAATATATGAAGAAACTATTAATAAACGATTAAACTTCTTGAAAATGGATGTGGACCGGTTCTAAACACTATATAATGAAATCAGGTCATTTTTTAGGAGGGTTTACATCATGGCAATACTTGTTACTGGCGGTGCCGGATACATTGGCAGCCACACATGTGTTGAACTATTGAACAGCGGCTACGAGATTGTTGTTCTTGATAATCTGTCCAACAGTTCGGCTGAAGCGCTGAACCGTGTAAAGAAGATTACAGGAAAAGATTTAACGTTCTACGAAGCGGATTTATTGGACCGGGAAGCGGTAGATTCCGTTTTTGCTGAAAATGAAATCGAAGCTGTGATTCATTTTGCGGGGTTAAAAGCAGTCGGTGAATCTGTTGCGATTCCGCTCAAATATTATCATAACAATCTGACAGGAACGTTTATTTTATGCGAGACCATGGAGAAATACGGCGTCAAGAAAATCGTATTCAGTTCATCTGCGACAGTGTATGGCGTTCCGGAAACATCGCCGATTACGGAAGACTTTCCATTAGGCGCGACAAACCCTTATGGACAGACGAAGCTCATGCTGGAACAAATATTGCGTGATTTGCATACAGCCGACAACGAGTGGAGCGTTGCGCTGCTTCGTTACTTTAATCCGTTCGGTGCCCATCCAAGCGGACGGATCGGTGAAGACCCGAACGGAATTCCGAATAACCTCATGCCGTATGTGGCACAGGTAGCCGTTGGCAAGCTTGAGCAATTAAGCGTATTCGGAAATGACTATCCGACAAAAGATGGGACAGGCGTACGCGATTATATTCACGTCGTTGATCTCGCAGAAGGCCATGTCAAAGCGTTGGAAAAAGTATTGAACTCCACTGGGGCCGATGCATACAACCTTGGAACAGGCACAGGCTACAGTGTGCTTGAAATGGTCAAAGCCTTTGAAAAAGTGTCAGGGAAAGAGGTTCCGTACCGTTTTGCGGACCGTCGCCCGGGAGACATCGCCACCTGCTTCGCAGACCCTGCGAAAGCCAAGCGGGAACTGGGCTGGGAAGCAAAACGCGGCCTTGAGGAAATGTGTGCAGATTCCTGGAGATGGCAGTCATCTAATGTGAATGGGTATAAGAGTGTAAAATAACAAAAGGCTGGGGTTCTCCCCAGCCTTTTGTTATTTATCTAAGTTTACTTCAAATGTAAATGGATTGATTGTAATATCGTAGTTTTCGGAAGATCCTTCTAAAATAATGTTTGCCGTTTTGCTGTCGATTTTAGGGAAAACAATAATTCCTTCAGTTTTAACTCCCGGTAAGATTTCACTTTGAATTTCAGGATACTCAGAAAGGTCGGATTTAGGCTCAATCTGTTTATTATCAGCTGTAATTTTGGCATTGAAGTCATAAAAGCTGATTTCATCTTGTGATTTGTTTTCTATCTTTACATAAAGGCGAGTTTCTTTTTCAGCAAGTTCCACTTTTTGAAGCGTGAGTGCAAATCCGTGCTGATTCTGTGTTTTATTCACGTTAATTGTTTTTTGAGCTGGAGCAAAAGCTGTTGCATAGTTGCTTTTTTCAATGGAATCGGCAATGATTCTCGGTGCTGAAACGGAACCGCCCAAAGCATTTTCACCATCATATTTGTCTTTCACCGTACCGACTACATGAATAATGTCGTCATCTTTAATGTCTAAATCAGAGTCGTCGCTCATTATAAGCGTATTTTTGCTTAACTTTTCTGGATTATTGTAGCCTTGAAGATATGTACCATCATCGTCCTGTTCAACGTCAAAAACTTTTACATACAGATCAACTTTATAATTTTTGAATTGATTGGCATTGGTATATAGTTTCTCCATATCAGCCTTTTGCACTGTTTTTGTCGACTTTTTAGATGTGGAGCTGGTTGTTGTAGTAGAAGCTTGAGAGTCTCCGCTGTTTCCAAGGTTTGCAATAATGATAATGACTACTATTGCTAAAATTAACGTGATGATTTTATGTCTCATAAAAAAGTTGCGTTGGTCTTTACCGCAATTTGGACATTTTTTAACACCTTTTGCAATCTCTTGACCGCAAGCTTTGCAGTGCAATAGTTTACCTGACATTATATTTCCTCCTATGTAATTAATTGTTTAATATATATGTTCTATTTTGCCTATATAATCTCATATAGTCAATGATAAATTAGAAATGTGATTTTAGTTTTTTCTTAAAAGGGGGTACTTTGTTTCATATCGACTAAAACTTTTATTTATTAACAGCGACCATCTTTTTAATTCTATTAATTTACTGATGAAATCTCCGCAAATACCCCTTGAACCAATTCGAGCCGTCCCGTATAATGCTAATATTGGAAAGTGAAAAGGATATGATCAAAACAGTGGTTTTCTAGGGTTCCGCAATGCAAATTGGACTGTGACCGAGAGAAAACACATAGCAGCTTGGCTGTTATGACACGGTGGGATAAAAGCCCAGGAGTTTCTGCTCTTTTTCGAGAGCGTTCTCCTGGGTTTTTTTATTTGCTAGAACAGAACTATGAGAAGGAGTGTTTTCGTGATGAAAAAGAGAATGCTGGATGTACTTATGCTTGTGATTGGCGCTTTTTTCTTCGCGCTTGCGGTTAATTTATTTGCGATTCCCAATGATCTTGGGGAAGGCGGAGTCACTGGGATTACGCTGATATTGTATTATCTGTTTCAATGGTCTCCCGGTGTCACGAACTTTATCTTAAATGCGTTTTTGCTTTTAATCGGCTACAAGTTTCTGGATGGAAAAACAACCGTTTATACGATCATTGCGGTCGCGGCAAATTCGCTTTTTCTTCATCTGACACATGGGTGGAGCATTCCGTCTGATGAATTGATTATTAATACGATTTTCGCAGGTGTATTTGCGGGAGTCGGAATCGGCATGATTATCCGGGTCGGCGGGACGACAGCCGGTTCCGCGATTCTGGCCAGAATTGCTAATAAATATTTAGATTGGAATATCAGTTATGCGCTCTTGTTTTTTGATTTAATCGTAGTATTTAGCTCTTATTTTATTATTGGTGCGGAAAAAATGATGTTTACGATCGTGATGCTGTATATCGGTACGAAAGTGATGGACTTCATTATTGAAGGTTTGAATACGAAAAAAGCCATTACGGTGATTTCGGAAAATAAGAGTGAGATTGCAGAGCAGGTAAATACCTTGATGGATCGGGGCGTGACAATTTTATCAGGGAAGGGAAATTATACGGGCCAATCAAAAGAGATTTTATATATCGTCATTAACAAACAGGAGCTGTCCATGCTGAAAAAAATCATTAGAAGCTGCGACAAAAAAGCGTTTGTGATCGTTCATGATGTACGCGACGTGTTTGGTGAAGGATTTGTGGACATATCAAAATAAAGAAAAATCCCTCTGTACTTGAAGCAGAGGGATTTTTTCGTTTAGAACGGATATTTGCGGTATTGCTTCTGGATCGAAATCCATTTCGTCACAGTAAATTCCTCGACGACCCACGGATTGCCGAAGCGGCCGACACCGCTTGCTTTGTTTCCGCCAAAGGCAATATTCGGTGAATCATTGACGGACTGGTCGTTGACATGGGTCATGCCGCTGTCAATTTGCAGGGCGAGCTTTTCACCTTTTTCTAAATCAGAAGTGAAAACCGCAGAGCTGAGGCCATACTCGGTATCATTTGCCATGTCAATCGCTTCCTGATCGCTGCCGGCTTTGATAATGGTTGCGATTGGGGCAAACAGCTCCGTTTGGGCAATTTTGCTGTTGTTGTCCGCGCCGACAAAGACGTACGGCGTGAGTACGTTTCCGACACGTTTTCCTTCAACCGCAAGCTCTATGCCGTCTGCCTTTGCCTGCTCAATGATCTCCAGCGCTTTCTCGATTTGGCGCTCGTTAATCAGCGGGCCGACAACGGTTTTCGGATCGGTTTGATCACCGTACGGAAGCTGTTTGACACGGGAGGTGAATTTTTCTACAAACTCATCGTATACATCCTGATGAACGATGATCCTGTTGATAATCATACAGATTTGTCCCTGGTGAATAAATTTACCGAAAATCGCGGCATCGACAGCACGATCGACATCCGCATCTGAAAGGACGGCAAATGGATTGTTGCCGCCAAGCTCAAGAGCCATCCGTTTGAAGGCACGGCCGGCGATTTCACCGATGTGGCGCCCGACTGCGGTTGATCCCGTAAAGCTGATTAATCTCGGGATTGGATTGGTGAGCATGCCGTCCCCGATTTCCTTTACATCCGCCAGCATGACGTTAAGGACACCGGCAGGAAGACCAGCGTGCTCAAACGCTTTCGCAATGATGGTTCCGCCGGAAAGAGCGGTTTGGATATCAGGCTTGTGAACAACGCTGTTTCCCAGCGCAATCGCGGGCGCAATCGTTCTCATAGATAAATTCATCGGAAAATTAAATGGAGAAATCGATGAAATGACACCGAGCGGAAGGCGGTAAATCTTATTGATTTTCCCCTCAATGTCGGATGGAACTTCTTTGACGCCGCCTAATTCACCAGTATACGTCATGGCTTCATCTAAAATGGCAATCGTTTGTTCCAGTTCGATCGTTGATTTCATAATCGTTCCGCCAGTTTCGCGAGCGATCATCATAATGATGTCATCACGGTTTTCCTGTAAATAGCCGCGCGCTTTTTGCAGCACGGCTTTTCGGTCTTCCGTCGTGCTTTTAGCCCACTCTTTTTGGGCTTTCTGTGCAATGTCAAACGCATCCTCCAGCTGTTTGCCCGTTGCCAAAGATGCTGTTGTGATCACAGACTGGTCATACGGATTCAAAATGTCCTCCGTACGTCCGCTTTCTCCCTCAGTCCATTTTCCGTTGATAAAACTTTTGTTTAACGTTTCGAAACTCATAAGATGACCCTCCTTTTGGCCCTGCATATCCTCTTCTATTTCCGCTGACGCCAATATGTAAACGAATGAGGTTTTCTTTCAGTTTTTCGTCTATCTATACCGGATATACTCTTTTTTAGTGGAGAACATGTGTATTTCGCCTTATACTGAATATACAGATCCTTACATAAGAGAGGAGACTCTATGAAATCGCTGCTGGCTATTTATCCCGGTTCGATTGTGTCTGAGGAGCTTTGCATAAGGGAAGGCTGTCTATGTTTTTTTGATGAGAGCAGTCAGAGGTACATCTCCATTCCGAAAACAAAGATCAGCGAAAAAGAGGTATTGGTGCTGCAGTCATTTTTGACGGCTGCGGATGAGGGCAATCAAATGTCTGTGAAATCAGTGGAGGAAAACAAGTGGTTTTCGTTCCTTTTTTCAAGAGGAGAATTGCCGGAGAACATAAAGAAACGGACAAGGTTTGTTCACTTTCATTTATTCGGCAAAATAGACAGGACGTCCTTTACGGAAGCGGTACGCCATTTTTGGCCGGTGTCTTTTGTGATTGTGTGGATCCATGAGGACAGAGGAGTCATTGTTGAGCAGGAAAGTGAAGCTGCGGCGGAGAAGGACGAACTGGAATCGCTCGCTAAGGTTCTTGAAAGTGATTTCTACTTCAGTGTCCGTTTTTACGCGGGAAGATTTTACGAGCCGGATGAGTGCCTGCGAAAACATTACGCTCGTGAACAGGCGTATTTTCTGTTTGCTGAAAAACGGCTGCCTCAGATGCAGAGTGTGACCTTTGAGATGATTTTTCCTTTCATATTATTAGAAACAGAAAAAGAAAAATTGGCAACGCTGCTATCTGAAGAAGCTGAGCTTTTATTTGGCAGTGAATCTGAGCTAAGGAAGACCATTAAGCTGTTTATTGAAAACAATTCAAACGTCACATTAACAGCGAAAAAGCTGCATCTGCATCGCAACAGTCTGCAATATCGGATTGATAAATTTATTGAGCGGTCAGGGATAGATATCAAATCGTACAAAGGCGCGCTTCTTGCCTATTTTATCTGCCTGCAAAGTGAAAGTTCAGAATAAATTGGAAATATGCACGAAAAAGGGCTGGGTGATTTTATGAACGCTGCCCATTTTAGCGGGAGGAAATTGCTGTTACACTCAATATAAGAAAGCGTTTACAATAACAAAGGGGGATGTTAGATGGCTGAATTGCGGATGGAGCACATTTATAAATTTTATGATCAGAAGGAACCGGCGGTTGATGACTTTAACCTTCATATTGCCGATAAGGAATTTATCGTATTCGTCGGCCCGTCCGGCTGCGGGAAGTCAACGACGCTGCGGATGGTCGCGGGACTTGAAGAAATTTCGAAAGGCGATTTTTATATTGAAGGAAAACGGGTCAATGATGTAGCGCCAAAGGACAGGGATATCGCAATGGTGTTTCAAAACTACGCGCTCTATCCGCATATGACGGTCTACGATAATATCGCGTTCGGACTGAAGCTTCGGAAAATGCCGAAGCCAGAAATTAAAAAAAGAGTAGAGGAAGCCGCTAAAATTCTCGGGCTTGAGGAATATTTGCACCGTAAACCGAAAGCGCTGTCAGGAGGACAGAGACAGCGGGTCGCGCTTGGGCGGGCAATCGTGCGGGATGCAAAGGTGTTCCTGATGGATGAGCCTTTGTCAAACCTGGACGCAAAGCTGAGGGTGCAAATGCGGGCGGAAATCATTAAGCTCCACCAGAGACTGCAAACCACAACGATTTATGTGACGCATGACCAGACAGAAGCCCTGACGATGGCGACACGGATCGTAGTCATGAAAGACGGGAAAATCCAGCAGATCGGGACGCCGAAGGATGTATACGAGTTTCCTGAAAACGTCTTTGTCGGCGGTTTTATCGGGTCACCGGCGATGAACTTTTTCAAAGGAAAGCTCACGGATGGCTTAATCAAAATCGGTTCTGCGGCATTAACCGTGCCGGAAGGAAAAATGAAGGTGCTGCGTGAAAAAGGCTACATCGGCAAAGAGGTTATCTTCGGCATCCGTCCTGAGGATATTCATGATGAATTGATTGTCGTGGAATCGTATAAGAACTCCTCGATTAAAGCAAAAATCAATGTCGCAGAGCTGCTCGGTTCAGAAATCATGATTTATTCGCAGATCGACAACCAAGACTTTATTGCGCGGATCGACGCCCGCCTCGATATTCAATCAGGCGATGAGCTGACGGTTGCATTTGATATGAATAAAGGCCATTTCTTTGACAGTGAGACAGAAGTGAGAATTCGATAAGATCAGCAAAACCGGACATGGAGACATGTCCGGTTTTTTGTTCTTTGTTTGCGAGGTTTACGGAAAAAACGGCAGCGGGTAGTGGTTGGTAAGAAAGGGGAGATAGAGATGTGGAATGCGGCAATGTGGGGCGGGATATCGGGCTCTGCTGTACTGCTGGGCGCGCTGGCGTCCATGTTTCTTCCGATTCGCAAACAGATCATCGGCTATATTATGGCTTTTGGCACAGGTGTATTAATAGGCGCGGCCGCTTATGAGCTTCTTGGGGACGCAGTAGCAGAGGGCGGAATCGTGTCGACAGGCGCGGGATTTATTGCGGGAGCTGTTGTGTTTACGATTTTTGACTACGCGGTTTCCAAACGGGGCGCGTCACAAAGAAAAAGATCGGGACAAACAGCTGCCGGCGGCGGAATCGCCATTTTTATCGGCACGATCATGGATGCTGTCCCAGAATCGATTATGATTGGCGCCAGCCTTCTCGAAGAACAATCGGTCAGCTTTCTTTTGGTGATCGCCATTTTTATCAGCAACATCCCTGAAGGGCTGTCTAGTACAGCAGGACTGAAAAACAGCGGGTACTCGAAAACGAAAATTATGCTGCTTTGGGCCGCGGTGCTCGTGATTTCAATTCTTGCCTCATGGTCAGGATTTTTCTTTCTCGACGGCGCTTCTGAAGAAATCATGTCAGCGATTGCAGCATTTGCGGGCGGAGGCATCATTGCGATGATTGCTTCAACGATGATGCCTGAGGCGTACGAAGACAGCGGTCCGATGACAGGTTTAATCGCCGCACTCGGCCTGTTAACCTCGCTGGTTTTGAATCAGTTTTCTTAAATGTGAGCCGGTCATGATTTCATGTCCGGTTTTTTGCTATTGAAAATCTCAGAAACAGACCGATGAAAAAGGAGGAAGAAATAGACAGAAAGCAGGGAACCAATGAAACGTTTTATCTTAAGCATCTTTCTTTTGGGAAGCTGCTTGGCTCTTGCGGCTTGCGCTGATCAAGAGGCGAATGCAGAGCAGACGATGCCCAAAGCGGAACAAAAGAAACCGGAAGAAAAAGCAGTACAAGTTCAGAAAAAAGAAGACGATACAGCCGGATGGATCAAAACAGAGACACCGGCAAAGCTGCCGATTTTGATGTACCACAGCATTTCCTCAGGAAACAGCCTTCGTGTGCCAAAGAAAGAATTCGAAGCGCATATGAAGTGGCTGCACGATAACGGCTATCAGACATTAACGCCAAAAGAGGCGTATCTCATGCTGACGCAGGATAAAAAGCCGAGTGAGAAATGCGTGCTAATTACGTTTGATGACGGCTACACCGACAACTATCAAGACGCGTATCCGGTGCTGAAAAAGTACGGGATGAAGGCGACGATTTTTATGATCGGCAAATCGATCGGA
The DNA here is from genome assembly GCF_001748205.1 of Bacillus sp. F56. NCBI lineage: Bacteria > Bacillati > Bacillota > Bacilli > Caryophanales > Bacillaceae > Bacillus > Bacillus sp. F56. The sequence goes on from NZ_BDFC01000004.1 coordinate 233,093, forward strand.
CATAAGCACCATCTGACAGAGGACCAAATGAAAGAAATGACACAGCACGGCATATCGATTGAAAGCCATACAATTGACCACCTTGAACTGAACGGGTTAACGCCTCAACGGCAGCAAAGCGAGATGGCAGATTCGAAAAAACTGTTTGACAACATGTTTCATCAGAAAACCACCATCATCAGCTATCCGGTAGGGCGCTACAATGAGGAGACGCTGAAAGCCGCCAAAGAAACGGGGTATCAAATGGGCGTGACGACAGAACCGGGCGCGGCTTCGAGAGATCAAGGAATGTATGCTCTCCATCGCGTGCGCGTGTCCCCAGGCATGTCAGGCTCGGCTTTTGGTGCGTACATCGAATCAATGAAATAAAAAAAGGCGGCGCTTAATCGCCGCCCCCTCCGCCACCACAGCCGGAATCGCTGAAACCCCCGTCACTGCTGCATCCATCATGGTGTGAGCCATTGTCTGAATAGCCGAAATACCCGCTGTCCGCCTGCTGGCGGCTTTTATGCTCCGATGGCTGCGGCTGAATGACTGAAAGAAAAACAATAATAGATATAAACAATAAGATGATCACAATCACTTCTCGTCACTCCCTTTTTTCACCATATCTGTTATACGGATGAAACGCTGACCGGTTTCATTTCAAAGTGATCGATTCTTTCAGGCGGTCTCTGAGCCAACGCTTCAGCACCCCGTGTCCTTTGTTTGACAATAAAGTGCCGACACGCCAATACATAGGAGGATGAGGGGCGAACTGAAAATCAATCAATCTGAAAAGCCAGCTTTTATCCCGGGTGAGAGAGTCAATTTGAAGCTCGTCTTCATCTGCTTCAGCGCTATAGGCACTTTGTTTCTGTATGTCCTCATCCTGCCGAACCGCCAAGATTCTCAAGGCTTCAGCCATTTGTTTGTAACCGCCCTCCAGCAAGGATGCGCCAAGGTTGTCAGCACGCACCTCCATCCATTGTGAACAAAAGGATTGATAGAGCTGAAACAGGATAATGATTGCCATAATGAAAGCCCAAAGCGCAATTTTGTGGGCCTCGGGGTGGATGATATGCTGCTCAAACAAGAGGATAATCCCAACGACAGCTCCAAGATAGAGAAAACGCAAAATCTGTGATGACAGTACATCACGTTTTTTAATATGAATCGCCTCATGGGCCAGAATGCCCTCGATGACACGTAGCGGCAGGGTTAGTGTGGCGCTTGTCAGAATGACCATTGACCTTCCGACATTCATGCCGACTGCCATTCCGTTGTAATCATCACTCTCCGTTTCGTATATGCGGACATGGGAAATGCCGGCCTTGCGGAAAATCTCGTCAGCCGCTGCCTGTACATGCGGATGATGACAGGGCTTGGCGTCCATCGCCGCCCGCAACACACGGTCTGACATATACATGTTGAATACCCAATACAGGATAACCGCTGCAGCCATGACCCATGGAGAGGCGTGTAATGCGTATAACACGAGCACCAATAAGGCGTAAGCGGATATCCCTTTTACGCTGGCGGCAAAATAAAGCTTCCCGAGCAGCCGCTTCACATTTTTTCTATGATAAAACGGCAAAACAGAAATCACATTGTCCACATTGATTTCTTCATCTGCGTATTCTCGGAAAATCGTTTTCCATTTTTGCGGTTCCTTCACCGTCAGAAACAGTGTTTCGCCGGGAAGAGACAGTTTAATGACTTGCTGAAAGCTTGTTGTCAGATCTAAACGTGATGAATACATCGTCATAAGCGGATGGAGCTTTAAGAGATCAGCCGTAGATTCAAGCTGAATGTCCTTCAAATCGTAAAGCGGATATGTACGGGTTTCATAGTGTGAGCTGATATGCAATTTTTCTAAGGCTGCTGAATAGAAAACCTTTACACTGAAAACATTCAGTATTCGCTTCACCAGTGCTCCTCCACCGGAGATCATGCCGAGAAGGATTACATATTTGAGAGGGCTTGGGTCAGGTCCATAGATGAAAAAAATAACAGCCCCTGCAAACACAATGGCGGTCAGCGTAATGTCTGACAGGAGACGTGTTTTGTTTCTGGCAAGCTCGATTTCCTGCCAGTCTCCCGAAGGTTTTTCCGCACGTTCTGAAACAATGAGATCCATTGCGGTCCAATAGCAGTAGAACATTGTCGCGATTGAGACAATGCCGTCCATGAATGAGAGATGAGAGAAGATGTAAGCTGCAGCGCCGACCCATAGCACAATATCAATCCAGAAGTCTATGGCCGGAATGAGTTTTGCAGCCAGGGCTGATATCAAATAAAATCCCAGCCCGAGAAGCATAAAGAGAAATAGATGAGTTCCCATAGGCATGCCAGATTCCTTTCTATCTAGTATTTCCAACTATTACTATAGCATGGGATGGGAACTTGCAAAAATACGGACATGCAAAAAGCAAGCCCTTTCGTTTTCCGAAGAACTTGCTCCGAGGTGTATCAATAAAATTGGTGCAGCAGCAATAAGGTTAAGGATACTGTAATCGCTCCCCCGATGCGGGTAGACACCTGGGCGAACGGCATCAGCTCAAGCCTTTCCGCCGCGCTTAAAATAGCGACGTCACCGGTGCCGCCTTGCCCTGAATGGCATGCATTAATAATGGCGGTTTCAATCGGATACATGTTCAGCCATTTTCCGGTGAAGAAGCCGACGGCCATCATGGTCACAACGACAGACAGAATTGTAATGATATTGCTGAGGTTAAAAGCAGCGATAAGCTTGTCCCACGGCGTCATGGATACCCCGATCGCAAAGAGCAGCGGGTAGGTCACAGCTGTTGAAAAGAAGCGGGATACTCCAAACGCGCCATTTTCAATTGAGGCAGGCGCCAATCTGAACAGCTTGATTAGAACAGCCAGTAACAGCATGGCAACGGGTGCCGGAAATCCGAAAAAATCATGGGCGAGCATGCCGACTAAGTATAAAGAAACAGCAAGGATACCGCCTGACGCAAATAAAGAAAGGTTGAACATGTGCTGACCGCTCTGTGATTCCTCCAGCGCAGGGGACTCTTCTTCGGAGCGGTCCACTTTGCCGTTTCCAGTCAATCCCGGTTTTTTCTTTCCGATTCTGTTCAGCAAGCCCGCTAGAATAATCGCGCACAGGCTGCCCAGCATAATCGATGGGAGAACAAGTGCAAACGCTTCCCCTTGAGAAATGGGCATGATGTCAGAATAGCCAATGGACAGCGGGATAGCACCTTCTCCGACTCCTCCGGCCATGATAGGAATAACGATATACAGCAGTGTATGCTGAAATCCGATTCCGAGCAAAGTCCCGACAGCCAGTCCGACAATAGCGGCTGTGACAGAACCGACAATAAGCGGAATAAAGATTTTCATAAATGCTTTTACGAGTGTTTCTCTTTTCATGCCGAGGATGCTTCCGACGACAATACCGGCGATAAACAAATATAGAAAGTTTGAGTTTTCTGTAAATTCTGTTGTGGATTTGACGATATCATTAGGCAGCAGGTGATAGTACACGACAGCGGATGGAATAAAAGTAGCTAGGATGGCCGGGCCGCCGATAGAACGAACAATCGGTATCGATTTGCCGATTTGGGCAAAGGTAAACCCGAAAAACGCCATGACGGCAATGGATGTCAGAATGTCACTTTTTACATCGTGATGCATAACAAAAACAGTGATTAATATAAACAGCAAGGCATACACAGGAAGCGGTATGATGCCTACTTTTATATTCATGGCTTTCGCAAACCAATTCTCTTTTCGAACCCCTTCGTGAATTGTATCCGTTTGCAATTGCATGTGTGTTTGAAGCTCTCCCATTGAAAAACCTCCCCTATTCTTGATGCAGTGAAATTGTTCACTATGTTAAGTATACTAAAAAATTGAAATTATTAATATATTAAAAATTTACTATTCAGCTTTTCTCCTCTTGCCGGCTTAAATGGAAAGAGGCATTCTGACTAAAATCGGTTTATGACGGAATGCTGAGACTCGAGTGCTGAAGCGGGTGTGAGCATTTTGTTCGCAAGGAACGATGTGTTGATGTACGATGATAAAGGGTCATTTATCCTAGCAGCCGACATAAATAAGCAACAAAATAGACAAAAAACCGTCACATAGTATGGGACTTTTTAGGTGTTTTAGGCTTTATTTTTGAAATGAATCGTTGTAAAGTACTTAATATGAACCAGTCAGAGATTGTGTCATTTTGTCAGTCTAGCAATCTTGCATCATATTGGACGACTTTTTAATACATTTGTGAAATATTGAACAATATTTTTTTCGTCTATTTTGTGAATTACTGATCAAAGTTTTGGTTCTATTTGTGAAGTGGTGAGCAAATTAACAGATTCAACCGGAAATGGAGGAGAAAGCATGAGTGAATTGGTATTAGCCCGCATACAATTTGCATCTACAACGTTGTTTCATTTCTTGTTTGTGCCGATGTCTATCGGGCTTGTGTTTATGGTTGCGTTGATGGAGACTCTTTATCTTGTGAAGAAAAATGAGCTGTATCTCAAAATGGCAAAGTTTTGGGGACACTTATTCTTAATAAATTTCGCAGTCGGTGTTGTAACGGGGATTTTGCAAGAATTCCAGTTTGGACTGAACTGGTCTGATTACTCCCGTTTTGTCGGAGATGTATTTGGCGCTCCGCTTGCGATTGAAGCCTTATTGGCGTTTTTTATGGAATCTATTTTTATCGGATTATGGATATTTGGCTGGGATCGCCTGCCGAAGAAAATTCACGCTCTCTGCATATGGCTCGTATCATTCGGAACGATCATGTCATCTTTCTGGATTTTAACAGCAAACTCCTTTATGCAGGAGCCAGTCGGCTTTACGATCAAAAACGGCCGCGCGGAAATGAATGACTTTGGCGCGCTGATCACAAACCCTCAGCTTTGGGTTGAATTCCCGCACGTTATTTTCGGTGCGCTTGCCACCGGGGCTTTCTTTATTGCCGGAGTGAGTGCTTTTAAACTATTGAAGAAAAAAGAAGTGCCGTTCTTTAAGCAATCTTTTAAACTCGCAATGATTGTCGGTCTTTGTGCCGGTCTTGGCGTCGGCCTTAGCGGACACATGCAGGCTGAGCATTTAATGGAATCACAGCCGATGAAAATGGCTGCCAGTGAAGGCCTGTGGGAAGATAGCGGTGATCCCGCTGCTTGGACCGCTTTTGCGACGATCGATACAAAAAATGAAAAAAGCTCAAATGAGATCAAAGTTCCTTATGCTTTGAGCTACTTGGCTTATCAGAAATTCAGCGGAAGTGTCAAAGGGATGAAGACACTTCAGGCTGAGTACGAAAAAATATACGGAAAAGGCGACTATATTCCGCCGGTCAAAACGACATTCTGGAGCTTCCGCATCATGGTTGGCGCAGGCGTTGTCATGATTCTTGCAGCGTTAGGCGGCCTTTGGCTGAACCGCCGCAAAAAGCTTGAAAACAGCAAATGGTATTTGCGCATCATGATCGCTTTGATATCCTTCCCGTTTCTTGCGAACTCCGCGGGCTGGATTATGACAGAAATCGGGCGTCAGCCTTGGACGGTTATGGGCTTGATGACAACGGCTCAATCCGTGTCGCCTAACGTAACAGCGGGCTCCCTGTTATTCTCAATCATCGCATTCGGTGTGATGTACATGGTTCTGGGCGCGCTGCTTGTCTTCTTGTTTATCCGTGAGATTAAAAAAGGTGCCGAGCATGATGATCATCATGAAGTGCCTGTATCAACAGATCCATTTAGTCAGGAGGTATACCATGGCATCTCTTCATGATCTTTGGTTTATACTCGTTGCTGTATTGTTTGTAGGATTCTTCTTTTTGGAAGGCTTTGATTTCGGGGTCGGCATGGCGACCCGTTTTCTTGGCCATAATGAATTAGAACGCAGAGTGCTGATCAACACGATCGGGCCGTTCTGGGACGCGAATGAAGTGTGGCTTTTGACTGGCGCAGGCGCCATTTTCGCGGCATTTCCAAACTGGTATGCAACGATGCTTAGCGGTTATTACATTCCGTTTGTCATTGTGCTGCTTGCGTTAATGGGCCGCGGGGTCGCGTTTGAGTTTCGCGGCAAGGTGGATCATTTAAAATGGGTAAAGGTTTGGGACTGGGTCGTTTTCTTCGGCAGTCTGATTCCTCCGTTTGTGCTTGGTGTTCTGTTTACGACATTATTCCGCGGAATGCCGATTGATGCCGACATGAACATTCACGCACATGTATCTGATTATATCAATGTATATTCTATACTTGGCGGTGTGACGGTAACACTTCTTTGCTTCCAGCACGGATTAATGTTTATCACGCTGCGTACGATTGGTGATTTGCAAAACCGCGCCCGGAAAATGGCACAAAAGATAATGGGTGTTGTTTTTGTAGCGGTTCTTGCCTTCGCGGCTCTTTCTGCGTATCAGACAGACATGTTTACACGCCGCGGAGAAATTACCATTCCGCTCGTTGTTTTGATTGTCATCTGCTTTATGCTCGCGGCTGTATTTATCCGTAAGAAAAAAGACGGCTGGACATTTGGGATGACAGGCGCTGGTCTTGCGCTGACCGTGGGAATGATCTTTATTTCCCTATTCCCTCGCGTAATGGTCAGCTCGCTTCAAAGCGCATACGATTTAACAGTAGCTAACGCTTCTTCCGGTGATTATTCGCTTAAAGTCATGTCAATTGCAGCATTAACGCTATTGCCGTTCGTCATCGGCAGCCAGATCTGGAGCTATTATGTCTTCCGGAAGCGCGTCAGCCATAAGGAGCCTATGACTTATTAATGGGAAAAGACCTGTTTCGATATAAAGGAATGAAGCGGATTCTCACCGTGATTACTTGTTTAACGCTGATTCAGACAGCCGCTATTATTATGCAGGCAGAGTGGCTGAGTGAAGCCGTAACCGGACTGTTCAATGGGAAGAGCATTACCTCCCTTTTTCCGGTGATCGGCTTTTTCCTCATCGCTTTTATCGCCCGGCACGGGGTGACGGTGGCGCGCCAGAAAATCGTCTATCAATATGCCGCCCGGACAGGAGCAGATTTGAGAAAAAGTTTTCTTGATCAGCTGTTCCGTTTAGGCCCCCGCTTTGCAAAGAAAGAGGGCACGGGGCAAATGGTGACGCTGGCGATGGAAGGCATCAGCCAGTTCCGCCGCTACCTGGAGCTGTTTCTGCCGAAAATGGTCAGTATGGCGATTGTGCCTGCGGCGGTTGTCATTTATGTGTTTTTCCAGGATCGTACGTCGGCCGTCATTTTAGTCGCAGCGATGCCAATTCTGATCATTTTTATGATTCTCCTTGGCCTTGTCGCACAGAGAAAAGCGGATCGTCAGTGGAAATCCTATCAGAGACTTTCCAATCATTTTGTTGATTCTCTTCGGGGGCTGGAGACATTGCGTTTCCTAGGTTTGAGCAAGTCACACAGCAAAAATATTTTCTACGTGAGTGAGCGGTATCGCAAAGCAACAATGAGCACACTCCGGGTGGCGTTTTTATCATCATTCGCCCTCGATTTCTTCACGATGCTGTCGGTGGCGACAGTCGCGGTGTTTCTGGGCCTGCGCCTGATTGACGGCGATATTTTGCTTGGTCCCGCTTTAACGGCGCTTATTCTGGCGCCTGAGTATTTTCTGCCGGTGCGGGAAGTGGGGAATGATTATCATGCAACGCTGAACGGCCAGGAAGCAGGAAAAACCATTCAAGAGATTTTGTCACAGCCTGGTTTTAAAGAAGAGACGCCGCTTCAGCTCGAGGCTTGGGGTGATCAGGATGAGCTGAATCTGTCAGGCGTGTCAGTCGGCCGTTCGGTGTGTAATATTGATCTGTCATTCAAAGGTAAGAAAAAAATCGGCATTATCGGTGCAAGCGGTGCCGGAAAATCAACATTAATTGATATCCTCGGCGGATTTTTAGAGCCGGATGGCGGGATGATTGAGGTGAATGGCACAAGCCGGTCCCATTTGCAGGACGGCAGCTGGCAGAAAAATCTTCTGTACATCCCTCAGCATCCGTACATTTTTGATGATACGCTTAGCAATAACATTCGCTTCTACCACCCAAGCGCTTCGGCAGAGGATACAGTCCGTGCCGCTGCTGCGGCGGGTCTGACGGAGCTGGTGGATAAGCTTCCTGACGGATTAGAGGGGCGGATCGGGGAAGGCGGCCGGGCGCTCAGCGGCGGACAAGCACAGCGTGTCGCGCTGGCCCGCGCCTTTTTGGGAAACCGCCCGATTCTGCTGCTGGATGAGCCGACCGCCCATCTTGATATCGAAACAGAATATGAAATAAAAGAAACGATGCTGGATTTATTTGAGGATAAGCTCGTCTTTCTCGCGACTCACCGCCTTCACTGGATGCTCGATATGGACGAAATTATCGTGCTTGACGGGGGCAGGGTTGCGGAAATCGGGACTCACGATGAACTGCTGAAGAAAAACGGTGTGTACACCAAACTCGTGAAGGCACAACTGGGGGAAAGAGCATGAAGAAAGAAGAATGGATTTTGCCGTATATCAAGCAAAATGCCCGCCTGTTCGTTCTGGTTATCTTTTTGGGCGCGGTGACGATTTTTTCTGCTGCTTTCCTCATGTTCACCTCAGGATTCTTGATTTCTAAAGCGGCGACAAGGCCGGAAAACATCCTGCTCATTTATGTGCCGATTGTCGCTGTCCGAACCTTTGGGATTGCACGGTCTGTGTCGCGATATATGGAACGGCTCGTCGGCCATCACATCATTTTGAAAATCGTATCTGACATGCGCGTCCGCCTTTACAATATGCTTGAGCCGGGTGCTTTGATGCTGCGTTCCCGTTTTCGCACAGGGGATATGCTCGGCATTTTGTCTGAGGATATTGAACATTTGCAGGATGCTTTCTTAAAAACGATTTTTCCTGCGATCTCAGCCTTGCTCCTGTATGCTGTGTCAGTGATAGCGCTCGGCTTCTTCTCTTGGCCGTTTGCCATATTGATTGCGCTGTATTTGTTTGTTCTTGTTGTATTGTTTCCGGTTGTGTCTTTGCTCGTGACGAGAGCGAGGAATGCGAAGCTGAAAAGCGGACGGAATGTGCTGTACAGCCGTTTGACAGATGCCGTGATGGGTGTCAGCGATTGGATGTTCAGCGGACGCAGGCATGCTTTTATTGATGCGTATGAAAAAGAGGAGCATGATTGGTTTGAGCTTGAACGGAAAAAACAACGCTTTACAAGATGGCGGGACTTTGCTGCGCAATGCCTTGTCGCCGGCCTTATTTTGCTGATGCTCTTTTGGACAGCAGGACAGCAAGCGGACGGCGAGCTCGCTAAAACAATGATTGCCGCTTTTGTGCTTGTGGTGTTCCCGCTGACGGAAGCCTTTTTGCCGCTTTCGGATGCCTTAGGCGAAGTGCCGGGCTATCAGGATTCTATCAAACGCATGAACAGGGTGGCTCCTCAGGCGGAGGCATCACAAACAGAATCAGGAGCACAAACGCTTGATCTCCAAGATGTTACCCTGTCCTTTCGTGATGTGACGTTTTCTTATGACAACAGCAGCCAAGTGCTTGACAACTTTTCCTTTACGCTGCGCCAAGGAGAAAAAATGGCGCTGCTTGGCCGAAGCGGCTCTGGGAAATCAACGTCGCTTGCATTAATCGAAGGCGCCTTAAAACCGGACTCCGGTTCTGTAACGTTAAACGGAGTGGAGACAGCGCTGTTAAAGGATCAGATTGCTGATGCGGTGGCTGTGTTAAATCAAAAACCGCACCTGTTTGATACAAGTATTTTGAACAACATCAGGCTCGGAAACGGAGAAGCAAGCGACGAGGATGTACGCCGTGTCGCAAAGCAGGTCAAGCTGCATGACTACATTGAGTCGCTTCCTGACGGATATCATACCTCTGTACAGGAAACGGGCATCCGTTTTTCCGGTGGAGAGCGCCAGCGGATCGCACTTGCGCGGATCTTGCTGCAGGATACGCCGATCATCATCCTTGATGAGCCAACAGTCGGCCTCGACCCCATCACTGAGCGTGAATTGATGGAAACGGTGTTTGAGGTGCTGAAAGGAAAAACGATTTTATGGATTACACACCATCTCGCGGGAGTGGAAGCAGCCGATAAAATCGTATTTCTCGAAAACGGCAAAACGGAAATGGAAGGAACCCATGAGGAGCTGTTGGTGGCAAACGAACGATATCGCCGCCTGTATCACCTTGATGTTCCTGTAAAATAGAAGACAGCCCTAAAAGGCTGTCTTTTTTTGTTTGAAATAGAAAGGTACAGGAAAAATAGGAAAAGAAAGCAGAGGAGGGATAGAGATGAATGTTCCATTTTGGACGGAGGAGCATGTGAGGGCCTCGCTCCCTGAAAGAGATGCCGAGAGCCATAAAGGCACGTACGGTACGGCCTTGCTGCTGGCGGGAAGCGACGACATGCCGGGCGCGGCGCTTCTGGCGGGGCTCGGGGCGATGCGGAGCGGTCTCGGCAAGCTTGTCATCGGCACGTCTGAAAGCGTGATCCCGCTGATTATTCCTGTTCTGCCTGAGGCGACCTATTGGCGTGACGGCTGGAAAAAAACGGAGGGGGATCAGCTTGAAGAGAAGTACCGGGCAATTGCCATCGGACCGGGGCTTCCGCAAACTGAAACCGTACAGCAGGCAGTCGATCATGCACTTGCGGCGGATTGCCCTGTTGTTTTGGATGCCGGAGCGCTGGCAAAGCGCACGTATTCGAAACGGCAGGCGCCCGTCATCCTTACGCCGCACCCGGGCGAGTTTTCCCGCATGACAGGAGTGCCAGTGAACGAGCTGCAAAACAAAAGAGCGGAGCATGCAAAGGAGTGGGCGGCTCGGCTGCAGACTGTCATTGTATTAAAAGGAAATCAAACCGTCATCGCGTTTCCTGATGGCGACTGCTGGCTCAACCCAACCGGAAACGGGGCGCTCGCCAAAGGCGGAACCGGTGACACGCTGACGGGCATGATATTGGGGATGCTCTGCTGCCATGAGGACTCAAAGCACGCCATATTAAACGCAGTCTATCTGCACGGCGCGTGCGCCGAGCTCTGGACGGACGAGCACTCCGCTCATACGCTGCTTGCTCACGAGCTTTCTGACATGCTGCCCCGCGTGTGGAAGCGATTTGAATGATAAAAAGCTGTCTTCATAGAGAAGACAGCTTTTCTTGATACCCCGCCCGTTTTTTTAAACGCGGTTTCATTAATACATAGTAAAGCACAGAAGGAACAGCCAAGCCGATAATCCATGCGATGTCTCCGCCGCCAAACATTTTGGCTAGCGGTCCGATGTAAAAGGTTGTATTGATAAACGGAATTTCCAACAAGATGGACAGAACGAACGCAATCGTGGTGATCCAATTGACCTTTCCATAAGGCCCGTTTACATCGAACATGGCTTTGACTTGATACTTTCCGTGGCGGACAAAGTAGTAATCGACTAAATTGATGGCCGTCCATGGAATTAAGAAATAACTGATGAAAAAGATAAAACTCAAAAACAGCTCCATAAAATTGCTTTGCCCCAGCAGGCTTAAGACTGTGCCGACAAGCGTGACACCCAGGATCATGGTGATTCTGACTTTGGGCGTGACTTTTAATTTCAGAAACGGCTCCAGCGTTGTTGTCGTGGACATGAAAGCTCCATACAGGTTAAAAACATTGATTGCCATTTGTCCAAATAACACAATGATCAGCATAATAAATGAGAAGGGGCCGAACAATTGGACAATCTGGCTTCCTGAGTTTGCCGTAAAGTCAGGCAGTGCAGTTGTCAGCAAAGCGCCGAGCAGCATCATCCAGATGGAGCTGACAGACGTACCTGCATAGCTGTACCAAAATGTTTTTGAAGCCGGTGTTTGTACTGGCAAATATCTTGAATAATCGGCAACATACGGCGCGTAGGCAAGCTGCCACGTCGCAACTGCGCTGACTGCCACCAAGAAAATGGGCAGATCAACTGCTCCGGGAATCCAGCTGCCTGCCGGAATAGGCAATTGAAAAATAAGAATCGTTGCAGCGAAAAACACAGCAAAAGAGGTCCAAGAAAGGATTTTTTGCATTTTGTGAATCAAATCATGACCGAAAATGGTGAGTAAAAAACATACGGCGCTTAAGCCTATAATGCTCCATGATCCCGGGATGGGAACAAAGCTGCTTAAGGTTCCGGCCGCCAAAATCGTGCTGCTTGCGAAGAAACCAAGGTAGATAAACATGACTAAGAAGAGGGGAAGAATCGCTCCAATTACGCCGAATTGGGCACGGCTTTGAATCATTTGCGGGATGCCAAGCTGAGGGCCTTGCGCGGAATGAGACGCCATAAATATGGCACCGATTAAGGTTCCGCAAATAATAGCGGCAACACTCCAAAACAAATTAAGTCCCATTGCAACGGGAATCGTGCCGGTCACTAACGTGGTGATATGCATATTAGCCCCGAACCATACGGGAAATAAATCTTTCGCTTTACCATGTCTTTCTTCATTCGGAATATATTCAATCGTTCGCCTTTCTACTTTCAATGCATCGTCCTCCATATTGGATGTTTTTTTGAAATCGACATAAAGTCATAGCTTAACAGACTATGAGGGGGTTTACAAATAAGGATATGCAGCCAAACGGCTGGGAAGCCTGATCTGTCAATGGCTGAAAAGAATTGTAAAAAAAGATGAACGCTTTTAAATCCGGTGTCGTCACATAAGGCAGAAAAACAAAAAAAGGGGGGATCGCGGCCATTGGATACACACGAAGAACAGCAGCTGATACAACAGGCGAAAGAGGGAGACGACGAAGCGTTTACAGCTCTTTTCCACTATCATTATTCTTTTTTATATAAATATTTGCTAAAACTTTCTCTTCATCCTGACCTCAGCGAGGAGCTCGTTCAGGAAACCTTTTTGAAAGGGTACATTCATTTAAGAAGCTTCCAAGGCCGTTCCAAATTCTCCACGTGGCTGATTTCTATTGCATCCAGGCTCTACCTCGATCACCAAAAAAAGAGAAAGAGAGAATGGAAACGGAATCAGGCGGTTACGGAGGAAGCAATCCGCAAGATCAAGTGGGACGTGTCAGTGAAAGGAGCAGAATGGAGCGAAACGCTCGATCTGTTTTCAAAGCTGGACCCTAAACTGCGCACGCCGGTTTTATTAAGGCATTACTACGGCTATACCTACGCCGAAATCGGGCTGATGCTGCAGATCAAGGAAGGCACGGTGAAGTCCAGAGTGCATAAAGGGCTCCAGCAAATCAGAAAGGAGTGGGACGATGAATAAAGAAAAGGTATCTCTTCATTTAAAATCAGAATTGCAGAAAATTGATGAAACAGCCAATCCCTCTATACCGAATCAAAAAGAACTGCTTTACCAGCTGTCACAAATGAAAGCTGAACGCAGAAGAAAACTGCTAAAAGAGATCATCTTATTTGTATTCTGCGCGCTGATGGTTGTGAGTGCGGCGATCCTGGCATTCACTCAAGCTCCCGCTGTGTTTATTGTACTTCAGGTTTGTGTGCTTGCTACCCTGCCGATTTTGATTGTGACCGAGAAAAAAAGACAGCTCGGGGAATGCGAGGTGGAGCGCCGATGACACAAACAGAAATTGTCATCACGGTTACGGCTTATCTCATCGTATTGGCGCAGGGAATCTTTTTATTTATTGATGCGAAAAAACGAAATCGCATGGCATGGGTTTGGGGGATTGTCGGATTGATTACAGCCCCGATGCCGCTGATTTGTTATTACTTTTTTGTCATTAGGCCTGATCGGAAGAAAAGGGGGATCAAGCAATGAATATTTCTTGGGAAATGATTTTGCCGCTGATTGTATTACAGTTGGCTTTGGCGGTGTTTGCTCTCATCAGCTGCATAAAAGAAGAGCGGACAAACGGGCCAAAGTGGATGTGGGCTGCAATTATCGTATGTATCAATATTATCGGGCCGATTTTATTTTTCACCGTCGGCAGAAAGCAAAGGTGAGTGGCATGCTGTCTATTGAGTCATTATGCAAAACATATCGGCATCATGAAGCTGTAAAGAATGTCAGTTTTCACGTGAATGAAAATGAGTGTGTCGCACTATTAGGGCCTAATGGAGCCGGCAAAACCACGACTCTGCAAATGCTGGCCGGATTGCTTTCGCCAACCTCCGGAAGCATTAAGCTGTTAGGAGAAAAAAAGCTGGATCGGCGTTTGATTGGGTACCTCCCGCAGTATCCTGCTTTTTCTTCGTGGATGACCGCAAATGAATTTTTAATATTTGCCGGGCGACTATCCGGTTTTCCAAAGAAAAAGTGCCAAGAGGAGATCGGTGAGATGCTGGAATTTGTCGGTTTGCACGAAGCTGCACACAAAAGGATCGGAGGCTATTCAGGAGGCATGAAACAAAGACTCGGTCTGGCACAGGCACTGCTCCATAAACCGAAGCTTTTGATATTGGATGAACCGGTGTCTGCACTTGATCCGACAGGACGGTTCGAGGTGCTGGACATGATGCGGGAGCTGAAGAAGCATATGGCCGTTCTGTTTTCAACACACGTTTTGCACGATGCAGAGCAGGTGTGTGATCAAGTGGTGATTATGAAAAACGGTGAGGTTTCATGGAAAGGTGAGCTGCAGGAGCTGAAAAAACAGCATCAAACGAACGTTTTTACCCTTACAGTGAAAGAGAAGCTGAAGGGCTGGCTTGAAGAGAAGCCTTACATCTCAGCTATTGTCTATAAGAATCAATCCCAAGCTGTTTTCGAGCTGCCTGATATACACGCTGGCCGATCCTTATTAAGTGATTGTATCCGGAAGGGATTGACCGTCACCCGTTTTGAACAGAAAACCGAGTCTCTCGAAGACGTCTACCTCAAGGTGGTGCACGCATGAAGGTGATGATGGCGCTATTGCAGAAGGAATGGCTGGAAGGGTGGAAAAGCGGCAAGCTGGTTTGGCTGCCGATTGCGATGATGATCGTCGGACTGACACAGCCGCTAACCATTTATTATATGCCGGACATCATCGAACATGGAGGAAATCTTCCTGATGGCATGAAAATCAGTTTTACGGTGCCCTCCGGGTCTGAAGTGATGGTCAGCACGCTTTCTCAATTCAACACGCTTGGCATGGCTCTAATCATCTTTAGCGTGATGGGCTGTGTAGCCAATGAAAGAAATCAAGGGGTAACGGCGCTGATCATGTCACGGCCTGTGACGGCAGCCCATTATATCGTGAGTAAATGGCTCACCCAAAGTGTGATCGGCATTCTGTCGTTCGCAGCTGGATACGGGCTTGCTTATTATTACATCCGGCTGCTGTTTGAGGACGCGTCATTCAGCCGCTTTGCCGCAAGTCTTGGCCTTTACGCTCTTTGGGTGATATTTATTGTGACTGCCGGCCTTGCCGGAAGCACGATATTCCGGTCTCTCGGAGCAGCTGCGGCTTGCGGGATCGGGTTCACAGCAGCTGTTTCCTTTGCTGTTTCACTATTCCCAGATCATGCGAAGTGGCTTCCGGCCGAGCTTTGCAAGCAGGCGGAGCATATCCTTCTTCATGGAGAGCGGGCAGATTTTTTCGGATGGTCACTCACTTTCTCCATACTGTGCATCATGCTTCTTACAATGTTTTCTGTGTGGCGCTTCCAGCGGTATGAAAGCTATTAATTGATCATGCTACCAAACAGCCGGGCGGCCAGCACGAAGAAGAATGAATCAAACACCAGAAATAGCAGGCTGCTTAGGACGGAAAAGCCGAACCCGGCAATTAACAATTGCTTGCGCAAAGAAAACAGGATATCTGACAGAAGGCCGAGCGGGAAGCGCAGAAGGATTTGCGTGACCCCGTAGCTGCCGAGAATGATGCCGATTGCGCCGTATGAAAAGTGCAGATCCTCCAAATACAGGCTGAATACAGGCACATAAATATAGCCTGAAAACCAGAAACAAAATACCATGCATAAAAAAACGGCGTGATCTAAAGCGCCGATTGTTTTTTTTCTGAGGAATCAAGTCCTGCTGTAATTCCATTGTTCTCTCCACCCCTTTCCTTCCAGTACAACACAATTATTGAAAGCGTTTCAATAGAAAAATAAAAAACAGGACTTCTAAAAAAGCCCTGTTCGCTGTTTTTAATACGGATCAGATGGATGGCTCTCCTGTTCAGCCTGCTTTGCAGCCTGTTCCGTTTCAGTTGTGCCGATCGGCCCGTTGCTGTTGTTTTCGGAAGCTTTTTTCAGCCCTTCCGCGACGCGTTTTCCATAGTCAGGATCAGCTTTTGTGAAATTCTCAATCATCTGATCCTGAATTTCTTTTCGGCACGTAGAAAGCGTATTCACCAAATTCGTAATCAATTCGTTCCGTTCAAATTCAGTAAATCTCCGGTACGTTTCTCCAGCCTGTCCGAAGTTGTTTGTTCTGTCAATTGCTTCACGCTTTACATCACCTTCGACATGCGGGGTATGGTCTTTTCCATCCTGCTTCGCTTCATTCAGACCGCCCATAATGGATGGCTCATAGTTGACATGCGGGTTTTGTCCTTCTGCTCTATCAACCCGATATTGCATTTGCCCGCCTTCTTGGTTGGTGGCGACATGCTTTTTCGGCGAGTTGATCGGGAGCTGCAGGTAATTTGCGCCTACACGGTAGCGCTGCGTATCAGAGTAGGCAAACGTCCGCCCTTGAAGCAGTTTGTCATCGGAAAAATCAAGACCGTCGACAAGCACCCCCGTTCCAAATGAAGCTTGCTCCACTTCCGCATGGTAGTTTTCCGGATTTTTGTTAAGCACCAATTTGCCGATCGGTTTCCATGGGAAATCGTCTTTATACCACAGTTTTGTCGGATCAAGAGGATCAAAGTCCAGTTCAGGATGTTCATCATCACTCATGATTTGGGCATACACTTCCCACTCCGGATAATCGCCATTTTCGATCGCGTCATATAAATCCTGTGTGGCATGGTTAAAGTTTTTCCCTTGGATCTCTTCTGCTTCCTTCTGTGTCAGGTTGCGGATACCCTGCTTCGGTTCGAAATGGTATTTCACGAGAACGGCCTTGCCCTCCTCATTTACCCATTTATAGGCATGTACCCCTGAACCCTGCATTTGCCGGTAGTTGGCCGGAATGCCCCAAGGCGAAAACAAGAAAGTGATCATATGCGTCGCTTCAGGAGACTGAGAAATGAAATCGAAAATACGTTCACCATCCTGGATGTTGGTCACTGGATCAGGCTGAAATGCGTGTACAAGATCCGGAAATTTCAGCGGGTCGCGGATAAAAAAGATTTTCAGGTTGTTCCCGACCAAATCCCAGTTTCCGTCTTCTGTATATAGCTTTACGGCAAAACCGCGCGGGTCTCTCAATGTTTCAGGTGAGTGTTTTCCATGATTCACAGTTGAAAAACGGACAAATGCCGGTGTTTTCTTGCCTTTTTCCTGAAAGAGCTTGGCCCGGGTATATGTTGAAATCGGTTCGTCTCCGAAGCTTCCGTACGCTTCAAAATACCCGTGTGCACCTGCTCCCCTGGCATGAACAACGCGCTCTGGGATGCGTTCCCGGTCGAAGTGGCTGATTTTTTCGAGAAAATCATAGTTCTCAAGCGTTGTAGGCCCTCTGTTCCCGACGGTTCTCACATTTTGGTTGTCAGTAACAGGATGCCCCTGCCTATTCGTTAAGGTATCCTCTGACTCATTTTTCCCGGACGTCTTATGAGAAAGCGCATCCTCGCTGCCCTGGGCATTTGATCCGTGCTGCTTGTTATGATGATCATCTTTCAATGGGTTGACCCTCCTTTTTTGAACGGTAACAATATTCCCTGAATGGAAAGATTTTAAAACAGCCGTTTTTTTTCATCTGCTTCGGGAATGGTACAATGTACAAAAATCGGTAAAAGGAGAGGTCGATTCGTGATAAGAGAAAAAAATCCGCTGCCCATCACGTTTTATCAAAAAACAGCTCTTGAGCTTGCCCCATCGCTTCTCGGCTGCCTTCTTGTAAAAGAAACAGACGAAGGCATAGCGTCAGGCTATATTGTGGAAACAGAGGCCTATATGGGGGCTGGGGACAGAGCGGCACACAGCTTTAACAATCGCCGGACGAAGCGGACTGAAATCATGTTTGCAGAAGCTGGGCGGGTGTATACATATGTGATGCACACTCATACATTGCTGAATGTCGTTGCCGCGGAAGAGGATATCCCGCAAGCGGTATTAATCAGGGCGATTGAGCCGCATGAAGGCCAGCTGTTAATGGAGGAGAGAAGACCGGGCAGGAGTCCTAGGGAATGGACAAACGGTCCCGGAAAGCTCACAAAAGCGCTTGGCGTCACGATGAATGACTATGGGCGCTGGATCACGGAAGAGCCGCTTTACATTGAAAAAGGGAACACACCGGAGCAGATTTCAACCGGTCCGCGCATCGGCATCGACAACAGCGGGGAGGCCCGCGATTATCCATGGCGTTTCTGGGTGACGGGAAACAGGTACGTGTCGCGTTAGCATGTTTAAGGAAGAGGCAATCAGGGGAATGGTTGAGAAAAAAGAAGGGAGAATCGGAGCTTTGAAAAAGATGATCAAAACCGTTATCAAATGGGCGCCGCTCATTTACCCGATTGTTCGAAAAATCATGAAGGATCGAAAGGCGTCTAAACAAAAGAATATGTCAACATCCAGAACAGCCGGCTGACCCCGGCTGTTTTTTTATGGGTCAGTTTTCCTCTCGTCCTCCGGATGTTCATTGACTTGCCATTCTCTCCATTATAGAATTTATATACATTTCGCATCCCTTCATCATCCTTTCTGCCTATTCACTGAATCCCTGCATCTACTAGATAGGAGGTTTTTCTCATGCTTCATGGGCGACTTCGTGATATTCTGCGCTTGCTGATGGCGGCTGAAGCCCCGTTGACAAGCTCGTTTTTTGCCGCACAATTAAATGTAACGACGCGGACGGTCCGCAATGATATAAAGGAACTGCAAGGTGTACTAAGCGGTCATGGTGCCTTTGTACAATCGGTAAGAGGCTCCGGCTACAAGCTCAGCATTAATGATGAGCAGACTTTTAGGGTGCTGCTGCAAGATGTGTTTCAGCAAAAAAAGGGCCTGCCGGTATTGCCGGAGGAGAGAATGGCCTATCTGATGAAACGTTTGCTGCTGGCGGATCATTACCTTAAGCTCGATGAACTGGCTGAAGAACTATTCATCTCAAAATCTACACTCCAATCGGATATAAAGGAAGTAAAGAAACGTCTGCTGCCTTACCGCATCGTCATGGAAACACGTCCGAATTATGGCTTCAAGCTGCGCGGGGACGAGGTGCAGATGAGGTACTGTATGGCGGAGTACATCGTCGATGAAAGAGAAACGGAGATGGATGTTTTGAATGAAAAGGCTGATATCTTGCCAAAAGAAGAAATTGAGATCATCCGTTCCGCCATCCTGAAAAAAATGAGAAACGACCGCATTCCTCTGTCCAACTTGGGACTGAATAACCTCATTATCCATATCGCTATCGCCTGTAAACGGATCAGAACGGAAAACTATGTATCTCTTTTCCCTGAAGATATGGATCATATCCTGCATCAAAAAGAATACCAGGCTGCAGAAGCCATCGTAAAAGAACTGGAATCAGCGCTTGCCGTTACGTTTCCGAAAGACGAGACAGCGTACATCACCATGCATCTCCTTGGCACAAAACGAATGACACAATCACAATGCGGAGAGGACACATTTTCAATAGAAGAAGAAACCGATCAGCTGACATTTGCCATGATCAAAGCCGTTGATCGTGAACTGAAGCTCGGCATTCTGCATGACAAAGAGCTGAAAATCGGATTGGCCCTGCATGTGAAGCCGGCGATCAGCCGCAACCGATATGGCATGAATCTTCGAAATCCGATGCTGGCAGCGATCAAGGAACATTACCCGCTCGCTTTTGAAGCTGGGATCATTGCGGGGTTGGTGATAAAGGAACAAACAGGCATCGACATTCATGAAAACGAAATTGGATATTTGGCTCTCCACTTTGGCGCCGCGATTGAACGAAAAAAAACAGAAAGCCCGCCGAAACGCTGTATCATTGTATGCGCATCGGGTGCCGGAAGCGCCCAGCTTCTGCGCGAAAAACTCCGTTCCCATTTCGGCAATCGGCTCGATATTCTTGGAACGGCTGAGTATTACAGTCTTGACCAAATATCCTATGAATCCATTGATTTTGT
Source organism: Bacillus sp. F56 (assembly GCF_001748205.1). Taxonomy (NCBI): domain Bacteria; kingdom Bacillati; phylum Bacillota; class Bacilli; order Caryophanales; family Bacillaceae; genus Bacillus; species Bacillus sp. F56. The sequence goes on from NZ_BDFC01000004.1 coordinate 253,252, forward strand.
CATCAGCACCATTCCGATGAAAAAAGAGCTCCCTGTACCCGTACTGAAGGTTAACACACTCTTAGGTGGAAATGACTTTACAAAAATAGAATCCATTCTAAGTGATGACAAGGAAAAAGCAGATCGCTATCTAAGAAAGGAACTCGTTTTTTTTCAGGAGGATTTGCGCACAAAAGAAGAAGTGATTCAATTTTTAGGGCAGAAAGCGGTCGAATGCGGCTATGCAGATGAAGAAATCATAGATTCCATTTTTGAAAGAGAAGACATGTCGCCAACGTGCTTTGGCAATCTAGTTGCCATCCCGCACCCGCTCGTTCCGCAGACAAAAAATACGTTTTGGGCCGTTTGTACGCTCAAAAAACCGATCGATTGGGAGAATCAGCGTGTTCAATTTGTCTGTCTGCTTTGTGTCGAGAAGGAGAACACAACGGATTTGCAAAGCATGTATAAACTTCTGGGCAGCATTTTGGATGACCCGGCGGCGGTGAACCAGCTGATCAAATGCCGTTCGTATCAAGAGCTTTCGGATGTGTTTGACCAAAAAAAGCTGGGCTGACAGCCTGTATATACCTTTTTTCCGTTTCCTGCGGAAAAACCTTGAGTGTTTATGAAAGCGATTTCATAATATGATGATAGCAACAGCAGGATATAACAAGATTGATCAAACTCTAGGGGGTCTTTTACATGAATATATTACTCGTTTGTGCAGCAGGCATGTCTACTAGCTTACTGGTGAGCAAGATGGAAAAAAGTGCGCAGGAACAAGGAAAAGACTATACCATTTGGGCAGTTTCAGGCGATTCTGTACAAAATCATATCGATAAAGCGGATGTACTGCTTCTCGGGCCGCAAGTCCGTTATATGCTTCCGCAGCTCAAAAAATTAGGAGAGTCAAAGGGGGTTCCGGTAGACGTCATTAATACCGTCCATTATGGCACGTGCAACGGGGCAGAAGTGCTGAAATCGGCTGAACAGCTTGGAAATGTGTCATAGAAAGGGGCGGGCTATGTGAATAAAGTCAATCAGATCTTAGAAGAAAAGGTCATGCCTATAGCAGGAAGAATTGCAGGACAGCGTCATTTGCAGGCGCTGCGTGATGGTATCATCCTCACGATGCCACTGATTATCATCGGCTCCTTTTTCCTTATCATCGGCAATCTCCCAATCCCGGGATATGCTGAGTTTATGGCAAAAACGTTTGGCAGCTCCTGGTCTGAAAAACTGGCCTACCCAGTTGACGCCACCTTTGAAATTATGGGGCTAGTCGCCGCGTTCGGCATCGCCTACCGGCTCGCCGAGAAATACGGCGTCGATGCTTTGTCGGCCGGAGCCATTTCCCTTGCGGCATTTTTATTAGCAACACCTTATCAAGTGCCGTTTACACCGGATGGAGCGACGAAAGAAATCATGGTCGGCGGCGGGATTCCGCTTTCGCTCATGGGAAGCAAAGGCCTGTTTGTCGCCATGATTATCGCGATGGTGTCCACAGAGATTTACCGCCTCATTATCCAGCGCAATTTAGTCTTCAAAATGCCGGACGGCGTTCCGCCGGCGGTAAGCAAGTCATTTGTCGCTTTAATTCCTGGCTTTGCCGTCATCTTTCTGATTTGGGCAGCCCGGCTGGCAGTTGAAGCGACACCGTTTGAAAGTCTTCATAATATTGTAAGCGTTTTACTGGGGACTCCGCTTTCCATTCTTGGAGGAAGTCTTGGAGGAAGCCTTGTCGCCGAAGCCGTCAAAATGCTTTTATGGGCCTGCGGACTTCACGGCGCCAATATTGTCGGCGGCGTCATGGCACCGATTTGGTACGGTGCAATGGATGCCAACCGAATTGCGTTCCAAGCAGGAGAGGAGCTTCCTAAGATTTTCACCCAGCAATTTTTCGATATCTGGGTCAATATCGGCGGAAGCGGCGCGACATTGGCACTGGTTGTCACGATGTTCCTGCGTGCCCGAAGCAAACAAATGAAACAGCTCGGAAAACTTGCGATCGGCCCGGCCATCTTCAATATTAACGAACCGATTATATTCGGGATGCCGATCGTCATGAACCCAATGCTCTTACTTCCGTTTATCATCACGCCGCTTGTCACAGTGACACTCACGTACATCGGAATGAGCACCGGCCTTGTCGCCAAACCGGCGGGTATCGCAGTGCCGTGGACCATGCCGCCGATCTTTTCAGGCTACTTGGCGACAGGAGGAAAAGTCTCAGGCGCGGTCATGCAAGCCATTAATATTGCCGTATCCTTTGTTGTCTACTATCCATTCTTCAGAATGTGGGATAAGCAGAAGCTGAAAGAAGAAAACGATCTGGAGCTGGTCCAAACACCTGCTGCATCAGATGACAAGGAAGCGGCTCTGTAGAGAAAGGAAGTGAATCGCGTGAATGAGAAAATGGAACAAATCATTTTTCAAATTATCCTTCACGGAGGAAACGGAAGGAGCTCCGCAATGGAGGCCATTGCCGCAGCGAAAAGCGGCGACGCAGAAGAAGCGCGGAAAAAGCTTCAAGACGCTGCTGAAGAATTGTCAAAAGCCCATCACTATCAGACAGAGCTGATCCAAAATGAAGCAGGCGGAGATAAGACGGAAATGACGCTTCTGATGGTTCATGCACAGGATCATTTAATGAATGCAATGACAGTGAAGGATATGGCTGCAGAGATCATTGAGTTATATGAAAAAATCACCGAGCAAAGGGGAGCAAGCATATGACAAAAGGATTGAAGATTGTAACGATTGGCGGAGGTTCAAGCTATACGCCCGAGCTAGTGGAAGGGTTCATTAAACGGTATGATGAGCTGCCTGTGCGTGAATTATGGCTCGTCGATATCCCTGAAGGCGAAGAAAAGCTGAATATTGTCGGCACACTCGCCAAACGGATGGTTGAAAAAGCAGGCGTCCCGATCGACATTCATCTTACGCTCGATCGGAGAAAAGCGCTGAAAGACGCAGACTTTGTTACGACTCAATTCCGTGTCGGACTTTTGCAGGCAAGAGCAAAGGATGAGCGCATTCCACTAAAATACGGAGTAATTGGCCAGGAAACAAACGGTCCGGGAGGCCTGTTTAAAGGATTACGCACGATTCCGGTCATCCTTGAGATCGCAAAGGATATAGAAGAGCTCTGCCCGAACGCTTGGCTTGTTAACTTCACAAACCCTGCCGGCATGGTAACAGAAGCCTTGCTTCGCTACTCCAACCTGAAGAAAGTCGTCGGTCTTTGTAATGTTCCAATCGGCATTAAAATGGGCGTAGCCAAAGCGCTTGATGTAGATGTGGACCGCGTAGAAGTCCAATTCGCCGGACTGAATCATATGGTGTTCGGGCTGGATGTTTTCTTGGACGGCGTAAGTGTGAAAGAGCAAGTCATCGAGGCGATGGGTGACCCGAAAAACGCGATGACGATGAAAAATATCTCAGGCGCTGAATGGGAACCGGATTTCTTAAAAGCGCTCAATGTGATCCCTTGCGGCTATCACCGTTACTATTTCAAAACAAAAGAAATGCTGGAGCACGAACTGGAAGCATCACAAACGGAGGGCACTCGCGCTGAAGTCGTGCAGAAGGTCGAAAAAGAGCTGTTTGAGCTCTATAAAGATCCGAACCTTGCGATCAAACCGCCGCAGCTGGAAAAACGGGGCGGAGCTTACTACAGTGATGCAGCATGTAACCTAATCAGCTCCATTTACAATGATAAACATGACATTCAGCCGGTGAACACGATCAATAATGGTGCAATAGCGAGCATTCCGGACGATTCCGCAGTTGAAGTGAACTGTGTGATGACGAAAACAGGCCCTAAGCCAATTGCTGTCGGCGACTTGCCGGTGTCTGTCCGAGGCCTCGTCCAGCAAATCAAATCCTTTGAGCGTGTCGCAGCAGAAGCGGCAGTTACAGGTGACTATCAAACCGCCCTCCTTGCCATGACGATTAACCCGCTTGTCCCATCCGATACTGTGGCCAAACAGATTTTAGACGACATGCTGGAGGCGCACAAAGCGTATCTGCCGCAGTTCTTCAACAAAATTGAAGCGTAAAAAAGCCGGCCTGTAATGGGCCGGCTTTTTTCTTACTTGCTTTCAGTCAGTGCTGCAACTTCGGTCGTCCATCCGAATTCGTCTGTGACAGCGCCTTTTTGAATGCCTGTAATCGTGTCATATAATTTTTTTGCGATTTCCCCTGTTTCACCATTGTTAATTGACAGTGTTTCACCCTGCCAAATCAGCTCGCCGACTGGGGAAATAACGGCTGCTGTACCTGTTCCGAAGGCTTCTTCAAGGATGCCGTCTTTATGGGCTTGGATGACCTCATCGATCGCAATTTTTCGTTCTGAAACAGGAAAGCCCCAGTGCTTAAGCAAGGTAATGACAGAATTGCGCGTAATGCCTTCCAGGATGCTTCCGTTCAGCATCGGTGTTACGATTTCACCATTGATTTTGAAGAAAATGTTCATGCTTCCGACTTCTTCGATGTATTTCTTTTCGATTCCGTCCAGCCAAAGCACTTGTGAAAATCCTTTCTCTTCGGCTACCTGCTGCGCTTTTAAGCTTGAAGCATAGTTACCTGCGGTTTTGGCATTTCCTGTTCCGCCTTTTACCGCACGGACAAATTCACTTTCAACAGCGATTTTGACAGGCTTAATGCCTTCTTTGTAATAAGAGCCGACCGGAGAAAGAATGATTAAGAGCTTATACGTGTGAGATGCCGCAACACCAAGAAAAGGCTCGGTTGCGATGATGAACGGACGGATATAAAGGGATGTGCCCTCCGCATTCGGAATCCAGTCTTTATCAATTGCGACAAGCTGCTTTAAGCCATCAAGAACCTGTTCTTCATCAATTTGCGGGATGCAGAGGCGGTCGTTTGATTGATTCAGGCGTTCCATATTTTTTTCCGGTCTGAAAAGCAGGACATGGTCATCCTCTGACACGTAAGCCTTTAACCCTTCAAACACGGTTTGGCCGTAGTGATAGACCATCGCGGCCGGATCCATTGATAAGGATTGATAAGGAATGATTCTTGGATCGTACCAACCTTTATCTGCCGCATAGTCCATTACAAACATGTGGTCTGTAAACACTCTTCCGAACGAAAGCTGGTTTGGGTCTGGTTTCGGTTTTTTTGTTGATGTCAATTCAACGCGAATCGTTTGTTTAGTCATGGTCAATCTCCCTGCTGTTAAATTATTTATATTATCAAACTTATTTGAAAATAATTTATATTCTATTGTATACCTTCACCAAATATTCGCAATAGGTTTGCTCAAATTTGTAAGAAATTCATAAGAAAAAAGCAGGAGAAATTAATTCTCCTGCGAGTTCATTTGCTCGAATACCCTGTCATAATCGGCGCGAGTGGCATCCCGAAGACCTTCAACACGTTCATTTGTAATCTCTTGTTTGCCTTCCTGCAAGCCATCCAAGAAATATTGAACATATTCTTCAGTTGAAATGCCCCGGTACGTCAGGCCTTGTTTATCGCGCGATTTTTGGTTTAAGCCTGTGTCCACCATAGGAGGCGCCATTTCAATCACTTCCACGCTTGTATCGCGAAGCTGGTGTCTGAGCGTAAGCGAGAACGAGTGAAGTGCCGCTTTTGTTGCACAGTACACCGGATAAACAGCTAACGGGTTAAACGCAAGCCCGGATGTAACCTGAACGATTGCCGCCTCGGGCTGCTTCATCAAATGAGGCGTAAAAAGGGCGGATAAATGGACAGGCGCTTGGAAATTAAGTTCAATTTCGTCTCCGTCCACAAAAAGCTCCTCTGTCCCTTTTTTAAAGTCAATTTCCTTTTGAATGCCGGCGTTGTTGACGAGAACATTCAGGGCCGGAAATTCCTTTAGCGCCCATTCAAACAATGCTTCCCGCTGCGACCGGTCTGCCACATCACACTGCTTTGTATGGATGTTTGGGAGCTGCTGCTTCGCTTCTGCAAGACGTGCCTCGCTGCGTCCGCAAATGATAACTTCATTGCCGAGCTCCAGCAGGCGCTTGGCCAGTTCAAGCCCGATGCCAGCAGAACCCCCTGTGATTAAAACCGTATTGCCTGTCATCTTCATGGATGTAACACCTCTTATTCAGTTGGCTGATTTCCTTTACTATTTCAAATCTTAGCAGGAAATATACAGCCGCGTCCTATGAGATGCTCAGGATGAAGTGACTTTACCGGTTTTATAAAATTCGTCAATTGCTTTATCGACATACACCCAGCCTTTCCAGCCAATGTGGATGGTGTCTTTCATGAAATACGGGTCATATTCATGCCCTGAGAAATCAGCAACCTGGAAGCCCTTGGCTCTGATTTGTTTATTTACCTTTTTGTAATAGTCAGTGCGTCCTTTTTTCGGGAAGCCTGTGTAATCGTACCATTTTCCGTTAACCGGAATGGTGACAAACATAGGTTCTGCGCCCGCATCCTTCAGGATATCCAGCATTATTTCAAAGTCGCCGTATTCCGGTGATACAGCATACGATCTTCCTTTGTTTTTCCCTTTCAGCTTTTGCACTTTTGGCTTCAGCTTTTTATAGACAGGGTTGTCGATACGAAAATCGTTAGACCCGGAGTGGCGTTTGCCCGATTGATCTGCTAGTTTATTCAGTTCAGACCATGACTTATCTTTTACTGACTGCGAGATATAACGCTTTGGTCCGGGTGATTCTGTCGTTGAATAATACAGATCTTTCTTTTCCAGCATGCTGTAATACACTTTCGCCGCCGGCTTTAGCGCGTTCACTTTCCACGTCTGGCCGTTTACGATTGCTTTGCACAGCTCGGAAAGAATCGCGTCGTTTTGCACAGCCTTAAAGCGCAGCATGCGTTTCATCATTTTCTTTTTTATTTCAGGATCGATCTGATCGTTAAACGCCAAATCAAGCCCTTGCAGCGCAGAATAGTTCGGCGCGAAATGCTGTTCATCAGACCCGCGTTTAATAAACCATTGCGGAGACACGATGAATACGATTTTTTTGCCTTTCAGCTGATCCATATGGGCAGCGAAGTTTAAAGAATGAATCAATGATTGGGACCCGCCTTTGCCGACAAGGTATGGCGTGAATCCCTCATTGTTTACCTGAAAATAATTAGATGGATGGAACTCGTCCAGCCGTGAAAGCTCAGAAGATCCGTAAATCGGAAGATATGTCGGATCTTTGAGCATCTGATCTTGTAAATATAGCCCTTGAAACATGCTCGGATTCAAGGCTGTTGCTGACTCTTTCACACGCTTATCGGTGATGAAGCCTGTCAGCCATGAAGATGGAATTGCGATGGCGCCTGCGAATAGAATAAACGCCAAAATAATTGGACCGAAAAAACGCTTTTTCATTATTTCAACTCAGACAGCTGATTTACAATGTTGTTAGGGGTATTCCAAACGTCCCGGTCAAATTCAGTGATCGGCACTAAAATATCAAAACGGTTTTCAATCGCAAGCAGCAATTCTACTGTTCCAAAAGAATCAAGCAAACCTTCTTCAAAAATTTCAATATCAGGATTTTCCTTTACGATGTCATCCTGGCAAACCTCTGCTAAAACGTCTAATACCTCTTGTTTAAAATCCATAGCTTTCTAATCTCCTTTAATGGTGGTGATGAAATGGTTTTCCTGAGAAAATATAAAACCCGAAGCAAACGAAATGGAACGTGATCACAATAGCGAGAATGGTTGTCCAGCGGTTGGACGGCAGCCATTTATATTTCTTATTCCACTTCTCGAAAAAGTTGTAACACGTCATCAGCACGGCGTGATAAAGGCCGTAGATGATATATTGCGGCGCAAGCCCGTGCCAAACCCCCATCAGCATAAACAGCAGGAAATACCCGATGTTTGAGACAGCCATGCGGTTTTTGATCCACTTTTTCTTTGTCATCCAAAATACGAATCTCATAAACACATAATCTCTGAACCAAAATGACAGAGACATATGCCAGCGATTCCAGAAATCTTTAATATTTTTACTGATAAACGGTTTATTAAAGTTTTCTGGAGATTTAATGCCCATAATGTAGCTGACCCCGACGGCAAACATCGTGTAGCCGGCGAAATCAAAGAATAAATACATGCTGTAGCCGTACATGTACAGCAGGTTCCCAAGAATCTTATTGTGCGTGATTGCGTGAAGATTCATGATGAAGTACGTATTGATCGCGTAGCCGATAATAAATTTATACAGGAAACCGATGAAGATTTTATGGATCCCCGTATACAGCAGGTCGGCGTATTCTTCTTTCGTCCAAGCCTTTTGTTCATCCTTGACGAACCGGCGGTATCTGTCGATCGGGCCGGAGGAGATCGTCGGGAAAAACAGGATGAAATACAGCAGGCGGTGCAATGGCAGCTGTTCTTTCAGCAGTCCGTCTCTTGCTTCCATAATCAGCTGAACGCCTTTAAAGGTTAAATATGAGATCCCTAAAAAGCTGATCAGGTTATGCGGCGGATGATGCGGCTGCGGGTGTGAAAGAAACGGCCATATTTTTGACAGAAATAAAGGCAGAATCGACGCGATAACAGCCCCGCAAAACACAAAGCCGCTGTTCGCTTTCTGCCGGTATGCCAGATAGCCGCTGACCAAGAGCACCTGCCATATTGTAAACAGGCACAGTGCAATGACCCCATGTAAGTCGTGCGAAAAAATTAAAGCCAATATAATGATAGATATGAACATGTTGTATGCTTGAAATCTTTTTCCGTTTAAGCCGAGGATGATCGTCGGCAGGAGAAGAATGCCAAGCAGTATAAAGAATAAAAACGAGCTGTAAGGCGTCATACAAGAACCTCTTCGCCAATGCGTTTTCGGTCAATTTTGCCGTTAGCCGTCATTTGAATGTGATCCTGATAGATAAATTTTCTCGGGATCATATATGCCGGAAGAGAAGCGGCAAGCTCTTTTTTAATAGCGCTTGTCAGCTGGAATTCCTTCTGGAAATCATGCTCCTCAGGCACAATAGCAGCGATCAGGTACTCAACTGTTCCGTTTGGCTGATAAGGAATCACGACAGCAGAGCGAACGTACTGTGACTGTCTGACATGAAACTCGATTTCCTCCAATTCCATTCGGTAGCCGTGAAGTTTAATCTGAAAATCCAAACGCCCTTGGCAGAAAATCTGACCGTCTTGAATAAAGCCGGCATCGCCAGTCCGGTATGCCCACTGGCCTTCATGAGAGAAAAACGCTTTTTCCGTCAGTTCCGGCTCACCAAGGTAGCCTCGGCTTACGCTCGGCCCTGCAATGACGATTTCCCCTTTTTCTCCATCAGGAAGCGGCTGTCCCTGTTCATCCATAATGAAAATGTTCATATCTGGTTTGGCGAAGCCCACTGGAAGCGATTCGCTGCGGCTGATCACGTCATCTGTAATTTCAACCGATGTGACAGCCACTGTCGCTTCAGTCGGGCCGTACGTATTAAAAATCTTTGCTTTCGGAAAACGCTCAAGCAGCGCTTTTGCCACAGAAACCGGAAGAACCTCTCCGCAAAACATAAATGTGTCCGCACCAGGCAGCAGGTCCTGTGAAAAACCCGGGTCCATCAAGCACATTTGCACAAAAGAAGGTGTTGATGTCCACACATTCAGCCCGGACTTCTTCAGCTCTTCAAATAAGATTTTCGGCTTATTCACAGCATCCTTTGTCACGCAATGTAAAGTCCCGCCTGATTGCAGGCACGGATATAGGTCCATGACAGATAAATCAAATGAGAATGGCGCTTGGTTTAAAAATGTTTTTCCGCCGTTGACTGGGAAGTCTGCACAAATCCAGTCTGTGAAGCTTTGAAGGTTAGAAGCGGAAATCTGCACGCCTTTCGGATTTCCTGTGCTTCCAGAAGTGTAAATGATATAAAACGTTTCGTGTTCTTTGACCCATTGATCTTCGGTGACAGAGCCGCCTTCGTTTTCCAGCAGTTCTTCCGCTGAAACGGCTTGAATCTGCTGGCTGACTGCATCAATTGGAAGTCCGGCTGCATGGATCAGCAACTCTGCTCCAGAGCTTTCGATAATTTTCGCAATCCGTTCAGCCGGAATGGACAGATCAACCGGAATATAAGGATGTCCCGCTTTGACGCTCCCCAAGAAGGAAACGATCATGTGCGGTTCCATATGGCCGTAAACAAGGATAGGAGATTTCTTTTCCCCAGCAATGCGTTTTTGGATCGCGGCAGCCGCGCGGTCAGACTGCTCCCATAACTCCTGATACGTGAGCGACTGGCCTTGAGAGCGGAAGGCATCGGTTTGCGGATAAGTTTCCGCATGTGTTTGAATAGCATGTAAAAGTTTCATAGTTATTCTCTCTCCAATTAGAAATCGTTATAAATATATGAACCGGTATTCGCGGTGTGAAAACCATACATAAAAAACAAAACAAGCAGTATCATCAAATAAAAGCCTGTATGACATGTCCACTTGACAGCGGGTTTTTCATACAGCTGTTTCATTAATTGCAGCATATCAAAAATTCCCTTCCCGTTTTTTCGACAATCACATGATTATTTGACGATCAGATGCTCAAAAAGTTTCATTTTTTCCCTAAACTCCCTCAAATTAATATATCGGCGTCTGTTTTTAAAAATGAATCTTTATACCTGCAGGGGCAAGAATGGAATGTTTCGAGCTGATTCATAATAAAGGAAAAGATACATGGAGTCAAAAGATCTTTTTAACTTTTAAAAAGCGTAATGTACTTAAAAAAATTTTTCTGTACCTGTTCGATCAAGTGGAAGCAGAAACCTAATGAAATCGGGGCGGAAGCGCATAATAAGAAAGAAAACGCCTTCTTGCGGTATCTTGTGAAATAAGGGAGAAGTCATTATGATAGATAAGGAAGCAAAAGGAGTTTTTTATTAAGCTGCCGGCTGAAAAAAAGTAAGCCTTTTAATAGAAAGGAAGAGGAAGATGAACCAAACAAATAAGGGTGAGGGTCAGACAGCGCCGCAAAAAGAAAGCATGGGGCAGATCCTTTGGCAGTTAACCCGTCCTCATACGTTAACCGCATCGTTTGTGCCTGTGCTGCTCGGAACCGTTTTGGCGATGTTTTATGTGAAGGTTGATCTGCTGCTGTTTTTGGCTATGCTGTTTTCTTGCCTATGGATCCAGATCGCGACGAACTTATTTAATGAATACTATGATTTTAAACGCGGGTTAGATACAGCAGAATCAGTCGGAATCGGAGGGGCAATTGTACGCCACGGAATGAAGCCCAAAACGATTTTGCAATTAGCTCTCGCATCATACGGGATTGCCATTCTGCTCGGTGTCTATATTTGTGCCAGCAGCAGCTGGTGGCTCGCTTTGATCGGCCTTGTCGGCATGGCGATCGGCTACCTGTATACAGGCGGGCCGTTGCCGATCGCGTACACGCCGTTCGGTGAATTATTCTCAGGCATTTGCATGGGTTCGGTGTTTGTGCTGATTTCGTTTTTTATTCAGACAGATAAAATCAATATGCAAAGCATTTTGATCTCGATCCCGATTGCGATTCTTGTCGGCGCGATTAACCTGTCAAACAACATTCGCGATATTGAAGAGGACAAAAAAGGCGGGCGCAAAACATTGGCGATTTTGATGGGGCATAAGGGAGCTGTTACTCTGTTAGCTGCGTCGTTTGCCGTCGCTTATATTTGGGTTGTCGGCTTGGTTATTACCGGTGCCGCAAGCCCTTGGCTGTTTGTCGTCTTTTTGAGCGTGCCTAAGCCGGTTCAGGCAGTAAAGGGCTTCGTCCAGAAAGAAATGCCGATGAATATGATTGTCGCAATGAAATCAACAGCCCAAACAAATACATTTTTCGGATTCCTGCTCTCAATCGGTTTATTGATCAGCTATTTCCGATAATAAAAAGACCGCTCGTTTCGTGCGGTCTTTTTTTGTTACAATCGACCGCAAATTGTAAAAAAATTCATAGAACCTTGCTGCAGACAGGTACGTCTAGTACATGGACAGCGGATAAAGTTCCGTTAAAGGAGATGACGAAAATGGATTTATCTGTAACACATATGGACGATTTAAAAACAGTAATGGAAGATTGGAAAAATGAATTATTAGTTTATAAATTTGCGCTAGATGCACTCGATACAAAGTTCTCAATTATCAGCCAGGAATATAACCTCATTCACGGACACAACCCGATTGAACATACAAAATCCCGTGTCAAAAGCTTTGAAAGCATCGTAAATAAGTTGATGAGAAAGGGCTGCGAAATTACGACGAGGGAAATGAAGGAGCATATTCACGACATTGCCGGCGTGCGCATCATCTGTTCCTTTATTTCTGACATTTATAATGTCGTAAATGTGTTGAAGCAGCATGAAGATTTGAGAATCGTAAAGGTAAAGGATTATATCCAGACACCCAAACCGAATGGCTACCGAAGCCTGCATTTAATCATTGAGATGCCTGTGAATTTAACGAATCGTGTGGAATACGTCAAAGCAGAAATTCAAATCCGGACGATCGCGATGGATTTCTGGGCGAGCCTTGAACATAAAATTTACTATAAATTGAACAATGACGTTCCTAAGCAATTAACAGATGAGCTGAAGGAAGCCGCGGAAATCGCCCATTACCTAGATGAGAAAATGCTGGGGATTAAGAAAGAAGTGGATTGATAAACAAAATGTTTTACAAAAGCGAAGCCTGACAGGGTTTCGCTTTTTTGCTTTGCTAGTACTTTTTATACCAGTATAAACTCACTTCTGTTTCCATGATTGAACCTGCTTTATCATGCATGAAGAAAGGAGGTAAACATGATCCATTCCATTTCATTATCGAGAGGTTTGATTTTTCTTATAGCGGTGACTTGCGGGTTTACTGTAGCTAATGTCTATATCAATCAAACTTTGCTTGTCAGCATGGCAGGCACGTTTCATGTGACGCCGGCACAAGCGGGGATGATTGCTACATTGGCGCAGATTGGCTATGCGGCTGGGAACTTGCTGCTTGTTCCATTGGGAGATCTTTTTGAACGCCGCCGCTTCATTGTGAGCCTGCTATTTTTAGTGGGGGTTTGTTCGGCCGCTTCAGCGTTAGCTGTAAGCTTTCCATGGCTAGTCATCACAAATTTATTATTGGGATTCTTCACGATTATTCCTCAAATCCTTGTGCCGTTTGCGGCAGGTTTAGCAAATGACAGGAACAGAGGAAAAGTACTCGGAAACGTAGCCATCGGCTTGGTTTGCGGAATTTTAGGGGCGAGAGTGGTCAGCGGAGCGATAGATGCCCATTATGGCTGGCGCGTGATGTATTGGATTGCCTGTGCAGCAGCCGTCATCATTATGTTGATCATTCACTTCTGCTTTCCGAAAAGCAAAGGGACACATGCATTTCATTACGGAAAACTCATTTCTTCATTATTTCCCCTTTTGATCAAAGAGAAAGTGTTAAGAAAAGCATGTGTAAACCAAGGCTTCATGTTCGGCGCCTTCAGTTTATTTTGGACGGCGTTAGTGTTTATGGTGAGTGAACCTCCATTCTCGTTTGGCAGCCAGACTGCCGGAACAATCGGTTTGGTGGGAATTGGCGGGGCTTTTGCGACTCCGCTGATCGGCCGGATTATTGATCAAAAAGGAGCTGCTTTTTCCAACAAGCTTTGTATGTCTTTTACCTTATTGTCATTTGTTTTATTAATGGCAGGCCAGGCTTCATTGATTGTGATTGTATTGGGCGCTTTATTCATCACTATGGGCATTCAGGCGAATCAGGTGGCGTGTCAGGCGGAGATTTTCCAATTGTCGGCTGAAATGAGAAGCAGATTGAATGGCATCTTTATGGTCAGCACGTTTTTAGGCGGCGCCTTGGGATCGTATGCAGGGGGTGCAGTCTGGATGCTGTTTCATTGGAACGGCGTTTGTATTATGGGGATGATCATGGTCGGTATTGCCTTCAGTTCAAGGATTACCATAAATCGTACTACTAAAAAAGCGATATTGGAAGGGAGATAGAAGCTGGTGCAAACAAGTGAACGTTTTAAAAAAGGGTTAGATATTCTGAAACAAATTGATGAGGAGAACTATGAAGCGATCGTGGACAATTTTAAACATTCCATCGCTCCGGACCTTGGTGTGCTTGCCGTGGAGTTTAACTACGGTCAGATTTTTTCAAGACCAGGTCTTGATCTGAAATCCAGATTATTAGCAACCGTTGCTGGATTGACTGCATTGGGCAATACCCAGCAGCTAAAATTCTATATTAACGGAGCCCTGAATGTCGGATGGACACAAGAAGAACTCATAGAAGTGATGATGCAGATGATTATTTATTCAGGTTTCCCGAATGCGCTGAATACCATTCTTCCTGTGGCCGCGGAAGTATTTGCAGAACGAAACAAATAATATAAAAACCTTCTCCTTTTTATGTAGAATACTAATAGGAAATTCTATGCGGAAGGAGAGTGTGTATGTGGACAGTATGGCAGAAAAACGGAAAGAGCTAGGGGAGTTTTTAAAACTTAAAAGGGCACAGATTTCTCCGCAAGAGTTTGGATTGCCTATGGGCACCAGAAGGAAAACGACAGGCTTGAGGAGAGAGGAATTAGCCCAGCTGTCCGGTATAGGTGTCACATGGTACACATGGCTTGAGCAGGGAAGGGATATTCGGGTATCTACACAGGTACTGGAAAGCATATCGAGAGTGCTCAAATTGAATTACGAGGAAAAACGCCATGTCTTTCTGTTGGCGGGCCATCATGTTCCTTTAGACGATCAGGATGAAGAAAATAAAAGCCTTCCTCTGGCTGTGCGGCACTTTATTGATCATTTAACCAATTGCCCTGTTTATGTGACTGACGAAAAGTGGGACGTTATTGCTTGGAACACAGCAGCTTGTGCTGTGTTCGGCAATTTTGGCCAAATGAGCAGAAAGGAAAGAAACGCCATATGGCGATGTTTCACCTCGAAGGAGTATCGGAATCTGCTTGACGACTGGGAAAGCCACGCCAAAAAACTGATCGCACAGTTTCGATCGACAGCCAGCCGGTTTCTTGGGGAAGCATGGATAAAAGAGCTGATCGATGAGTTAACTGAAAGAAGCCCGGAATTTAAAAAATGGTGGAACCACCATGAAGTATTAGGCACACACGCAGGAGAAAAAGTACTTCATCACCCGGCAGCCGGAACAATGGTGATGGAGCATATGACATTACAAATATATGACTCTCCTGATTTGAAACTGACCATTTATCGGCCGTTAGAAAAAGAAAATACAGTTGATAAACTGAAAGCTTTACTTATAGACGGCTAAACAGCTGATCATTATAAAAAAGACGGCACCCAAGTGCCGTCTTTTTTTATTTGATATCTTCATAAATGTCAGATGCTTTGGCCTTCATTTGTTTCTTAATGGTTTTCGGTTTCTTCTCTTTTTTCACAGCCTCATAGACAGCGGCTGTCACAAGATCGCCTGCTTGCTGGAGGCGGTCCTTGCTGATATGTTCGATCGAGTCTTCGGGGGTATGATACCATGGCTCAACTTCTTCTGTTTCCGGGTCTCCCCAAATAAAGTTGGCGGAATCAATGCCGGCTTCATGGAATGGCACATGATCAGATGATCCTCCCTGTGTCAGAGACAGGCTGTCAAACCCTATTTTTTCAGCGGCCGTATGGCTGGATTCCCAAACAGCGTTTGATTGGCCGTCCAATGTGTTGACATACAGCTCAGACGCTTTTTCCCAGCTTGTGCCTACCATATCTAAGTTGAAGTTCACTTCGCTTCGTTTCAGCTCTTTTTCGGATAGATGATCTACATAGTGAGAGGAACCGAGCAAACCGAGCTCTTCAGCGCCGAAAGCGATAAAGCGGATTTCTTTATCAGATGGAACGCTTTTTAAGACACGCGCCATCTCCAGCATAACAGAGGTTCCTGAGCCGTTGTCATTTGCTCCGGGCGAAAAAGGAACACTGTCGTAATGGGCCGTCACGTATACAATGTCTGGATGTTTGATATTCTTTGGTTTTTTGATTCCGATGATGTTCTGGGAGGTTTGGTTTGTGAATGCTTTTAGTTTTAAAGTGGCTTCTTTTTGCTGGGTAAGTGCTTCGCCGTCTTCTTTCTTAATGCCGACGACCGGAATGCCGGATTTATTTCCCGACAGGTTTGGCGTCATAGGCACGAGGCTTTCTTTGTTGTTATAAATGATGACAGCTTTCGCTCCAGCGGCTTCGGCATTTTTGGCTTTCTCGTAATAAGTCAGGTCTCCTCTGGAAATTAAGGCGATTTTGCCCTTGACGTCAGCGGTAAAGTCCTTTTGATAGCCCAAGCCTGCATTGTAAAGCGGAGCCGTTAGTCCTTGTTCCTCAGTCGGAGCCGAGCCGGACGCCGCTTGGAGAAGAATATCGCGTCCTTCTGAAGACAGCGTTCCCTCAAGGCGGTCAGGAATGTCGAATCGTTGAACCTTTACATCAAGCTTTAATTTTCTCATTGATGAGGCGATCAATAGGGCACTCTTTTTTTCAGCTGCAGTTCCGGCTATTCTGGGGCCGATTGCTTCACTTAGCTGAGAAATGGTAGAGTACGCACGCTTTGCTTTGAATGGAAGCTCGCGCTCGCTATCTGATAGTTGTACAGCGTGCGCCGCAGGAGTAACACTCTGTGCCGGCAAGAGCAGTGTGCCGGCAGTTAAAACAGCCATCGTCATGACAGTCAAAAGCTTTTTCATCAAAAATAAACCTCCCCTAAATATATGGTTGGGGAATATTTCGGGATGCTAAAGGAGTTTCCTGCAAGATGAAGAGTGTTTTTGAAAAGACAGTGCTTTATACCTGCAAAAAACGCTTATGAATGAAGGATCATAAGCGTTTCGGGATATCAGACTTTTTTGAGCTTTAAAAACTTGCGTTTGCCGACTTGGATGATCATATTCTCTCTTATCTCTGCTTTGGCGTGAACATCTGTTATTTTCTCTCCGTCGATGCGTACACCGCCGTTTTGAATCATGCGGCGCGCCTCGCTCTTCGAAGAGAGGAGTTCCAGCTTGACGAGCAGATCAATCATCGCTATCGTTTTCTCGCCTTTCCAGTTTACGGCCGGTATATCCTCTGGCAGGCTGTTTTCCTGAAAGACTGTTTTAAACGAGTGTTCGGCAGCTTCTGCGGCTTTCTCGCCGTGATACATTCGGACGATTGTTTTAGCTAAAAGCATTTTAGCATCACGCGGATGAACGGCGCCGGTTTCTAAGTCTTTTACCAGCTGTTTTTTCTCTTCAAGCTCTAAGTCTGTCGCCAGGTGGATGTATTTTTTCATCAGGCTGTCGGGCAGTGACATCGTTTTCCCGTACATGTCGTTTGGATGTTCGTCAATGCCGATGTAGTTGTGTTTCGACTTCGACATTTTCTCCACGCCATCCAAGCCTTCCAAGAGCGGCATCAGGATGACGACTTGTTTTTCTTTGTTGTATCGTTCTTGGAAATGCCGTCCCATGAGGACATTGAAATGCTGGTCTGTTCCGCCAAGTTCAATATCGCTTTCGAGAACGACGGAATCGTATCCCTGCATCAATGGGTAAAAGAATTCATGAAGCGAGATCGGTTTTTGCATGGCGATGCGTTCTTCAAAGTCGTCACGCTCCATCAGGCGGGCTACGGTTATTTTGCCTGCCAATTCAATGACATCCTCCAGATTCAATGTTTTCAGCCATTTCGAGTTGTAGTGAAGCTCGACTTTTTCAGGATCCAGCACTTTTCCGAATTGCTGAAAATATGTTTTGGCGTTGTGTTGAACTTCTTCATCAGTCAGCTGCTTTCTTGCTGCTGATTTTCCGGTCGGATCACCGATTTTCCCTGTGAAATCCCCAATTAACAGCTGGACAATGTGGCCGTTTTCTTGAAATTGACGCAGCTTGTTTAACACAACCGTATGGCCCAAATGTACATCTGGTGCAGACGGATCTAATCCAAGTTTAATTTTGAGCGGTGTGCCTGTCGAAATCGATTTCACGAGCTTTGCCTTTAATTCCTCCGGCGGTATGACTTCGTGGGCGCCTGTCATGTATAGCTGAAGCTGTCTTTCGACTTCTTTTTGCTGTGCTGCTGTGAGCTGTTCAAATGTTTTCATCACTTTTCCTCCTTTTTTAAAACACAAAAAAGAGCCCATCCCGATAAGGGACGTGGCTCAATGCACGCGGTACCACCCTGGTTGAAGACATCGTCTTCCGCTCATTCGAATAACGGTTTCCCGTTCTTTGCTACTTTTAAGGTTCACAAAGAAAGCTCGGGGAGGTAATTCACGTTTGCCTGTGCGCCGGCTCGCACCTTCCGCCGGCTCTCTGGAACAGGGAGACAAACCCTACTGGATTCCCGTCAAAGCTTATGGTGTATGAAGATTGTCAGCTACCTTTCTAAGCAGCCCTGTCAATGTTTTCTGTTCGTCCTTTGTCATTCCCGCTATGAGCTCTGTTTCCCCTTTGTGAAACTCAGGGTAGAGTTCTTCGATCGCTTGTTTGCCGGAATCGGTGATGGAGACAAACACGAGTCGACGATCTCTTGTGTCGATGCTTTTACGGCAAAAACTCTTTTTTTCGAGCGTTTTGATCACGTTGCTTGCTGTAGCTGTAGATATCCCTGACAGCTCAGCGATTTTTCTTGTCTCGAGCGCTCCCCATACCCATAGATCATAAAGAATGGAGAAAGCGGTCCAAGAAAGGTTATAGGAAGAAAGAACCTCAGTCTCCATTTTGACACGGAGCCTTTGCGCAGACCGATACAGATTCGTAGCGATCGAAATGGCTTCCAGGTTGAGTGACTCGACGGGCATTTGTTTGAGCTTAGAAAGTGTATCGTGTTCTTCCTTCCGAAGCTGCTGATGTTGATGTGAACGTTCCATTTTTTAGGCCTGCCTTAAATTATCAGAATCATTAGCTATGAAACGAATTGTAACAGAGTCTGATATGAACTTCAAGCCCATATATCGGTTGTATAAAAAAAGCCCAAACAACGCCAAAATAAACAAAAACCCGCAAACGGGGGTGCAGTTTTGCAAAAGTATATTCAATCTGTCTATAAGCATGATCCGTTTCATCTGTTTTCGACAGAGCATGTAGTGACGTTAGTGATTATCGCTCTTTTGGCCGTTCTGTTGTTTCTGTTTCAAGATGGGATTAAACGGTCTAAGGCCAGCCGGTTTTTGCGTTTTTTGTTTGTGTTTCTTTTGCTTGGTTCGCAAATCGGCTATCAAATATGGATGATCGCCACGGGCAGGTGGTCAGTGCGTACGTCATTGCCTCTCCAGCTTAGTGACCTGTCGGTGTATTTGTCAGCCATTATGCTAGTGACAAAAAGCAGAAAGCTGTTTGTATTTTTGTTTTTTGCCGGCATTGGCAGTTCGATTCAGGCTCTTGCCACTCCCGACCTCGGCATGTATTCTTTTCCGCATATCCGATATATCCTCTTTTTTATTTCGCACGGGTCCGTGTTTTTATCCTGTCTGCTGATGGCGGTGATTGGCACATACAGAATGGGCCAGCGCTCGTTATGGGTGACTGTCCTGCTTGTTAATGTGTACGGCGTCTGCATTTACCTGATTGATCGATGGCTTGGCGCGAATTATATGTATTTGACGAAAAAACCGGGAGGATCCTCTCTCTTGGATGTTCTCGGGCCATGGCCGTGGTATATCGTCTCGGCTGAAGCCATCACGATCGCCAGCTTTTTCATTCTTTATTGGCTTTATCGCATCTTCTAAAAATGACACCTTTTTTGTTGTATCACACATTCTGTTTTAAAAAATGTCGGAGAACGTGTTTATTTTTTTGAAAAAGGGTATGTAACTTGTACAACAAAAAGGGAGATGAATACCATTGAGGAAAGATGAAATCATGCATATCGTATCATGCGCAGATGATAATTATGCTCGTCATTTGGGTGGGATGTTCGTTTCTTTATTGACTAATATGGATCAGGAGAGAGAGGTTAAATTATACGTCATTGATGGCGGAATTCAGCCTGATAACAAAAAAAGACTGGAAGAAACTACTTTGAAATTCGGCGTTCCGATTGAGTTTTTAGAAGTGGATACCAACATGTATGAACATGCTGTAGAGAGCAGCCATATTACAAAAGCAGCGTATTACCGCATTTCGATTCCCGACTTAATTAAGGATGAAAGCATCAAACGAATGATTTACATCGATTGCGATGCGCTTGTCCTAGAGGATATTTCAAAGTTATGGGACTTGGACATTGCGCCATATACCGTTGCCGCTGTTGAGGATGCGGGGCAGCATGAACGCCTGAAGGAAATGGACATCACTGATACAGGGAAGTATTTTAACTCAGGTATCATGATTATTGATTGTGAGTCTTGGAGAAAGCAAAACATCACAGAAAAAGTCATCAACTTTATCAATGAACACCCAGACGAAGACTTTCTTGTGCTGCACGACCAAGATGCACTGAATGCGATCTTGTATGATCAGTGGTATGAACTTCATCCGCGCTGGAACGCTCAAACCTATATCATGTTAAAGCTGAAAACCCCACCGACTCTGTTAGGGCGGAAGCAATATAATGAAACGAGAGAAAACCCGGCAATCGTGCACTTTTGCGGCGGAGAAAAGCCTTGGAACTCCAATACAAAACATCCGTATCGCGATGAGTATTTCCATTACATGTCGTATACGAAGTGGAATACGATTGGGAACCCGGCGATCAACCAATAATATAGATATAAAAAACGCTTTTGAGATGATCAAAAGCGTTTTTTTGTTTGCTTCAGCGTGCGACTGACCGTTGGTAGAACCGCTGAATATGCATGGCGATGTAGCACAATTCTTTTTCAGGAAACTCAAAGCCGTATTCCTTTTTCACAAAGGTGCCGATGCTAAGGGCGCACAGGAAAGCATCCTTAAACCTCTCTTTAATGATGTCGATCATTTCTGCGTCCAGCTCATAAATGGATTCGCCCGCTTTGATATGCTGAATGGCAAAGCGGAGATGGGTCACGAGCCGTTCATAAGAGATGGTATCTTCCACGATATTGATAGACAGCTGAATTTCGATAATCTCGATAATATCACGGATCATTGTTGTAATATCTAGCGTTTGGGTCATATCGCCGGCATTGTTTCTTGCTGTGTGGATATGCATGGCAATATTGCCGATTTCATCATCTGGAATGTGAATCCCCAGTTTATCTTTAATCAGTGCTCTGGCCCATAAGCCGATCTGGAACTCCTTCGGATAAAGGACCTTGATTTCATTTAGCAGCGGATTTTTAATGACCATCCCATTGCTCAGGCGTTCAATCGCAAAGGAAAGATGGTCTGAAAAAGCGACATGAATGCGCTCATTGATTTTGATGTTCAGCTCTTTTTCGGCATGAGAGATAATTTGCTCAGAAATCTGAATATGGTCTTCAGGCAATGTTTCTAAAATCTCTTCGAACTGCTTATAGTCAGCTGTATCTTTTCTGATAAAGGTTTTTTCTATTTTTGACGGATCAACAATATCATTCTTCTTTTTGTCGAACCCAATTCCTGCACCCAAGAGAATCTTCTCTTCATTTTGATCCTTTACGACGATAGCATTATGATTTAAGATTCTTTTAATTTTCATAGCTTTTTTGTCCTTTCATCCCCCGTTTTATGAATGAAAACGAATAAATCCAGTTATTCTGTCTCTTCTTTAAACCCGAGAAACAATGTAGCTATAAAAGCAGAGACGGCGGCGATCAAAAAACCGATCATATAATGAACAAAATTCGCGGCGCCAAACGGCAGCACAATTGAAATCATCGGAATGCCTGTCAGCCCGTAGGAATTTGCCACAACTTGTACCGCGACCACGTACGCTCCGCCAATAGCACCGCCGATGGCTGCACCGATAAAGGGACGGATCAGTTTGAGATTCACCCCGAATACAATCGGTTCAACAATGCCTAAAAACGCGGTCAGAGAAGCAGGGAGCGCAATTTTTTTCAGGCTTGATTGTTTCGTTTTGAGGAATACTGCAAGCCCCGCTCCGCCCTGGGCCACATTCGCCATCGACCATATCGGCACTAAAAAGTTGACACCGACATGCGGATTCGCAAGCAGCGTTGCTTCAATCGCATAAAAGCTATGATGCAAGCCAGATAGGACGATAGTAGAGTAGATGCCGCCGAAAAGGGCTCCGGCGGCAATGCCGGCGTGATCATAAATATAGACTATCGATTGTGTCATGATTTGGCCGACGATAGAAGCGGCGGGATTCATCACAATCAGCGCGAGGCACCCTGTCACCATGACCGTAATAAAGGGAATGATCACGACATCAAGTGACTTCGGCACAATCGCTTTTAATAGCTTCTCAATTTTGCTCATGACAAAAACGGAGAGAAGAATCGGTATGATGGAACCCTGATAGCCCATCATCGGGATGTGAAGCCCCCATATATCTAAAGAAGACGGGGTTTTGCTGCCGAGCATAGACGGGTCCAGCAGATCAGGATGCGTCAAAAGCCCCGCGATCACTGCCCCTAGATATGGGTTGCTGCCAAATTGCCGTGCGGCACTGAAGCCGACTAAAATCGGCAGCAAAATAAAGGCTGTGCTGGACACGAGGTCGAGCATTTTAATCCATGGGCTGCCGGCAGCGAACCAGTGAAACACCTTAATCATGCCAATCAGCCCCATGAGCAGGCCGCTTGCTGTTATTGCCGGAATAATCGGCACAAAAATATCAGACAGTGTTTTCGCAAAAGCTGCGGCAGGGTTCAGCTTCCGGCTGGCTTTTTTCTGGTGAACAGGCTCTTCAGAAGGCGCGGCCTCCCACACTTGAACGACTTCTTTATATATTTTGTTGACGACGCCTGCTCCGAAAATAATCTGGAATAGTCCGTATCGGAAAAAGGTGCCCTGCACACCTTGCAGGTTCTCAATGGCACGTATATCAATTTTCGTCTCGTCCTTTACATCAAAACGAAGACGGGTCGTACAATGGCTGATGCTGATAATGTTGTTTTTTCCTCCTGCTAGCAGCAGTAAGTCTTTTGCAATCTCATTATGCAAGCAATCAAAACCTCCTTTGCTGAAGAAAAGTCGGCTTGTTCATCGTATCAAATGAAAAGTTGACAATCAAAATGAAAAAAGTGAGAAATACCGGTTGAAAATGACAAAAATGCCCGCGTCGGTGACGGAGCATTAGTATAGGAATTGTTGTCCAAGGCGCCGTTATGAGACCAACACGAAAAGAAGAGTTAAAATGCCCTGCTTTTTTAGGCACTAATACTCCCTTTGCATCATTGGGTCTTGCCTGCCTGCCCAGTCACAATCCCGCCATATGTGGTGATAACTGTAATAACGTTCATTTTATGCTGTTCATGGCTGTATAGCAATAGTATGAAAAGCCTGTGCGATGGATGGGAAAAAGGTTGTGTGCGGTGTTCTAAGAAGATAAAAACCCTTTAAGACCTGGTATGCAAGTCTTAAAGGGTTTTGGTTACTTTTTCGCTTTGACGGTGTTCAGCCGTTTTTGCAGCTTTGTTTTTTCATTGGATGCTTTTAATTGGTTCACTGCAGACTGAGCGGATGTCTTCGATTTCTTTGTTTTGTCTTTCTCCGCTTTCTTTACTTTAGCTTTTGCCGTTTCGACTTTTTTTGCTTCAGCTGCCGCCACTTTTTTCTTCACTTTGTCTAACCGTTTTTGCAATGCTGTTTTGTCCTTGCCTGATTGAAGCTGATTGACGGCTGATTGTGCTTTTGCCGCATTTGCATCAGTTGATGTCTTTTCAGCGAAGGAGACGGATTGCTGCGCTGTTTTCAAATTGGTGCTTTTCACTTTGGCAAGGCGTTTCTGCAGGGACGTTTTTTCTGAACCTGCCGGCAGCTTGCCAACTGCTGATTGTGCGCTATCCACATCTGTTTTCTTTTTGCTTTTCTCCGCTTTCGCAACTTTGTCTTTCGCCTGCTTTGATGCGATGTAGCGTTTAACTTGGTCTAACCGTTTTTGCAGGTTCTTTTTGTCTGTTCCGTTCGGCAGCTTGTTAATGGCAGGTTGGGCTGTATCAACGGTTTGCTGTGTTTTGTACTTTTCTGCCTTTGCGACTTTGTCTTTCGCATCTTTTACATTTCTGTATGACTGTACTTTATCCAGTCTTTTTTGCAGGGCAGTTTTGGCGTCGGAGTCCGGCAGCTGGCTGACGAGTTCCCGCGCTTTGTCGATATCGGTTTGTGCTTTTGATTGTTCCGCTTTTTTCACCGCTTGCTCTGCTGCCGTGTACGCTGAATTTGTTGCCTGTGCTTTATACTGGATTAAGCCGTAGCCAAATTGCTGATCGCGGCCTGCGGTACCAAGATCAACGATGTTTTTCCGCATTTCCTCACGAAGCTGGACGTTTGTCTCGTCAGGGTCCCGCTGTTTTAACAAAGCAAACATGGCAGCGGCGTGGGGTGTCGCTTGGGATGTCCCGCTTCCTGTCGCATAATACTGGTTTACGTAAGTGCTCGTGATGTTTGTTCCCGGCGCTGAAAATTCAACTTCATCTCCAGTTGTTGAGAAGGAGGCAAGCTGATTCTTTTCGTTTGTTGCCGAAACCGCAACGACACTGCTGTACGCCGCCGGATAATTCACTGGTTTTCCGTTTCCGTCATTCCCGCTTGCTGCAACAAGCAGAACGCCTTGTTCATATGCTTTGTCCACGGCGTCATGAAGGATTTTGCTGTCTGACGTCGTGCCAAGGCTCATATTGACGATGTCCATCCTGTTTGCGATCGACCAGTCAATTCCTTGGAGAAGGCTTTGAAGATCCCCCGAGCCGTTCTGATCAAGCGCTTTAACCGCGTATATTTGTGCTTCCGGTGCGATGCCGTCAATTCCGTAGCCATTGTGCTTGGCTCCGATAATCCCTGCGACATGTGTTCCGTGGCCGTTATCATCTTTGTAAGAAGAGGTATAACTGACAGCTGAATACCCGCCGGCAATCGACAGGTCATCGTGGGGGGAGATTCCGCTGTCAATGACGGCAATTTTGACACTTTTTCCTGTCAGTCCTGCCTTCCAGGCCTGTTTTACCTGAATGGGCTCAAGGTTCCATTGCTCGAAGTTGTCAGAGGTGTCAGCGCCGTCTGACAGCACTTTGAAATCCGTGCTGTCTGCTGCGGTAAAGGATACGTTATTTTCTACATACAAAATATCAGGATCCTGCTTTAATTCTTTTACTGTCTCCTGATCTGCTGTGACTGCTACTGCGGGAAGATGCTTATACTGCTTTTCAACATCAGCATCGCTGTCCAGGATGGTTTCCTTTCCGGCCTTGTTTTTATAAACCACAATGACCTCTTTCTCGCTGCTGTTTTGCGCATGAGCGAGAGGGCCTATGGCGAGAAAACTGAAAAACAGAGTGACTGATACAACAAGTTTGCAAGACATGTTTTTCATGATTAATCTCCTTTTTCTATGATGTTTGATATATATATCGGAGAAAAAAAGAGAGATTGATAGTAAGAAGGAAAAAAATTTTCATGGGCAGGGTTGTTTAGCAAAATGCAGATTTTTTCCGCAGGAAGAGGAAATTTTCCAAATGAATTTGTAAGCGTTTTCAAAATAAGATAAAGAAAACATTGCGGAGGTTGTTCACAAAGCAATGAGAAAAGGGGGCTTTTCAGATGAGCGCATTCACTCGGGTAATGGAAGAAAAAATAATGCCTGTCGCCGGGAAAATTGCCGGACAGCGGCACCTCAGCGCTTTGCGTGACGGAATTATCCTGACCATGCCGCTGATTATTATCGGGTCTGTCTTCTTGATTTTAACGAGCCTGCCGATTCCGGGGTATGCTGATTTCATGGCGAGTGTGTTTGGGAAGGAGTGGGCTGATAAGCTCGGATATCCCGTCAATGCTTCGTTTGATATTATGGCGATGATCGCCGCTTTCGGGATCGCCTATCGGCTGGCGGAAAGCTATGGTGTTGATGCCCTTTCGGCCGGAGCGATTTCAATTGCCGCATTTCTATTGGCAACGCCGTTTGAGGTGCCGTTTACGCCGGATGGCTCAACGGAGTCCATCATGGTAGGGGGCGGAATCCCGATCACGCTGCTCGGCAGCAAAGGCTTATTTGTCGCCATGCTGATCGCTTTGTTTTCAACCGAAATCTATCGATATATTATTCAAAAGAATATCGTCTTCAAAATGCCAGACGGTGTGCCGCCTGCGGTAAGCAAATCGTTTGTCGCGCTGATCCCCGGCTTTATCATTGTGTTTCTCGTGTGGCTGGCGCGTCTTCTGATTGAAATGACACCTTTTCAGAGCCTGCACAATGTCGTAGGAGACCTGCTTGGCACACCGCTTTCCATCCTTGGCGGCAGTCTCGGCGGAAGCCTGATTGCTGAATTTGTGCAGATGCTGCTTTGGTCGTGCGGGATTCACGGGGCTTCCATCATTGGCGGAATCATGGCGCCAATTTGGTACGGCGCGATGGATGCCAACCGTCTCGCCTTCCAAGCGGGTGAGGCGCTGCCAAGCATTTTTACGACTCAGTTTTTTCAAATTTGGATCAATGTCGGCGGAAGCGGAGCGACGCTGGCGCTTGTCTTGACGATGCTTGTCCGGTCTCGCAGCAAACAAATGAAGCAGCTTGGCCGATTAGGGATTGGGCCCGCGCTTTTTAATATCAACGAGCCGATTATTTTCGGCATGCCGATTGTCATGAACCCGCTGCTCATTGTTCCATTCATCATCGCGCCGCTCCTCACGATTACCGCAACTTATATCGGCATGAGCACCGGATTGGTGGCGAAGCCGGCCGGAATCGCCGTGCCATGGACGATGCCGCCGCTCATATCAGGCTATTTGGCGACAGGCGGCAAGGTCTCGGGCGCCGTTATGCAGCTGGTGAATCTGTTGATCACCTGTGCTATCTACTATCCGTTTTTCAGAATATGGGATCATCAAAAATGGCGGGAAGAGAGTGCGGTTGAATCCGGAGATAAGAATGTGACGTGATAGATGATCAGCCTATCATAGGGCTGATCATCTTCTTTCAAACGAATGGAAATGTTAGAATATGTAAAGGAGGTGCGCATGTTAGATTATATATGGTTCGATGACGAATCACCGATCTTACAACAAATACCTGTTGAATACTCATCAGCTGCTCTTATTTTTTCTCCTTTTATCCAAATGCCTGAAGGATGGGAGAAAGCAAAGAGAAAACATGATTACGAGCATATTTATCCAAACGATGATGAAATAAGAAGAAAAGGCAAGGCTGTTTCCTGGGAGAAGGTTATGTCCTCTTGCGGCTTGCAAACACATGCTGAGCTGGCGCTGGCTTTAATGACATCGATAGGCGCCTTAAGGGACGAGTGCGCGAGAGAGGATTTGGCTGAGCTTTTACATGAAAACATAATGGAGACCTCTATTATCCCAGTGAGGATCATATTTCAAATTTTCATATTCCGGGTTTGATAAAGGTGTTAGGTATGAACGGATCTAATCGGTTTTATTACGCAGAACCGATTGTGGAAAACAGCGGCTTTTTGGACATAACTGAGGCGAACTTGCGAACGGTTCTTGATGAAGCCGCGGCAGAGCTCGTTTTGACTGATGAGAAAATGGAGTTTGTGTTTATGAGCGTATATGACTCATTCATTAATGTCTTTTTAGCAAAAGATAAAAACATCAATGACCTGGTTCAGCGTATGGACTGGGAAGCGATGGTTTGCGATGAGTCGACGCATATCAGTTGGTACAGATAAAAAAGAACGTACATCATAGTATGTACGTTCGTTATTTTTTACCGCTGAAAGAACTCAATCCACTCACCGTCAGGGCCTTCGATATAGAAATAACGGTATCCGTTTGGAAGTGTTGTGATCTCCTCGTCAATAAATTTTGCGTTCATTCTTTCCGCTTTTGTATATTCAGCCGCGATGTCATCCGTCAGCAGGGCAATGTGGTGCACTTTTCCTTCGGAGGGAAGCTCACTGCTGTAGCCTTGAATCAGTTCGATTTCTGTTTCCGGGCCGTCTTCAAAGCCGAGAAAAGCAAGCTCGATTACACCGTTCGTATGTGTGATGCGATCCTTCAATTTCATGCCGAGTACCTCTTCATAAAATGTGATGGACGCGTTAATATCTCTTACCATGATGCCTGTATGGTCAATTCGTTTTGGCATGCTGCTCCTCCTCGTAACTCTTTTTGTCTATCGTAGAAAAACCTTTCCTTTCTGTCAATGCAGACATCTTGGCGTTTTGTGGTACGATAAGAGAAAGCAAACAGAAAGAGGACGACATATATGAAGCTACTCACCCTAAAGAAAGCACACGCTGCCAAAATCAAAAAAGGCTATCCCCTTATCGAAAAAGAAGCTCTCGCAGGGAGTGCGGGGCACATGAAAGAAGGAGACCTCGTTGATATCGTGTCTGAGAGCGGCGAGTTTCTCGCACGGGGCTATTATGGCCTGCAAAACAAAGGGGTCGGCTGGACGCTTACCCGCAATAAACATGAACAGATTGACCAAGCCTTTTTTCTCAGCAAATTAACAAAAGCGGCCCAAGCGCGCGCCACATTATTCGAGACTCAAGATACAACGGCCTTCCGCCTGTTCAACGGTGAGGGCGACGGTGTCGGCGGCGTCACCATCGACTATTATGACGGCTATCTGCTGGTACAATGGTACAGCAAGGGCATTTACACCTTTAAAGATATGCTGATTTCCGCTTTGGATGAGATGAATCTTGATTATAAAGCGATTTACGAGAAAAAACGCTTCGACACGGCTGGACAATACGTTGAAGACGATGACTTCGTGAAAGGGAAAAGAGGCGAGTTCCCGATCATCACCCAGGAGAATGGCATTCAATACGCGGTGGATCTGAATGAGGGTGCCATGACGGGCATCTTTTTGGATCAAAGACATGTGCGCAAGGCAATTAGAGACCGCTATGCAAAAGGGAAAACCGTTTTAAATACGTTTTCTTATACGGGTGCATTCTCCGTGGCGGCGGCGCTTGGCGGAGCGGAGAAAACAACAAGCGTGGACGTGGCAAACCGAAGCTTGGCCAAAACGATCGAGCAATTCAGCGTGAACAAGCTGGATTACGAAGCGCACGACATTAAAGTGATGGACGTGTTTAATTATTTTTCATATGCTGCAAAAAAGGATTTGCGCTTCGATCTCATTATCCTCGACCCGCCTTCCTTTGCGCGTACAAAAAAACGCACCTTCAGCGCGGCCAAGGATTATAAAAACCTGCTGAAGGAAACGATCGCCATCACAGCTGACAAGGGTGTCATTGTTGCCTCTACAAACAGCAGCGCCTTTGGCATGAAAAAGTTCAAAGGCTTTATCGATGCCGCCTTTAAAGAAACAAATGAACGCTACACGATTATTGAGGAATTTACACTGCCGGAGGATTTCAAAACGATTTCGGCATTTCCGGAAGGCAACTATCTGAAAGTGGTCTTTCTGCAGAAAAAATAACGAAAAAGCTGCCCTGTTCGGGGGCAGCTTTTTTATGTAGAAATGATCTGCTGGACGCGGCCGATACGGCCATCTTCAAGCCGGACTTTAATGCCGTGCGGATGAAAGCTTGATTTCGTCAAAATATCCTTCACTGTCCCTCGCGTCAGTTTTCCTGTTTTTTGATCCTCTTTCAATACAATATCAACCTGCAACCCTTTCGAAATGCTGTTTCGCTCTTGCCCGTTCATAACGCACATCCTTTCTTTTGTTCATTATAGTCATTATGGTTTAAAAGTAACAGCCGGCTGATGAAGTGTATTTTTGTTTTTTTCAGCCTTCATTAAATATAATGTCAAGCCAAAGCCTGCTATGCTCAGAATGCCAAAAAGCAAGTAGACTGCGAAGATCGATACGTAGTCAAAAATATACCCGCCCGCAAATGTGCAGAACCAGTTGCCGAACCCGTTGCCGATGGCGGCGTACATGGTCAGCGCCGTCGCTTCAACGTGTCTTGGAGTAATCTTTTTCACATATTGAAGTGCTGCCGGGATAAATAAACCGATGGCCACTCCTTGAAGAAAGACCGTCGCATAAATGATCCATAGTGAAGGCGCCGTGAAATAGAGCGCCCACCTGAATAATGAAACCCCGCCTGACAGCATAATGACGTTGAGCAGCCCCATTTTATCTATAAATGTTTGGGCAAATCGCATAAATGGTATTTCCGAAATGACGCCGATAAAAAATAAAATGCCGATAGCGGAAAGTGACGCGCCGCTTTTGTCCAGAAAAAGACTAAAATACGTATTGTTTGCTAAGTTTGGAGCAAATGTCGTAAAAGTGATGATCATAAAGATGAGGAAGGTTTTGTTGCTGATAAGCTCCCGGAATCCTTTGCGGATATTGACCTTTGTTTTCGTTTTCTGCTGGCCCGGCATTTGAGAAGCCAATATGGCGGCAATGCATAGAAAGGCACAGCCGAAGATAAAGATCACATGAATGGGATACAGCTGATTCGTCACCTGTCCCATCACAAACACCGCGACGCCGAAGCCGAGAGAACCAAACAGGCGGATTCCGCCATAATTGCCGTTTGTTTCTTGTGTGTACCTTAGTGAAATGCTGTCCGAAAGTGGAATAATCGTGCTTTGAAAGGCTGCAAAACAGGCCGCAATCAAAATAAACAGAGGAAAGCTGTCAAATGCAATATAGCCTAGTCCAATGATGCCTGTGATTGATGTGCAAACCGCCAGCAGGCTTTTCGTTTTTTGTGTATAGTCGCTCAGCATGCCCCAAAATGGCTGAAAGAAAATCATCACAATCGGGCCCAGTGACATGATCAAGCCGACCTGTGATCCGCTTAAATGCTGTTCCTTCGTTAAATACATACTGAGTAGGGGAATCATGCTGCCCGTACCGAGAAAAGCAAACAAATAAAATCCTTTTAACGCGGCATAATGCCGTCTCACCTGCAAGTTGTGCATCAGGGTGCCTCCTTTGGGTATCCACAAATACATTATATTGGAATTCGCCAGCTTTTCAATAAGTGGAAGCACATAAAAAAACTGCCCTTGATAGGACAGTTTTACATAAATGAAAGCAAAAACGGCGCCGCGCAAAGCGTCATAATCGCAGCTAGGATCATCGACACGCTTGAAATCGTGCCGGACACAGAGCTGAGCTCAAATGCTTTTGACGTTCCCGCTCCGTGCGCGCTTGTGCCGAGCAGCACGCCTCGTGCGATTTCGTTATCAATGCGGAAATAGCGGATGACCATCGGGCCGATCACTGTGCCGAACAAAGCGGTTAAAATCACAAACACGGCAGTGACGGCTGGCATTCCGCCGATCATTTCAGATACGTTCATCGCGATCGGCGTTGTCACTGATCTCGGGACGAGGCTGTCAATTAAGCCGGTGCCGAGATGAAGCCATTTCGCAATAAGAGCGGTAGAAATAATCGCGATGCATGAACCGACAGCCACATTCAAAATAATTTCCACTGCGTATTTCTTTAAAACAGGGAAATATTTATATAGCGGGATCGCGAATGCCACGGTGGCCGGCTGAAGCATATCGGTCAGCAAACCGCCGCCGAGATTATAGGACTCGTACGGGACATTCACCAGCAGCAGCAGACCGACTAACACAGCGGGCGTCAGCAATAGCGGCGACGTATAAACACGCGGAAAGCGTTGATAGACCTTTTTTGCTCCTAAATACACCAAAACCGTTAAAAACAAACTTACAATTCCGATGAACACGTATGCTTTTTCTCCTTTCTCTTTGCAATGAGTTGTGTAAGCGTTCCTGTAGACACCATCACGACAAACGTGCTGATGATGACAACCAGCAGAATGCTGACACCAAATTTCGACATAATGTCTCCGTATTCAATCACTCCGACGGCAGACGGGATAAAAAATAAAAGCAGCTCCCCGAGAAGCCACGCTGCACCAAGCTCAATCCATTCAAGCTTGATGATATTAAAGTGCAATAATGTGAAAAGAATCACAATCCCTATTATACTGCCGGGAATATTTATATGAAGAAGGGCTGTCACCCAATTAATCAGCCGAGCAAATATAAATAACAGAGCGATTTGAATAACGGTTAGCAACAGTTTTTTCATATTGATGCCTCCCTTATATTCATATTGTACATAAGGTCTCGCTATAGGTAAAATATATATTAAGAATAAGAAGTATTCCTTTTGTCTATAGAAAGGGTGAAGCACATGGATATCCGCCATTTAACATATTTCTTGGAAGTCGCCCGTTTAAAAAGTTTTACGAAGGCTTCCCAATCCCTTTATGTTTCTCAGCCGACGATATCAAAAATGATCAAAAATTTAGAAGAAGAGCTTGGGATTGAACTGTTTTACCGAAATGGCAGGCAGGTGGAACTGACAGACGCCGGCCATAGCATGTATGTGCAGGCGCAGGAAATTATTAAATCATTTCAAAACCTGACGTCAGAATTAAATGATATTATGGAAGTCAAGAAAGGGCACGTACGGATTGGACTGCCGCCAATGATCGGCTCGGGGTTTTTCCCGAGAGTGCTCGGCGATTTCCGTGAAAACTATCCGAATGTCACCTTTCAACTAGTCGAAGACGGTTCTATAAAAGTCCAAGAAGGTGTCGGGGACGGCTCTCTTGATATCGGCGTTGTGGTCCTTCCCGCAAACGAAGACATCTTTCATTCGTTTACAATCGTAAAAGAAACCTTAATGCTTGTCGTTCACCCTTCCCACCGGCTGGCTGATGAGAAAGAATGTCAGCTGCGTGAGTTGAAGGACGAGCCTTTTATTTTCTTCAGGGAGGATTTTGTCCTGCACAACCGAATTATGACGGAATGTATCAAGGCGGGATTCCGGCCTCATATCATTTATGAAACCTCACAATGGGATTTTATTAGTGAGATGGTGTCAGCCAACCTTGGAATCGGGCTTTTGCCGGAACGAATTTGCCGCGGACTTGACCCGGAAAAAGTGAAAGTCATTCCGCTTATCGATCCGGTCATCCCTTGGCATCTCGCCATTATTTGGAGAAAGGACCGCTACTTGCCGTTTGCCGCCAGAGCTTGGCTCGAACATACGAAATCGTATTTATGGGACCCGAAAAAAGATAGTAAAGGATGATGCAAACATGGATGCACAATCAGCAGCAAAATGCCTGACTGCTGTCCGCCAGCATAGCCCTCTGGTGCACAGCATAACCAACAATGTTGTAACGAATTTCACAGCAAATGGCCTGCTCGCGCTCGGCGCATCGCCCGTTATGGCGTACGCGAAAGAAGAGGTTGCCGATATGGCGAAGATTGCGGGGGCACTCGTTTTGAATATCGGAACGCTGAGCAAGGAGTCAGTCGAAGCGATGATCATCGCGGGAAAATCAGCCAATGAACATGGCGTCCCCGTCATTCTTGATCCTGTCGGTGCCGGAGCAACACCGTTCCGAACTGAATCGGCACGTGACATCATTCGTGAGGTGCGTCTTGCTGTAATCAGAGGAAATGCGGCGGAAATTGCCCATACCGTCGGTGTGACGGATTGGCTGATCAAAGGTGTTGATGCGGGTGAAGGCGGAGGCGACATCATCTGGCTGGCTCAGCAAGCGGCACAAAAGCTAAACACGGTCATTGCGATTACTGGTGAAGTCGATGTCATTGCCGACACATCAAACGTATATGCCCTTCATAATGGCCACAAGCTGCTGACAAAAGTAACAGGCGCCGGCTGCCTGTTGACTTCCGTTGTCGGTGCGTTTTGCGCTGTGGAAGAAAATCCATTGTTTGCTGCTATCGCTGCTATTTCCTCGTATGGAGTCGCAGCTCAGCTTGCCGCACAGCAAACAGCTGACAAAGGTCCGGGAAGCTTTCAGATTGAATTGCTGAACAAGCTTTCGTCTGTTACTGAACAAGACGTCCAAGAGTGGGCGACAATTGAAAGGGTGACTGTCTCATGACTCGTATTTCTCGGGAAATGATGAAAGAGTTATTATCTGTTTACTTCATTATGGGGTCAAACAATACGAAAGCCGATCCTGTCACAGTTGTACAAAAAGCGTTAAAAGGCGGTGCCACCCTGTACCAATTCCGTGAAAAGGGCGGGGATGCACTGACTGGAGAGGCTCGGGCTGAATTTGCTGAAAAAGTGCAGGCAGCCTGCCGCGAAGCTGGTGTTCCGTTCATTGTCAATGATGATGTGGAATTGGCTCTGAAGCTGAAGGCTGACGGTATCCACATCGGCCAGGAAGACGCAAACGCGAAAGAGGTAAGAGCTGCTATAGGTGATATGATTCTCGGCGTTTCCGCCCATACGATGTCTGAGGTGAAGCAAGCCGAAGAAGACGGAGCGGATTATGTCGGACTCGGGCCGATCTATCCGACTGAAACGAAAAAGGATACGAGAGCGGTACAAGGGGTATCTCTTATCGAAGCAGTCCGCCGCCAAGGCATCAGCATCCCAATTGTCGGCATCGGCGGCATCACAATAGATAATGCCGCACCTGTTATCCAAGCGGGGGCCGATGGTGTCAGTATGATCAGCGCCATCAGTCAGGCGGAGGATCCTGAGAGTGCTGCACGCAAGTTTTGTGAGGAAATTCAAACATATAAAACAGGAAGATAACCGTTCATCTTTCTTCAAAAGGCTGTTCTGTAAAAGGACAGCTTTTTTGCTTTCCATCAAGGTTTTCAGACCTTCAAATTTTAATTGACAAAGGACAGGAACTGGCTATGATTATGTTATACAATGATAATCATTTTCAGTTATAGGAGGAACATGATGGCTCGGGGGCTGGCACTTATTTTATTCAGCTTGTTGATGGTTTTCGGTTCTGCGGCACACGCGGAAGATGATCCGATCGCTGCATTAATTCAATTAAACAAGCAAATGATCAAATCCGTACAAGACGGAGATATAGACTCGGCACAACAAACGTTTGAAACCTTCAAGGCGAAGTGGAAAAAAGAAGAACCTTCTATTAAGAAGGAAAACCTTTCTTCTCACAGCGAAATGGACGCGAATATCGCAATGATTTCTCTTTCTTTTATCAATCAAGATGCAGACAAGCTCAAAACACAGCTTGAAGAGCTTTCGTCTCATTTAGAAACCTATCAGCAGGCTGTCGTGCTGAAAAAGACATCCTCAGGTCAATCAAGGGCATCCTTAACAGCCTATATACACAGCTTGAAAGACACGAAGCAGTTCATAGAAAAAAAACAATTGGATGAAGCATCATCCGCAATCGACAATTTAGTTACATCCTGGCTCGCCGTAGAGGGAGACGTCGTTTCCCAATCGAAAGAAGCCTATACGACGTCAGAGGAAAATCTGGCGCTGATGAAAGCTGAGATCGGCAGCCATCCCGAAAAGGTATCAAAGCAAATTGACGAAATGATTCAATTGCTCGAGCCGATCGCTTCAAGCAGCTACAGCTGGTGGGACGCGGCGCTGATCCCGATTCGTGAAGGAATGGAGGCCCTCCTTGTCATCGGAGCGCTGCTAACCATGACAAAAAAAGCGCGGGTCACGCGCTCCTCGGCATGGATCTGGGGCGGGGCGTCCGCCGGCATGGTTGTTTCCTTAGCAGCGGGCATCGGTGTCACGGTTCTGTTCTCCTCCAGTGTATTCGGAGAAAACAATTTCTTGCTTGGCGGTGTTACCGGCGTATTGTCCGCTGTCATGCTTTTGTATGTCGGGGTGTGGCTGCACAGAAACGCCTCAATGGATAAATGGAGAGAGAAAATCAATATCCAGAAGTCACAGGCACTGAAAAAACGTAGCCTGCTTTCCTTTGCGCTCATTGCATTTCTGGCCGTTGTAAGAGAAGGTCTCGAAACGGTCATCTTTTTCATCGGGCTTGTCGGGAAGCTCCCGCTCACTGAACTGATCGGCGGAACTGCCGCAGGGCTTATCGTTCTCGTTATCGTCGGTGTTCTGATGATCAAGCTCGGGATGCGCATTCCATTGAAGCCGTTCTTTCTTCTATCAATGGCGGTTGTCCTGTATATGTGCGTGAAATTTCTCGGAACCGGCGTTCACAGCCTTCAGCTGGCGGGCATTCTTCCGTCTGATGCACAAAGCTGGCTGCCGTCTGTATCGGTGTTAGGAATTTATCCGTCCGTGTACAGCACGATTCCGCAATTGCTGATTTTACTCTTTTTATTGATTGCACTTGTTTCAGAAGCGGCAAAACATTTTACAAACGGAAAGGAACTGACAAAATGAATTTCACAAAAATCGCTGTATCAGCCGGATGCATCCTTGCGCTGTGCGCGGGCTGCGGAGCCAACGACACATCTTCAACCAAAGAAAAAGCTTCATCTGAGAAAAGCGGGGTCACGAAAGAGATCTCCGCATCGGTAAATAAAATGGAAACCATCATTTCCAAGCTGAATGACTCAGCGGAAAAAGGAGACCAAAAAGAGATTGAAAAGAAGGGGAAAGAGTTAAACAGCTACTGGCTTTCCTTTGAAAACGATATTCGCAGCGACTATCCATTCGAATATACAGAAATCGAAAAGCATCTTCAGCCAATCTACACAGAAGCGCAAAAAGACAAACCGGATACAGCAAAAATCAAGACAGAATCCGAGTCACTGAAAGCATCCTTAGAAGACCTGACAGAAGCAAAGAAGAGCGGCAAAAAGGCTAGCGATCAGCTGGCAAAAGCAGCGGATGAATATAAAGGCTATGTCAAAGAGCAGAGTGACCAGCTTGTCAAAGCGACTGAAGCATTTACAAGCGCTGTGAAATCCGGCGATATCGAAAAATCTAAAACGTTATATGCGAAAGCGCGTGTTTATTACGAGCGAATCGAGCCGATCGCTGAAAGCCTTGGAGATCTTGACCCGAAAATTGATGCACGAGAAAACGATGTTGAAGAAGGAGACAAATGGACAGGCTTCCATAAGCTTGAGAAGGCCATTTGGAAGGATCAAGATATTTCCGGGGAAAAGGCAACAGCTGACCAGCTTCTCAAAGATGTAAAAGAGCTTGACGGTTCAATTCAATCACTGAAATTAACACCTGAACAAATTGTAGCAGGCGCGATGGAGCTTCTGAACGAAGCCGGGATATCGAAAATCACGGGAGAAGAAGAACGCTACTCACGAATCGACTTAGTCGACCTTATGGCAAATGTGGAAGGCTCCGAAGCCGTTTATCAAACAGTGAAAAGCGCGCTTGTAAAAGATCACTCCGACTTGACGGAAAAACTGGATACGGAATTCAGCGAATTTGAAGTTTTAATGGCAAAATACAAAACAAATGATCAGTCCTATACGTCTTATGATAAATTAAGTGAAAAGCAAATCAGAGAGCTGAGCACTAAGCTGACGACTCTTTCTGAAACCATGTCGAAGATTGCGAATGTGCTATAAAAGGAGTTTTGTAACATCATGAGCGATGAACAAAAAAAGCCAGAACAAATTCACAGACGGGACATTTTAAAATGGGGGGCAATGGCGGGGGCAGCCGTTGCGATCGGTGCCAGCGGACTCGGCGGACTCGCTCCGCTTGTGCAGACCGCGGCTAAGCCATCGAAAAAGGATGAAAAAGAGGATGATCAGGTCGTTCCGTTTTACGGAAAGCATCAGGCCGGAATCACAACTGCCCATCAAACGTATGTCTATTTTGCTGCGCTGGATGTGACAGCAAAAGAGAAAAGCGACATCATTACATTATTTAGAAACTGGACAAGTCTCACACAGATGCTGACGTCTGGCAAGAAAATGTCGGCTGAGCAGAAAAATCAATATCTGCCGCCGCAGGATACAGGTGAGTCTGTTGATTTACCCCCTTCCAACTTAACGGTCACATTCGGATTCGGGCCTGGCTTTTTTGAAAAAGACGGAAAGGACCGCTTCGGGCTGAAAAGCAAAAAACCGAAACACTTGGCCGCTCTTCCAGCGATGCCGAATGACAACCTGGATGAAAAGCAGGGAGGCGGGGACATCTGCATTCAAGTGTGTGCAGACGATGAGCAAGTGGCGTTTCACGCGCTGCGCAACCTGTTAAATCAAGCGGTCGGCACTTGTGAGGTCCGCTTTGTGAACAAAGGCTTTTTAAGCGGAGGGAAAAATGGTGAAACACCGCGCAACCTCTTCGGGTTCAAAGATGGAACAGGCAACCAGAGCACGGAGGATGACAGCTTGATGAACTCAATCGTGTGGATTGAGTCCGGTGAGCCTGACTGGATGACGGGCGGCACCTATATGGCTTTTCGGAAAATCAAAATGTTCCTTGAGATATGGGACCGCTCTTCCCTCAAGGACCAAGAGGATACCTTCGGCCGCAGAAAAAGCTCAGGGGCGCCTTTCGGACAGAAAAAGGAAACAGATCCCGTGAAGCTGAATCAAATTCCGTCTAATTCGCACGTCAGTCTAGCGAAATCTACTGGAAAACAAATTTTGCGAAGAGCTTTCTCTTACACAGAAGGACTTGATCCGAAAACCGGCTATATGGATGCAGGTCTCCTGTTTATCAGTTTTCAAAAAAATCCCGACAATCAGTTTATCCCGATGCTGAAGGCTCTTTCGGCAAAGGATGCGTTAAATGAATATACACAAACAATCGGTTCTGCTTTATACGCATGCCCAGGCGGCTGCAAAAAAGGAGAATATATTGCCCAGCGCTTGCTGGAATCATAAAGAAGCCTAAATTGGCTTCTTTATTAAAAAAACAGTTGTAACTTTAATTGTTACAGTTTAAAATCAATTTATACGAAAGGAGAATTATCATGACAGTACACATCAAGGTTTATTCAGATTATGTCTGCCCATTTTGTTTCGTTGGAAAAGCCGCTTTTGAAGAAGCGATAAAAGGAAAGGATGTTGAAGTCGAGTGGATGCCGTTTGAACTGCGCCCAAGCCCATCCCCTCAGCTTGATCCGGTCAATGATCCTTCCAAACAATACATGTGGCAGACATCCATTCTGCCAATGGCGGAGAAATTAGGAGTCGAGATCAATTTTCCAAACGTTTCGCCCCATCCGTATACAGATCTCGCGTTTGAAGGCTTCCATTTTGCGAAGGAATTCAATAAAGGACATGAATACAACACCCGTGTCTTTCAGGCATTTTTTCAAGAGGGCCAAAATATCGGCGACATTGACATCTTGACGAAGCTCGCCGAGGAAGTGGGATTAGACGGAGCATCATTTCAATCAGCACTGGAAGCAAGAACATATCAGGACGTGCAGCGCCAAGCCTTGAAGCACGCCTATGAAGAGGCTGACATCACAGCCGTTCCAACCTTTATTATTGGCGACACTGTCATTCCGGGTGCGGCCGGCAAGGATGTATTTGAAAAAGCGATTTCTGACGAGCAGAAGAAAAAGTAAGGAAAAAGCTCTCGATAAAGAGAGCTTTTTTACTCCTGTTCCATATGAATGCCAGTATGCGCCTTCACCTGTATTTCTGCAAACGTATCTTCATCAATTTTTTTGTCAGACGACAGCACCGTTCCGAGCCACGCGCCGAGGAAGCCAAGCGGGATGGAAATAATCCCTGGATTAGACAGCGGGATGAGCGGATCGCCGGTGAAAATAGCACCTCCAGCCGGGTCCCACACGCTAGGGCTCATCGACACAAGCACAAGCGCGCTGATCAGGCCTGTCAGACTCCCCCATAAAGCGCCTGACGCATTGAATCGTTTCCAAAAGACCGTAAACACAATCAGCGGGAGATTTGCGCTGGCGGCTACCGCAAACGCAAGGGCAACAAGGAATGCCACATTTAAGGACTGTGCAAAAATCGCTAGGAGAATCGAGAGCACTGACACGGCGACA
This sequence comes from Bacillus sp. F56, assembly GCF_001748205.1. Taxonomy (NCBI): domain Bacteria; kingdom Bacillati; phylum Bacillota; class Bacilli; order Caryophanales; family Bacillaceae; genus Bacillus; species Bacillus sp. F56. The sequence goes on from NZ_BDFC01000004.1 coordinate 292,912, forward strand.
GAAGCCCATCTGGCCGCTTTCATCTGTTCTTTTTCAGTTGCCTCTCCTTTTCTGATGATCTGGCTGTAAATATCATGGGCAAATGCTGAGGCGGCAGACAGCACCAATCCTGTCACGACAGCCAAAATGGTAGCGAAGGCAATGGCTGATACAAACGCGAATAGGAAGTCTCCCCCGAGCGCTTTTGCTAAAAGCGGAGCCGCCATATTTCCCGCTTGATCAGCTGCCGTAATCGCGTCAAAACCGACAAATGCAGCAGCGCCAAAGCCGAGAAACACCGTCATAATGTAAAACACGCCGATAATCCATGTCGCTGACACAACGGATGTACGGGCCGTCTTGGCATCCTTAACGGTATAAAACCGGATCAAAATATGCGGAAGCCCGGCGGTTCCCAGCACGAGTGCCAAGTTTAACGATAAGGTCTCAAGCGGCACCTTGTATTTATTCCCGGGATTCAAGAAATCAGCGCCAAGCGGAGTAGCCGTTTTCATCTGTTCAAACATGGTATTAAGGCTAAAGCCGAATTTTGAAAACACGATGATCGAAATCACGAGTGTGCCGGCCATCAGCAAAACGGCTTTAATAATTTGAACCCAGCTTGTCGCGATCATGCCCCCAAACACGACATAAATGGTCATCAGCACTCCGACGATGAGAACCGCCGCGGTGTAATCCAGTCCAAGAAGCAGTTTGATCAGCGCGCCTGCCCCCACGAGCTGGGCAATCATATAAAAAGTAGAGATGGCAATGGTATTGAGCGCCGCAACTCCGCGGATTTTCTTTTCTTTAAATCGAGCGGCTATCATGTCTGCCATTGTATACTTTCCAAGATTCCGAAGCGGTTCCGCCACGATATACAAGACAACGAGATAAGCCACAAGAAAACCGATGCTGTAAAAGAAACCATCAAATCCATATAACGCAATCATTCCGGCAATCCCAAGAAACGAGGCGGCAGACATGTAGTCACCCGCAATTGCCAGTCCATTCTGAACACCGGTGAGCCCGCCGCCCGCCGTATAAAACTCACTTGTCGTTTTTGTCTTCTTCGCGGCAAAATACGTGATAATAAGTGTCAGGCCGACAATCGCCAAAAACAATAAAAAAGCGGTCATATTCATGTCTGTTCACCCTTTAGATCTCCTTTTAAAGCGCTTACATACCGATCGAAATGAGCTGCTCTTCGGGAATACACCGTACTCAGTATCCAAGTCATGGCGAATTGGGCGATGGCGAACAGCCAAGCCCATGAAACAGCTCCAATGGCCGGCGCATTCAAAAAGGTGAAATAAGAAGTCAAAACAGGAAGTGAAAAATAAAAGACAAAAAAGAAAATCGCAGAAGGAACAATAAAAGCACGTTTCTGCTTTAAAAAAGCTTGGAAAGACGGCGTTGCAGCAATCTGTTTGTAATCAGCTTTGTACATGGCTTTCCTCCTTTTATTCGCTATACGTAAGCAAAAAGGTACACCAATAGGTATGTACTGAAAGTCTGATTTATGCGTTGAACTATACCTGGAGGATGAAAAAAGAAGGAAGTCGTGAAGAGGTGAACACAGTGGTATAAAGACAGGCGAAGGTTTTCAAGCTCGGCCGTGTATAAACGAGTTTGCTTTCAAAACCTCACCGAATGCAGCTTCTTCTCAGCAAAGCTGCTGTTTATCAGAGCACGGTTATCATATTCGCATCACCTCTTTATGACAATGCATGTGCCAAGAGGTGATCGCATCACCGGCTGTCTGTCGTAGTTAGCTGACACACCGTTTGTCCTCAAGCTAAGCGCAGCAATGTGCTTTCGAAATAGAGGATATGGTGAAAACTCAGATCAGGTGATAGAAAAGCCAGAGGTAAATAGATCCGCCTGTTCGGATTAGTCTTGGCGGACGGTTTTTTTGTGGTTTTTCTTTCTCGATGCTGCTTCAGATTCTAAAAACTGCCTCACATCATGAATGCCTAATCCAATGGATCTAGCTTCTTGAATCAACATATGCCAACCTTTGTCCAAATCTTTTTTAACATGAGTTTTCATAGTAACCTCCAATTGTATAAAATGTTTTCCTGCAACATGCGGGCAATAAAAGACAAGCCGGCGCGATGATGAGGCGAGTACAACAAATTTCACACATAGTTGCTCGGTGTTCACAAACTGAAGGAAAAACCACCTACCTATTCCCTAAAAAAATGACTAATATAACCAATGGATCTTAATTATAATAATAAACAATTAAATACTGACTGGATAGTATGTAAATGAAAATAAATCAATTAGCCTATTAAAAATGACCCCTGGGAAACCGAATAGCATAACCGTTCAAAGAAATAAATACCGCTAAAGATTGATCCGGTGTAAGATAAGGGTAATCATTACCGCCAGGAGAAAAATATGAAAAAAAACAAATTTCAAATCAAAAGAGAAGCAACATTTGAAAGTTTTATAGAAGCTGGCGTGAATTTGTTGATTGATCGAGCGTATGATCCGGTTTCTGTAGAAGATATCAGCAGAGCCGCCGGATACAGCAAAGGAGCGTTTTATGTTCATTTTGTCAGCAAGGACGATTTTCTGCTGTATCTTCTTGAAAAACGCCAGATGAAAAAAAAGATCATTATAGGGTACCTTGATCAAATGGAGCGGGAATCAGTGAAATCGCTGACATTGGACGAGGCTGCAAAACACGCTGCAGAACTGCTTTATTCCTATTACATAAATAAACCGTCGTGGGACATTACCTCGTTTGCCATGAACATGCCGACATATAAAGTCTTACAGAAATGCAAGGCCTATGTCCGGCTGTACGAATTGTGGGTGGAAGAAAATGTGTTGTTTATTAATTGGCTGAAGGAGAGAAAGCTGATTGACGCCTGTATTGATCCGGAATATACGGCTAAAATAATATGTGCAGTCCTCGACGGAATCATCAAACAATCATATGTATTGGGCCAGCCCGCCACCTTCCGCAGCTTTTTAGACGCACTTTCGGCATTTTTCACCTTAGACAGAGAGCACGAGAGGCCAAGAATTTTGAAAAGTTTTTCAGAAAGCGAGGAACATCAGTGAAGTATAGAGAAATGATTATGTATGTCATTATGGGGGTTTTCACAACCATTGTGAATATCGCCAGCTTTTATATATTGGTAGAGATGATGAATATGGATTACAAAGCCGCCACTGTCGCTGCTTGGATTTTGTCCGTGCTGTTTGCTTACATAACAAATAAATTATATGTGTTTCAGCAAAAAACACATGATCTGCAGAGCCTGCTGAAAGAGATCACTGCTTTTTTCAGCGTTCGGGTCCTGTCTCTCGGCATAGATTTAGGCATGATGATCATTCTTGTCGGCCAGTTCAATACAAATGAAACCTTGGCCAAAATACTCGACAACGCAGTCATTGTTGTCGTCAACTATGTTGCGAGCAAATGGCTCGTCTTCAAAAAAACAAAAGAAGAAGGGGTATGACAGAGGACAGCAGCATATGATCTACCGTTTTCTCTGAAGAAATAAAGGGAATAAAAAATAAAAACCAGAAAGGTGATTGCACATGCGGGAAGAGCTAAAGGGGATATTTGCAAGCGTATTCGGAGAAAAAGAGGGGTTACGGTTTTTTTTCGCACCTGGAAGAGTGAATTTGATTGGAGAACATACTGACTATAACGGCGGGCATGTATTTCCGTGCGCGCTGACAATGGGTACATATGCTGCTGTTGCAGAAAGAAACGACGGACTTGTCCGGATGTATTCAGATAACTTTAAAAACGCAGGCATCAAGGAGTGCAGCCTTGGCGACATTCACTATCAAAAAGAAGACGACTGGGCGAACTACCCGAAAGGCGTTATTTATGAATTTCAGCAGAGGGGCTATTCTGTTCCCCATGGCTTTGACATTGTATTTTCAGGAAATATTCCAAACGGGGCGGGGCTGTCGTCGTCCGCTTCTATTGAACTGCTGATGGGAGTCGTGCTCCAAAGCTATTTTCATCCTGAAGTAGATGCGCTTGAGCTTGTGAAAATGGCGCAGCATGCGGAAAACCACTTTATCGGCGTCAATTGCGGGATTATGGATCAATTCGCAATTGGAATGGGGAAAAAACATCATGCGATGCTGCTGAACTGTGACACGCTTGACTATGAATATAGCAAGCTCGATGTCTCTGGCCTCGCGCTGGTCATCGCGAATACGAACAAAAAAAGGACATTGGCAGACTCAAGCTATAATACGAGACGCCAAGAATGCAACGATGCATTGCTTGATCTGCAAAAAGGCCTCGATATTGCCTCGCTGGGCGACGTCACGCCTTCTGATTTCGATGCGCATTCCAGCCTGATCCAAAATGAAACGAACAGACGACGGGCAAAGCACGCTGTATACGAAAATCACCGTGCCATCAAGACAGCCCATATGTTCAAAGAAAACAATATAGATGAGATCGGGCGTTTAATGAAGGAATCCCATCTTTCATTGAAGGATGACTATGAAGTAACATGCCCTGAACTTGATGAGCTTGTGTTTGCGGCGTGGGATCACGAAGGTGTAATTGGATCAAGAATGACGGGCGCGGGCTTCGGCGGCTGCACCATCAGCATTGTAAAAGATGCCTTTATTGATGATTTTATTCAAAAAGTTGGAGATAGATATCAAGAAAAAACAGGGCTCCAAGCGGATTTTTATGTCGCTGATATCGGAGAAGGTGCAAGAGAACTAAAGGGGGAGTGACACATGAGTATTGTAGAACATCTAGAACAGCTGCTTGAGTATGGCCTAGAACGAAAACTGATTTCAATCTGGGATCGGGAATATACGAGAAACCGTCTTTATGAAGCGCTGGGCATCACACATCCCGAGCCGGTCTCCAGCACCTCTATTAAGCAGTCACAAAGCCTTCCGGACTTACTCGCTCCCATTTATAAATGGGCTGCGGAAACCGGCCGAATGGAAGCGGATACAGATACGTACCGTGACCTGCTTAGCGCAAAGCTGATGGGCTGTTTTGTACCTGCTCCATCCGAGGTCATTCGCAAGTTTGAAGAAACAAAAGCATTATACGGCCCAAAACAGGCGACAAAGGAATTCTATCAATATTCAGAGGATGTTTATTATATACGGACAGACAGAATCGCCAAAAATGTTCATTGGACAGTGCCGACCGAATATGGCGAGCTGGAAATGACCATTAACCTATCCAAGCCTGAAAAGGACCCGAAAGCGATTGCGGCTGCAAAAGAGCAGGCGCAGACAAATTATCCGATGTGTTTGCTGTGTAAAGAAAATGTCGGGTTTGAGGGAAACGTGAACCATCCAGCCCGGCAAAATCACAGAATCATTCCAGTCATCCTTGAAGACGAACAATGGTTTTTGCAATTCTCGCCATACGTCTATTATCCAGAGCATTGCATCGTCTTAAAAGGTGAACATGAACCGATGGAGATCAGCAAAAAAACATTTGAAAGGCTGATGTCATTTCTTGGGCAATATCCGCATTATTTTATCGGTTCGAACGCGGATCTCCCGATTGTCGGCGGCAGCATCCTAAGCCATGATCATTTCCAAGGCGGCGCACATGATTTTCCAATGGCACGTGCAGAAGCGGAAGACGTTTATGACTTAAATGATTATCCCGGCGTGTCGCTGGGCTTAGTGAAGTGGCCGATGTCTGTGCTCAGGCTCCGAGGAGACAAACCGGATCGTATCGCTGAAGCTGCTGATCATATCTTCCGCACGTGGCAAACGTATTCTGATGAAAAAGCCGGCATTTCCGCCTATACAGGCGATACGCCCCATAATACAGTCACACCGATTGCGCGGCGCAGGGGAGACCTGTACGAACTCGATATCGTCCTGAGGAACAACCGGAAGAATGAGGAGCATCCATTAGGAATATTTCATCCTCATCAGGAAGTCCACCATATTAAAAAAGAAAATATCGGCCTGATTGAGGTCATGGGATTGGCGATATTGCCTGGCCGCTTACAGGAGGAAATGAAAGAAACGGCAGCGGCGCTATGCTCTGCTGATCCGAAAACAGCCTTAGAACAAAATCCGCTCACGGCAAAACATAGTGAATGGGCTCTTCGGATGATGGAAAAAAGAACCATAACGAAAGAGAATGCAGATCTAGTCATAAAGGAAGAGCTGGGACAGGTATTCGCGCGCATTCTGGAACACGCCGGTGTATTTAAACAGACAACAGAGGGAAAACAGGCCTTCAGAACGTTTATCGATCAGTTGGGCGCCAAACCAGTCAAAAGCCTCAACCGCTAGGGTTGAGGCTTTTTCGATTTTTATGGCAAAACAAAACACCCAAAGCGCTGACGCCTCGGGTGCTGTTGCATTTATCCTCTTTTTCTGGTTAACAGGCTTACTAGAAAGACAACAATGGCTGCGCCGATTACCGCTGGAATAATAGCGAATCCGGCTAGGTGCGGCCCCCATGTTCCAAGCAGCCCGTGACCGATCCAGGCGCCAATAAGACCTGCGATCATAGACCCAATAATTCCTCCGGGCATATCTCCTTTTACAAAAAGGCTTCCAAGCCATCCGATAATAATAGCTACGATAAGTGAAATAAGAAAACTCATCATGCAACACATCCTATTTTTATTATTTGCTTATATCATTCCTCATTTTTGTATAAGATAAACAACTGGATGCTCTCTTTGAAAAATGCGGACAATTCAGAGCATATTGGCTCTTCATTGAGCCTTTTCTTTCAATATTTGATGCGTTAAAATGGTAACCATGTGAAAAGATGCTAGACAAGGAAAAAATAATTCCTATCTAGAAAGTTTAACAAAATGAAACTTTTGATTGACCTAAGTTTTTTATTGTGGTAAACCTTAATTTGTCAGAATTAGTTCTTCATCATCTTTCTTTACTTTATATGCGGAAATAACTAGAAACTTTTCATCTTAAGCGATAGATGTGAATAAAGTTGGAGCAATTTTTGTCGATTTTATGACATTTAAGCGAAAATGGGATGAAGTTTATAAAAAAATAAAGCTAATAAGTGAACTTTTTGATAGCATAACAAAGTAGAGAAAAGATTTTGAGGAAGTATGCACTTCAGATTTATTACATCAATAGGAAGGATGGTGATCTTCTTGTTCAGAGCATTAAAACCGTTGCTTGTATTAGCGCTGTTAACTGTGGTTTTCGTCCTTGGGGGATGCAGCAATGCTTCAGTACTAGATCCGAAAGGGCCTGTAGCTGAACAGCAAAGTGATTTAATCCTGTTATCTATCGGATTTATGCTGTTTATCGTCGGGGTCGTCTTTGTTCTATTTACCATTATTTTAGTAAAATACCGCGACCGTAAAGGCAAAGATAATGGATCTTATAACCCAGAAATTCACGGTAACACGTTTTTAGAAGTAGTCTGGACAGTGATCCCAATTTTAATCGTCATTGCACTTTCTGTGCCAACAGTACAGACGATATATTCGTTAGAAAAAGCTCCTGAAGCAACAAAAGACAAAGAGCCTCTTGTTGTTTACGCTACTTCGGTAGACTGGAAATGGGTATTCAGCTACCCTGAACAGGATATTGAAACGGTCAACTACTTAAACATTCCTGTCGACCGCCCGATCTTGTTCAAAATCTCATCTGCAGATTCAATGGCTTCGCTATGGATTCCTCAGCTTGGAGGACAAAAATATGCGATGGCCGGAATGCTGATGGATCAATACTTACAGGCTGATAAAGTGGGTACTTACGAAGGCCGCAACGCGAACTTCACAGGTGAACATTTTGCAGACCAAGAGTTTGATGTGAATGCAGTCACAGAAAAAGACTTTAACAGCTGGGTGAAAAAGACTCAGAACGAGGCTCCTAAGCTGACAAAAGAGAAGTATGATGAATTGATGCTTCCTGAAAATGTGGACGAATTAACGTTCTCTTCTACTCACCTGAAATACGTTGATCACGGACAAGACGCTGAGTACGCGATGGAGGCGCGCAAACGCCTTGGCTATCAAGCCGTTTCTCCGCACTCTAAAACAGATCCGTTTGAAAACGTAAAGAAAAACGAATTTAAGAAGTCTGATGATACAGAAGAATGATATTGATCAGGAAAGGAGGAAGCCCGCATGAAAATGAAATGGGACGAATTTTTCGTAACTGGTGACCCATTAATTCTGGGCGCACAAGTTTCCATTGCGCTTTCAACCATTGCCATCATTGTTGTACTGACTTACTTCAAAAAGTGGAAATGGCTTTGGTCTGAATGGATAACTACTGTTGACCATAAAAAACTCGGAATCATGTATATTATATCTGCTGTAATTATGTTATTCCGCGGCGGTGTCGACGGTCTGATGATGCGTGCCCAGCTAGCGCTTCCGAATAACAGTTTTTTAGACTCAAACCACTATAATGAAATTTTTACAACTCACGGTACAATCATGATCATCTTCATGGCGATGCCGTTCTTAATCGGTCTTATCAACGTTGTTGTACCTCTTCAAATCGGTGCTCGCGACGTTGCGTTCCCTTACTTGAACAACCTGAGCTTCTGGACGTTCTTTGTAGGTGCGATGCTTTTCAATATTTCATTCGTAATCGGAGGTTCTCCGAACGCAGGCTGGACGAGTTATATGCCGCTTGCAAGTAACGACATGAGCCCTGGGCCGGGTGAGAACTACTACCTCCTCGGACTTCAGATTGCCGGTATCGGTACCCTGATGACAGGGATCAACTTTATGGTAACAATCTTAAAAATGAGAACAAAAGGCATGACATTAATGCGTATGCCAATGTTCACATGGACAACACTGATCACAATGGTTATTATCGTGTTTGCGTTCCCTGTACTTACAGTAGCATTAGCACTTTTATCATTTGATCGTTTGTTCGGCGCTCACTTTTTCACATTGGAAGCAGGCGGTATGCCGATGCTTTGGGCTAACTTGTTCTGGATTTGGGGACATCCTGAAGTATATATCGTTATTCTTCCGGCATTTGGTATTTTCTCAGAAATCATCTCAAGCTTTGCAAGAAAACAATTGTTTGGTTACAAAGCGATGGTTGGTTCTATTATCGCCATCTCTGTATTGAGTTTCTTAGTTTGGACTCACCACTTCTTCACAATGGGGAACAGTGCGTCCGTTAACTCATTCTTCTCAATTACGACAATGGCAATCTCAATCCCAACCGGGGTTAAAATCTTTAACTGGCTCTTTACGATGTATAAAGGCCGAATCAGCTTTACAACACCTATGCTGTGGGCGCTTGCGTTCATTCCTAACTTCGTTATCGGCGGGGTTACAGGGGTTATGCTTGCGATGGCAGCAGCGGATTATCAATACCATAATACGTACTTCCTTGTATCTCACTTCCACTATGTGCTGATCGCGGGTACTGTATTTGCTTGTTTCGCCGGATTTATTTTCTGGTATCCAAAAATGTTCGGCCACAAGCTGAACGAAAGAATCGGAAAATGGTTCTTCTGGATCTTTATGATCGGTTTCAATGTATGTTTCTTCCCTCAATATTTCTTGGGGCTTCAAGGCATGCCTCGCCGTATTTACACATACGGACCAAACGACGGCTGGACAACATTGAACTTTATCTCAACTGTCGGAGCTTTCATGATGGGTGTAGGATTCTTAATCCTTTGCTATAACATCTACTACAGCTTCCGTTACTCTACTCGTGAAATCAGCGGAGATTCATGGGGTGTGGGACGTACGCTTGATTGGGCGACTTCTTCTGCGATTCCGCCGCATTACAACTTTGCGGTGCTTCCTGAAGTCAAATCTCAAGATGCATTCCTGCATATGAAAGAAGAAAAAACTGAATTATACCCTGAAAGCAAATTCAAGAAAATCCATATGCCAAGCAACTCAGGCAGACCATTCTTTATGTCTGTTGCCTTCGGTCTTGCAGGCTTTGGACTTGTCTTTGAATGGTACTGGATGGGCGTAGTCGGATTGATCGGAGTCCTGCTCTGCATGGTTCTGCGTTCATTCGAATACGACAACGGCTACTACATTAGTGTTGATGAAATAAAAGAGACGGAAAGAAAGATTTCCGAATAAGGAGGCGTGAGTTATGGAACATGCAGAACACGGCAATTCTAACGCGCCTATGGAATATCAATCTGAAACCGGCAGACTTAATATTCTCGGGTTTTGGATCTTTTTAGGGGCAGAAATTGTGTTGTTCTCAACACTATTTGCAACCTTCTTCGTTCTTAAAAACAGAACAGCTGGAGGTGTCTTGCCAGACGAACTATTTGAAGTCAATCTGGTAATGATTATGACGTTCTTGCTGCTTATCAGCAGCTTTACCTGCGGGATCGCTGTTCATGAAATGCGCCGCGGAAGTTTAAAAGGCGTCGTCATTTGGACAATTATCACTCTTCTTCTCGGTGCCGGCTTCGTCGGATGCGAGATCAGCGAGTTTGTCCATTATGTACATGAAGGAGCGGCTCTCAGTACAAGTGCGTTCTGGTCTGGATTCTTTGTTTTACTTGGAACTCACGGAACTCACGTAACAATCGGTATTTTCTGGATTACAGGAATTCTGATTCAGTTGAAGAAACGCGGCTTAACTCCGCAAACTTCATCTAAAATCTTTATCTCAAGCTTGTACTGGCACTTCTTAGATGTTGTATGGATTTTCATCTTTACAGGTGTCTATCTCATGGGATTGGGGGGTCTGTAAAATGGCAAACAAATCTGCTGAACACAGTCACTTTCCATGGAAGCACATTGTAGGTTTTGCACTGTCTATCGTTTTGACCCTGCTGGCTCTATGGGTAGCGGTGTACACTGACCTGAGCTCATCAGCAAAACTTTGGATTATCTTCGGTTTCGCCTTCATTCAGGCGGCGCTGCAGCTTCTCATGTTCATGCACATGACAGAGAGCGAAAACGGCACAATCCAAGTCGGAAACACGCTGTTCGGATTCTTTGGCGCGATCGTTATCGTACTTGGCTCCATCTGGATTTTCGCGGCTCACTATCACCATGGTGACCATATGGACGGAAATCCTCCTGGAGGCGCTAAACACTCAGAGCACTCAGGCCACAACGAATAATACAAAAACCCTCTTCGTTAGAAGAGGGTTTTTTGCTGTCTTCAGCTGCTTCGCTTTCTGCGAAGATACGGAAGACCGTAAATGATAAATGCGGCGATATGAGCGACAATGACGTTGACGGCAAACAAGATAATCATGAGAGTGTGTCCTAGTGGAGAAAGGCTTTCTGTTGCGTAAAAGAAGAAGAATACCCACATTAAAATGATTGGCGGAATAGCTGAGAGTGCGACTTTTTTGTTATCAAGCCAAATAAAGAGAGGCGTTGCGCTGGCAACCAATAAGTAAGCGAAAAACATGTCCATCATACCCGTCTCCTTTCATTTTGTGATAACGTTTACAAAAATGAAATAGAGGAACTGAGTTGTGTCTGTTTTGTGGTTGTTTTGTGAACATTCTGTTACAATTATTATACCATGTTTTCCAGAAATTGATACACGTTTTCGTGAAAATGAGTTAGACCTATTGTCTTATTTTTATGCTTTATAAGATAGGAGATTGTACGGAGCTTTCTTTTAGAACAGGGGGGATGTAGATGTATCAGGTAATAAAGCTTGAAAAAGAAGACTGGCAAGAAGTAATCAGTATGTCTGAATATGCTTTTCAGAAAGAACTCAGTGATGAGGAACGAGAAGAGAAAGTAAAAGCTTTAGAGAACCATTACATCATCGGAATCAAAGAACAAGAGAAGCTCCTTTCTAAGCTTCACATCATTCCCTTTTCTGTCATGCTGGAAGAGCAGGAGATGAAGATGGGAGGTATTGCCGGGGTAGCAACCTGGCCTGAATACAGAAGAAAAGGAACAGTAAAGGAACTTATTCTAGACGCTCTAACGGTTATGAAGAAAAGAAACCAAACCATCAGCTTTTTGCATCCGTTCCTGATCTCCTTTTACCGCAAATTTGGCTGGGAACTCTGTTTCTATCAAAAACGCCTGACTTACCTTAAAGAACAGTTTCAAAAACTAGGCGATGCCCCTGGGGACGTGAGGAGGCTTCAAAAGGATGAAACAGATGCAGTGAATGCCATCTATAATCAGTACAGAACAAAGCATAATGGGCTGATGAAGCGTTCAAAGGAGCATTGGACAGAGAAGATCCATGGGATGAAAGCTATGTACATCTCTGAAGATGGGGTGCCCTGTGGATATCTTGTGTATGACATCAAAAATAAAACGATGCGGGTTGAGGAATTTGTTTATTTGAACAGAGAGGCACAGAGAGGCTTGTGGAATTTTATTTGCCAGCATGATTCGATGCTAAATGAAGCGGAACTGACTGTACGGATGGAGGAAGATCTTGATTTTTTAACTGCCGAACCCCGGGTCAAACAAGAGATATATCCTTATAGTATGGCGCGCATCGTTGACGTTGAAGGTTTTTTACGGGAATATCCAAAATCTCGGGTAACAGCTCCCTTTGACTTTAAGGTAACGGATCAATGGGCACCGTGGAATCAACAGACTTTCCGCGTCGATTCGCAGCAGGTGCAGATCATTCCAGAAGAGTCATCTGACCATCTAATAGAATGCAGCATATCTTCTTTAACCGCTTTCTTCCTAGGCGCCAGGAGTGCCCGTTTCCTTTTTGAAGCAGGCATGATAAAAGGAACGGCATCGGAAATCAAACGGCTTGATGACGACTTTCAACTAAAACCTCCATTTCTTATGGATTTCTTTTAACCCCTTATTTAAAAGGGGTTTTTTATTTGAAAAGTTTTGTGTCAATCGAAACATTTCGGTTTATCATACGTCATATGTCGTGTAGCTGAAAAGCGCCACAAGTGCGGAAAAAACTTAAAAGGAAGCGAGCTTCACGTGTCATCTTGAACGTGGTTCATGTATAATAAACATTAGTGATTTTCCGATGAAAATGTAAGGCGGGATAGAATGAGTCGATATAAGAAACAGCAAAGTCCCTTTTACCAGGGGGATTTGATTTTTATATTTGGTGTGTTTTTTATTATAAGCGTATTGGCGATTTATGCTGCCGGTCAGTTTGGGCAGTATGGAGATAATGCCTGGACGAAACAAATTATTTATTATGCTTTGGGGGCTATTGCCATTTCGGTACTGCTGTATTTCGATTTGGAGCAGCTTGAAAAATTGAGTTTATATGTATTTTTATTCGGGATTTTGCTTCTTTTGATATTGAGAGTCAGTCCTGAGTCTATTGCACCAGTGAAAAACGGTGCAAAAAGCTGGTTTCAGTTTGGTTCTGTAACGTTACAGCCCTCTGAATTTATGAAAATTGGGCTCATGATGATGGTAGCCTCAGTGATTTCAAAAGCAAGCCCTAAAAAAATCCGAACGCTCAGAGATGATGTGCATCTTTTGCTTAAGATTGCAGGTGTATCGGTAGTGCCGATCGGACTTATCCTTCTTCAGGATGCTGGTACAGCTGGGATATGTATGTTTATTGTGATTGTCATGATCTTTATGTCAGGAGTAAACTGGAAGCTGATTGCAATCATTGGTGGTTCTGGTATCTTACTTATTTCTCTTATTTTATTAGTGATGATTAATTTTCCTGATGCTGCTAAATCAGTTGGGATTCAAGAGTATCAAATAAAGAGGGTAACATCCTGGGTTTCTGATACAAATGGAACAACTCAGGAAGATGCAAATAGCAGCTGGCAGGTTGATCAGGCTGTTATGGCTATCGGCTCAGGCGGCATTGTCGGAAATGGCGTTCACAATTTGAAGGTGTATGTACCAGAAGGACAGACCGACTTTATCTTCGCCATTTTGGGTGAAAGCTTTGGCTTTATAGGCTGTGCAATTGTTGTCATTATGTTCTTCTTCTTAATCTACAGGCTTGTCGTTCTGATAGACAAAATACATCCGTTTAACCGTTTTGCTTCCTTCTTTTGCGTTGGCTATACGGCGTTAATTGTCATCCACACATTCCAGAATATCGGAATGAACATCGGCATTATGCCTGTTACCGGGATTCCGTTGCTGTTTGTCAGCTACGGTGGAAGCTCGACGCTTGCAACGCTAATCGGTTTCGGGATTGTGTATAACGCGAGTGTGCAGCTGACGAAATACAGAAGTTATCTCTTTAATTCTTAAGATGAAGACAGCCTTTTCAGAGGCTGTCTTTTTTTGTGCAGAGCATTTCACTTTTGGGAATACTTTTTTTCGGATATGATAAAAAGAGATAAGGAGGTTTTTGTGATGAATAACACAATCGAAACCATATTGAATCATCGGTCGATCCGGTCTTTTACTGATCAGCTTTTGACAGCTGAAGAAATTGATACATTAGTGAAAAGTGCGCAGGCTGCGTCTACATCCAGTTATGTGCAGGCATATTCGATTATCGGGGTTTCTGATCCTGAGAAAAAACGTGAGCTGTCTGTGCTTGCTGGGAATCAGCCTTACGTTGAGAAGAACGGGCACTTTTTTGTATTTTGTGCGGATTTGTACCGCCATCAACAACTGGCTGAGGAAAAAGGGGAACATATCTCTGAGCTGCTTGAGAATACGGAAATGTTTATGGTTAGCTTGATTGATGCGGCGCTCGCAGCGCAAAATATGAGCATTGCGGCTGAATCTATGGGGCTTGGCATTTGTTATATCGGCGGCATTCGGAATGAGTTGGACAAGGTGACAGAGGTGCTGCAAACGCCTGACCATGTGCTCCCGCTATTCGGGCTGGCAGTAGGTCATCCAGCGAATCTATCCGGCAAAAAACCGAGACTGCCAAAGCAGGCCGTTTATCATGAGAATGCGTATAATGTGAACGCAGACGATTTCCGTCATACTATGAATACGTATGACAAAACCATTTCTGATTACTATAGAGAAAGAACAAACGGACAGCGGGAAGAAACGTGGTCCGATCAAATACTGAACTTTATGAAGCAGAAGCCGCGTACGTATTTAAATGACTACGTCAAAGAAAAGGGCTTTAATAAAAACTAAAGCCAACCTCTCCGTCTAGGAGGGGTTTTTATGTTTCACGTGTAACATATTCCGACAAATAGGGACATGCTTTCACAAATAAACGGCGAATGATGGGAGACACTGATAAGCAGTGTGAGCGGCTTTGAAGAAAAATTAGGGGATCAGTGATACGATGAGGATGAGGTGGTAGGGATGGTTTCATTAAGTATATTAGATCAATCTCCAGTATCAAAGGGCAGCAATGCAGAAACGGCCTTGCAGCAAACCGTTGCGCTTGCCCAAGCTGCTGAGGACCTTGGATATAAGAGATTTTGGGTTTCTGAGCATCACTTTTCTAAACGGCTGGCAGGGTCTAGTCCTGAGGTGCTCATCAGTCATATAGCGGCGAAAACAAAGCGAATCCGCGTTGGATCAGGA
Source organism: Bacillus sp. F56 (assembly GCF_001748205.1). Lineage (NCBI taxonomy): Bacteria > Bacillati > Bacillota > Bacilli > Caryophanales > Bacillaceae > Bacillus > Bacillus sp. F56. The sequence continues at coordinate 308,271 of NZ_BDFC01000004.1, forward strand.
GGAGTTATGCTGCCGCATTACAGTGCTTATAAAGTAGCTGAAAACTTTCGTGTTCTGGAGGGGCTGACACCGGGAAGAATTGACCTGGGGCTTGGCAGAGCACCGGGGGGAATGCCGATTGCATCATGGGCGCTGAATGACGGCGGTAAGCGCAATTCTGATCAGTATCCGCAGCAAATTAAGGAGCTGACCATGTATTTGCATGATTTGGCGGATGACAAACACCGTTTTCCGAATCTGACGGCTGCGCCGCATATTTCAACTGCTCCGGATGTATGGCTGCTAGGCTCTTCTGGAGAAAGCGCGCTGCTCGCCGCGGAATCTGGCGCTGGCTATATGTTTGCCCATTTTATCAATGGAGAAGGCGGAGAGGATACTGTCAGACAGTATAAGAGACGATTCAAACCGTCTGTATTAGGAGATGCACCGCGAGCGGCAGTTGCTGTTTTTGTTCTTTGTGCTGACACAGAGGAGAAGGCAGAGGAGCTTGGGGCTGTGCTTGATTTTACACTTTTGGCGGGAGAGCAGGGGATTCCTTTAGAGGGAGTTCCTTCGTATGAAGCTGTTCGGGAAAACTCGTATTCTCCCTATGAACAGAGACGAATTACTGATAATCGAAATCGAATGATTGTGGGTACGAAAGAACAGGTTAAGGAGCGGCTGCTAGCTTTGAGTAAAGCGTATGAAACAGAGGAAATCATGGTGGTGACCATTACACATCATTTTGAAGATAAGCTCCGCTCGTATCGTTTATTGCAGGAGGCGTTAGCTGACTGATCGTTAAAAAGCCCTGCCAATCGGCAGGGCTTCTTCTTATTCAACAGTGAAAGGCTCTTCGGTCAAAACCTGGCTTGATTTGCCTTTGTTCGCGGCATAGGCGAGCAAGTAATACTCTCCGGCCGGAAGCTTGGTTCCGCCATTAATCGTGCCGTCCCAGTCAAAGTACTGATAACCTTTATCTTGATTTTTATAAATGCCTGCTTGGCCTGCGAAATCAAGATTGCTGTCATAGACGAGGAACGCCAGCTCTTCCGCTCCCGCAGGAAGGTATGTTTCTATTTGATAGGTGCCTTGTACAGACCCTTCACTGACGGAGACAGATGTGACTCTCGGATAATCGGGCTCTTTCACAATCAGCAGTGTAGGTACCTTAGCGACCGTTTTTCCGCCTTCTCTGACGATAACTGTACCTTCATAGGTGCCTGCTTTTGTTTTCTTCGTATTGACTTTTACTTTTGCAGTGGCTTTTCCGGTTTGATGTGCCGGAATCACAACACGGCTTGTCCCGGATGTAGAGATGCCGCTGCCGTTAAATGAATATTCCAGTGTGTATGACTTTCTAATGGAAGATTGATTTTCAATCGTAAACGTTTCTTTTTTCGTTTCATTTCCGTTTTCCTTCAAGAATGTGCCGTATGAATAGCTTCCAGGAGAGACGAGCGAATCGGCTTTGATCGCGTTCATAATTCTTGCGCTGCCCGCGCCTTGGGCATTATGCGGATATACTTCCCCATCGCCATCCTTTAAAGTGACGGCGGTATTCATGATGGCAGCTTTAATCTGTTCAACGCTCCATTTTGGTTTGGCTTGTTTAATGACGGCAACTGCTCCGGCGATATGAGGCGATGCCATGCTTGTTCCTTGTTTTGATCCGTAGCCGTAAGGATGCTCAGGATTGTGTGTTGGGATCGTGCTGACGATATTGACGCCTGGCGCGGAAATATCAGGCTTAATCATCCACGTATCCATAACAGGGCCACGTGATGAGAAATCAGCCACTTGTTCACCGAGCGCTTTTGAGACCGTCAATTTGAATGTAGTTTTTGTCTCACCAGCTTTCAAGGCGCTGACGAGTTTTTCGCCGTCTTCTAATGAAAGTTTAATCGTTGGGACAGACATGCCTGGCACATTGGCTTCAATTTCTCCAGAGAAGTTGTTATACACAACCATGCCGATGGCACCGGCCTTTTTAGCGTTATCCGCTTTATCCACAAATGCAATGCTGCCTCGTTTGACAACGGCGACTTTGCCTGTCAGGTCTTTTCCTTCAAAGTCCTTTGCTTCGCCGATTCCCGCTTCGACGAGCTCAACTTCTTTGTTATTGAGTGCTTTGACTTCGTCCTCCTTGTTATAGCCCATCACTTTTGCTGAAGAGTAGGAGCCGAATTTGACGGCGTATTCATTGAGCGGCAGCTGAGTCGCACCGACAGAAATCGCTTCTCTTGATGTGCCAGGCGATCCGACTGTCCAGCCGTTTGGTCCGCTGTTGCCGTTTGATGTAACAGCGACAACCCCTTCTGACATGGCCCAGTCAAGTGCTGTGCTTGTCGCCCAGTCCGGGTTGTTTAAAGAGTTTCCGAGAGAAAGGTTCATCACATCTGCTCCGTCCTGTACAGCGCGTTCCACGCCCGCAATGACGTTTTCCGATGTCCCGCTTCCGCCAGGGCCTAACACACGATAAGCAAGAAGTGTGGCATCAGGCGCTACACCTTTAATCGTTCCGTTTGCAGCCACAGTTCCGGCTACGTGTGTGCCGTGGTCCGTTGCACCGCCCCTTGGATCGCCGGTTGGTGTTTCCTTTGGATCGTAATCATTGTCCACAAAATCGTATCCTTTATATTGTCCAAAGTTTTTCTTCAGATCTGGGTGATTGTATTCAACCCCAGTATCAATAATCGCCACCTTGACGCCTTTTCCTGTGTAGCCTAAATCCCATGCATCGTTTGCTCCGATATAAGGCGCACTGTCATCCATTTGCGGAGATACGGCGTCTTCAGAGATCGTGACGTCTTTATCCTTCATATTGTCTGTTTTATACGTGACGTTCGGGTATACTGCCTTCACGTCTTTTACCGCGAGAAGTTTTGGAATCTCATTAGCTGGGAGTTTCATAGAGAAGCCTGAGAATACCTGCTCATATTCCCGGTTTACTTTTCCGTTTTTTACCGCTTTGATTGCTTTGTTTTTTGCTTTTGTGCGAGCGGTTTTCAGCTTGCTTTTCGATTGGCTTTCTCCAGCTTCCTTCGCTTCTGCCAAGGATTTTTCTTTTAATTCCACTATAACGGTTGTTTTTTTGCTTGTTGTCATGTCGATATCACCGAATACCTCGGCTTTTTCCAGGTCAGCCGACGTTTTTGAAGACGGCGGTGCTGCCTTGACGCCCGTAACACCTGTGGATAACGTAAAAAATAAGACGAAACTGACAAGCAGAAAGCGAAAGATCCCCTTTTTCAATGTGTTTCCCCCTTTGTATTTAGAAAAAATGTGAAAGATCTAGTATATATTTCTTGAAAATTCAAAAAAAATCCTTGTGTCATTTGGACCATTTATTGGATTTTGTTTGTGTATAAGGAAGGAGTTATACACAGAACCCTGTGCATAAGTGAATAAACCTGTGTATATATATAGTTGGGAATAAATGTTCGTATACAAAATATAGATAGGGTTTGTGGACATGTGGATATCTATTGTGATTAAGTTGTTCTTATCTTTGGGATAACTTGTGTATAAAGTTTTCAAACCGTTCTCCAATTTTCATTTCAATTCTTTCAGCTTTCAACAAAACTTCTAAAAACTAGTTGGTTTTTTCACTCATATTGTGACAAAGAATTCTCTTTCCACGGTCTATCATAGAGTCATGAGTTTTGCTAGAGCTGCTAGTTTGCGAGAAAAGAAATCGGCCGTCTTTTCCTGCGGGCTGCGGCTGAGAAAACGGGCTGCTAAAAAAGGCTGCCTGCCAAAAAGAAGCGGAGGGATGTTTTTCTATGAAACGTTTGCTTGTATCTTTACGGGTGTGGATGGTCTTTTTGATGAACTGGGTGACGCCGGACAGAAAAACTGCGGCTGCCGCGGTCTACTCGGCTCAGCGTACATACCAAAGAAAGGCGGCGGTGCAAGCCGCGGGACTTGTTTCGTTTTATGAATGGCGGATGGCTGTGAATGAGGAAGAGAAACAGAAAGCGAAAGCCGCCGCGCTTTATAAAAGAAGGTGTTTGCAAGCCTTCAAGGAATCGCCAAAGCAGGAGAGAGCGGGCCCGCATCTTTACATGGCGGTCAAAAGGAGGTAAAATCCCAGTCAAAAGCAAATTGGCGGGAGAGATAACCTCTTGAAAATCTATAAAGTATTAAACAACAATGCGGCTTTAATAAAAGAGGATGATCAGGAAAAAATCGTGATGGGTCCGGGAATCGCTTTTCAAAAAAAGAAAAATGATCTCATCCCTATGAATAAAGTGGAAAAAATCTTTGTCGTGCGCGACGAGAATGAAAAATTCAAACAAATCCTGCAAACACTGCCGGAGGAGCATATAGAGATAGCTGAGGATATCATCAGCTATGCGGAAGGGGAGCTCGCGGCGCCGCTGAGCGACCACATTCATATCGCGCTTTCTGACCATTTATCCTTTGCGATCGAAAGGGTTCAAAATGGGCTGCTTGTGCAGAATAAATTGCTGCATGAGATAAAAGCGCTCTATAAAAAAGAATACGAGATCGGCCTGTGGGCGATCGGACATGTAAAAGAGACATTAGGCGTGTCTCTGCCTGAAGATGAAGCGGGTTATATTGCCCTTCACATCCATACGGCCAAGATGGATGCGGAGAGCATGTATTCAGCGCTGAAGCATACGACCATGATCAAAGAAATGATAGAGAAAATAGAACAATACTTTAATCGAAAGGTGGATGAAAACAGCATTTCCTATCAACGCCTTGTCACGCATTTGCGATACGCGGTCAGCCGGTTGGAATCAAATGAAGCGCTCCATCATATGGACGAGGAGATGCTTTATTTCATCCAAAAAAAGTATTCATTTGCCTATCAATGTGCGCTGGAGCTGGCGGAGTTTTTGAAAAATGAATATCAATTACATTTGCCGGAATCCGAGGCCGGCTATATCACGCTGCATGTCCAGCGTCTTCAAGATCTCTCGGAATAACCGCTTTGACTTGCAGGGAGTGATCTCTGGAAGTTTTTTTTATTGATCAGGATTGAGTGTGTAGTACATCCAGCCCATCATGACCATTCCAGCGGTCAGATTCCCGAGCGTAACGGGAATTAAGTTTCTGACTGCTCCCATCAGTGTCACTGTATCAGGGTGCTCGACCAAAAGTGAGATGGCGAATGTGCACATATTGGCAATGCTGTGTTCAAAGCCGGAAATAAAGAAGCAGAAAACGAAAAGCATCATGGTAAAGAGCTTTGCGCCTTCCCCTTTGAGAGCCATTGGAATGAAAAAGGCGAGGCACACAAGCCAATTGCACAGCAATCCTCTGAAAAACAGTTCGGAAGCCGGCGGCTCCATTTTGTGTTCTGCCAGATGAATCAAAAAGGAATGTACGGAAGACTCCTCAAAAAGCCCTGTCGCGCTGATCAGGATGGCAAACAAAATGGCGCCGATTAAATTGCCGGCATAGCTTGATATCCACAAGTACAGGGTGTCGCGCCAGCGGAGTTTTTTTCGGAGCGCGGTATAGGTGAAATAAAAGGTATTGCCGGTAAATAAATCTCCGCCTCCGTAAGCGATCAGCACAATAGCGGCCCCGAAAGTGACAGCGGCTGCCGGAAAGGCAAATGGAGAATCAGCCATATAGAAATAACTGCCGGTTTTACTTGCGGCTGTAATGCCAAAACCAATAAACATACTGGCCAAAATGGACCGTAGCACATAACGGATTTTGCTTGAAGCGAATATGTGTTGTTTTTTCAAAGCGTACTGTTCAACCTTTTGCAATGCTTGAGTTTCCATGGTCTTTTCCTGCTTTCTATCATGATTGAGCATAGTATAGCATGATATTGTGAACTATTTCACAAATATTTTTTACGAATTTTTGTCTACATGTTTTATCAAACTATTTAACTAAAAAGTAGTTGACGAAAACGCTGTCATGTTTTATGATGAAAGCGTATTCTCAATCTGAATAAGCGGGATTGTGACTGGTAAAGCAGGCAAGACCTAAAATTTGCGAAATGAAAAAAGGATCACTGTGTCCTTTATTCGTTGGCGAATTTTAGGTCTTTTTTGTTTAAATAAAAGGGGGAGAAACAGATGGATTACAAAGAGACTGCAAAACGCCTCATTGAGCTTCTCGGAGGGAAAGATAACATTATCAGCGCGGCTCATTGTGCAACAAGACTGCGTTTAGTGATGAAAGATGAATCAAAGATAGATCAAGCACAGGTTGAAGAGCTTGATGGTGTCAAAGGGGCCTTCAGCAGCTCTGGCCAGTACCAGATCATTTTCGGAACAGGCCTTGTGAATAAAGTATTCGATGCTTTTTCTAAAGAAGCTGATATTGAGCGTGAGGAACACGTCAATCATCAGGATGCGGCAAAAGAAAAGCTGAATCCTGCTGCGAGATTTGCGAAAACGCTTTCTAATATTTTTGTCCCAATTATCCCGGCTATTGTAGCCAGCGGCCTATTAATGGGATTGCTGGGTATGATCAATGCGTTTCATTGGATGAGCAAGGATTCTGCGGTTTTTCAGCTGCTTGATATGTTTTCAAGTGCAGCATTCATTTTCTTGCCGATTCTAATTGGAGTAAGCGCTTCAAAAGAATTTGGCAGCAACCCGTACTTGGGAGCGGTCATTGGGGGAATCATGATTCATCCAAACCTTTTGAATCCATGGGGTTTGGCTGAAGCGACACCTGATTATATGCATCTTTTCGGATTGGATATCGCGCTTCTAGGCTATCAGGGAACTGTCATTCCTGTTCTGCTGGCGGTTTATGTAATGAGCAAGGTAGAGAAATGGACAAGAAAAGTGGTTCCGCATGCGGTAGATTTGCTTGTTACACCTTTTGTTACTGTAATTGTCACCGGGTTTGTTGCTTTTATCGCGATTGGCCCTCTGGGAAGAGCCCTTGGCTCCGGGATTACGGTTGCTTTAACTTATGTGTATGACCATGCCGGTTTTGTTGCAGGTTTGATTTTCGGGGGCACGTATTCACTCATCGTACTGACAGGTGTTCATCACAGCTTCCATGCGATTGAGGCGGGGCTAATTGCGGATATTGGCAAAAACTACTTGCTGCCAATCTGGTCAATGGCGAATGTCGCACAGGGCGGGGCCGGCCTTGCCGTCTTCTTTATGGCCAAAAAAGCAAAGACAAAAGAAATCGCGCTTCCGGCTGCATTTTCCGCTTTTCTCGGCATTACTGAGCCCGTCATATTCGGAGTCAACCTTCGCTACCGTAAGCCATTTATCGCCGCGATGATCGGAGGCGCATTGGGCGGTGCTTATGTCGTCTTTACGCATGTTGCTGCAAACGCTTATGGGTTAACGGGTATTCCGATGATCGCCATTGCTGCGCCGTTTGGCATGGGCAACTTGATCAACTATCTGATTGGGATGGCCATAGCGGCAGTGTCAGCGTTCATTGCAGCATTTGTCATGAAGATTAATGAGGATGAGGGGAGAAAAAAATGACAGCACATGATCAGGAGCTTCGTCGCCGGGCTTATGAAGAGGTGGAGAAAAAAGAGCCTATCGCTGACAGCGATCCGCATCGCCAGCATTTTCACATCATGCCGCCGGTTGGGCTGCTGAATGACCCGAATGGCGTGATTTATTGGAAGGGCACCTATCATGTATTCTTTCAGTGGCAGCCGTTTCAGACGGGGCACGGCGCGAAATTTTGGGGGCATTATACGACACAGGATGTTGTGAATTGGAAGCGGGAAGACATTGCGCTCGCTCCGAGTGATTGGTTCGATAAAAACGGCTGCTACTCGGGCAGCGCTGTCCCGAAAGATGATCAGCTCTATCTGTTTTACACAGGAAATGTCAGGGACCAGGAGGGAAATCGGGAAACGTATCAATGCCTTGCTGTTTCTGACGACGGGATGTCCTTTGAGAAAAAGGGTGTTGTCGCCCGCCTTCCGGAAGGATACACCCCCCATTTTCGCGACCCGAAGGTATGGGAGCATGAAGGTACATGGTATATGGTGATTGGTGCGCAAACGGAAAATTTGAAAGGGCAGGCTGTATTGTTTGCTTCTGATAACCTGACAGAGTGGCGATTTCTTGGCCCGATAACTGGCGCGGGATTCAACGGGCTGGACGATTTTGGATACATGTGGGAATGCCCTGATTTGTTTCCCCTTCAAGGATCCGACGTGCTGATTGTCTCGCCTCAAGGGCTTGAGGCTGACGGTTTCCTTTATCAGAACGTGTACCAGTCAGGTTATTTTGTCGGGCGTCTCGATTATAACAAGCCTGAACTGAAGCATGGTGATTTTAGGGAGCTTGATCAAGGTTTTGATTTTTACGCGCCGCAAACACTTGAAGATGATCAGGGCAGACGAATTTTGTTTGCATGGATGGCTGTGCCTGACCAGGATGAAGGATCTCATCCGACGATTGACTATCACTGGATTCACTGCATGACGCTGCCGAGACAGCTGACGCTATCAGGCGAGAAGCTGATTCAGCAGCCGCTGCCTGAGCTGAAAGCCATGCGCAGAAACGAGAAGAAATTACAAATCCACATGCACGAATCATCTGGCACACTTCCAGTGGAAAACGCTGAAAGAGCTGAGATCTTGCTGGAAGACATTCATACGGAGTCCGGTTTTTCAATCAGTATCCGCGGAACGGCTTCGTTTTCCTTCCATAAAGACGAGGGGATTGTTACGCTGGAACGGACGAGCTTCGACGGAAAAAGAAAAGAGTCGAGACATTGCCGCATCAAGGATTTGCATACCGTGCACATGTTTATCGACGCATCCTCTATTGAAATCTTTATCAATAACGGAGAAGAGGTCTTTAGTGCGAGATATTTTCCTTTCCCGGGAAATCATGAAGTAACAGCCAGTTCGACCGGGAAATCTGAAATGAATGTCAGAATTTGGACCCTTATGTAGAAAATCCTTCTATTTTCTTATGTGAAATCTAAGCCATCTGTGCTATTCTTCAACGATAACCTACTATTTTTTTCTGTAAAAGGAGTTGTTTTCTTGAATATACATGAACAGAAGATAACACCGGCATGTTTGGAAAAGGCTGCGGACCAAGTTGAAGATAAGCGGGAAGAATATAAGGATGTGCTGCTTCAGCTGAAAAAAATGCTTGGCGGAACAACACCGCACAGTGAAACGGCGGAAATTCTCACGCGGGCATATGAACAAATGAAGGAATATGCACTTTTTGTTCAGTCGATAGAAGCATTTTTGAGGAAATCTGCAAATAATTTAAAAATCAAATAAACAGGCTGCCGAGGGATCGGCAGTTTTTTCTGTGAAAAGTCTTCGGTGATTTAAAAGCGGCTGCCTCTCAGTAAGGCAGCCGCTTTTTTTTATGATTGTTGATTCAGGCGCAGCGCAGAATGCTTCGTAGGTCCGACATACTGGTTTAACGGGAAGGATTCTTTAATGGCAGCTGTGATGAATTCTTTCGCTGCGTAAATGGCTTCTTTGACTTCCGCACCTTTGGCAAGCTCCGCTGTCACGGCTGCTGAGAATGTACAGCCTGCGCCATGTGTATAAGGCGTATCGATCATTTCGCTTTCAAGGACTTCCGCTGTTTTACCGTCATAGAGAACATCAACGGCTTTCTCATGTTTGAGTTTGCCTCCGCCTGTAATGACGACATATTGAGCGCCGAGTGCATGAATTTTTTTCGCGGCTTCGATCATATCGTCAACTGTTTTTAGTTCATCCATGCCGCTGAGCTGGCTGGCTTCAAACAAGTTTGGCGTAATGACAGTGGCTAGCGGAGCCAACTGCTCACGCAGGGCTTGGGCATGCTCTGGATAAAGGACTTCATTAGCACCTTTGCAAACCATAACCGGGTCAATTACCACATTTTTTAATTGTTTTTCTTTGATTGTTTTTGCTGCAAGCTCGATAATGTCAACGGTTGGCAGCATTCCTGTTTTCATGGCGTCCACACCGATGCCGTCCGTAATCGTTGCAAGCTGGGCGCGGATTGTATCCGTATCGATCGGGAATACCTGGTGGTTCCAGCTGTTGTTCGGGTCCATCGCAACGATCACCGTTAAGGCGGTCATCCCGTATACGTTTTTTTCTTGAAATGTTTTTAAATCAGCTTGAATCCCAGCACCGCCGCTGGAATCTGAGCCGGCAATGGTGAGTGCTTTATGCATAGACATGTCTTGAACCTCCATCGTGTTTTGTCTTTCATTATAGTTAGATTTTCTCTGTATCACAATATAGAATGCTTAGCATCTCAAGGTCACCTTTCCTGTTTCAGTAGGATATTCCCACTGATCTCCCGTGCAATATATGTTTTAATAGTACATGACTATGAAAATGAGAAGGAGAGCATCATGAAGATTTCTATCGTAATTGTGACCTATAATCGGATTCCGGCTTTGTGTGAGCTTTTGGAGTCGATTTCCCGCCAGACCTTGAAGCCGTATGAAATTATTATTGTGAATGATGCGGGGGAATCGGTCGTGCCAGTCAAAGCACTGTATCCGGAGCTGCCGATTGCTGTCATCAATTTAGAAAAGAACTCGGGGCATGTGGCTGCGAGAAATGCCGGTGTAAAAGAGGCGTCTGGCGATTGCATTATGCTATGTGATGACGATGATTTCTTTACGCCAGGGCATGTGGAGAGAATGGCGAAGGAAATAGAAACGGCAGATTTCGTTCATTCTGATGCGGAAATTGTCTCGTTTGAAGAGAAAAACGGAACAAGATATCCTATTTCACGGAAGCTGTTTGCTTATACCGCTGACTATGAGGATATGAGAGTGTTCTCTACATATGTGCCGTCGGGCAGCATGTACAGACGTTTCTTGCATGATGAAATCGGGTATTTCGATGCTGATGTGCACAATTATTGGGACTGGGATTTTTATTTACGCGCGGCCAAGGATTACCGGGTGAAGCGTGTCCCTTGCGCCAGTGTGATTTATGCCTTCAGTGACGCGGGAGACAATCAGTCTGCGGACCTTGGCGCCAAGCGGAAGCAATATTTGGATCGGTTAAGTGAAAAGCACGGACTCGGAGAGCTGCCGACGAAAAACTTTGCCGTCCTGCTTGAAGAGCCTGAGATGAAAAGGCGGGAAGCAAAAAGTGAAATGGTTTGGGATGGCGAACCTGTTTATTCCAGACTTCATCGTTCGTAAGGAGGCCTGAATCTTGAAACAGCTTTTACAAGACAGCTGGTGGGATCAGCTAAAGGAAGAGTTTGAGAAACCGTATTATCAAGAGCTCAGAGAAATGCTGAAGCAGGAATACGCGGAGCAAACGATTTATCCGGACAGCCGGGACATTTTCAATGCGCTGCATTATACGTCCTATGATGATGTCAAGGTCGTCATTCTGGGGCAAGATCCGTATCACGGGCCGGGACAGGCTCAAGGCTTAAGCTTCTCTGTAAAGCCGGGTGTAAAGCAGCCGCCTTCGTTAAAAAATATTTTTCTTGAGCTGCAGCAGGACATCGGATGCAGCATCCCAAATCACGGATCGCTTGTGAGCTGGGCAAAGCAAGGGGTTCTTTTGCTGAATACTGTGCTGACAGTAAGGCGCGGACAGGCGAATTCCCATAAGGGAAAAGGCTGGGAGCGTCTGACAGACCGGATTATCGATGTGCTGAATGAAAGAGAGCGGCCGGTTATCTTTATTTTGTGGGGACGGCATGCTCAAATGAAAAAAGAACGGATCGACACGTCCAAGCATTTTATCATTGAATCAACGCATCCCAGCCCGTTTTCTGCAAGAAACGGATTTTTCGGGAGCAGACCGTTTTCCCGGGCGAATGCCTATTTGGAGAAAATGGGAGAGGCACCGATTGATTGGTGTATTAAGGATTTGTAAAAAGCGCAGGTGATCTGCGCTTTTTTATTTGAGTATTTTTCGAATCATTCGCAGCCCGTTTTTGGAGGAAGGATAACGAAATGCGAAGTCGAAGCGGTTCGTTTGTTTGACGATGCTTTTTTTGTGCGTAAACGTGTTAAAGCTGTCAAATCCGTGATAGCTGCCGATGCCGCTTTCCCCGATGCCGCCGAATGGCAAATACGGCGTCGCAACATGCATTAACGTATCGTTGACACAGCCTCCGCCAAACGACAGATTCTCTAAAACAGCGCGCTCAGTTTCTTTGTTTGTGGTGAAGAGATACAGGGCGAGCGGCTTTGGGCGCGATTGGACTTTCTCAATGACTTCCCCGATATCACGGTATGTAAAGAGCGGAAGAATCGGCCCGAAAATCTCCTCCTGCATCACTGGAGAGTCATCCCTCACTTGTTCGAGAATGGTCGGCGCGATTTTGTGATGATCAGGATCGGATTGTCCGCCTGTGAGCGGGATGCCATCATTCAGAAAGCTGAGCAGCCGCTGATAATGCCGTTCACTGACGATTTTCCCGTACTGTGGATTCCGTTCAGGCTGAGGGCCGTAAAATTCTCTGATTGCATGCTTCATTTCTTCTGCCAGCTTCGTTTTGATGTCTTCGTGGACAAATAAATAATCCGGTGCGATGCAAGTTTGTCCCGCATTTGTAAATTTTCCGAAGACGATGCGTTTTGCGGCAAGCCGTATGTCAGCATCCTTATGGACGATGCAGGGGCTTTTTCCGCCGAGCTCCAAGGTTACGGGAATTAATTGTTTGGCGGCGGCCTCCATGACGACTTTTCCGACGGCTACGCTGCCTGTAAAGAAAATGTAGTCAAAGGGCTGCTGTAATAATGCCGTGCTGACGTCGGGCCCGCCTTCTGCCATAGCGACATAATCGGTCGGAAAAACACTGCTGATGAGTTTCGAAAGTGCAGCGGAAACAGCCGGCGTATATTCTGATGGTTTGAGAACGACCGTGTTCCCCGCCGCAATGGCTCCGATCAACGGGGAAAGCGCCAGCTGCAAGGGATAGTTCCAAGGCGCAATCACCAAAACGGTTCCATACGGCTCAGGGATGATGATGCTCTTGGAGCCTAGATGAGTCAGTGGCGTTTTGACTCGTTTCGGCTTGGACCATTTTTTCAGCCGTTTCATGACAAAGCTGATTTCCTCCAAGATGATTCCGATTTCTGTTGAGTACGCTTCTTGCTCAGATTTGTGGAGATCCTGGTAGAGAGCGGCTATGAGATCGGCCTCATGAGTTTTGACGGCTTGTTTCAGCTTCTGCAAAATGTTCAGTCTCGTTTCAAGCGGTCTCGTATGTCCCGCTGCAAAATAGGTTTTATGCTTGCTGACGATAGAGGGGATGTTGTTCATTCCGTCTCTCCTTTTTGTAAGGTATGGTGATTTATTATGTGAAAAATCTCTTCTGCTTGTCAATTGCGCAAGGTTTGTCAGAAAAAATAACAAACTCATTTCTGCGTTCACGGCAGGAATTTGATAAAATGCAGGAAGATAACATTTATTTTTTGGAGGGTGCTTCATGAACATTCATATATCTGCTTTGATTCAAAAGATGGAAGAAGAGCTGAAAAAAGCAAAAACGGCTGAACGAGATGAGGAGCTGAAGCGTTATGTAGCGGTTGTCCGTTCTCTGTGTGATGTCGTGCTTGATCAGCCGGAGACCGAGAGCGCGCCCCGCATACAGCCGAGCGTTACGCCAAGTCCTGCCCCGCCGCCATCGACAGACCAGCTGATGATGGAAAAAATGATGGGGAGCGCGGGATTAAACAAATATCGAAAGCAAGAAAAAGAGAAGCAGGAAGAGGACGGAAACGGAGAGTCTTTATTTGATTTTTAAAGAGAGAGGTTGAGCTTACGTGAAATTGGTTCTTGGCGCGCTGCAATGGACAGCGTTTATCATTGCTGCGGCGATTGTTGTTCCGGTGGCGGTTGCCCAGTCGTTTCATCTGGATCACTCGGATTCTGCGAGATTGATTCAAAGCACTTTTTTTGTACTGGGAATTGCTGCCGTCATTCAGTGTTTGAAAGGCCACAGACTGCCGATCAATGAAAGCCCCGCCGGTTTGTGGTGGGGAGTGTATACGATCTACGCAGGGCTGACGGGAACTGTGTTTGCGACATATGGAGACACACTGCGGGGGTTGCAGGGAGCTCTTCTTGTAAGCGCTGTATGTTTCTTTTTGTTAAGTGTTTTCAAGGTCATTGACCGGCTTGCAAAATTGTTTACTCCGGTTGTCACGGGCGTCTATTTATTGCTTCTTGTGATGCAGCTGAGTCAGCCGATTATAAAAGGAATTCTCGGGATCGGCTATCGAAAGGACGGGGTGGACGGTCTTGTATTTGGTTTGGCGCTTGTTGTAATCGCTGCCGCCTTTATGATGACAAATTCGAATATCATGTTTTTTAAGCAATATTCTATTTTATTAGCTTTGTTTGGCGGATGGGTGCTGTTTGCGGCTGCCGGGGCGGCAAAGCCGATTGAAATGCCGGACCGGCTGTTTCAGCTGCCCTCCCTGTTTCCTTTTGGGACTCCGTTATTTAACAGCGGCCTGATCATTACTTCTATATTTATTACCATCTTGCTGATCGTGAATATGCTGGCGAGCATGAAGGTCGTGGACATCGCCGTGAAAAAATTCAGCAAACAGCCTGATGGAAAGCATCATGAACGCCATGCCGGTTTTGCCGCTTCATTCAGCCATCTGCTTAGCGGCTTGACGGGTGCCATTGCACCGGTTCCGATTTCGGGAGCCGCAGGTTTTATTGAAACAACCAAAATGCCTTCTAAAAAACCGTTTATGCTCGGCAGTATTCTGGTTATCGTGATCAGCGTGATCCCGTTTTTTATGAATACGTTTGCGAGCCTGCCGTCACCCGTGGGATTTGCGGTGAATTTTGTTGTTTTCTCCGCAATGGGCGGTCTGGCCTTTGCCGAATTTGATTCATATGAGAAAGAAGAATTAAAAAGGGTGCGGTCTGTCATCGGCATCTCGCTGCTGACAGGGGTCGGTATCATGTTTGTTCCTGAAACTGCGTTAAAAGGATTGCATCCGGTATTTATTTCTCTGTTAAGCAACGGGCTCGTATTAGGGACGCTTGCTGCAATAGGGGCTGACCAGTTCCAGCTTTGGCGCAGGAGAAAATCCGACAATCTCGTGTCAACGGAGAACAAACATTGAATTTTGGTGCAGGTGCGATAAGATAAATGATATGAGTTTAACGAAAAGGCGGGAGAGATAGATGAAAGTTTTTATCATATTAGGGGCCATTAACGCCCTGCTTGCTGTGGGGCTCGGAGCATTTGGCGCTCACGGATTAGAAGGGAAAATACCTGATAAATATCTTCAGGTTTGGCACACAGGCGTGCAGTATCATATGTATCACGCTCTGGGGCTTTTCGTTGTCGCGTTTCTGGCTGATAAATTATCCGGCATAGGCAGTGTCACGACAGCCGGATGGCTGATGTTTGCGGGAATCGTGCTGTTCTCCGGAAGCCTGTATATTCTAAGTGTGACGCAAATCTCCATTCTTGGCGCGATCACTCCGCTCGGCGGTGTGGCGTTTATTATTTCTTGGATTATGGTTGTTGTCGCCGCCGTCAAATATCTCTAAACAAAAAAGCCAATCCTCATCATATGAGTGATTGGCTTTTTTCTTATCTTGGCGAATAGGACGCCATGGAATATGGATACGTATAAGCAATTTCTTCATCAAACGTAATGTAATCGAGATAGATTGTCAGGAGCAGATAGCGTGTTCCTGATTTCGGGTCGCTGATAATGATGTGGTCCCGGCCCGCTGCTTCGATGACGCCGCGAAAGATCTTCGAGCCCCATTCCTTGCTGTTTTCAAATGTCATATAAATGGTGGCCGTTTTTCCCCGATTCAGTCGCAAAATATTTTCGATGTAAGATTCCTCAACAGGCAGCATGCCGGGAACGCTTTGGCCCGGTGCTGATGGTGTAGGCCCCGAAGGAATTTGAAATCCGCCGCCCTGCTGCTGGCCCGGAAATCCAAACCCCTGCTGTCCTTGCTGTCCCTGCTGCATTGGCATCATTGGCTGCATCCCCATCGTCTGCATTTGTGACCCTTGGCCTTGCTGCGGGTAAGGGTTGGCGCCGAACTGAGGCTGATACCCCTGCATATTATCAAATCCCTGCATTTGCTGGTATTGATTTTTTTTCGGTTTCATATCGTTCCTCCTTTTTATGAAAGCCATTCAAAACATGTTCTGGATGTATAGGTGAACGCTCCGCGATGACTCACCTCCGATGGAAAACGATCTTAGTCGCTGGTGCGATTTTTATCTCTTTCACCTTATGAGGCTGATGCTTGGAATATGCTGAAAAAGAACAGCGGACGGATCAGATTTCACTCTGGGCAGCCGCGGTTTTTCATAGACATACACAAACTTTTCGCATATTGGTTTGTATCCCTAGCGCAACTTGAGTGTAAGCAACATAAGATAACGATAGTTTCAGGTGTGAAGTTCCAAGAAGGAGGTGTAGGATTTGCCGAAAGTATCAGTCATTATGACGAGCTATAACAAAAGCGATTATGTGGCAAAGTCCATTTCTAGCATACTCTCACAAACGTTTTCAGATTTTGAATTGTTTATTATGGATGACAACTCCAATGAAGAGACGCTGAATGTAATCCGTCCTTTTTTGAATGATAACCGAGTGCGTTTTTATCAAAGCGATGTATCTGGAGTAAAGGAAAGAACAGAAAAAACAAGGTACGCGGCACTGATCAATCAGGCAATTGAGATGGCGGAAGGTGAATATATCACCTATGCGACGGATGACAACATCTATATGCCGGACCGGCTCCTGAAAATGGTGCAAGAGCTCGATGCCCATCCTGAAAAGGCTGTGATTTACTCAGCCTCCAAAACCTATCATTTAAACGAGCATCGCAACATTGTAAAAGAAACGGTCAGGCCTGCCGCTCAAGTGACATGGAACGCGCCGTGCGCCATCGATCATTGCTCGGTGATGCACAGATATTCGGTGCTTGAGAAGGTGAAGGAGAAGTTTGGCTCCTATTGGGATGAAAGCCCGGCGTTTTACCGTATAGGAGATGCCCGGTTCTTTTGGAGAGTCAATCATTTTTATCCGTTTTACCCGCTGGATGAGGAGCTGGACCTGAATTATATTACCGACCAATCGATTCACTTTCAGCTGTTTGAATCAGAAAAAAATGAATTTGTCAGGAACCTGCCTCCGCAGCGAAATTGCCGAGAGCTGCGTGAATCATTAAAAAAGCTTGGAATGGGGTGAGAGCTTGTCGGCCTATTTAAGCAATTATTGGGTGCTGTACCGGAAGTATGTCGAGCTTTTTGACAAACTTCGCTACAAAGGGATTCCGCTTGGGCTTATCAGTAATTTTTATCAATACATCAGCCCTGAGCTGAGGGTGATGATGGAAGAAGAACCGGAGTTATTCGGACCGGTGGACCAGCATATTGATGAGGGGCAGATTCAGCCGTTTTTTGAAGAAAGAATCCAAAACATCGTTAAAACAAATGACGAACCTGTTAAAGGGAAAGTCATTTTGCACTTTGATTACCTGCGTTTTTCAAACGAAAATTACTATCAATTTGATCCTGAAAAAACGGCTGTTCTGGCCAGATGGAGTTTGCCGCATTATTGTGATCTGCCTGTGATTAGCAAGCGGGAGATTGCGGAATCATGCCAAAAAGGCGATTCGAAGCCTTATCTCGAAACAGCCTGTTCGATTCTCGCCCCTTATGATGACCATCCGGCATTTGGTGATCAAGCGTTTCGTGACCGGCTTTTCAAAGACATTCCTTTATTTATAGAGGCCATTGATACAGTTGATGCGCTGTTTGAACAGGAAAAAATTTCAGCAGTTATTGTCGGCACGGCAGAAGATATTTACAGCAGGGTGCTTGCTCTCATGTGTCAAAGGAAAGGGGCCGTCAGCATTTGTCTTCAGCATGGCGCGTTGATGGGCGATGAAGCCTTCATTCCTGTTTTTACAACCTATCAAGCAGTTTTCGGTGCGTATGAAGCAGAGTGGTTCTTACGAAAAGGCTGTAAACCCGAGCAGATTCTAGTAACGGGACATCCCCGCTTCGATCAGATTTTTAACAGAACACCAATGGATATGTCCATATTCTATCGGAAACTTGCTTTTCACCCGTCTAAAAAAATTGTGCTCATTGCCACTCAGCCCTTTTCAGAAGATTTTTATTCCGGTGTGCTGGAAGGGCTTTCTGATCAGAAGCAGCTGCAAATCATCATCAAACCCCACCCGTGGGAAATCGGAAAAAACAAGCTTGATCTGTATCACGCTGCGGCGAAAAAACATCAAGCATGCAGAGTCATCAAAAAGGAGCTGGATCTTTATGATTTGCTGCCGTATGCTGATGCCGCAGTGACGCAAAACTCAACAGTCGGTCTTGAAGCCATGCTGTTTCAAAAGCCTGTGCTGATCGGAAAATCATCCGGAAATCGCTCGTATCCGTACTATGAATCTCTTGGCGATTTTATGTTTGACCAGCCGGATGAACTGGCGCGCACCTTGGTTGAGGTTCTTCGAAGCCCCGACGTGCATCAAAAAGCGGAAGAGGCGCGTCTGGCATTTATAGCGGCTAATTATCCGGTGGCAGAATCAACAAACGCTTTATTTATGGAACTGAAAGCCAAAACAGGGGTTGATTATAGGCGGGAAGATACTGAATAAAATGATAGGAGCGCAAAGAAATGGTGCAAAAGAGAAATCATTTTCTCCCTTACTCATTGCCGTTAATCGGTAAGGAAGAAATTCAGGAGGTTACTGAAACGCTTGAATCGGGATGGCTCTCCAAAGGCCCGAAGGTTCAGCAGTTTGAAAAAGAGTTTGCCGCATTTGTCGGGGCGAAACACGCCGTGGCGGTGAATTCATGTACCGCAGCTTTATTTTTGGCTTTGAAAGCAAAAGGAATCGGTCCTGGGGACGAGGTCATTACCTCTCCGCTTACGTTCAGCTCGACCGCCAATACGATTATTCATACAGGAGCGACGCCTGTGTTTGCGGACATTGACGAAAATACGCTCAATATTGACCCGGTAAAGCTTGAGGCAGCCGTCACACCGCGAACGAAAGCAGTTGTACCTGTCCACTTTGGCGGGCAGTCCTGCGATATGGATGCGATTTTGGCAATTGCCCAAAAACATGGTTTATTCGTGCTGGAGGATG
This sequence comes from Bacillus sp. F56, assembly GCF_001748205.1. NCBI lineage: Bacteria > Bacillati > Bacillota > Bacilli > Caryophanales > Bacillaceae > Bacillus > Bacillus sp. F56. The sequence goes on from NZ_BDFC01000004.1 coordinate 327,310, forward strand.
CGGCGCATGCGGTATATACGACTTATAAGCACAGAATGATCGGTTCTATCGGGGATGCGACGGCATTCAGCTTTTACGCCACCAAAAACCTGGCGACAGGGGAAGGCGGCATGCTCACGACAGATGATGAGGAGCTTGCCGATAAGATTCGGGTGCTAAGCCTTCACGGCATGAGTAAAGCCGCATGGAACCGTTATTCTTCAAATGGCAGCTGGTACTATGAAGTCGAATCGCCCGGCTATAAGATGAATATGTTTGATTTGCAGGCGGCTCTTGGACTTCATCAGCTGAAACGGCTGGATGATATGCAGAAACGGAGAGAAGAGATTGCCGGTCGCTATCAAACCGCTTTTCAGCAGATTCCGGGGCTGATCACACCGTTTGTTCATGATGACGGCAGACACGCCTGGCATTTATATGTTCTGCAAGTTGATGAAAAAAAGGCTGGGGTTACGCGAAGCGAAATGATTACGGCTCTAAAGGATGAATACAATATCGGCACGAGCGTTCATTTTATTCCAGTACACATTCATCCGTATTATCAAAAACAATTTGGATTTAAGGAATCGGACTTCCCGAATGCCATGAATTACTATAAACGAACCCTTTCCCTCCCGCTTTATCCGTCAATGTCTGACGATGATGTACGTGATGTCATTGAAGCTGTGCGGGATATCGTAAAAGGGGCTGGTTAAGTGTATACGGTAAAAGAACATGTCTCCAAAGAGGCGATTGAGGAATTTCTCCAAAGCAGACAGCTTACATTGGATGTTCCGTATCAATTTTCCCTCGGCCTTTTTGAAAACAGCAGGCTCCAAGGCGTATTGCTTTACGAAGATTCTTTGTGGGAAAGCAAGGTGCTTCAGAAGAAAGTCATGAATGTCAAACTTCTTGCGGCGAACAGCACCGGGCAGCTGAAGAGGCTGTTTGAAGCTTTTTATTCTGTACGCCAAATGGATGAAACGGATTTTATCTTTGTCCGTGTTCCGGCTGAAGATATCGGAGCCGCGCATGTGATACAGCAACAGCCGTCCTCTTACTTTGTCGGCAGTTTGCTGAAGCTGGCGATGCCTCCGTCTTTTTATGACAAAACCCCGCCATTTTTTGAACTGGGTCCGCCTGAGCCCGGAGACACAGAAGCGATATGTGAGCTGGCCCGAGACTCGTTTGCAAAAAGCAGATATTTTCAGGACCCTCATCTCAGCCGCGATGCAGCAAACAACATTTTTCAGGAGTGGACACGAAACAATCTGAATGGAAGGGCGGCGGTTAATATTGTCGCTAAACACAATGGCGAGGTCATCGGTTATCTTCAGGGCTTATCAAGGGATGATGAGTGCATTCTCGATTTGATGGCTGTAAAGCCGGGATTTGAAGGAAAACGCATTGCCTTTCATTTATTGGCGAATCTCATAGAACAACCGGAGATCCAGAAGCATAGAACGGTAACAGCGGGGACGCAGCTTCACAATGTAAGGGCGATCCGCCTTTATGAACGAATGGGCTTCACCGCTGAACAATCGTATTACTATTATCATATTTGGCCGGGCAAGGAGGCGAAATAATGGCAAAGTTTCAGATTGCAAATAAAACTGTAGGCCATGACGCTCCTGTATTTATTATCGCCGAGGCGGGGATTAATCATGACGGGAAGCTTGATCAGGCTTTTTCGCTGATAGATGCCGCGGCGGAAGCGGGAGCGGATGCCGTGAAATTTCAAATGTTCCAGGCTGATAGGATGTATCAGAAAGATCCTGGTTTGTACAAAACGGCAGCGGGCAAGGACGTCTCTATTTTTTCTTTGGTTCAATCTATGGAAATGCCCGCTGAGTGGATTTCACCGTTATTGGATTACTGCCGCGAAAAGCAGGTAATCTTTTTAAGCACGGTATGTGACGAAGGGTCAGCTGATCTGCTTCAGTCCACCTCGCCGAGCGCTTTTAAAATCGCATCCTATGAAATTAACCATCTCCCGCTGCTCAAATATGTTGCCAGGCTGAACAGGCCGATGATTTTCTCGACAGCCGGAGCTGAAATCTCTGATGTTCACGAAGCTTGGAGCACCATCAGGGCAGAGGGAAACAATCAAATTGCCATAATGCATTGTGTGGCGAAATACCCCGCACCGCCGGAGTACAGCAACCTTAGCGTCATTCCGATGCTTGCCGCCGCTTTTCCTGAGGCGGTGATCGGCTTCTCGGATCATAGCGAGCATCCGACAGAAGCGCCATGTGCCGCGGTTCGGCTTGGAGCAAGATTGATAGAAAAGCATTTTACGATCGATAAAAATCTGCCGGGTGCCGACCACTCGTTTGCATTAAATCCGGATGAATTGAAAGAAATGGTCGATGGCATCAGGAAAACGGAGGCTGAGCTGAAACAGGGGATCAAAAAGCCGATCTCTGAAAAACTGCTTGGCAGTTCATACAAAACAACAACCGCCATCGAAGGAGAAATCAGAAATTTTGCATACAGAGGCATTTTTACAACAGCTCCGATTCAAAAAGGTGAGGTCTTTAGTGAAGACAATATCGCAGTGCTTCGGCCCGGACAAAAGCCGCAGGGACTGCACCCGAGATTTTTTGAACTGCTGACCGGCGGTGTTCGGGCTGTAAGAGACATCCCGGCCGACACAGGCATTGCCTGGGATGACATTTTAATGAAGGACAGCCCGTTTCATGAATGACATTCTCTTTATCATTCAAGCGAGAATGGGTTCAACAAGGCTGCCGGGAAAAGTGCTTCGGCCGATTGGATCGGATCGTTTACTTGATATTCTCGTTCATCGCGTCCGGAAAAGCGCGTTTTACCAAAAGGATCGGGATAATCTTGTCATTGCCACGTCTGACAAAGAAACCGACGACATATTAGAGGCGCATTGCACCAAACATGGCTATCGCGTTTTCCGCGGGAGCGAAGAACGTGTTCTCGATAGGTTTGTCAAGGTCATAGAGGCTGTCAAACCGTCAGTTATCATCCGGTTAACGGGTGATCATCCGTTTGTTGATCCAGAGCTGCTCGATGTAATGATTAAGGCGCATTTTGATCAAGGCGCGGATTATACGTATCTCCTGAATGCCCCATTAGGGATTTGCGGCGAAGTGGTCAACGCCAACCTGTTAATTGACATCAGCCGTATTCAGGCTTTGGAGGATCAATATCAGGAGCATGTCACGTTATATGTGAGAAATCATCCAGCTCTTTATCACGTCCAGTTTTTAGAAGCACCGGAACGGTTTCGCGCCCCTCGATATCGGCTGACCATTGATACAAAGGAAGACTATGAATCGATAAAGGCCCTCTATCAAAAAGCAGGCGAGCGCCCCAATGTATCAGCCTCTGAGCTCATCAGCATTCTGAACCGAAACTCTGATGCGGCGATCAAACGAGAGGCTGACTAGCCATGCGTGTTGGGATCGTTGCAGACGGGGGCTATGAAAAGGGAATGGGCCATGTTGTCCGGATGAAGAGACTTGCGGAAGAACTCAAACAGAGCTGCTTGATTACGTTTTACACGAATCAGGAGTCTGAAGCGTTTCTTCATGAAGAGCATTGGCGTGTCATCGTAAAACCGGAGCTGCAGCAGCACGAATTTATTCTCCGGGAAATAAAAAGCAAGAAGCTTGATTTGCTTTTATTTGATATTCTAGGTGCGCCTGCAGAGCTGTTAAAGAAAATAAAGACGGAAACAGATGCGAAAATTGTTCTCTTTGAAGAGAAAAATGGTAAATCGATTCAATTTAGTGACGCGGTCATTAACGGCATTTACGGTGACATCAGAGGCAGGGTGTACGTTCAGGGAAACACACGCATCTATGAAGGCCCGGACTATCTTATTCTTCACCCCGCCTTTCAGGCCGCAAGAGAGAATTACACACTTAAGAAAGACTGCCGCACTATCCTTGTTGCATTAGGAGGAAGTGATCCGAAGCAGCTTATTTTTAAAGTGCTGGCTGCCGCTGATCAAGTCCCCGCTATAAAAGACAAAAACATGATGTTGGTGATGGGGGGCGCTTCACCGCATCAAGAGGCAGTCCGAAGGCAGATCGAAAAGAAGCCGCAGTACAAGGTGATCGAACAGACAAATGATATGGCGGGTTTGATGAAACAAGCGGACGCAGCAATTGTCGCCGGCGGCATCTCACTGTATGAAGCCATTTGCATCGGCGTGCCGTGCCTTGTTCTCTCTCAGGTTGAACATCAAACGACAACAGCCAAAACATTTGCCGAGCAAGGTGCCGCTCTTGATCTTGGCTTGGGTGAGCTTGTACCGGGTGAAACACTCATTTATCAGATGTCGCGCATTGTGAGCAGCTATCCTCTTCGCCTTTCTTTGCACAAAGGAGGAAGGCTGTTCGTGGATGGAAAAGGCATCAAGCGGGTAACAGCTATTCTTCAAGAATTACATGAACAAAAGGTATAAAAATGCATGTAAGGAAGTGTTAATGTGAAAGGTGTTATTTTAGCCGGAGGAAACGGCTCACGCCTTATGCCCTTAACGAAAGCCGTCAACAAGCATTTGCTTCCTGTAGGCCCGTATCCGATGATATACTGGTCGATTATGAAGCTGGAGGAAGCCGGAATAACAGACATTTTACTCATCAGCCAAAAAGAGCATATGCCGCAATTTTATAAACTGCTTGGAAACGGGGAAGAGCTTGGCGTTACAATCACTTATCAGGTACAGCCTGCAGCATCGGGCATTTCGGATGGGCTGTCTTATGCAAAGCGCTTTACGAAAAAAGAGCCTTTCATTTTATTATTAGGTGATAATATATTTGAAGATTCATTAAAGCCTTATACAGAACGCTTTGAACAGCAGGGGAAAGGGGCAAAGGTGCTGCTGAAAGAAGTTGATGACCCGGAACGCTTCGGAATCGCTGAGATTGATGAAAAAAATACACGGATTCGTTCCATCATCGAGAAGCCCAAACAGCCGCCGACCAACCTTTGCGTTACCGGCATTTATATGTATGATGCGGAGGTATTTTCGTATATTGAACAAATATCACCATCAAAGCGAGGCGAGCTGGAAATCACCGATGTGAATAATCTATACATCGAAAACAGCCAGCTTACGTATGATGTGTTATCAGGCTGGTGGGTAGATGCCGGAACTCACGAATCGCTTTATCTCGCTTCCCAGCTTGTACACAAGGCTTTACAGAAAGGACAGGACGAAAAGTGATGGCAAAATCATATTTAATTACTGGCGGGGCCGGCTTCATCGGGCTCACGTTTACAAAGCTCATGCTGAGGGAAACGGATGCGCGCATTACCGTTTTAGATAAACTGACGTACGCCAGCCACCCGGAAGAAATGGAAACATTAAAGCAAAACAGCCGCTTTCGCTTTATAAAAGGGGACATCAGCGTTCAGGAGGATATCGACCGCGCGTTTGACGAGACCTATGACGGGGTTATTCACTTCGCTGCAGAATCGCATGTGGACAGAAGCATTTCCCAAGCAGAGCCGTTTATCACCACAAATGTCATGGGGACTTACCGATTGGCGGAAGCGGTCTTGCAAGGCAAAGCTAAGAAGCTGATTCATATTTCAACGGATGAGGTGTACGGAGATTTAGAAGCGGATGATCCAGCATTTACAGAAACGACGCCGCTTTCTCCTAATAATCCTTACTCAGCCAGCAAAGCAAGCTCTGATTTGCTCGTATTGTCTTATGTGAAAACCCACAAGCTTCCGGCGATCATTACACGATGCAGCAACAATTACGGCCCTTATCAGCACAGCGAAAAAATGATTCCGACGATTATCCGTCATGCGAAGCAAGGCCTGCCGGTTCCGCTGTATGGAGATGGACTTCAGATTAGAGATTGGCTGTTTGCGGAGGATCATTGCCGCGCCATCAAGCTGATTTTAGAAAAAGGAACCGTAGGCGAGGTGTATAACATCGGTGGCGGAAATGAACGCACGAATAAAGAGCTTGCGAGCATCATCATGAAGCACCTGGGCTGTGAGGAATTGTTCGCCCACGTGGAAGACCGAAAAGGGCATGACCGGCGCTATGCAATCAATGCATCAAAACTGAAAAACGAACTGGGCTGGCGGCAGGAAGTGCCATTTGAAGAAGGCATTGCGCGTACGATTCAGTGGTATACAGACAATGACCGATGAGAAGGTGATCTGATTGAAAAAGGTATTGGTGACTGGGGCGGGAGGACAGCTTGGGCTGGAACTGTGCCGCCAGCTGAAGCAAGCCGGATACGAGGTCATTGCGTTAACAAAGAAGATGATGAACATTGCTGACCAGCGCTCAGTACGGCATTCGTTTGGCCATTATCAGCCGGATATTGTGGTCAATACCGCCGCGTTTACGTCGGTTGATCAATGTGAGAAAGAGCTTGATAAAGCGTACTTGATCAACGGAATCGGCGCTTATTATACTGCGCTAGAGGCAACCCGCATCGGCGCTCAATATGTTCATATCAGCACAGACTATGTATTCGATGGGAAAGGAAACCAGCCTTACAAGGAAAACGATCCCCTTGATCCAAACACCATCTATGGCAAAAGCAAAAAGCTCGGAGAAGAACTGATTCGTTTGGCAACAAAAGACAGCACGATCATCAGAACATCATGGGTGTACGGACATGGCGGCAGCAATTTCGTTCATACCATGCTGAAGCTTGCTGAAACGAAACAAGAGCTGCGGGTTGTCAGCGATCAAATAGGTTCGCCGACTTATACGAAGGATTTAGCAGAAGCGGTCATCAAGCTGTTCAGCCATCCGCCGGGCATCTATCATGTCAGCAATTCAGGCATATGCAGCTGGTATGAGTTTGCGGAGGCAATTATGGAAGAAAGCGGGCTGGAAACAGTCATTTTGCCTGTAACGACAGAGGAATATGGGAACCAAACGCCCCGCCCGGCATACTCTGTGCTGAGCCATCGGGCTATTGAAGAAGCCGGCATCCGCCCCCGCCACTGGCGGGAAGCGTTACGGGAGTATTTGCAGGAAAGGAGCAGTGCGCATGATTGATGGAGTCAAGGTGAAAAAATTGACGAAGCATAGCGATGACAGAGGCTTTTTTGCTGAGCTGGTCCGGGATGATGAGAATCTTCTTGAGCATTTCGGGCAGGCCTCTTGGTCGAAAAGCTATCCGGGTGTGATTAAGGCATTTCATTATCATGAGAAGCAGGATGATCTCTGGTTCTTCCCAACCGGTCACGCTCAGGTTGTCCTCTACGATCTTCGAGACGACTCAAAGACAAAAGGAGAAACGGACGTCTATTATATGGGCGAAGACAACCCGATGCTGTTATTAATCCCAAAAGGGGTGGCCCACGGATACAGAGTGCTGGGAGAAACGCCGCTGACAATTATCTACTTTACCACCATGTCGTATAATCCGGATCAGCCTGATGAAAAAAGAATTCCTTGGAATGATGAGACGATCGGTTTTAACTGGAACACTGAATTCAGATAAAAATAGGAACGTGATCAATCGAAGAGCAGAGGCATCTTCGACTTTTTTTGTCCTTTTTTAAAATAGGATAAAAGATAGAAATCAGAAGGTATAAGTTACTAGAAAAAGAGTGAGAAATCCTCCATTTGAACCTTGTATAAACAGGAAGTAATTCACAAGTGATTCCAAGTTTTAATATTCCTGAAAAAGCATTTACTTCCATGGAAAATGATGATAGATTAATTTTTAAGAAAAAGAACTGTTAATTCGCGAATTGCAAAAAAAACGCTTTTTCTGCAGAGGACGCTCTGGCCAATTTCAACAGTGATTTGAGGAGGAAATGCCATGTTAAAAAGAACTTCATTCGTATCTTCATTATTGATCAGTTCAGCTGTCTTACTATCAATCTTGCTTCCTTCAGGCCAAGCTCATGCACAGTCTGCATCAATCGAGGCAAAAACGATCAACAGCACAAAAGAGTGGACCACTTCTGATATTGAAGTGACATATAAACCAAATGCGGTGCTTTCTCTCGGAGCGGTAGTATTTCAATTTCCTGACGGGTTTCATGCTACGACAAGAGATTCAGTAAATGGAAGAACACTGAAAGAAACACAGATTTTAAACGATGGAAAAACAGTCAGACTCCCGCTTACGCTTGATTTGTTAGGCGCATCCGAATTTGACCTCGTCATGGTGCGCAAAACTCTTCCTCGCGCAGGCACTTACACGATTAAAGGCGATGTAGTAAACGGTTTGGGAATCGGCAGTTTTTATGCTGAAACGCAACTGGTGATTGATCCCCGTTAATCGATAGATTTGTAGTCAGAGACTGAGATGTTTTCAGTCTCTTTTTTTTGTGGATTCAAAAGCTGGTACGGATCTTGCATGATTATATGGTGAATCCAATGAAGAAAGGAATTGGCGGGCTGATTTTTTAAAGCGCTTACATTGCAGCCGGCCAAAAAAACAATGAGGTGAAAAAGATGTCAGCAAAGCAAGTCTCAAAAGATGAAGAAAAAGAAGCTCTTAACTTATTTCTGTCTACCCAAACGATCATTAAGGAAGCCATTCGGAAGCTGGGTTATCCGGGCGATATGTATGAACTCATGAAAGAGCCGCAGAGAATGCTCACTGTCCGCATTCCGGTCAAAATGGACAATGGGAGCGTCAAAGTGTTCACAGGCTACCGGTCACAGCACAATGATGCTGTCGGTCCGACAAAGGGGGGCGTTCGCTTCCATCCAGAAGTCAATGAAGAGGAAGTAAAGGCATTATCCATTTGGATGACGCTCAAATGCGGGATTGCCAATCTTCCCTACGGCGGCGGGAAGGGCGGTATCATTTGTGATCCGCGGACAATGTCATTTGGAGAACTGGAAAGGCTGAGCAGGGGGTATGTCCGTGCTATCAGCCAGATCGTCGGTCCGACAAAGGATATTCCAGCTCCAGATGTATACACCAATTCGCAGATTATGGCGTGGATGATGGATGAGTACAGCCGGCTGCGGGAATTCGATTCTCCGGGATTTATTACAGGCAAGCCGCTCGTTTTAGGCGGATCGCAAGGACGGGAAACGGCGACGGCACAGGGCGTCACGATTTGTATTGAAGAGGCGGTGAAGAAAAAAGGGATCAAGCTGCAAAACGCACGCATCATCATACAGGGCTTTGGAAACGCGGGTAGCTTCCTAGCCAAATTCATGCACGATGCGGGCGCGAAGGTGATCGGGATTTCTGATGCCCATGGCGGGCTCTACAACCCGGACGGCCTTGATATCCCTTATTTGCTCGATAAACGGGACAGCTTCGGCATGGTCACCAACTTATTTACTGACGTCATCACAAATGAGGAACTGCTTGAAAAGGAATGCGATATTTTAGTGCCTGCCGCGATCTCCAATCAAATCACAGCCAAAAACGCACATAACATTCAGGCGTCAATCGTCGTCGAAGCAGCGAATGGACCGACAACCATTGACGCCACTAAGATCCTGAATGAAAGAGGCGTGCTGCTTGTGCCGGATATCCTGGCGAGTGCCGGCGGCGTCACGGTTTCTTATTTTGAATGGGTGCAGAATAACCAAGGATATTATTGGTCGGAAGAAGAGGTTGCAGAAAAATTGAGAAGCGTCATGGTCAGCTCGTTCGAAACGATTTATCAGACAGCGGCAACGCATAAAGTGGATATGCGCTTGGCGGCTTACATGACGGGCATCAGAAAATCGGCAGAAGCATCGCGATTCCGCGGATGGGTGTAATTTTCGGATTTGAAGCCAATGCAAAATAATTTTGCGTTTTTCTTTGTGGGAAGGGCAAAAACCGCAAAAATAATTTGCTTTCAAGCTCGGAAAAAGAGAAAGGTGATCACCTGTTAGACAAATTTCTGTTCGATTCAACAAGTTTTTTCAGCAAAAGACAAGAAAATGGCATGATTCTTGCATTTTTATTCATATGCGAAGATATATTTCATAACACGAGGGGGACTACATATGACAGTCACATACGCGCACGAACCATTTATAGATTTTACGGAAGCAATGAATAAAACAGCATTTGGGGAGTCATTGGCCTTTGTAAACACTCAGCTTGGCAAGCATTATCCGCTTGTTATCAATGGAGAAAAAATTGAAACGGACCGCAAAATCATTTCTATTAACCCGGCTAACAAAGAAGAGGTGATTGGGTACGCGTCTACAGCTGATCAAGAGCTTGCTGAAAAAGCGATGCAAGCCGCATTGCAGGCATTTGAATCCTGGAAAAAACAAAGACCGGAGCACCGCGCGAATATTCTCTTTAAGGCAGCGGCTATTTTGCGCAGAAGAAAGCATGAATTTTCAAGCTATCTTGTGAAGGAAGCGGGAAAACCGTGGAAGGAAGCGGATGCGGACACGGCTGAAGCGATAGACTTTTTAGAGTTCTACGCGCGCCAAATGTTAAACCTTAAGGAAGGGGCTCCGGTGAAGAGCCGTGCTGGCGAGTTCAATCAATATCATTACGAAGCGCTTGGCGTCGGCATCGTCATTTCACCATTTAACTTCCCGCTTGCAATTATGGCGGGAACAGCGGCGGCAGCGATTGTGACAGGAAATACGATTCTCTTAAAACCGGCTGACGCAGCACCGGTAGTGGCAGCAAAATTTGTCGAGATCATGGAGGAAGCGGGCCTGCCAAACGGTGTTCTGAATTACATTCCGGGAGATGGAGCGGAGATCGGTGATTTCTTAGTTGAGCATCCGAAGACACGATTTGTCTCATTTACAGGTTCCCGTGCAGTCGGCTGCCGGATTTATGAGCGAGCCGCCAAAGTGCAGCCGGGCCAAAAATGGCTCAAACGGGTAATTGCTGAGATGGGCGGAAAAGACACAGTGCTTGTCGACAAGGACGCTGATCTTGACCTTGCTGCATCCTCTATCGTGTACTCAGCATTTGGATATTCAGGACAGAAGTGTTCTGCGGGCTCCCGCGCAGTTATCCATCAGGATGTCTATGATGAAGTGGTGGAAAAAGCTGTGGCGCTGACCAAAACGCTGACTGTCGGCAATCCAGAAGATCCTGATACGTATATGGGACCCGTGATTCATGAAGCATCCTACAACAAAGTGATGAAATACATTGAAATCGGCAAATCTGAGGGCAAGCTATTGGCCGGCGGAGAAGGCGATGATTCAAAAGGCTACTTTATTCAGCCGACGATCTTTGCAGATGTTGATGAAAACGCGCGCTTAATGCAGGAAGAAATTTTCGGCCCGGTTGTTGCGATTTGCAAAGCGCGTGATTTCGATCATATGCTGGAGATTGCCAATAACACGGAATACGGATTAACAGGCGCGCTTCTGACGAAAAACCGTGCGCACATTGAACGGGCACGCGAGGATTTCCATGTCGGAAACCTATACTTCAACAGAGGCTGCACCGGAGCAATTGTCGGCTATCAGCCGTTCGGCGGTTTTAATATGTCCGGAACAGACTCAAAAGCAGGCGGTCCCGATTACTTAATTCTTCATATGCAAGCCAAAACAACGTCCGAAGCTTTTTGATTTGAGAGAAATCAAATCGTGCGATTCTTGAGCGGATCGCACGATTTCAACTTTTTGATCAGGAGGACAATTTATGCAGTATACAAAAATCAGTCACATGAATCCGGCTGAAAGAGTGGAGGCGCTGACAGCATCTCTGGTCAGCCTCAGCAGTGTGAACGGCACCGTTGGAGAAGGGACAAAAGCGGATTTTATCAAAGAAGTGATCACGAGCTATCCTTATTTTCAGGAACACCCCAGTCATGTGTGGGAACAGGCCATTCCCAATGACCCATACAATCGCAAAAATATTTTTGCGTTTATTGAAGGATGTGGAGAAAGCCGAAATACAGTCATTTACCATGCCCATCTGGATACAGTCGGAATTGAAGATTTCGGCCCTTTAAAGGATATCGCTTTTGATTGTGAGAAATTGGCGGAGTATTTCAGCCGCTATGAGTTCGATCAGGATGTTCAGCGGGATGCCAAATCAGGCGATTGGATGTTCGGAAGAGGATCTGTCGATATGCAGAGCGGCATCGCCGTACATTTAGCCAATCTCCTGCATTTTTCGGAGAACCTTGAAACATTGCCGGGAAATGTATTGTTTATGGCAAATCCCGATGAGGAGAGCCAGCATTCGGGCGTGCTCGCCAGCATTTCAGAGCTGAACCGGCTAAAAAAAGAAAAACAGCTTCACTATCTGGCTGCCATTAATACAGATTTTATTACCCCGCTTTACGATGGTGATCAGACAAGATATATCTATACTGGAGCCGCGGGAAAACTACTGCCTTGCTTTTACATTTACGGCCGTGAAGTCCATGTTGGCGATACACTGGCAGGGATTGACCCGAATTTCATTTCAGCTGAAATCACAAGCCGTCTCCACAATAACATTCATCTGGCAGAAAAGGTTGAAGGAGAGTTGGTTCTGCCCCCATCCTGTTTGTATCAGCGTGATAACAAGGAATCCTATAATGTGCAAACGGCTGTCAGCACAAGCTTGTATTTCAATTGTTTTATTTATGAAAGAACAGCAAAGGAAATGATGGATTTGCTTATTGAAGTCACTGAGGAAGCATGCCGGGAAACAGAACAAAAATTATCAGACTATTATGAAGAATATGTAAAAAGAGCCAACCTGCCAAAGAAACATTTATCATGGGGCATCCAAGTGTATAGTCTGGAGCAATACTTAGAAAAGCTGAGAAACCGGGGAATAGACCCCGAACAGTGTATCGAGCAGACATTCAAAGCCAACGAGCACCTAGAACTTCGTATGAGATGCTTTCAGGCAATCGAAGAGCTTCAAAAGCTTGACCCCGATCAAGGCGCAAAAGTCATTCTATTTTACGCACCTCCTTACCTGCCGCATAACTATTTGAAAGAAGATAGCACAAGAGATCAGCTTTTGCAGCATGTGATTAAAGAAGCGGCTGACAAAACCGCTGCATCGACAGGCGAAACATTTGTCTTCAAAAAGTTTTTCCCCTACTTGGCAGACGGCAGTTTCTTATCGCTGCATGAAACCGATGACGAAATTGATTCTTTTATCAGAAACTTCCCTGGGTGGAATATGATTGGAACCATTCCGTTTAAAGACATACGCAAGCTGAATATTCCATCCATTAATATGGGCGTGTATGGAAAAGACGGCCATAAATGGACGGAACGAGTCTATAAACCATACACATTTCATGTATTGCCTTTCCTCATACAACAAACCACCGTCCATCTTTTGCAAAGCTACCGGATGACCATCACGGCAAAAGAATCAAAGGAGGAAGGATGATGCAGAATCATAAAAATGAATTGCAGCGCAGCATGAAAAGCAGGCATTTGTTTATGATTGCTTTAGGAGGGGTGATTGGCACAGGGCTGTTTCTGGGCTCCGGCTTTACCATTAGCCAGGCGGGACCGCTCGGCGCCATTGCCGCGTATATCATCGGCGGATTTTTAATGTATCTCATCATGCTTTGTTTAGGAGAATTGGCTGTTGCCATGCCGGTGGCCGGATCGTTTCAGGCCTACGCCACTAAATTTCTGGGACCGTCAACAGGTTTTATGATCGGCTGGCTGTATTGGTTCAGCTGGGCGAATACAGTAGGTTTGGAGCTGACGTCAGCAGGCATTTTGATGCAAAGGTGGCTGCCCTCCGTTCCGATTTGGATATGGTGTCTCGTGTTTGGGATTGTCATCTTTTTGATTAATGCGCTGTCTGTCAGAAGCTTTGCAGAAATGGAATTTTGGTTTTCAAGCATCAAAGTGGCGGCGATCATCTTATTTATCGTGATTGGCGGAGCCGCTGTGTTTGGCTTGATTGACTTTAAAGGCGGACACGAAACACCCTTTTTGTCTAACTTTATGACTGACAGGGGACTTTTCCCTAATGGGGTGCTGGCCGTTATGTTTACGCTGGTCATGGTGAATTTCTCCTTTCAGGGCACGGAGCTTGTCGGCATTGCGGCAGGGGAAAGTGAAAGTCCGGAAAAAACACTGCCAAAGTCCATTCGGAATGTCATTTGGCGCACGCTGTTTTTCTTTGTACTGGCAATGTTCGTCTTGGTTGCCATTCTTCCGTACAAAACGGCGGGCGTCATTGAAAGCCCGTTTGTAGCGGTGCTCGATCAAATCGGCATCCCATTTTCGGCAGATATCATGAACTTTGTCATCTTAACGGCGATTTTATCTGTTGCCAATTCGGGTTTGTATGCGGCGTCGCGCATGATGTGGTCACTTTCATCAAATCAAATGGGCCCCTCCTTTCTCACCAGACTGACAAAAAAAGGCGTGCCGATGAATGCCCTGCTAATTACGCTCGGCATTTCCGGCTGCTCGCTGCTGACAAGTGTCATGGCCGCAGAAACAGTGTATTTATGGTGTATCTCAATTTCGGGCATGGTGACAGTTGTTGCGTGGATGTCCATTTGTGCGTCGCAATTTTTCTTTCGCAGACGTTTCCTCGCTGAAGGCGGAAATGTGAATGATCTGGAGTTCAGAACGCCGCTTTATCCGCTAGTCCCGATTCTCGGATTTTGTTTATACGGATGCGTGTTGATCAGCCTTATTTTCATTCCGGATCAAAGGATCGGCTTGTACTGCGGCGTGCCGATCATTATTTTCTGCTATACGTACTATCATCTGAGCATCAAAAAGCGTATCAAACATGAACCGGCAGAAAAAGAACAGGCAGAGGCGCAATAGGAAAAGCTCTCCGGGAGACCGGAGAGCTTTTTGGTATGTTAAAATCAGTTGATTTTCAAAATGAAACGAGGAAATCTATATTGGGATATAAATGAAAATAATTAAAAATGTAAAGGTTTCGTTCGAATTGTAAATGATGAAAAAACAATGCTAAACTATAATACAACTTTATGATAAGAAGATTATGGAAGAGGTGGTTGAGAAAGAATGAACAGCAATCAAAACAATGACATCAAAACAAAACATCATTTTCCACTATTGTTAGCACTGGCTTTAACGATGGGGGTATTTGCGGCCGGATCAGAAGAGCTTGTGATCTCACCGCTGCTGCCGGATTTAGCAAAAGCCTTCAGCTCAGATGTCAGTGTCCTTGCATTATCTATCAGTATTTACGGCATTATGATTTTTATCGGTGCGCCGCTTTTGGTTCCATTAGGAGATAAATACTCCAGAGAACTGAGTTTATTGGCCGGGCTTATGATCTTTATCATAGGAACAGTGATATGCGCTTTGAGTCAAAATATCTTTTTCTTCTTTTTAGGCCGGGCGCTTTCGGGATTGGCTGCGGGAGCTTTTGTGCCGACCGCTTACGCCGTTGTCGGTGATCGTGTCCCTTATACATACCGGGGTAAGGTGATGGGGCTGATCGTTTCAAGCTGGTCGCTGGCGCTGATTTTTGGAGTGCCGCTCGGATCATTTATCGGCGGCGTCCTGCATTGGAGATGGACATTTTGGATTTTCGCCTTGATGGGCGTTTTCGTCGTCCTGCTGATTCTCCTTGAAATGCGCCGTCATGCCCAGCATCAAACAAGCGGCGAGGAAGAAAAAGAAGAGCCGGCAGGAACATTCCGGGATGCGCTGAAAGTTCCGCGTGTACCTGTTTATATCACGATAACCTTTTGTAATATGATTGGATTTTACGGTATGTATTCCTTTTTAGGTACCTATCTTCAGGACGTTTTTACCGGAGGAAACACAGCTGCGGGCTTATTTATCATGATTTACGGAATCGGGTTTTCCATGAGTGTCATTACAGGAAAGGTGGCCGACCGCATCGGAAAAATGCGCTCCCTCTTGATTGCGCTGGGGGTCATCAGCGTTCTGCTGGCATGTTTACCATATGCACCGGCGTCAATGTTTCTGTTAATTGTCAGCCTATTTATATGGGGATTAATGCAAAGCTTGACGGTGACGTTGCTCAGCACCATTTTGAGTGATTGCTCAGAGCGTCATCGCGGAAAAATCATGGTGTTTTACAGTCTCGCCTCGAATCTGGCCGTGACATTAGGATCTGCTTTGATGGGACCTGTCTATGTGGCATACGGCTATGCAGCCGTCGGATGGATTTGCGCCGCCATCACAGTGCTCGGATTTGTACTCAGTGTATTCGCATATAAAAAATACGGCAAGCATGAGCAGAAGGCCGATCAGTCCTTATCTCAATAAACAAAGTTTCTAAATTCCTATAATTAAAAACCCTTTTTAAAGGGTTTTTTTGTTTGTATGGGAATAATTATCAATATTTTCAAAAAACATTGACAGTTCAATTTCCGCTGGATAAAATTTACTTAAAATTTTAAAAGATTGGTTGGTGCTCATGATTATATTGGATAATAGCATTCAGACAAAAAAAAGAACTGATTCACTATCCAAACTCATTACAGTCAACACGCTCGGCCCTGAGGGGACAAGCAGTGAGTACGCAGCAAAGCATTTCATTTCCAACTTTACTCTTCTACAAGGGCTGAACAGTAAATTGTCCTTGCATGATACTTTTGAATCATGCATTGAAAGGACACTCCAAAGCCCGCTGGAATATACCATCGTCCCACACGCTTACGACGGCATTAAGCATTTCTACATGAGGCCGGATTTGCAGCTATTGCAGATCTTCAGGTGCGATACACCGATGTATGGCCTGGCTGTTCGTCCTGACTTTGAATTCAGAGACGATATGCTTGATATATCTGTTGTTGTTTCACATCCATCACCTATTAATTTAATCAAATATTTTACCCGCAAAGATGTACGTTTCAAACTGGTCAATTCGACCAGCCAAGCTGCAAGAAAAGTAAAAGAAGGCTTGTATGATATTGCCTTAACCAATGAGCTTGCAAGGCAAAAGTACGGGCTAACCTTTGTAAAAACATTCAAAAGCATTCCAATGAGCTGGTCATTATTTGGAAAAGGAGACATTGATGATGAAAACTAAAGAAGATATGCAGGAGCTTTATTTCCCGACTCCGAAATTAATTGAATGGGAAAACGGAGTGAGGCAGTATTCAACCGTACGAGGAGATACTGAAGTATTAATGTCTTACGTCCCGCCGCATACCAATGTTGAACCCCATCAGCATAAGGAGGTCCAAATCGGCATGGTCGTTTCCGGCGAGCTGATGATGACTGTCGGAGATGTGACAAGAAAAATGACAGCCTTGGAATCTGCCTATATCGCGCCGCCGCATGTGCCTCACGGGGCAAGAAACGACACAGACCAAGAAGTGATTGCTATTGATATCAAGCGGCTGAAAGCCGATGAAACGTATACAAGTCCTGAGGACTATTTTTTGGATATTTTCAAAACAAGAGACCTGCTGCCGGGCATGGAAGTCACGTTCTTTGTTGAGGATTGGGTAGAGATTATGCTTGCCAAAATCCCTGGAAACGGCGGAGAAATGCCTTTCCATAAACATCGCAATGAACAAATCGGCATCTGCATCGGCGGCGGCTATGACATGACGGTCGAAGGCTGCACAGTCGGGATGGAATTCGGCACAGCTTATTTCTGTGAGCCTCGCGAAGATCATGGTGCCATCAACCGTTCAGAAAAAGAATCAAAATCGATTAACATCTTCTTCCCGCCGCGCTATAACAGGGCTAAGGCAAAAAAAATGAAGGCGGATGAATAATCATGAACCTCACCGATAAAACCGTCCTCATAACAGGAGGCGCATCAGGGATTGGTTATGCGGCGGTTCAGGCTTTTTTGAACCAGCAGGCCAATGTGGTTGTGGCGGATATTGACGAGAAGCAGGGAGAAGCAATGGTCCGGAAAGAAAATAATGACAGGCTGCACTTTGTGCAAACGGACATTACAGACGAAGCTGCCTGTCAGCACGCTGTTGAATCGGCGGTCGATACATTTGGCGGGCTGGATGTATTGATTAATAATGCAGGCATCGAAATCGTGGCGCCCATTCACGAGATGGAGCTCAGCGATTGGAACAAGGTGCTGCAAGTCAATTTGACCGGCACGTTTTTAATGAGCAAACACGCACTCAAGCATATGCTGGCTGCCGGCAAGGGCAACATCATTAATACATGCTCAGTCGGCGGACTCGTGGCATGGCCTGATATTCCTGCCTATAATGCCAGCAAAGGCGGCGTTTTGCAGCTGACTAAATCAATGGCCGTTGATTATGCGAAGCATCAAATTCGCGTGAACTGCGTATGCCCGGGGATTATCGACACACCGCTGAATGAAAAATCATTCCTTGAAAATAATGAAGGCACACTTGAAGAGATCAAAAAAGAAAAGGCAAAGGTAAATCCGCTGCTGAGGCTGGGGAAACCTGAAGAAATCGCAAATGTGATGCTGTTTTTAGCCTCGGATTTATCAAGCTATATGACCGGAAGCGCCATCACCGCAGACGGAGGATACACCGCACAATAGAGAAGGAGTGTTTTACATATGGAGAGAAAAACAGTATTGGTCATTGCTGATCTTGGAGGCTGCCCGCCTCACATGTTTTATAAAAGTGCTGCTGAAAAATATAACCTGGTCAGCTTTATTCCAAGGCCTTTTGCAATTACAGCCTCCCACGCAGCTTTGATTGAAAAATACTCGGTCGCGGTCATAAAAGATAAAGACTATTTTAAGAGTTTAGCTGATTTTGAGCATCCTGACTCCATTTATTGGGCGCATGAGGACCATGACAAGCCTGAAGAAGAGGTTGTCGAGCAAATCGTCAAGGTTGCCGAAATGTTTGGGGTGGATGCCATCACAACAAACAATGAATTATTCATTGCCCCGATGGCGAAAGCCTGTGAACGTCTGGGTCTGAGAGGTGCCGGCGTGCAGGCTGCCGAAAATGCCAGAGATAAAAATAAAATGAGAGACGCTTTTAATAAGGCTGGCGTCAAATCAATCAAAAACAAACGTGTTACAACTCTTGAGGATTTCCGTGCCGCACTTGAAGAGATCGGCACACCTCTTATTTTAAAGCCTACATACTTAGCGAGTTCAATCGGCGTCACGCTGATTACGGACACTGAGACGGCAGAAGCAGAATTTAACAGAGTCAATGACTATCTGAAGTCGATTAACGTGCCAAAGGCGGTTACGTTTGAAGCGCCGTTTATCGCTGAAGAATTTTTACAGGGTGAGTATGGAGACTGGTATCAAACAGAAGGGTACTCCGACTATATCAGCATCGAAGGCATCATGGCCGACGGTGAGTATTTCCCGATCGCCATTCATGACAAAACGCCGCAAATCGGATTTACAGAAACATCCCACATTACGCCGTCCATTCTGGATGAAGAGGCGAAAAAGAAAATTGTCGAAGCCGCCAAAAAGGCAAATGAAGGTCTTGGCCTGCAAAATTGCGCAACACATACAGAGATCAAGCTAATGAAAAACAGAGAACCGGGTTTAATTGAATCGGCAGCCAGATTCGCCGGCTGGAATATGATCCCTAATATTAAAAAGGTCTTCGGCCTTGATATGGCGCAATTATTATTAGATGTCCTTTGTTTCGGAAAAGAGGCCGATCTGCCTGACGGATTATTGGATCAAGAGCCTTACTATGTCGCCGACTGCCATTTGTACCCGCAGCATTTCAAACAAAATGGCCAGATTCCAGAAACTGCTGAGGATTTGGTCATTGAAGCGATCGATCTGCCTGACGGGCTTTTAAAAGGAGATACTGAAATCGTTTCTTTTTCGGCCGCAGCGCCAGGCACTTCAGTTGATTTGACACTGTTCGAAGCTTTCAACTCCATCGCTGCATTCGAACTGAAAGGCAGCAATTCACAGGATGTCGCTGAATCAATCAGACAAATTCAGCAGCATGCGAAGCTGACGGCAAAGTATGTGCTGCCAGTATGAAACAGCTGAAGCCCAACTCTAAATACTTGCTTTACGGGCAGGCGCTATCTTTCATGGGAGACTATTGTGTTCTCCCTGCCCTGCTCATTTTGTCTACATATTATCACGATTATTGGGTGACGTCCGGGGTCATCGTGGTCAGAAGCATTCCGATGGTGTTCCAGCCGTTTTTGGGGGTTCTGGTCGACCTGTTAGACAGAATTAAGATCATGCTGTGGACGGATATTATCAGAGGCATCATTTTTTTGGGGCTCACATTTCTTCCAAAAGGCGAATATCCGCTCATTTTTCTGGCTCTGCTGTTTATTTCTTATGGAAGCGGCGTGTTTTTTAATCCGGCCCGTCTTGCCGTCATGTCGTCCTTGGAATCAGATATTAAAAGCATCAACACGTTATTTGCAAAAGCGACAACCATCTCCATTATCGTCGGGGCGGCTGCCGGAGGGCTCTTTCTGTTAGGCGGATCTGTGGAGCTGGCTGTGGCCTTTAACGGTGTGACATACCTGATTTCGGCATTTTTTATCAGCCGTATCAAACTGCAATTTGTGCCGATTCAATCTGAAAACATCAAAGAGGCCTTTCAGTCTTTTAAAGAAGGACTCAAGGAAATCAAAAGCAATGCATTCGTATTAAACGCCATGTTTACGATGATTACAATGGCTGTGCTGTGGGGAATTGTGTACAGCTATTTTCCGATTGTCAGCCGCTTTCTTGGTGATGGAGAAATCGGCAACTTTATCCTCACATTCTGCATCGGCTTCGGCGGCTTTATCGGGGCGGCGCTTGTCAGCAAATGGGGATTTAACAACAATAGAGGCCTGACGTACTTTACCGTTTTATCGATTGTTTCGCTGGCGCTGTTTTTATTCACGCCGATATTCGCTGTTTCTATCATCGCGGCGATCCTTTTTTTCATCGCGATGGAATACGGGGAAGTGCTTGCAAAGGTGAAGGTTCAGGAGAATGCGGCAAACCAGATTCAAGGGCGCATTTTTTCAGTAGCCGAAGCGTCTATCGGATTATGCATTTCTGTTGGTTCAATGTTAATCAACGTCTTCAGCGCTCCGGTCATTATGGGGCTGATTGTTGTGATTGTATGCGGATTGTTTCTGCATACGAAGCTTGTTAACAAATCGTTTTTGGAACGGGATAATAAAACGGAGCAAAAAGGAGTCTTTTAGATGGAAATAACACCGTCCGATGTCATCAAGACACTTCCAAGGCAGGAGTTTTCTCTCGTTTTTCAAAAGGTAAAGGAATTGGAAAAAACGGGGGCCCACATCATTAATCTCGGACAAGGAAACCCTGACCTTCCCACTCCGCCGCATATCGTCGAGGCTTTGCGGGAGGCGTCTCTGAATCCTTCGTTTCATGGATACGGCCCATTCAGAGGTTATCCTTTTTTGAAGGAAGCAATCGCTGCTTTCTATAAAAGAGAATACGGCGTGACAATCAATCCTGAAACGGAGGTCGCCCTTTTCGGAGGCGGGAAAGCCGGTTTGTATGTGCTGACACAATGCCTGCTCAATCCGGGAGACATCGCTTTAGTCCCGAATCCAGGCTACCCTGAATATTTATCAGGGATTACGATGGCGCGAGCTGAGCTTTACGAAATGCCGCTGTATGAAGAAAATGGCTATCTGCCGGATTTTGAAAAGATTGATCCAGCCGTGCTGGAAAAAGCGAAGCTTATGTTTTTAAACTATCCGAACAACCCCACTGGAGCTGTGGCTGATGCGGCTTTTTATGCAAAAGCGGCTGCTTTTGCGAAAGAGCATCATATCCATTTGATTCATGACTTTGCATACGGGGCGTTTGAATTCGATCAAAAACCGGCCAGCTTTCTTGAGGCAGAGGATGCTAAGGCTGTCGGAGCAGAGCTTTATTCATTTTCAAAAACATTTAATATGGCAGGCTGGAGAATGGCGTTTGCGGTTGGGAATGAAAAGATCATTCAGGCCGTTAATGAATTTCAGGATCATGTATTTGTCGGCATGTTCGGCGGGCTGCAGCAGGCGGCGAGTGCGGCGCTTTCCGGAGATCCGGAGCAAACGGAATCGCTGAAACGAATTTATAAAGAACGAATTGACTTTTTTACGGCGCTTTGCGAAAAGGAATTGGGCTGGAAGATGGAGAAGCCAAAAGGAACCTTTTACGTATGGGCTGAAATTCCGAATACGTTTGAGACATCTCACCAATTTTCCGATTACTTGCTGGAGCATGCCCATGTCGTAGTCACACCGGGCGAAATTTTCGGAAGCAACGGAAAAAGGCATGTCAGAATCTCAATGGTGTCGAAGCAGGAGGATCTGCGGGAATTTGTCATGCGGATTCAAAAACTGAACCTGCCGTTCGGGTCATTACAAGAAACATCCCGCTAAAAAGCGGGATGTTTTTTATATGCTTTTCATGCTGCCGCCATCAGCAGAAATTTGCTGTCCTGTGATGTAGGAGGCTTCCTCAGAGGCAAGAAACGCGGCGAGCGCTGCGGTTTCTTCGGCTGATCCGACCCGTTTCATCGGAATCCCGGAAGCGATCTGTTCCACTGCTTCCTGTTTGGATATGCTGTTTTTTTTCATCACATTTTCCACAAATTGCTGATAACGGTCCGTAGCGATAAAACCAGGGTTAAGGCAGTTGACTGTAATGTTGTGAGGAGCAAGCTGGATGGAAATGTTTTTACTGGCGTTAATTAAAGCGGCATTCATCATACTGTTTGTGAACATGTTGGCCCCGGGTTCTTTCCACAGATTTCCGACAATGTTGATGATTCTGCCAAACTCATTTTGTTTCATCAGTGAGGAAGCACGCTTGATAGCGTCAATATAGGCAACGGTCTTTTGTGTGAACGTGGCTGTCATATCCTCTATATTGCAGTTATCAAATGTGTCAGGCGCGCCGCCCGGTATATTATTAATCAGAACATCAAGCCGTCCGCATTGAGATTCGATTTCCTGAAAAATGCCCGCTCTCGTATGCTGGTCAGACATATCCCCCGCAAGGACAATGACGTTCGCCT
The DNA here is from genome assembly GCF_001748205.1 of Bacillus sp. F56. Lineage (NCBI taxonomy): Bacteria > Bacillati > Bacillota > Bacilli > Caryophanales > Bacillaceae > Bacillus > Bacillus sp. F56. Next base: position 350,092 of record NZ_BDFC01000004.1, read on the forward strand.
CAGGATGCTTGCCCAAAATATCTTCTTTGACAGATTCAATATTATCCAAATTTCGTGAATTAATGATGAGGGAAAAATGCTGGTCTGCTAATTTCAGAGCGATTGCTTTCCCGATCCCTTGACTGGCTCCCATAACAAATGCGGTTCGTTTTGACAAATCACTGCACCCCTTTGAAAAAATTGGATTATTATCTACATCGTAAGAAAAAACAGAGAAAATAGCAAATTTTATTTAAATTCTGATAAAGGCGGATTGAAAAACTCCCGCCGAATAGGGCGGGAGGGGATATTATACATACAGGAATTGAGGAAGTGTATCAAGCGAAAGGTGATTGCCGACAAAGAATGAACCGAATTCGCCATAACGGGCGCTGACTTCGTCAAAACGCATTTCATACACAAGCTTCTTGAATTGAAGGACATCATCGCTGAATAATGTAACGCCCCACTCGTAATCGTCAAAGCCGACAGAGCCAGTGATGATCTGTTTGACTTTCCCCGCATAGCTGCGGCCGATTAAGCCATGGCTTCTCATCAAGTTTCTGCGTTCTTCCATAGAAAGCATGTACCAGTTGTCATTGCCGGATCTTCTTTTATCCATTGGATAGAAGCATACATATTTAGACTCCGGCAGTTCAGGGTAAAGGCGCGCGCGCACATGCGGATTTTCGTAAGGATCGCCGTCACCGCTTGCCAAGTAGTTGCTAAGCTCTACGACTGATACGTAGGAGTATGCTGGAATGGCGAACTCAGCAAGTCTTGATTTGTTGAATTCAAGCTCGATTTGATTTAATTCTTCCATTGTAGGACGAAGGATCATCAGCATAAAATCAGCTTTTTGGCCGACGATGCTGTAAAGAGTTTGCGATCCTTTTCCTTCTTTTTGAGCTACGCCCCATTTTTCAAGCAACCCGGTGAATTCGTGTATGATAGATTGGCGCTCATCACTGGACAGCAGCTTCCAGGATGTCCAGTCCATTGTGCGGAAATCATGAAGCGCATACCAGCCGTCAAGCGTTTTTGCCGCTTCATTCGTCATTTGCTGTTCACTCATTTATCTTCACTCCTATTATCTTTTCATGATTGCCTTCACTATACCATAGTTTATCCGATTCTACTGTGGAGAAACCTTGAACATCCCTTCCGTATAACTCCATCAAAATAGAAGAACCTATAAGGGAAGATTGAGTCACTTAAATTAGTTAGAAAAATAAGATTTTTTTATGAAAGCGCTATAATGAAAGTTGGCTGTTTGAATTTGATTGGAAGAAGAGTATGCTAGTAAAAGAAAGCGTTTTTGTAACTTTTTGAGGAGGTTTTATTGTGGCAGATTTATTTTCAACAGTGCAAGAAAAGGTAGCTGGAAAAGACGTTAAAATTGTATTTCCTGAAGGCTTAGACGAGCGTATTTTAGAAGCGGTCAGCAAGCTTGCAGGAAACAAAGTGCTGAATCCGATTGTGATCGGCAATGAAAATGAGATCCAAGCAAAAGCAAAAGAATTGAATCTTACGCTGGACGGCGTTAAGATTTATGATCCTCATACATATGAAGGCATGGAAGACCTTGTACAAGCATTCGTAGAACGCCGCAAAGGCAAAGCGACAGAAGAACAGGCTCGTAAAGCGTTATTAGACGAGAACTACTTCGGTACAATGCTGGTGTATAAAGGCCTTGCAGACGGACTCGTAAGCGGAGCGGCTCACTCAACTGCTGACACTGTCCGCCCGGCTCTTCAAATCATCAAAACAAAAGAAGGCGTGAAAAAGACATCCGGCGTGTTCATCATGGCTCGCGGAGAAGAGCAATACGTATTCGCAGATTGCGCGATCAACATTGCGCCTGACAGCCAAGATCTTGCCGAGATTGCGATCGAAAGTGCCAATACGGCAAAAATGTTCGACATTGAGCCTCGCGTGGCAATGCTCAGCTTCTCTACAAAAGGCTCAGCAAAATCTGATGAAACAGAAAAAGTAGCGGATGCTGTGAAAATCGCGAAAGAAAAAGCGCCTGAACTGACACTTGACGGCGAATTCCAATTTGATGCTGCATTTGTTCCATCTGTAGCTGAGAAAAAAGCGCCGGATTCCGAGATCAAAGGGGACGCTAACGTATTCGTATTCCCAAGCCTTGAAGCGGGAAACATCGGCTATAAAATCGCTCAGCGATTGGGCAACTTTGAAGCGGTAGGACCAATCCTGCAAGGCTTAAATATGCCTGTGAACGACCTTTCAAGAGGATGTAACGCTGAAGATGTTTACAATCTCGCATTAATTACAGCGGTGCAAGCACTGTAATAAAAATGAAGACGATGGCAGCTCTCGACTGAGGGCTGCCTTTTTTGCGCTTCCGTATAGCCTTCTTTACCAAGACGGATGATATGAGTACAATAAAGAAAATTAATCATAACCATATATTTCATTAATGACAGGGGTGGGGTTTTTGTATTACGACGTGCTGAAAACGTTTATAGCGGTGGTAGAAGAAAAAAACTTCACAAAAGCGGCGGAAAAGCTGATGATTTCCCAGCCCAGCGTCAGTCTGCATATCAAAAATCTTGAGAAAGAATTTCAAACCGCTCTTCTGAACAGGTCGCCAAAACACTTTACGACAACGCCGACAGGAGACATTTTATATCAAAGAGCAAAGCAAATGGTATTTCTCTATGAACAAGCCAAGGCTGAAATCTATGCGCATCATCACTATGTGAAGGGTGAATTGAAAATCGCTGCAAGCTTTACAATCGGAGAGTATATTCTTCCGCCGCTATTGGCCCAGCTGCAAAAGCTGTATCCAGAGCTGAATCTCGATGTCATGATTGGCAATACAGAGGAGGTCAGCGAGCGTGTGCGGATGCTTCAGGCTGATATCGGGCTGATCGAAGGACATACAAACGAGAATGAGCTGGAAATTGAGCCGTTCATGGAGGATGAAATGTGCATTGCCGCTCCCAATCAGCACCCGCTGGCCGGACGAAGAGATATTTCGATCAGCGACTTGCAAAACGAAGCGTGGGTGACAAGAGAGAAAGGCTCCGGGACGAGAGAATTTCTCGATCATGTGCTCAGTTCAAATGGACTTCGGCCGAAATCAATGTTCACCATCAGCAGCAACCAAGGTGTAAAGGAAGCGGTGATCAGCGGCATGGGACTCTCGGTTCTATCCAGAAGCGTGCTCCATAAGGATTTGATTCACCGCGACATTTCAATTCTGCATATTAAAGATTTCTCGTTAAAGCGCAAACTGTCTTACATCCATTCTCCTCTCATGGAGAATACCAAAAACAAAGAAATTTTTATTACGATGCTGAAAAGCAATTATCAATCGCTGCGACTGAAATGATATAATAGTTTTTGTTCATAAGCCTAACATGAAAGGGTTTTACATAGATGGCAAACCAACCGATTGATTTACTGATGCAGCCGAAATGGAGAGTCATTGACCAATCCAGTCTCGGCCCTTTATTTGATGCGAAGCAATCCTTCGCAATGGATGATACGCTGTGCATGTCTGTCGGAAAAGGCGTGTCGCCGGCGACAGCGCGTTCATGGGTTCATCACAATACAATTGTCCTTGGAATACAGGATACACGTCTTCCGTTTTTGCAGGATGGCATTTCCTTGCTGGAGAGTGAAGGATACCGTGTGATCGTACGCAATTCCGGCGGTCTTGCTGTCGTATTGGATGAAGGTGTTTTAAATATCTCTCTCATATTCGAGGACGAAAAGAAAGGCATCGATATAGACAAAGGATATGAAGCGATGGTTGAGCTGATGAGACGAATGCTGAAACCGTACAACGCAAAGATCGAAGCCTATGAAATTGAAGGGTCTTATTGTCCCGGCAGCTATGATCTTAGCATAAATGGCAAAAAGTTCGCCGGCATCTCCCAGAGACGCGTTCGCGGCGGAGTCGCTGTTCAAATTTATCTCTGCGCGGATAAAAGCGGCAGTGAAAGGGCCGACTTGATCAGACGATTCTACCTAGCGGCGCTGAAGGATAAAGAAAATGATAAAAAAGGCGTCTATCCGGAAATACGTCCGGAAACGATGGCGTCCTTAAGTGAGCTTCTGCAAACAGACATCTCCGTACAAGACTTAATGTTCGCTTTACTGACAGAACTAAAAGCGTTAAGCACCCATCTATACGCAGCGGGCCTGTCCATTGACGAGGAAATGGAATTTGAGAAAAACCTCGTCCGGATGGCTGAACGGAATGCAAAGGTATTTGGGTGAACGTTCTTCGCATGCCGGCTGTATATGCCGGCATGCATTTTTTATCTCAAGCGGCATTTTACCCCCAAAGATCTTATTTTCAGATAAATCCTTCTTACATACAGATAACCGTGACAAATAGAAAAACGATAAAATGACATTAGCATCCATATTAAAGGGGAGAGGCAGATGAAAGGGAATATTTACAGCCTTTTTGTATTGATTGCGGCTTTTTTCTGGGGGACCACGGGAACCGTTCAGGCGTTGGCTCCAGAAAGCTCCACACCGCTGGCATTTGGCGCGTTCAGGTTATTAATAGGAGGAAGCGCCATGCTGCTTGCGGTTTGGATCAGCCGGGAGCTTCACGTGAAAAATTGGTCATGGCCGCTCATATGTTTAGCCGCTGTTTGTATGGCGTGTTACCAGCCGCTGTTTTTCACAGCTGTTAAAGAAACGGGAATTGCGGTGGGAACTGTGATTGCCATCGGCAGTGCGCCTATCATTGCCGGGAGCCTTGAGTGGGCCGTATTGAAGAAACGCCCGCGAAACTCCTGGTGGATTGCGACCGTGCTGGCTTTAGCGGGCTGCTGGCTTCTTTTTTCCGACAGTTCCAATGTTCGGATTGATGTGGGTGGTGTTCTTATGGCGCTTGGAGCAGGTGCTTCTTTTGCGGGCTATACGCTCATCAGTAAAGCGATGATGAAAACCCAGCCTCCGCGAGCGACTTCCGCCGTTGTCTTTATGATCAGCGCCATCTTGCTGACGCCGCTACTATGGCAGTCAGATATCTCGTGGATATTGACCCCTAGAGGACTGGGAACGAGCCTTTACATCGGGTTAATTGCAACATGTGCCGCATATTTTTTGTTTGCGAAAGGGCTTACCGGGGTTCCGGCCTCGGCGGCGGTCACGCTGTCTTTAGCCGAACCTCTGACTGCTTCATTGCTTGGCGTGTTTTTCATAGGAGAAATGCTTTCGCCTTCCTCGTGGATTGGCATTGCACTTATGATGCTGGGGCTTTTGGTCATTTCTGCTGCGCCTCGGAAACATAAAACGGCCGAGGCAGCTCACATGTCTTAATAGATTCACATAAGCTTGGCCTCATTTTACAAGAATAGCTGATCCGGCTGCAAAATGAGGAAATCCTCTTTTCTCAACAGAAAAGGGGAATTTTGTACATGGCGAAAATCCCAAAACCGCTGCCCGTTTTGGGATTTCACTATGTTATTCTGCTAACTTTTCTAAATTGCCGTTCCTGTCCATTTTGAAGGACGGAGAGGCATGTTCATCTTCTTCAAATAAAACTAGCTTTCTGGCTCTGTTCATAATTTTCACCAAGGTTTCATAATCTTCTTGGATCGTTTTTTGGTCTTTTTCAAGCTTTTGAACTTCTGCCTCAAGCTGCTCCGTCTTGCTTTGCAATTCCTGATTTTCTTTCTTTAAACGTTCATTTTCCATTTTTAATGCTGATGATTGCTCGTTATTGCCTTCGTAATTCTGCAGGAAGCGGATCACATCATTCATCGTCATCTCAGGCGCAGCTGCAGGCGTTTGAGGAGACAATAAGTGTGATAGACTAGCTAACTCTTCCTTAAAGCTTTCATCAACAAAAGGCATATGTTCGCCAGACATTAAAGGCTGCTGCTCATTTTCGGCAGATGGTGCATCCGTTTTGACTGGTTCCTCTGCAGCGGTTTCTTGAATGATTTCAGGATCAACGGCAGGAGGCTGATATAATAATCTTTTTTTCGCAGGCTGCCCGTTTCCGAGCGCTCTCATCCGCTGTTTTCGCTGTTTCTTCGCAAGCTGAAGCGCTTTTTCATATTGATGGCGGACCACCGCGTTCCATCTGAATCCGCAGGCTGCGGATGTCCGGTTTAATTTATCGCCGACTTCTTCAAAGGCATTTAATTGAGTGCTGCCCTCTCTCACATGCCGAAGCACTGTTTCGGCTAAAAGCAGATCGTTTTCCTCTGACCAAGCGTCTTGTCGTTGTTTTGTCATTTATCTCAACTCCCATTTTTCTTTTCATGGTATTAGAATGTCCAGGTTGGAAAATATTTATACAAATTGGCTGAAAGAATAGGAGATACGAAGGATGGAGCGGCTTGCAGGAACAGTCGAATCCTTGTAAAATGAAGAGTGATGTGATTTTTTTGAAACGTGATTTTAGGTTATTCACATAGATGAACATAGAAATGAAGGGAAGCGTACGTCATGGCTAATGAATTTCGAGTGTGTGATGATTGCCAAGCCACTAATATCAAAACATTGCTGCCGCGTTTGAAAGAAGTGGACCCGGACGCAAAGGTTGAGGTAGGATGCCAATCTTATTGCGGGCCCGGACGGAAAAAATCATTTGCTTTTGTGAACAATCGCCCGCTGTCAGCTCCGACAGAGGATGAGCTGATTGACAAAGTAAAAAAGAAAATAAAAAAGTAAAAACATATTTTTTCTTAGCCTCGGCCCTCAGGTCAGGCTTTTTTGCTTCACAAGATGTGTTTTTCATGAAGATGGAACAAATCGCCGGGCAAATTCAAGGATGTTTTCAAAGAATAGAGTCGATATAATAGAAACACGGCTAAAAAAAAGAGGGAATGACGATGGCGTATCCAAATGGAAAATTATCAGAAGAAAAAGTGTTTAAAGATCCGGTGCACCGCTATGTTCATGTTCGGGACAAGCTGATATGGGATTTGATCGGAACCCGTGAATTTCAGCGTCTCCGCAGAATTAAGCAGCTCGGCACGACCTATTTGACGTTCCATGGGGCTGAGCACAGCCGGTTCAACCATTCTCTCGGTGTCTATGAAATTGTCAGGAGAATGGTTGATGACGTCTTTAAAGGCCGCCCTGAATGGGATGACAGTGAGCGCGAACTCTGTTTGGCCGCGGCGCTGCTTCATGATCTCGGGCACGGGCCGTTCTCGCATTCATTTGAAAAGGTCTTTCACCTTGACCACGAAGATTTTACAAGAGGTATCATTTTGGGAGACACGGAGGTTAACCAGGTGCTCAGAAAGGTGAGCCCGGATTTCCCCCAGGATGTTGCTGAAGTCATTGCCAAAACATATAAAAACAAGCAAGTGGTCAGCCTCATTTCGAGTCAAATTGACGCAGACCGGATGGATTACCTGCAGCGTGACGCATATTATACGGGCGTCAGCTACGGCCATTTTGATATGGAGCGGATTCTTCGTGTGATGCGGCCGCGCGAGGATCAGATCGTCATTAAAGAAAGCGGAATGCATGCTGTCGAAGACTATATCATGAGCCGTTACCAAATGTACTGGCAGGTCTATTTCCATCCTGTGACCAGAAGTGCAGAGGTCATTTTAACGAAGATTCTTCACAGGGCGAAGCAGCTGCACGATGAAGGCTATGTCTTCACTCACGCTCCGGTTCATTTCTATTCTATTTTTGAAGGGAAATTGACACTGGAGGATTATGTAAAGCTGGATGAATCTATTATTTTGTATTACTTCCAGGCCTGGGAGGATGAAGAAGACGCGATTTTATCCGACTTGTGCCGCAGATTCATTAACCGCCAGCTGTTCCAATACGTTGAATTCAATCCGAATGAAGAAATGTCGGCTTATTTTGAGCTGACGTCATTGTTCAAAGAGGCGGGGATCGATCCGAGCTATTATTTGGTCGTTGATTCTTCTTCAGATCTGCCATACGATTTTTACCGGCCGGGAGAGGAAGAGGAGCGTCTGCCGATCCATCTCTTGACGCAAAACGGCCAAATTAAAGAGCTGTCAAGGCAGTCGGCTATTGTGGAATCCATCTCCGGTAAACGGCGGACGGACCACAAGCTGTACTATCCAAAGGACTTGATTTGTGACGGCTCTAAACATCCGGAAGCGAAAATGAAAATCCGGCAGCTGCTGGGACTGACATAGAAATTGGAAAGAAGGAAAAGGAGATGTCGGGAATTTGTTGAAAGAACATGCAAAACTGATGAAGGTGTTCTCGGATTCTGGAGAAATCATCGGGCGAAAGAAGCTGCAGAAAATGATTTATATCGCCAAGAAAATGCAGTTTCCTTTCTATGAGAAATATGATTTTCACTTTTACGGACCATATTCAGAGGAACTGACGCTCCAGATTGAAGAGCTGTGCAACCTTGGATTTCTGCATGAGGTGAAGGAAAAAAAGGGCGGCTACTTTCAATACCGGTATTCGCTGACTGAGACAGGCTCCGCATTTTTAGACCATGCTGATCTGGACATGCCGGATATGAAAGGCTATATCGACAGTGTAAACAGCCGTTCATCACGGTTTTTAGAGCTGGTTTCCACGATCCTTTACTTTGACGGGCTTGAGGATGAGGAAAAGAAAGAAAAAGTCTTTACAATCAAAAGCAAGCAAAAATATACAAATGAAGAATATGACGAAGCGCTTCAATACATAGAGGAACTGAAGCAGATTTGTTAAGGATACCAAGCAAAAGAAATGAACCGTTTCTTTTGCTTTTTTTATTGACAAAAGCCGCTAAGGGATCTATTGTGGATAATAGTTATCCATAATGAATCGGGAGTGTGTATGATGAAAATGAAATCCGGGATGGAGCAGGCGGTTTCTGTGTTGCTTTTACTGTCACGGCTGCCTGTACAGGCTTCTTTGACGTCAGAGGCAATAAGCCAGCGATTGCGCGTGTCTCCGTCTTATTTGAAGAAGCTGATGAGAACATTGGTTCAAGCAGGTTTGGCAGAATCCTTGCCAGGGACGAAGGGCGGTTTTACCCTGACGAAGCCTTTGGCGGACATTACGCTTTATGATATTTATCAAGCGGTCGAAGGCAGAGGTTCGATGTATCAGGGAAAAGGTCTGCTGCAATCTGTATTCGAGGGTGAAAACTGTGTGCTGGAGACAGTCATGGCGGAAATCGAGGATAAATGGGCCAATCTCATGAGAGAAGAGTCCTTGCAGCATGTCATGGACAGAGTCGGGGAATTGTATGATCTTGAAAAAATAGATGATTGGATAAACGAGCAAATGAAAGGGCAATTGCAATGAAAAACAGCGGATCTTTACACAAAACAGATTCATCAACAGGAATATCTGTACTGATCGTGCTCGCTCTGGGTTTTCTCATGGCTACTCTTGATGTAACCGTTGTGAATGTGGCGATGGCGGATATGAAAAACACTCTTTCAATGTCACTTTCAGGTGTAACGTGGGTTGTGGACGGGTACATTCTTACTTTTGCGTCGCTTCTGCTGGCGGGCGGAGCCTTGGCCGACCGTTTCGGATCGAAGACGATCTATATCCTGGGTTTAGCTGTTTTTGTTCTCGCCTCTTGTCTATGCGCTGCATCCTTTAATGGGCAGATGCTGATTGCCGGACGTCTTATACAGGGAATTGGCGCAGCCTTGTTCATGCCAAGCTCACTCAGCCTTTTGGCTGCCTCTTACCCTGATGAACGGGCGCGGGCGAGAATGTTTGGACTGTGGGCCGCGCTTGTTTCCGCCGCTTCAGCCCTTGGGCCTTTTATTGGGGGTGTGCTGGTACAGTTGGCAGGCTGGCAGAGTATTTTTCTGATCAATGTGCCGTTGGGGGCTGCTGCGCTCATTTCAGCTTACCGAATTCTCAGCCGCGTCCCGGGAAAAACCGGCCGCGTGAACATCACCGGGCATCTGCTTGGCATGATGGCTCTCGGCTTTCTTTCCTATGCATTGATACAGGGGCCATCAGCGGGCTGGCGCTCGCCCGTGATTCTTCTAGCATGTACAGCAGCGATTTTGGCATTTGTGCTGTTTTTGCTGCGGGAAATTTCTGCGAAAACACCCATCCTGCCGGCGTCCTTATATAAAAACGGCCGTTTCTCAGCGGCCCAATTTATCGGGTTTTTGCTGAATTTTGCTCTTTTTGGCGGCATGTTTATGATGAGTCTTTTTTTGCAGGAAGCAGGAGGCGCAAACTCCTTCATGGCCGGAGTTGAGCTGCTGCCGATGATGGCGGTCTTCGTGATCGGCAATCTGCTGTTCGCCCGTCTGGCGAATCGATTCGAAGCCGGGCAGCTTATGTTTGTCTCAATGGCGGTCAGCTGTATCATTGCATTGCTGTTGTTTGTGCTGATTTCTCCGGATTTTCCTTATTGGCAGCTGGCGGTTTTGATGTCTGTCATGAACCTCTGTACCGGTATTACAGTTCCTGCCATGACAACTGTGATCATGCAGGCTGCCGGGCAAAGGCATGCGAACATTGCCGGTGCGGCGTTAAATGCAAACCGGCAAATCGGAGCTTTGGTCGGCGTAGCGATAACCGGGGTGATCATTCATCTGTCCGCCACTTGGTACGCCGGTGCCGGGTTTACATTTTTGATGATGGGGGCGGCGTACAGCCTCGCTGCATTGCTTGTATGGCTGTTTCTGGCTGCCCATAACGGGACTGCCGCGTCAGAAAAAATGTAAATCACTGATTGCGCTTTGTGGGAATATATAGTAAGATATAAAAAATTATTGAAACAACAGGCACTGATAAGGACATGAGATGCTTTTTACGGTTTCCAGAGAGGGAAGGGCCGCTGAAATCTTCCTAACGCAGAGAAAGTAGCTTACCGCCTTTGAGCCGTATCGGGGAAAACAAGTATCTGATACCGTCATGCTGCGTTACAGCATCTTCAAGCCGATCACCATGTGTAATTGAATTGATCGGGAATTTGGGTGGAACCACGGATGATCAACACATTCGTCCCTTTTAGAGGGATGGGTGTGTTTTTTTATATGAATTGAATACATGCAATGAAAAGGACATGAATGATAGTTACGGTTTTCAGAGAGGGAAGGAAAGGTGAGAGCTTCCCAGCTTAGGAGTATCATTTACCGCCTTGGAGCAGCATTGGGGAACTGAAGTATCCAATGCCGTCTATGCTGCGTTACAGCACCGAGCCGACAACATCGCGTTTGTCGGGAACTTGGGTGGAACCACGGGTTAATCACACACTCGTCCCTATCTGTGGGACGGGTGTGTTTTTTTATGAATTGAATATATGCGATGAAAAGGACATGAATGATTTTTACGGTTTTCAGAGAGGGAAGAAAAGGTGAGAGCTTCCCAGCTTAGGAATATCATTTACCGCCTTTGAGCAGCATTGGGGAACTAAAGTATCCAATGCCGTCTATGCTGCGTTACAGCACCGAGCCGACAACATCGTGTTTGTCGGGAACTTGGGTGGAACCACGGGTTAATGACACACTCGTCCCTATCTGCGGGACGGGTGTGTTTTTTTATATACAACAATGAATAAGGAGTGTTTTAAAATGAGTAAACATGTGCACATTCAGCTTCCGGACGGACAGATCAAGGAATATCCGAAAGGCATCACAATCAGGGAAGCAGCTGGTTCGATCAGTTCCAGTCTGCAAAAGAAGGCGGCTGCAGGTCAGGTCAACGGCAAGCTTGTTGATCTCAGTTTCAAGCTGGAGGAGGATGCTGAGCTTTCGATTGTCACACTCGATTCACAAGAAGGCTTGCAGGTGCTTCGCCACACATCAGCGCACGTGCTGGCTCAAGCAGTAAAACGGCTGTACGGCGAAGTGTCATTGGGGGTAGGGCCTGTGATTGAAGACGGCTTCTACTATGACATGAAGCTGGAGAAAAGCTTGGGATCAGGAGACTTAGAGGCTATCGAAAAAGAAATGAAACACATTATAAATGAGAACCTTGAAATCAAACGTATAGAGGTTTCTTACGAAAAAGCTGAAGAGCTGTTTGCACAAAAAGACGAGCGGCTTAAGCTTGAGATTTTAAAGGATATTCCGCGCGGGGAGGATATCACGCTGTACCAGCAAGGAGAATTCATTGACCTGTGCCGCGGGCCGCATCTTCCTTCTACAGGAATGATCAAGGCGTTCAAACTGACAAGAGTATCAGGCGCTTATTGGCGGGGAGACAGCAAAAATGAAGTCCTGCAGCGGGTGTACGGGGTTGCGTTTCAAAAGAAAAAAGATTTGGATGCGCACCTGCATATGTTGGAAGAAGCGGCAAAACGAGACCATCGCAAGTTGGGCAAACAGTTAGGGCTGTTTATGTTTTCTGAAGAAGCGCCGGGGATGCCGTTTTATTTGCCGAAAGGGCAGATTGTCCGAAATGAGCTGGAACGCTTCTCGCGTGAACTGCAAACAAATGCCGGCTACGATGAGGTGCGTACGCCGTTTATGATGAATCAGCGGTTATGGGAGCAGTCAGGCCATTGGGATCATTATCGCGACAATATGTACTTCTCAGAAGTGGATGATACAAGGTTCGCAATGAAGCCGATGAATTGTCCCGGCCATATGCTCATCTTTAAAAACAGCCTGTATTCTTATCGGGATCTGCCGATTCGCATGGCGGAATTCGGACAGGTGCATCGCCATGAATACAGCGGCGCTTTAAACGGAATGCTTCGCGTTCGGACGTTCTGTCAGGATGACGCCCATATTTTCGTTCGGGAGGATCAGATTGAGAGTGAGATTAAAGAAGCGATTCGGCTGATTGATGAGGTATATCGGACATTTGGTTTCGAGTATTCAGTTGAGCTTTCGACTCGCCCGGAGGATTCATTAGGCGATGACAGCCTTTGGGAAGCGTCGGAGCGTGCCTTAGCACGCGTCCTTGAGGAGCTTGGCCTCTCTTATGAGATCAATGAAGGCGATGGGGCGTTTTACGGGCCGAAAATTGATTTCCACATAAAAGATGCCCTAAAACGGAGCCACCAATGTGCGACAATTCAGCTTGATTTTCAAATGCCGGAAAAATTTGATTTAACATATATCAACGAACACAATGAAAAGGTTCGTCCCGTTGTCATCCACAGAGCGGTTTTCGGCTCGATCGACCGTTTCTTCGGTATTTTGATCGAGCATTACGGCGGGGCTTTTCCAGTCTGGCTCGCCCCGATCCAGGTTCAAATCATACCGGTTTCGCACGTACACTTGGATTATTGCAGAAAGGTGCAGGCGGAGCTGAAGCAGGCGGGGATAAGAGCCGGCATTGATGAGCGCAATGAGAAGCTCGGCTATAAAATCAGAGAATCTCAGATGCAGAAAATCCCGTACGTGCTGGTGCTTGGAGATCAAGAGGAGCAGGAGAACGCGGTTAACGTCCGCCTATTCGGACATCAGCAGAATGAACACGTTTCTTTTCAGACATTCAAAGATAAGCTTGTGAAACAGGTGGAAAATCGAGGCATGTAGGATAAAAGCTGTGAATTCACATTTTGCTTTTTTGACTTTCCCTATTCGGAATCAGTAAAATAATAAGTAAATCATATCGTTCGTATGTTATGAATGCATCTCGAAATGGGGAAATTGACATGGACCATGACAAACTGGAAGCAAATTTGCTGGATCACGCACTTACAAAATATTTGAAAAGCACGAAGCAATTAGATGAAGCCACCGTTCCGAAACACGTGAATAATGTAAGAGGATTTATTCTGCGGATCATATACAGACATGGGAGCTGCACCATAAAGGATATTTTGAAGGAGGTCACACTGTCTCCCTCTGCCACGACTACAGCTCTGAATCATTTAGAGCAGGAAGGGTTTATTGAGAGATCCAGAAATAATAATGACCGTCGCACTGTATGGATTACGCTTTCTGAATCGGGCCGGGGAGCGGCTGAACAAATGATCGAAAACCGCCAGCAGCTGATTGACGGGATGTTTGAACGTTTAACAGCCGAAGAGAAAAAGACGTTCTTGGCGATTATTGCGAAGCTGGCTCAATAGGGATAATAAAAGCCGGTGCGCGAAGCGCCGGCTTTACAGAGATTATTCCATATCGCTTAGGCGTTTGCCTGCAACGGCATAATGGTCTTTTTTCATTTCTTCTATAAAGACAACAATTTTTTCTTCAGAAGCGCCGGTTGTTTCCTTTACGGCTTCTGTTACTTTCTCAACAAGATTGCGTTTTTGCTCGTCTGTACGGCCTTCGAGCATTTTGACAGTTACGTATGGCATGTGTGCTGAATCCTCCTTTATCTCGTTTCCTCTCTTTAGAAAAAGAGGCTTCTTATAGTATACTGAATAAAGTAAATTCTTGCATTTTGAGAAAGAGGGATATCTCACTTGGACCGTTTTTTATATTATCCGTTGTCTTTAATGCCATACCTCGTCATCACGCTAATTGTGTCGTTTACGATGCATGAGCTTGCCCATGCTTATGTCGCATACAAATTTGGTGACGATACGGCGAAAAAACAAGGAAGACTGACGCTGAATCCTATTAAGCACCTTGATCCGTTCGGTACCATTTTGATTTTGGTGGCCGGCTTTGGATGGGCGCGTCCCATTCCCGTTAATCGCCGTTTCTTTAAGAAACCCCGGCTTGCCGGTGTGCTCGTATCTATAGCCGGGCCTGTCAGTAACCTGATTCTTGCCTTTATCGGTTTCTTTTTGTTAGTGTTGATGCATGCGTACGGAATGGAAATGCTTGCGGCATTCAGCACGGGATTGGATCAGTTTTTTTCTATTTGGATACAGCTGAATCTTGTCTTGTTTTTATTTAATCTGCTGCCGCTTCCTCCGCTCGATGGCTATCGAATTATAGAAGATCTTGTTCCGCCGGGCGTGCGTGCCAAAATGACGCAAGCGGAGAACTACGGCTTTATCGTGTTTTTGGTTCTGTTTGTGACACCGCTCGGATCTTACGTGCTGTGGCCGCTGCTTAATGCAGGAAGAGATTCGATTTTAAAGCTGTTTTCAGCGATATTTCAACCGCTTTTGTAGGAGGTAGAACTTCATGGAAGAAAAAAAGAAAAAATCAATCGGGTTTAATATTATCAAAAGTGATCCGACAGACGGACACGGCGGTTTTGGCGTAGGGGCACTCAGCCTTGATAACATTTCTCCCGTGTTCGTCGATGTAGAGGAAAAAGAAGCGTTCGTAGACATCGGTGCCATGCATGCCCGCAGCACCGTTGAAAAAGGAATTAAATTTCTGCCTAATAAAGAAGATGTTCCAAACGGCAAACCATACTGGCTTGTGTGGGTGACGATTGACAGAAGAGAAGAGGGCCCTTATTACGCAGGGGTAACAGCCTGTGAAATGACGGTCGACAGAAGCATCAGAAGAGGCTACAAGTCACTGCCTGAGCATGTGAATCTGATGGATAAATCCATGAAACGGAAAATCATCGTTGATAAAATGGACGACAGCTCGAAGCGTGTACTAGGCGAATTTCTGAAAAATCATGATCAGGGCCTATGGGACCGTTCCTCAGATGAGTTAAAAACGAGCCTGCTTCCGGAAGACAATTAATTTGTGAATTTTCTGTGAACTTTTAGAATATTTGAGATATTTTTCGTGAACATTGAGTAAACTGGTGATACAGAAATAGGACATGGAAAATCCCGAGCCGAAACAAGACTCGGGGTTTTTCATTTTTAGGGGGATATGATGTACGAAACCATTCGAGTCGGCGATTGGTTGATAAAAGCCGACGTGGAAGAAACGAGAAAGCAGTATGAGAAAGATATAAAGGATATGTGTGAATGCGGTAACTGTCCTAACTATTATAAGGCAGTGAATGAACTGCCGGTCCAAAAGGATCAAGTATTAGAGAGTCTAGGTCTCATTCCGTCATATTCAAATCTGTATAGGATGCAATCCCGCTTGTATGTTTCAATAACTGACGAATGGTTTTACCGTCATACCCATTACCCTGTACGATCCCCGGTAACCATTTTTCAACCGAATCATCAAGGTTTAATTGTTTCTCCTCAGCCAACTGCAGTATAACGGACGCTGTGAACGTCTTCGTGATGCTTCCAATACGAAATGAAAAGTTCGGTTCTACTGCGCGCGGTACCTCGTAACTCGCTGTCCCTGTTGCATAAGGCCAGCGTTTACCCTTCTTTAATCCGCCTGCTATGACACTTGGGATTTTTTAATTGTTACTACCTGTTTGGTTTTCCCTGCAAACTCTGAGACTAAAATATTCTTGATATGTTTTTCTGCTCCTAGTACATTGATGTTTATCGAAATGACATGTTGACCATCTTCCGTTCCACCTGCAAAGTTAGTAAACCCGGGAATGCCACCACCATGCCCCCATACTTCGGTACCGTCCAGCAATTTTGTTGCATGTATGCTAAGCCCATACTTTCCTAACGGGGAATCAGCTGTACTAGTCATCATTTCCTTTTGCATGCCTATTTCTGTATCTGATGAATTACAACTATTTGCTCAAAAAATTCAAAGCTTCTTGTATGTAACATAAAACCCTTCTCTATGTAGGTTCTATTTTATCTTAAGGTTAAATTATTTTTTTAAAAGATATGGAACAATATTGTTATTTAGATTGTCTATTAAGTGTAATTTTAAAAACTGATGTTCAAATTCAATACAATTGTATCTAATTTAACATCTGTTTTAAGTATTAAAAGTCTGAAGGGAATGATCATTTTGAAAAGTACAAGGATGCTAAAAATAGGGGTGTGTGTTGGCATACTAAGTTTAAGCCTTGCAAGCGTAAAATTCTTTATAGGTGAACCATTGCAAGTTGAAGCAAAAGAAAAAACAGAGCAAACCAATCATGCAAACCATGCGACTCATCGAGAGTTCGCTCAACTTGAGAAAAAGTTTGACGCTCGACTAGGTGTCTATGCTATCGACACTGGTACAAACCAGACAGTAACTTATCGACCTAATAAACGGTTTGCTTACGCATCTACCTACAAAGCTTTGGCGGCAGGAGCTGTATTACAGCAAAACTCAATTGACAAATTAAACGAGGTCATTACCTATACCAAAAATGACTTAGTTACGTATTCACCAGTCACAGAGAAACATGTGGACACTGGGATGACCCTTGGGGAAGTTTGCGAGGCTGCTATTCGTTATAGTGATAACACTGCGGGGAACCTTTTATTCAAGAAACTAAACGGACCTAAAGGCTTTGAAGAAGCGCTTAGACAGATTGGTGATAACGTTACCGTGGCTAATCGCTTTGAGACGGATTTGAACGAAGCTATTCCGGGAGACATTCGTGATACAAGTACAGCAAAAACACTTGCTACCGATCTTAAGGCTTTCACAGTCGGAAATGCGCTCCCAGCTGACAAACGTAAAATTCTTACAGATTGGATGCGTGGAAATGCTACAGGAGACAAACTCATCCGCGCTGGCGTACCAAAAGACTGGGAAGTCGGTGATAAATCTGGAGCCGGTAGCTACGGAACACGAAATGATATCGCCATCATTTGGCCACCGAATAGAGCACCTATTATCATCGCAATTCTGTCCAGCCGAGATAAGAAAGATGCTACCTATGATAATGAACTGATTGCGCAGGCTGCCAAGGTTACAATTAATGCTCTCAAGTGATAATATCTCAGTTTCCTCATTCCTTTATCCAATGTTATCTAGAGGATAAAACTAGAAACCGATTCTTTTTAGTGTAAAGAGAATCGGTTTTTTGCATGCTTATCATTTCCATTATAAAAATAATAATCCACTATATTAGACGGAGAAATCTGTTTTATATTTGGATCGCCGGTGGGACCATAAGGTATAGCCAGTCTTTTGAGAAGATCAGACGTAAAGCTCATACTTGTAGATTTCATATCTAATGGTTTAAAAATATTCTTTTCCATATATTTCGAGAAATTTCTCTACTGTTAACCTTGTGAGCGCAAATGAGGCGTTGTCATACGTATAAGCTTCTCCTGATGGCCGTACCACGTATGAACAGAGTGTAGCAAGCGCGGCGAGTCATAGCCGATAGTGAACTTTTGTCATTTTTATAAAGGGTAACAAAAATTGAGTGGGCTGCCGCTGTCTAGGTAGTTATGTCATACAAACCGTGACACTTTGACACTACCGTATGTGACAGAAAAATACTTAGAATCAAAAAGTAGCTTTTACCGCATTGACAATGAATGAGGAGGAGAGATTTTAATGACGAAAGCATCAGCTCAAAAAACTTTGCAAGATTTCTATTTCTTGTTATTTACCTTTGCATCCGGATTCTTTTACTTTTGTTTCTATCTGGTCAGCATTACATTTGCATTAGTAATGACGGTTATCTTTTTTGGTATTCCCTTGTTAGCTTGGGTGCTACAAACAATTCACACGTTTGTTCAGTATGAACGCATTCAGACAAAGGTTTATACGGATATATCGATAGAGTTATTCGAATCAAGGAGAAGAAAGGAGGGAGATAAATGGATTAAAGCGAGCGATACAATCTTTAATAATAGCAACTGGAGGGCTATTTTTTGGCTGATGCAGAAGTTCTTTATCGGAATAATGAGTCTTATATGCGCTATTTTACTGTATGTAACGCCGCTAGTATTTATCGTTACGCCCTTACTTTTTCGATCAATGCTGACGGATCCTTTATGTTCCGTCCGAAAGATCTGTTACTGCGTCAAGAAGCAAGTGCCTTGCTGGATTTAGCTTTTGGCTATTATGCATTGCCTATTAAACGACAATAGATATTTATCCTGATTTGAATAATGAAAAAAATTGCATTCTAGTATCTTTTCAGCATCAAGCTAAAATAAAACAAGAAATTCAACTTTATAAGAGCTTTATGGAAACGGAAACGATTCTAAAGATAATGCGATACATCTTAAGTTTTTGCATTGAAAGAAGGGGTTCTGGTGCAAATACTTAGGAAAGATATAAAGGGGCAAAACATTTTCTAGTGGAATCTAGTCTTAAGCATTAAGCAGGAATTCCAAATAGTTGATGGATGAAATTCACTTGAGTTCGGACAGACTTATCCAGTGAAACAAGTTGCTTCCATGGGGCATTGACCAACCATACGAATAACCCGGCCTCCGAGAAGCCGGGTTATTTTCAATGATTTCGCCCCAGCCATTTGTCCCACCATTTTTTCTCGGAAGCGGGCTTTTCTTTGGCTGGAAGCCGGTCTTTTGTTTGTTTTGCGGGTTCTGCCCCGTAGCACACGTTTGATGGTTCTGTGCCTTTCACAAAATATGTGTAATGCTTTGCGGCGCAGCCGGGACCTGATGAGTAGCCTGTCTTTGGATCAATGTACACGCCGGTTACGCCTTTTGGCGGCTTGAACGCGGTTTCCGGATCGCCCTTGAGCGCGTTCTCCATGAAGTCCGCCCAAATGGTTTTAGCATAGCTTTTTTCTTCGACCGAGTCGATGGTGCTGCTTTTGTCATAACCAGTCCAAACACCCGCGGCCAACTTCGGATTGAAGCCGATCATCCAGCTGTCTGCGCTGGTGGTTCCTGATTTTCCGGCATACGTTCTTGTCAGGCGGTTGGCTATCGTTCGTCCGGTTACCGATGTATATCCGTTTAAATCGGTATCAAACATGCCTGTCATCATACTCGCCGTGACAAAAGCGGCTTTTTCATCAAGAACTTGTTTATGCTGACTCGGGTTTTCGTACAGCACATGGCCCGCCGCGTCCGTAACTCGCGAAATAAAAGTCGGTTCGATTTTCTTTCCGCCGTTTGCGAGCATGGCATAGGCGTTGACCATCTCAATCGGGCGCACAGGTTCAGTGCCGAGTGCCAGGGACGGCAGTGCTTGAAGATGGGCGGTAATGCCGAATTCCTTTGCGGCCTTTACGAGTTTGTTCGTGCCGAGAAAAAGATGCGTTTTCACAGCGTAAATGTTGTCGGAAAGCGCCAGCGCCTGCAGAAGCGTAATCGGCTTGTTGGCGTAGTATCCGTTATAGTTGCTTGGAGAATAGGTTTCTCCCTTTGCATCAATTTGAAACTCGGTTTCTTCGCTTTTCATCAAAGTGACTGGCGTAAATCCGCTTTGAATCGCTTTATAATACAGCAATGGCTTGATCGTCGAAGCAGGCTGGCGCTTCGCCTGTGTCGTCCGGTCAAACGGGCTTTTTTGATAATCCCTGCCGCCGACAAGGGCGAGAACGTTTCCGGTGCGGGGATCAATGGCTGAAAACCCGACTTGAATGTCAGAGCCCGCGTTAACCGTTTTGGTAATGGTCTCCTCGGCGATGCGCTGCATCCGTTTATCCACCGTTGTATAGACGTTTAACCCGCTCGTTTCAATTTGCTCCCGCGTCATGCCAAGCTTTTTCTCCAGCTCTCTCATCGCATTGTCATAAAAATAAGGGGCCTTTCTCTTGGAAACTTGTTTATTCAAAGGCTGATAGGAAAGAGGTTCCTTGATCAGTTCATCCGCTTTCTTTTGGCTGATCATCTGCTGCTTTTCCATCATGCGCACAATCGTTTTCTGGCGTTCTTTGGCTTTTGTCTCATTGACATACGGTGAATAGCCGGAAGGGCCTTTCGGGATTCCTGCCAAAAGCGCTGCCTCCGCATCCGTCAGGTTTTTGGCATGCTTGCCGAAATACAGGCGGGAAGCGGCTTCAATGCCGTAGGCGCCATGACCGTAGTAAATCGTATTTAAATAGCCTTCTAATATCTCGTCCTTAGAATAGTTTTGTTCCAGACGGATCGTGTAGAATGCCTCATTCCATTTCCGTTTCCACGTTTTGTCGTGTTCAAGGTATAAGTTTCTCGCATATTGCTGGGTGATGGTGCTTGCACCCTGAACCTTGGCAAATGCTTTCAGATCAGCAAGCGCCGCGCCTGCCATGCGTTTATAATCAAAGCCGTGATGATCGTAGAAATTCTGGTCTTCAATCGCCACTGTCGCTTTTACGATCGTCGGATTCATGTCCTTTAAGGGGACCCAATAGCGCTTTTCGCCGTAGTTCGTTTCCCCGAGCTTTGATCCGTCACTCGCATACAAAATCGTGGATTGCGGCACCTGCACCGAGGGAGCGCCCTGGTATTTGGCTATCAAAATGACAGTCATAAACACGGCCGCTGCCGCAAAGGCCGCAAAAGCCCCTAAAAAGATAAAGGCGCGAACGGTTTTCAGCGTCAGTCTCAGCCGTTTATTTGTCATTGCATCCACAACGGGTTCCCCCTTTTTTTATGTTTCTACTATTATGAGGAAAAAAGATCGTTTTTAAACATTGCTGAACAGGACGCATCTTTACTTTTTTCCCGCCATCCTCTATACTTTTTCCTTAGGTGAAAATGAGATTTCAACCGAGAATAAAAGCTGATTAGACGCTTACAATAAATGAATACAGCCTGGAAAGGGAGATGACAATTGAGCGAACTTTGGTACACAGAGAAGCAGACGAAAAACTTTGGCATTACGATGAAGGTTAACAAAACGTTACATACAGAACAAACGGAATTTCAGCATTTAGAAATGGTGGAAACAGAAGAGTTCGGCAACATGCTGTTTTTGGACGGCATGGTGATGACATCTGAAAAAGACGAATTCGTCTATCATGAAATGGTGGCGCATGTGCCATTATTCACGCACCCAAATCCGGAGCACGTTCTGGTAGTCGGCGGCGGTGACGGCGGCGTTATCAGAGAAATCCTGAAGCATCCAAGCGTGAAAAAAGCGACACTTGTAGATATTGACGGCAAGGTGATCGAATACTCTAAAAAGTTCCTTCCTTCTATCGCAGGCAAACTGGATGATCCGCGAGTTGATGTGCAGGTAGATGACGGATTTATGCACATTGCGAAATCTGAAAATCAATACGACGTCATCATGGTAGATTCAACTGAACCAGTCGGACCGGCTGTAAACCTGTTTACAAAAGGATTCTACGCAGGAATCGCGAAAGCGCTGAAAGAAGACGGCATTTTTGTCGCACAGACGGACAACCCATGGTTTACACCGGAATTAATCACAAATGTACAGCGCGACGTGAAGGAAATCTTCCCGATTACGAAGCTGTATACGGCGAACATTCCGACATATCCAAGCGGTCTGTGGACATTTACAATCGGCTCGAAAAAATATGATCCGCTTGCAGTGGAAGACAGCCGTTTCTTCGATATTGAGACAAAATATTACACAAAAGATATTCATAAAGCGGCGTTTGTACTGCCGAAATTTGTGAGTGATCTGATTAAATAATGATGGTATGGCGCAGGAGCGAATCTTGCGCTTTTTTACAGGAAAGCGAGGGTATTATAGATGAGATTTGATGAAGCTTATTCAGGAAAAGTATTTATCGCGAGCCGTCCCGAGTGGGAAGAGGCGGACGCCATTCTTTACGGCATGCCAATGGACTGGACAGTCAGCTATCGCCCGGGCTCACGCTTTGGCCCAAGCAGAATCCGTGAGGTATCAATCGGCCTTGAAGAATACAGCCCATATTTAGATCGTGATCTGGCTGATTTGAACTTTTTTGACGCCGGCGACATTCCGCTGCCGTTCGGTAATCCGCAGCGAAGCTTGGATATGATTGAAGAATACGTGGACAGCATTTTAGAAAAAGGGAAGTTCCCAATGGGTATGGGCGGGGAGCACCTCGTGTCATGGCCTGTCATTAAAGCGATGTACAAGAAATACCCAGATCTTGCGATTATCCATTTTGACGCACATACAGATCTTCGTGTTGATTATGAGGGAGAACCGCTTTCTCACTCCACGCCGATCCGTAAGGCGGCAGAATTGATCGGACCGCACAATGTGTATTCATTCGGAATCCGTTCCGGCATGAAAGAAGAGTTTGAATGGGCGAAGGAAAACGGCATGCACATCTCAAAATTTGAAGTGCTTGAACCGCTGAAAGAAGTGCTTCCGAAGCTCGCGGGCCGTCCGGTTTATGTCACAATCGACATTGACGTATTAGACCCTGCCCACGCACCAGGAACAGGAACGGTTGACGCCGGCGGCATCACGTCTAAAGAACTGCTTGCATCCGTCCATGAAATCGCGCGTTCAGAGGTAAATGTAAAGGGCGCTGACTTAGTGGAAGTCGCACCGGTTTATGACCACTCGGAGCAAACGGCAAACACAGCCAGCAAAATCATCCGTGAGATGCTGCTTGGGTTTGTGAAATAGGTAAACATCCAGACGATGTCTGGATGTTTTTTTATTCCCAGCCTTTACAAACATCGATCCACGCTTTTAAGAAAGAAAATTCGGATAATTCTTCAGGCGTTAATTCAATAGCGGAGTTTCTGCTGCCGCAAGCCGGGAAAACAGTCTCAAACCGTTTCAGCGATACATCAAGATAAACCTCAAGATCATGAGCCAACCCAAACGGGCAAACACCTCCAATTTCATGGCCTGTCTGCTCCAGCACCTCATCAGGAGAGAGCATTCTTGCTTTAAAGCCAAATGTTTGCCTGAACGTTTTGTTGTCGATCTTGGCATCTCCGGCTGCCACAATCAGAATCGCCTGATCTCCTTCCCCTCTGAAGGACAGGGTCTTGGCGATTCTAGCCGGGCTCACGCCGATCGTCTCAGCTGCTTGTTCAACTGTCGCGCTCGACGTTTCGAACTCCATCACATCATTTTGTCGATACCACTGTGTAAAGTGGGTTTTCACACTTTCCAGAGACATACTGTATTGCCACCTCTTCAAGATTATTGAAAGAATCATAGCATGGATTGGGAGGATGGGTAAAGAGGGGACAGAAAAACCGCCGATAGACGGCGGTTTAGATCATGGCGCGCTGCGCAACATCAAAATGTTCTGTTGATGAATTTGATACTTCGACTGTGATAAATACAGCACTCACAGCTAAACAAGCGAGTAATAATTTATACTTCCATTTCATATAAATTCACCCCCCCTTGAATGTGCTGTCTTGCTTCTTCAACCTTTAAAAAGTAATGAGATGCTTTTTTGTAATTTTCCTGTTGATGATAATATTTAGCAACATCAAGTGCGAAGTCCTCGATATCTGCATACATCATTTTACCTTCAAGAAAAACAAAACATTTTTCTATCCGTTCCTCATCCGGTCCAGACAAGTATAAAGATTCCAAAAATTCAAACTCCGTTAGATACACGGTATCTCCCGCAGCTGCAGAATACTCTTTTCCCTTTTTATGATATTCACAGGCGTTATCAATCTTACCTAATTTAAAATAAATTTGTGTAATTAGGAAAAAAGCTTGTGGCAGTGAAGGGAGCATTTTAGATCCTTCAAATACTTGAATGGATTTTTTTACATACTCTATCGCTGATTCAAAACTGTTTTGGTTTTGCTTGCAGAGTGCTATGTTATAAAGAGTTCTTCCCATTAATTGCGGCTGCTGCTCTGCTTCTGCAAGTGTAAAGGCTTTTTGAAAATGGGCAATTGCTTTTTCGTATTGTTTTAAATCCAAAAAGTTGGCTCCGAATAAGGACTGACATTGAATCATTCTGATATCATATGTAGTCTGTTCACTGTATATTTCGAATGCTTGACGTGCATAGTCCATGGAGACATAAGTTTGTTTCATATAATAATAGACTTCTGACATTTTGAAAAAGAATTCCGCTTTATCGATTTTGTCTTTCACAAAAACCAGTTTGCTCTCAGCTTTTTTAAAGAATTGAATGGCTAATACATATTCACGGCGATCCAGCTCATACATGCCTCTAAAGAAATTAAAATAATACTCAAGCAGACCAGTTAAACGAGCCTGTTTTTTATCAATCTCAAGCAGCAGATCAGACAGTCTCGGCTGTTCCTCAATCCTCATTTTTTCTAACGGTTCAAGGTACTCAAGCATCAGGTTGTGCCGAAACTCCATTAGTGAATAGTACAAATGAAGGTCTTGATCTTCTTCCATTTGATCCAGCTCTTGCTTGATTTCTCGTCGCAAATATTCTGCATCGGGTATGCTGAATCGGCGTATGTACATATACCATTCGTTAATCTTTTCTCCGATGGAAGAAGAAGATATGACACCTGTCACGTTTGTAAATCCCTCCCTTCATTATTCTATATATGTCATATTTTATCATCTTCATTCTTGTGAGAAGCGCAAAAAAACCGCAATGTTTTCTTTCGTTACACCGCATATCAGAGGGGATTTTTTCAAAAAACCGCTTTTACCCTCGGCAATTTGTACAAGCAAACAGATTCACCTTCCATATTCTGTTGTATCTGCGTGAGCAGTGTATGTCTGAAAAGGAAGTGAAGATATGAGAAAAAACAAGCTTTCCTTTAAAGAAAAAGCAGAAGCCGCACAAGAAGAATGTTTATGTTTTTGTGAGGAAGAAGCAAGCCGCGAGGCCATGTTTCAAGCACCGATTGAATTACCTGAAGGGTTTGTCGTTGATCCGGCTGAAGCTGTTGCAGGTGTCACGTGGAATGCGGACAGCCTTTCCTGTGTCAGTGAACGATGCTTAATTCAAACGGGGCCTGAGCCTGATGAGATCGGTGTTCAATTTGCAGTGCGCCTGCAGGGAACCGTTACGCTGCTCGTCAGTGTCTCACCTGTGCGAAATCAATATGGACAAGGGGATGGGGCTGTTTCCGTCATTCATAATGCAGAGATCGATCAAGTCGTCTATTATTCCGATGAACCGGAAGATTGCCCGGATATCAGTGACATTACGATCGAAAACCTTGTTGTTGTTCCGCCCTTTTACGGCAGTCCTTTATCGGTGACGGGGACGATTGTGCTTGTACCGGAGCCGGAGCCTGTTTATGCGTTTACAGCGAATCCAAATGATCAATCAGTTTCTGTGATTGATACAAACACTCACGCCGTTGTGACAACGATTGCTCTTCCATATAGGCCGACAGATATTGAAGTGACCCCGGATAAAAGCGCTGTGTTTGTTTTGCACTTCAACAACAATGTGATTTCTGTCATCGATTATGACACATTAACAGTGACAGCATCCATAATGCTGGATCAGCCGCCTCGATCGATCAAATTTATCCCTAATCATGAGTTTGCTTATGTTTTCGCCGGTACTGAAATTTATGTGATTGGAATTGATACGCTGGCTGTTGATAGGTCTATTCCTGTGGAAGGGTTTGATGTTGCAATCGATCCCAATGGGTTATTCGCCTATGTTCTTAATTTTGGTTTAGTGCAAAAAGTGGACCTATCTACCGGTGAAGTCATAGGAACGATTGAACGAGAGCTTATCGTATTATCCATAGAAACAAATTGGCCGGAGCGGTATGCGTATGTGTTAGAACAAGAATTCTTATTCAATTATTTGACGGTTATTGATTTAAATACGTTTACGATCAGCATTACTCAAGGACTGGAGCCTGACGACCAATATGAAATGTTTACGAGTGGATCAGAGGTGTATTTACTTGAGAACTACACTGGAAATTTATATTCTGTCAGTCCGAATGGAGCAGGCGTTATAGGAAATGTTCCACAGCCGGCAAGTTCTTTTGCGTTTACCCCGAATGGCGAATTTCTGTATGCAACCCATTTTTTAGAGCAGAACATCACTGTTTACAACACGGATGATTATTCTGTGGAAACTATCATATCTCTTGGGGTTTCACCTGGAGCTATTGCGATCTAATCAACTGAATGCTGTGCATTTCTAAAAGGATCCTGATAACCTCACTATCGTCAATACAGCTACACACACCATAATTGCAAACGTGTCTCTGCCCGGCGCCTTTGACCTCACCGTAACGCCGGACAATCAGTATATTTATGCGGCACAGCCCAACGACAATGCTGTGACCGTGTACCGCACGAGCGATTATACAGCTGTGACGGTGATTCCGGTTGGCGCGGGTCCGTCTGCGATTGCAATGTAGAAGCTTTATAGTTCGAAAGAAGCGGGGCGGCGATCAGAGATGTGCTTATATATTGATGATCCGATCTGCTGGATCGCCGCTACGATGATCAGAAACAGCAGTTCACTTATAGTGAAACTGAGCATCCACCATATCCCGGCTGCTGCAAGCGCTCCCGCAAGCACTTTTCTGAATAGGCTGCCGTGCTGCAAAAGCTGCAGCAAATACGTTCGCATGCAAAACAATAAATACAAGATCAGTAACAGCGCAAGCCCCATTGAAACGGCAGGGGGCGTGTAAAGGCGGAAAGGGACGGCTTTGACGATTTCAAATATGCAGCCGAATATGACGACTTGGCATAATACAGCAGCCATCACGTATGTTTGGCGGACGTTTTTATAGCTGTCACGCAGCGATTTGACGTCTTCTGCATAGCGGCTGCATAGGTTGTGTTGCTGAAAGTCACAGCAGCTTTGATGAGACTGTGTGAGTTTCTGAAAAGCTGCTGTCATGTTTTTCACGGATTGGGTGACATAGTGAAGATAGAGAAAAGCAGGCAGCATCAGGACGGCGGCGGTACAAGCCAGCAGTCCGAGCCGCACGGCATCACTGTTGATCATCTGTACATATTGGGCGGCGGATTCGGCGGCGGCCTTAACCCAGCCGAAGGAATAAGCCGCCATACCGATAAGCAGCAATAACAAGGTAAAGACAGTGCTTTTTCTCATTGTTTGATCGCCTCTTTCTGGGAAACATGAATGATCGCTTTGTTAGAAGATGCCAATGCATCAATGAGAGACAAGAAAATCTGCGTATCCATATCTTGAATGATGTGGTACATGTCAAGAAACGAGCAATCGTTCCTGTCACACTCGGCCGCCCATTCGAAGCATTTACGCACATAATCGCTGTCATAAATGATCGCGTCCGTAAAAGAGTCCTTGCCGTATTGAAGCCAGGACGCAACCTGTTCTTTCTGCTGCGTGACGTAGTATGATGCGACATCAATATAAGCTGAAGAATGGGTCCCTTGACTGTGAAGGATCAAGAAACCGCCATCCTCATATATATGTGTCTCGGCTGACAAGCGATCGATTTCCAGGCGATACGTTTGCTGAATTTCTTGAAAAAACGGTGAATCTAATTGAAATAGAATACGAGACGCGATATCCCAATAAAGCTTTACGGTCAACAGATCGTTTTGCCCGGGAAGTGCGCCGATCTGTAATCCGGTCCATGTATCTTCCATCCGCTCCTCATCACCCAGCACCATTTTTTGTGAAAGGGGTGGAGGGCACGCCGGGATGATTTTCTTTTTAGCTTGATCATGCGGACGCTTCTGCAGCTGAAGGTGAGGAGGTAATAGCATTTCCGTATCTTCTGAACCCCCAATCAAAAACAGCGTCATCCGATGGCCTTTGTAGGCGGCTTTGTAGGCTTTTTGTAAATCACCAATGTTCAGCGCGTTAATATCCTCGATTCTGCCTGCCGGGAAAACGGCAGCAGGTGAGGCGGGAGCAAGCATGCTGATCAGCTGATAATGATATGAGAGCTGATGGTTAAGGTGTGCTGTTTGAATTTCGCTTGTAATCACAGCTTTTTCCTGAGCGACAATCTTTTTGTCAAATGAGTGGTTCCATAAAGCATCAAGCAGGATGGGGATCGTTTGTCTGAGCCGATCCGGTAATGAGGTAAACATGAAATTGGTATCGGTGTAGGTAGTGAATGCGTTTAAAAGCGCGCCATGCGCAAAAAAATCATTGTACAGGTTGCGGCCGTTATGCCAGAAGAGAAGATGCTCTAAAAAATGTGCTGTGCCATACGGAAGCAGCGTGTCGCCGGATTCTGCCTGTAAGCAGACATCACGGCTTCCGAAATCGATTTTCACATTGCACAGGCGCAGGTGGGCGCGGGGAAATTTTAATCTGAATATTTTCAGCCCGCTTTCTGTGTATTTGATATCGGTTCGTTCATCCAGCTGTTGAAAAAAGGCTTTCTTTTCCATCTCTTCATCCCCTTACTACATGAGCTCCGATATAATTGATAGTCGCTATGAATTGCAATACATCACGGCACGTTACCGCTGAGATGCCATCCAGCAAGGCTTCTTTCGTGCAGGAGAAGCGGCGAAGAATCCCCATATAGGCCAACAGACCTTCGGGAGAATCGAATTGCAGCAGCATTTCATTCCGTAAAAATTGCTTTGCCTGTTCCAGTTCCCGCTCATTCGATTGAAAAGCTGAGACAGCTTCCAAAACGCGCGGAGGTATATCCTTTTCATGAAGCTGATCCGTACATATAGAAACAAGCAGCAAATTGTTCATGACATCGTAACGGGTGATGACGTGATAGACTGCCAGATCCTTCTCTCGGAAATGCTTGAATAAAGCGGAATGGCCGTACTTTCCCAGTAGTCCGTCTATCAGCTGGATTTTGATATAATCGCTGGCATCTTTCATTTCTCCGCAATCAAATCCGAGTGTCAAGACGGAAGGGCCTGCAGCGCTGCGTGTCTCTGTTTCAAAAACATGCCGGTTTACGGGTATTCTTCCGGACGTTACAGTGGACGTTTGCGGGGCATGTCCCTGAGCATCACATGCTTGAACTTGTCCCAATATGTTCAGCTGTTTTTGCTGGGACATTAAATCAACGATAAAGTCCGTTGCGTCAAGAAACCGTTTAGGATGAATCGCCTTTATCCTGTCTTTCCGGCCAAACATGCCTGTGCCGTACATCGGGTTTCCGAAGACCTCCTCAGTCAATCGCGCCGCCGAGTAGGAGAAGGGATCAGTGAATTTCTTTTCGATTCTCAGCAGCAGCTCATTCCTGGCCTTTTCAACTGCTTCGAATGAAAGAGAAGAAGGGAAAGACATGTCTGCAAAAGTTTTCATTAGGGCGTCAACATGAAGATCCCCGTTATACAATGGGTGAATCAAACGGGTCCCGCAGGTTTTCAGCTGCTGATCAAAAAAGAGATTCGCCGAGTACATGAAACGGCTGCCGGCAGCATAACCGAAAGCGTCAATGATTTGCTCCTTCAGGTATGCGGCGGCGCCGTAAAAATAAATTGTTTCTTCCTCAGGTTCCGCCGCGCTTTCGATCGGTTTCAGAAAGCTCGCGGCGATTGAAATAGTTGAAAATTGATGAGTCTTCAGCAGGTTAACTTCCAAGCCGTTCTCTTTTGCTTGTATCAAAGAAACCACCATCCTGTTTTTGCAGGTAATAGACTATGATCAGACCGGCTATCGGAACGACCGCCAGGGAGACAGCGGTGCCGGCTAATGTGGCTAAGAATAGGGGAAGACAAAACAGATAAGACCGATATTTTGAGAAACCGCTCCATAGCTGCTGCTCCGTCTGCCAGCTGAAGAAGGGCCTTTTTTCATCCGCGGTTAACCTGATAAACGCTCCCGCCAGCAGCAACTCAATGCACTGCAAAAAAGTGAGAACTGAAATCGGACGGCCGCTGATGAAACCCACAATGATCGCGACAAGGAGAAATCCGCCTGCCAATAGACCGGCATAAAAGCGATATTTCGCCCAAAACATCGTTTTCCGCTTGATCGGAAGCGTGATAAGCAGCATCCGGTCGTTTTTTTCAATCGAGTACAATAGGGCGATCGGTGAGCTGATGAGCAAAAGCGCGGAAATCACGATATAAATCACTTGCTGATTGAAGATGCCGGTGTTCATCATCTGGAACGAAAAGAATCCGCTGAACGCCGCCATCACCGCGTAATTTAACAGCATCGCTTTAGAAGAGATAAATCGGTTCCATTCTCTTTTGTAAAACGAAAATTCAGATCGCCGCATAAATGAATGCATCTTGCTCTGCTGCGGAGGCGCCTGCAGAAAGACAGGAAAGTCAATGACCACCGCCCACAGGATATGAACCGCGCAAAGCGGAATCGTGGCGGCCGGCATAAAAGCGACGCTGAGGCATACACAGGCGAATATCGCCGCATGCAGCAGAAACATCCAGTTCTTTTTTTTGGCGAAATAGTTGCTTAGCACAACTCCGAAAATAATGGAGTAAACGGTAAAAAACGAAAATCTGCCGAGCCAAAACAATGTTTGCGCCCCTGACAGCGTTCCGTTTCCAAATAAGAACAGCGGTAAAATGAAAAAGAATAATGTTCTTCTCAAACAAGTGTCGACAAACAGAACGACACTCTGGGCAACCCAAAAGCTCCGTGAAGAAATCGGCAGCAGGCAGCTCAGCTTCATATAAGATTCCTTCCATTGAGATGTCACAGAAAGAAACACCATATACGCATTCATCAAGAGAAGCGCGAGTATGATATACGTTTTCCCTAACACCGATTCGTTAATGCCAGCCTGTCGGATCAGCCCGATCTCAAACACGGCCAGAATGACAAGGCCTGCGGCAATGCGGATGGCATCCTTTTTCCCTTGCCGGCTGTAAAGCTGTTTGAACAGCAAAGACATGATGGAGATTATGCTATTCATGGCCGATCACCTCAAAAAATTCCCGCCGCAGATCGGTCTCCTCTCCAATCGGAATGACCTTTTGGATCTGTTTGTTGTGAAGAATGGCCGCATAATCACAAAATCTTTGCACGACATCGAGCAGATGAGAAGAGAACAAAATGGTTCCGCCTGACTCACAGTACTCGCGCATTTTCTCATAAAAGACCTCTATCGATTCCACATCCAAACCGACGAGCGGCTCATCCAAAATAAACAGGGGGGCGCGCAGCAATAAGCCTGTCATCAACACAACCTTTTGCCTGTTCCCCAAGGACAGCTCTGAAATTCTCCTGTTGATGTATTTTGAAAAATGAAAGGCCTCGGCCAAACCGGCAAACTGCTGCTCTGAAAAATCCTTTTGGTAAAGCGAATGGACGAAAGACACATAGTCCTTCGCCGTAATTTCTGTAAACAGCAGCGGATAATCGGCGGCGAAGTAACGGTGAATCTTCAGCTGATCTGATGTTTTCTGGGGCATGCCGGCCCCCGCTTCAATTCCGCACAGCGTAAAGCGCCCGCTGAAATTGCGATTCACGCCTGTCAGCGTATTAATCAGTGTCGTTTTTCCGGCGCCGTTTACCCCAAGCAGGCCGTAAACGGCGCCTTTTTCTAAATGTAAATCCACTTGTTCTAAGATGACGTTGTCCCGTTCATACCAAACGGATACATCGTGTATATCCAAAATGCTCATCGCGAGTCAGCCTTCCGCGCGCGCATCCCGAATAGAATGGCAATGGCAATGAAAATCAGCGTAAACAGATAATCGCTTTTGACAAAATAGACGACTGCGCCGATGACAAAGATAAATGAAAGGATATACAGTAAAATTCTTCTTTGTGCTGGTGACAAATCGTTTCCCTCCTAAATAAGCTGGACCACGTCTTCTAATTGTTCATTTTTCGCCCAAGAGCAAATGTTTTTCCGGTGATATTTGTTAGAGTTCAGCCCTTTTAAGTAACAGCCTCCGCAATAACCGCTGAACGGGCATTTGTCTTTCATGCAATGCTCGCTGAACCGCGGCGCCTGCGCTTGCCACAGTTTATGGACGAGAGGGGAGTTAAAGATGCTTTCATAGGAATCATGAAAAATATTTCCCAATGAAAATTCCTTTGGAAAGAGGGCGCACGGACGTACTTCGCCGAACGGGCTGATCACAATGGACTTCCAGCCAGCGCCGCAATTTGCCGCGCGTTTTCTCTCATAGGGAATAATCGGAATTAAATCTTTAAACTCATCAATCACATTTTGCTCGTATTCCATAAACTTGCGGTGCTGCTCGGCGTCTTTCGTTGGATGGACAATATCCCTGCCTCTTCCGAAATCATCAACCCAATTGTAAGAGAACGCCTTCGCTCCAAGATCCCGAACTTTTTGGGCCATATCGTGGATTTCCCACATGTTTTTTTCGAAGACGGACATGGCGACTCTGACAAATATACCGTGGTCACTCAACAATTTTATCGTTTTACAAGTTTGGGCAAAAGAGCCTTTTCTCCCTCTAAAGGAGTCATGAACCTCGGAATTGACACTATCAAGTGAAATGCCGACGATGATTTTTTGCTTGTAAGTTTTCAAAAGCTCCAGGCTCTCTTTTCGCATGAGTGTTCCGTTTGTTAATACAGCGACTTTTTTGAACTTTTTACACACATAGTCAAGAATCTCATTGGCGTTTGGATGGACAAAAATTTCCCCGCCCGTGATTTCGCATGTCAATACACCGTTATCAAACAGCATATCAGCCGTTTTTTTGAATTGCTCAATCGACACGGTGCCGAGCGCTTCAGGTGAGCTTTCCAAATAACAGTGGGCGCATTTCAAATTACAGCGGTGCGTCAGCTCAAATGTGGCGTGCAGCGGCATTGGAAATTCATTGCTTCCGCTCGTGATGATTGTATGGCGGCTTGCCCGGTTGCCAAGCTGGATGACCTGCTTGTTCTGGAGCATGTTGAGCATGTCGTAATACCAGTCTTTATGGTCTTCGGGAGATTCATCATACACGGCACATTGCTCAGCTAAAATCTGTTCAGCTGTTTTTTGGCCATCCATGCGCATGCAAAGCTCGTAAGCCGTTTTGTTGAGGTCCAAATACTCAAAGTCAGAAATGGAGACATTATCGCGCAAGTAGTCGATTTCTAACACGCCGCCCTCAGGAAGCTGGTGAACTCTTACACTTTCATTAATAAATGGAAACATCTGCTCTATAAACAAAATACCATCCCCTATATCTATGATTCAAATGAAAAACGATTATGTATGTATATCCAAGAGGTAGATTTTAGTTGAAAAATGTAATTTACTTAAAAAGGGCATAGTAGAAAGACTATGCCCTTTTTGGAGAACCTTATCCCCATAGACCGAATAGGCCTGTTGCACCGGCAATTTCAAAATCAGGGATAGGGCCGTCCACTAAACAAGCGGCTCCGATCGAGCATGTTGCACAACCTTTGTTTTCTACAATGACAGCTTTTTTCATAATTGAATCCTCCCTTTTTTTGTTTTTCTAGCAGATCTATGTTGTACTTTTATCTTAAAACTATCAAATTACTAATTCAATACATATATTTTGAAAAAAATGTGAAATGGAAATGATAGATTTCGGAAAAATGTAACATTTCCTAAAGGTAATTAGTGATATGATTTTCTCTTCTATTAAGGAAATGCTTTTTATGAGGTTTATCTTCAAATCTGATGAGCAATGATGGTAAGATAGAAGCAGTTGAAGTTTACAAACCGAATGATTATACTATTCAAGTCAAAGTGGAATGATGAAAAGGACGTGTCAGAATGAAGCAAGAGACACCGATAACACTCCATGTGAAGTCTGTGATCGAGGATGACGGAAACCAAGAGGTCATCGAATTCCGCACCACCGGATTTTACTATGTAAAACAAAATAAAGTGTATCTATCTTATTATGAAGAACACGACTTAGGCAAAGTCAAAACGATTGTGAAAGTAAGCGAAGGCGAAGTCTTGGTCATGAGGTCAGGCGCTGTCAAAATGAATCAGCGTTTCGTAACGGGAGCTTCCACAATTGCTAAATATAAAATGTCATTTGGTGAGCTTGAGCTGAAAACAAGCACAAAATCGATTCAATCTGATCTCGGTGAAGAAAATGGCCGTATCAGCATCGCATATGACATGCATGTCGGAGACGAGCAGGAGCATTTACATAATATGACGATCACGTATGAGGGAGGAACTCACGCATGAACATTGCGGAACAAATGAAGGACGTGCTGAAAGAAGAAATCAAAGC
The DNA here is from genome assembly GCF_001748205.1 of Bacillus sp. F56. Classification (NCBI taxonomy): domain Bacteria; kingdom Bacillati; phylum Bacillota; class Bacilli; order Caryophanales; family Bacillaceae; genus Bacillus; species Bacillus sp. F56. Next base: position 384,555 of record NZ_BDFC01000004.1, read on the forward strand.
GGCCGTTCTGAAAGCGGGACTGGCTGAAGAAAGCCAGCTTCCTAATGTCGTTTTAGAAACACCGAAAGATAAAACACACGGCGATTACTCTACAAATATGGCGATGCAGCTGGCGAGAGTCGCAAAAAAAGCGCCGCGCCAAATTGCTGAAGAGATTGTCGCTCATTTTGATAAAGGAAAGGCTTCGATTGAAAAACTGGATATCGCCGGCCCGGGTTTTATCAATTTCTATATGAACAATCAATATTTAACAAAGCTGATTCCGTCTGTACTGGAAGCAGGGGAAGCATACGGGGAAACGAACATCGGAAACGGCGAACGAGTTCAGGTCGAATTCGTATCAGCGAATCCGACGGGAGACCTTCACCTCGGACATGCACGCGGTGCGGCTGTCGGTGACTCCTTATGCAATGTGCTTTCAAAAGCGGGTTACGATGTAAGCCGCGAATACTACATTAACGATGCGGGAAACCAAATCAACAATCTGGCGCTTTCTGTTGAAGTCCGTTACTTTGAAGCGCTCGGCTTGGAAAAACCGATGCCGGAGGACGGCTACCGCGGCGAGGATATTATTGCGATCGGAAAGCGTCTCGCTGAGGAATACGGCGATCGTTTTGTTAATGAAGAGGAAAGTGAACGCCTCGCGTTTTTCCGTGAATACGGCCTGAAATACGAGCTGGATAAGCTGCGCAAGGACTTGGAAAACTTCCGTGTGCCGTTTGATGTGTGGTATTCCGAAACGTCTCTGTACCAAAACGGAAAAATCGATAAGGCGCTTGAAGCGATCCGCGAAAAAGGCCATGTCTATGAAGAAGACGGCGCGACTTGGTTCCGTTCCACAACGTTTGGCGATGATAAGGACCGCGTATTGATCAAGAAGGACGGCACGTACACGTACCTGCTTCCTGATATCGCGTACCATAAGGACAAGCTTGACCGCGGCTTTGATAAGCTGATCAACGTTTGGGGCGCCGATCACCACGGCTACATCCCGCGCATGAAAGCGGCAATCGAAGCGCTGGGCTATGAAAAAGGAACGCTTGAAGTAGAAATCATTCAGCTCGTTCACCTTTACAAAAACGGCGAGAAAATGAAAATGAGCAAACGGACCGGTAAAGCTGTAACGATGCGTGATTTGATTGAAGAAGTAGGCTTGGATGCCGTGCGTTACTTCTTTGCGATGCGCAGTGCGGACACACATATGGATTTTGACTTAGATCTTGCTGTATCAACATCTAACGAAAACCCTGTGTATTATGCACAATATGCGCATGCCCGTATTTGCAGCATGCTTCGCCAAGGGGAGGAGCAGGGACTTACACCTGCGGCAGACCTTGATTTCAGCCATATCCAATCAGAAAAAGAATATGATCTGCTGAAAACGATCGGCGGCTTCCCAGAGGCAGTTGCGGAAGCAGCGGAAAAACGAATTCCGCACCGTGTCACAAACTATATTTATGACCTGGCTTCCGCTCTGCACAGCTTCTACAACGCAGAGAAAGTCATCGACCCTGAAAATGAAGAGAAAAGCCGCGCGCGCCTGGCTTTAATGAAGGCAACGCAAATTACGCTGAACAACGCGCTTCAGCTGATTGGCGTATCGGCTCCGGAAAAAATGTAATGATGATCAAAGGACAAAGTCTTCGGGCTTTGTCCTTTTTTTATGAGGAAAACGTGTGATGTATTTCACAATCCTGTTTGCCGAGTTTTTGTATGATAAGACTGATTATTGAATCATTGAAAGGGGCAAGCCAAATGATCAACCGTCAACACATTCAATTATCGTTACAGTCATTAAGCTTGGTGGCAGGGTTTATGGTTTGGGTGCTGATTTCATCACTCATTTCCCAAATCACATTAGATATTCATTTAAGCAAGGGCGAGATTTCTTTGGTGACGGCGATTCCTGTGATCCTCGGGTCGCTTCTCCGCATTCCTTTAGGGTATTTAACGAACCGGTTTGGCGCGCGGCTGATGTTTATGATCAGCTTTATCTTGCTTTTGTTTCCTGTATTTTGGATCAGTATTGCGGATTCTTTGTTTGATTTAATCGCCGGCGGCTTTTTCTTAGGGATCGGGGGAGCGGTATTCTCCATTGGGGTGACCTCCCTTCCGAAATATTATCCGAAGGAAAAGCACGGTGTCGTCAATGGGATTTACGGTGCAGGAAATATCGGGACAGCCGTTACGACATTTGCGGCGCCGGTTATCGCTCAAGCCGTCGGTTGGAAAGCAACCGTGCAGATGTATCTGGTTTTGCTGGCTGTCTTTGCCTTACTGCATGTTTTATTCGGCGACAGGCATGAGAAGAAGGTCAAAGTTTCTGTAAAGACTCAAATCAAAGCCGTTTACCGAAATCATGTCCTGTGGTTTCTGAGCCTGTTTTATTTTATTACGTTTGGTGCCTTTGTCGCCTTCACCATCTATTTGCCGAACTTTCTGGTGGAGCATTTTGGACTGAGTCCGGCGGATGCCGGTTTGCGGACGGCTGGCTTTATTGCGGTCTCTACGCTGCTCAGGCCTGCGGGCGGATTCCTGGCTGATAAAATAAGCCCGCTCCGCATCTTGATGCTCGTTTTTGCGGGGCTTACATTATCAGGCATTATCTTATCGTTCTCGCCGACTATCGGCCTTTATACGTTTGGGTCATTAACTGTAGCAGTTTGTTCAGGCATAGGAAACGGGACGGTTTTTAAACTGGTGCCTTTCTATTTTTCGAAGCAAGCGGGGATTGCCAATGGGATTGTGTCTGCAATGGGCGGATTAGGCGGTTTTTTTCCTCCGCTGATATTAGCGAGTGTATTTCAGGCAACAGGCCAATACGCGATCGGGTTTATGGCGCTTTCAGAGGTGGCGTTAGCCAGCTTTGTCCTTGTGATCTGGATGTATTGGCAGGAAAGAATGAAAACGCACACGGAGAGAAACAGTCAGAGCATCAACTAACACTGGAGCATTCACAAGATTGTTAGTTTTTTCTCGATGGGTACAAATCAATTCACGTTACAATAAACACACAACGTGACTTTCTTCGAGGTGAGCTCATGAATTTTCTCTCTGTTCGACCATCTGATAGCGATCTTATATCCAGTGATCTGCATGAATTGCTGGAATCGATCAGCACGAAAAGAAAAATGGAAAAACACACGTATTTGTTTCGAGAAGGAATGGATGCAGAAGAGCTTTATCTGATTCAATCAGGACTCATTGAAATCGGCAAGCTGACATCTGACGGAAAAGACCTGACGCTTAGAATCTGCCAAAAAAACGATATCGTCGGTGAATTAACACTTTTCACTGAAGAACCGAGGTATATGCTCAGTGCAAAAGTGCTAGAGGATGGCGAGGTGCTCGTCATTAATAAAAATAAGCTGGAAAAAGAATTAATCCAAAACGGCGCTCTGACATTTGAGTTCATGAAATGGATGAGCACCCATCTCCGGAAAATTCAGTCCAAAATCAGGGATCTGCTTCTTCACGGCAAAAAGGGTGCGCTCTATTCCACCCTTATCCGCTTATCAAACAGCTACGGAGTGGAGCGAAGCGACGGCATTCTGATTAATATTGTCCTGACAAATCAGGATTTGGCAAAGTTTTGCGCGGCTGCACGGGAAAGCGTCAACCGTATGCTCGGAGATCTCCGCAAACAAGGGGTTATTTCGATAGACGAATCTGGAAAAATTATTTTGCACAAGCGGGACTATTTGCGGTGTGAAATTGAGTGTGAAAATTGTCCGCTGGAGATTTGCAATATTGACTGAAAAAAACAAGGACAGCGGTGTCCTTGTTTTTTTACCTTGTCATAAAGAAGCACATGACGGCAAAAAAGAAGCAGGCGTTCACGATTTCCAGAATGCCAATCGTTTTCACAGGCCAATCCCTGCCATGAAAAAACCATGCCCGCAAGCTGCTTGGGATAAAAGCGAGAAACGCCCATCCTGCTCCGAAAAGAGCGGATAAAAAGGGGAGCAGCAGGTGATATCCCCATGACCAGTATGCAAATGCCCTGTTTTTTCTCTCGCGGATCACCGATTTCACATAAAAGGAACTCCCGATAAAAAATAAAGCGGACTGCAAGAAAATAAACCAAGCCCAGCCGTCAAGGGTTCCCATCCCCAGCCAGCAGCTCGCAAGACCTCCCGAACAAAAGAACAAAACACCCGCAACATCATTCAATAGGGCTCGTTCATTTTTTCGGCGGGCAAAATACATATGGATGAGAAACAGCGGCAGTAAAGAAACGCCCACCCAGATGAGAGGAGGCTTATGAAAGAGAGGGATCATCAAAAAGCAGCAGGCGGGAAAACCGTAATAACACATCCACTTTTGATATGGTTTGATTTGTTTCTTTTTTAAGGCAAGTGTAACGGGATAAACCGCTAAGTATAGGAAAAGCCAGCCAAGGAAAAGCGGGATATGCCAAATAACGGGGCCTCCCTTGACTATGCCTAGTAAAAATGGGATCAGCAGCATCGCCCATGCGCCGTGCTGCTTCGGAATCAGCGCTTTCATCGAAACCCTCCTTTTTTCTTCCATTATAAATGCAGTCACCCTCCTGATAAGTGACATTCATCATACAGGCTGTGAAATACATCACTGCTGTACAGGCTCAGTCGAGCTACACTAAAGCTATCCTTAGCACAGGAGGCTTTCTTATGAATCAGTGTGACTATTTATTATTTCTGAAACAACTTCCCATGTTTAATGAAGTGCCTCTATCCATTGTCGAAACCTTGCTGAAAAACGGCACGTTTATCAGCGGCCCATGTGATCAAACTCCATCCTTTCTTCATTCACAATCTGTTTATATTGTATTAAAAGGCAGTGTCCGTTTTATGGACACCAGGCTCCCTGAAGGGTCGAAAACCGTTGCGCTGTGGGAAAAAGGCGATGTGTTTCCGATTGATGAAAAAGGCGGGCTTTATTTATCACCTTTTATCTCAGTTAATGCCACTTCAGACATTCTGATTCTCAATATCCCTTATTACGTATTTAAAAAAATGATGTCTTACAATCCGCAGCTGCAAATGAACTTTTTGGCCATGCTTCAGCAAAATGTTTTTTGTTCCTATCAATTATTTTTGCGGTATTTGCATACATCACAAGACGAAAATGCTGAGCCCGGTTCTTAAATAGAGCCGGGTTTTTTGATCTTTGAATGAAAGGCGGCTTATGATCAGGCGTGTTGCAAACGCGGCCTTCCTCACATCCTGTGAAAATCCTTCCTTCTCCTTTGTGTGAACATTTTGTGAAAAAAGCAGAGTGTGTGACATAGTTCACAAGGGAACACGCTGTCTCTGTTTATAGTGAACTTAGCACCACCTGACTCGGAAGGAGTGAACTCTCATGAAGAAAAAGAAAATGAGTCCGTTGTTTAGGAGATTGAATTTTTTCTCTCCTATAGAACACCATTCAAATAAACATAGCCAAACCACCCGCGAAGATCGCGATTGGGAGAATGTATACAGAAACAGATGGCAGTACGACAAAGTCGTTCGCTCCACCCACGGCGTTAACTGCACGGGGTCTTGCAGCTGGAATATTTATGTGAAAAACGGAATTGTCACGTGGGAAGGACAAAATTTGAATTATCCATCAACAGGCCCGGATATGCCTGATTTCGAACCGAGAGGCTGTCCGCGGGGGGCCAGTTTTTCATGGTATATCTACAGCCCGCTCCGTGTGAAATATCCATACGTGCGCGGTGTGCTGATCAATTTGTGGCGGGAAGCATTGCAGATGCATCAAAATCCGCTGGATGCCTGGAAATCAATCGTTGAAAACCCTGAAAAAGCGAAGTCCTATAAACAGGCGAGAGGGAAAGGCGGTTTTGTTCGTGCTGAATGGCCGGAGGTGCTGAAGCTGATTTCAGCCTCTCTGCTGTATACAGTGATGAAATACGGGCCAGACCGGAATGTCGGCTTTTCTCCGATTCCGGCCATGTCCATGATCAGCCACGCGTCAGGCTCCCGGTTTATGTCGTTAATCGGCGGCCCTATGCTCAGTTTTTATGACTGGTATGCGGATCTTCCGCCGGCGTCCCCGCAAATTTGGGGTGACCAGACGGACGTTCCAGAAAGCAGTGATTGGTACAATTCAGGCTATATCATCACATGGGGCTCCAACGTGCCGTTAACGAGAACCCCTGACGCGCACTTTTTAGCGGAGGCCCGCTATAAAGGCGCTAAGGTCATTTCGATCAGTCCGGATTTTGCGGAATCCTCAAAGTTCGCGGATGACTGGCTGAGTATCCGCCAAGGGACTGACGGGGCGCTTGCGATGGCCATGGGTCACGTCATTCTTCAGGAATTCTACGTGAACCAAGAAACTGAACGTTTTATTGAGTATGCGAAGCAATACACTGATTTTCCATTTCTCGTCACCTTATCAAAAGAAAATGGCGTATACACAGCAGGCCGGTTTTTGCATGCGAAGGACATCGGGCGGCAGACAAAGCATGATCAGTGGAAGCCCGCGGTCTGGAATGAACAGACAGGCGCATTTGCCATACCGCAGGGGACAATGGGTTCCCGCTGGGACGGGAAGCAGAAATGGAACCTGCATATGATTGATGAAGAAACAGGAGAAGCGATTGAACCCCGTCTTTCTGTGCTCGGAATAGAAGATGAAATCGGTACGGTGCGCATCCCGTATTTTTCAAATGACGGAAACAAAGTGATCGAGCGGGATCTTCCTATTAAAAAAATGAACCTGAACGGTGAAGAGACGTACGTCACGACCGTGTTTGACTTGATACTGGCTAACTACGGCGTAAATCGGGGCATCGGCGAACAACAAGCTGTCTCCTATGATGATCCTGAGCCGTTTACGCCTGCCTGGCAGGAACAAATGACAGGAATCAAAAAAGAAGCTGTCGTTAAGATTGCCAGAGAGTTTGCTCAAAATGCGATCGATACAGACGGCCGGTCCATGATTATCGTAGGAGCCGGCATTAACCACTGGTTCAACTCCGACACGATCTACCGAGCAGTGTTAAATCTTGTTTTGCTTGTAGGCGCCCAAGGCGTAAATGGCGGAGGCTGGGCCCATTACGTCGGGCAGGAAAAGCTCCGACCTGCTGAAGGGTGGCAGACGATTGCAACTGCAAAGGACTGGGAGGGCGTGCCCAAGCTGCAAAACGGCACTTCATTTTTCTACTTTGCGACAGATCAGTGGCGTTATGAGGACCAGCCGATCAGTGATTTGGCATCACCGATTGCTGCGTCATCTCGCTACAAGCACCACGCTGATTACAATGTGCTGGCGGCGCGGCTAGGGTGGCTTCCGTCTTACCCGACTTTCAATCAAAATGGCATCGATCTGTATAAAGAAGCTGAAAAAGCAGGGGCAGCAACACCTGAAGACATAGGTGCGTTCGTGGCCTCACAGCTCCAAGAGAAAAAACTGAAATTCGCAATTGAAGATCCTGACAATGAAGTGAATTTCCCAAGGAATCTCTTTGTATGGCGGGCAAATCTGATCTCAAGCTCAGGAAAAGGGCATGAATATTTTCTCAAGCATTTGCTGGGGACAACGAACGGTTTAATGAATGACGACAGCGACAGCATCCGCCCAGAAGAAATCAAATGGCGGGAGCAGGCGCCGGAAGGAAAGCTCGACTTATTAATCAATCTTGATTTTCGAATGGCGGGTACGGCGCTGTATTCTGATATCGTGCTGCCGGCGGCGACATGGTATGAAAAACACGATCTCAGCAGCACGGATATGCATCCGTTCATTCATCCATTTGCTCCGGCGATCTCGGCTCCGTGGGAATCGAAGTCAGACTGGGATATTTTCAAGGCGCTGTCAAAAGCCGTTTCAGATCTGGCAGAAGAAGTCGATATGGAGCCGGTGAAAGAAGTGGTTGCGACGCCGCTCCTCCACGACACCATGCAGGAATTGGCCCAGCCATTCGGCAAAATCAATGACTGGAGCAAGGGCGAATGTGAAGCCATTCCGGGAAAAACGATGCCGAACATCCAAGTCGTTGAACGGGATTACAAACACATTTTTCATAAAATGACCGCACTCGGTCCTAACGCTGCTTTAAAGCCGAGCGGAACAAAAGGGATGAGCTGGTCAATAGCCGATGAATATGAATCACTCAAAAAGAGACTGGGAGAAATCACCTCAGACAGCGTGGCAAAGGGATGTCCAAATATAAGTGAAGCAAAGCAGGCGGCAGAAGCGATTTTAACCCTATCGTCCACTTCGAATGGAAAGGTCGCCGTAAAAGCATGGGAATCACTTGAAAACATCACAAACCTGAAGCTGAAAGACCTGGCGGAAGAGCGCGAGGAAGAATGCTTTACGTTCGAACAAATTACAGCCCAGCCGAAAACGGTCATCACCTCTCCGGCGTTTACCGGCTCAGAAAAAGGCGGGCGCAGGTACTCGCCGTTTACGACGAATGTGGAGAAATTAATCCCGTGGCGAACGCTGACAGGCAGACAATCCTATTATGTCGATCATGAACTGATGATGGAATTCGGTGAAACGATGGCGACATTTAAACCGATCCTCCAACACCGCCCGTTTCTGAGCAAGCGGCCTGATCAAGAGGGAAAAGAAATCGTCCTCAATTATTTGACGCCGCATAATAAATGGTCTGTCCACAGCATGTATTTTGATTCTCTGCCGATGCTGACGCTGTTCCGCGGCGGGCCGACCGTATGGATGAATAAAGATGATGCAGAGGACACGGATATCAAAGACAACGATTGGATTGAATGCTTCAACCGAAACGGCGTTGTCGTCGCGAGAGCGGTTTTGTCTCATCGGATTCCTAAAGGAATGGCGTTTATGCACCATGCCCAGGACCGCCACATCAACGTGCCAGGAACAAAGCTGACGAATAACCGCGGAGGCACCCATAACAGCCCGACAAGGATTCACGTCAAGCCGACACAGATGATCGGGGGCTACGCCCAGCTCAGCTACGGCTTTAACTATTACGGTCCAACGGGGAATCAGCGCGACCTGAATGTCGTCATCCGCAAGCTGAAGGAGGTCGATTGGCTTGAAGATTAAAGCGCAAATCGGTATGGTCATGAACTTGGATAAATGCATCGGCTGCCACACGTGCAGCGTCACCTGTAAAAACACGTGGACAAACCGTACCGGTGCGGAATATATGTACTTCAATAATGTAGAAACAAAGCCGGGCATCGGCTACCCGAAGCAATGGGAGGACCAGGACAAATATAAAGGCGGCTGGACATTGAAAAAAGGGAAGCTCGAGCTGAAATCAGGCTCGAAAACAAACCGGCTTGCGGGCCTTTTCTACAATCCGAACCAGCCGACGATTGATGATTACTACGAACCTTGGAACTATGATTATGAAACATTAACGAATAGCCCGCAGAAAAAACACCAGCCAGTGGCACGACCGAAATCGTCCTTGACGGGGGATTTCATGAATATCGAATGGGGGCCGAACTGGGAGGATGATCTCGCAGGCGGCCACATAACGGGACTTGAAGATCCAAACGTGCAAAAGATGGAGGAATCGATCAAAACAGAATTCGATGAGGTCTTTATGATGTATCTGCCCCGTATTTGCGAGCACTGCATCAACCCGGCGTGCGTTTCATCCTGTCCGTCCGGCGCCATGTACAAACGCGAGGAGGACGGCATTGTGCTTGTGGATCAAAACGCATGCCGTTCATGGAGATATTGCGTCTCATCGTGTCCTTATAAAAAAGTCTATTTTAACTGGCAAACGAACAAAGCCGAAAAATGCACACTCTGCTTTCCGCGTTTGGAGGCGGGGCTGCCGACCATCTGCTCCGAGACGTGTGTTGGCAGAATCCGCTACCTCGGCGTCATGCTGTATGACGCGGACAAAGTGGAGGAAGCGGCATCTGTTGAAAATGAAAAGGATCTCTACCATTCACAATTAGACGTTTTTCTTGACCCAAATGATCCTGAGGTTGCCAAGCTGGCAAAAGAACAAGGCATTCCGGCTGAATGGATAGAGGCTGCGCAGCAATCGCCGATCTATAAAATGATCATTGACTGGAAGATTGCGCTGCCGCTTCATCCTGAGTACCGCACGCTGCCAATGGTGTGGTACATTCCGCCGCTCAGCCCGATTATGAATCTCTTTGAAGGAAAAGGCAGCCGGCAAACGGCGGAAGATATTTTTCCGGCTATCGACCAAATGAGAATCCCGATAGATTATTTGGCGCAGCTGTTAACAGCCGGTGATACGGATCATATTCGGTCAACATTAAAGAAAATGTCTGTCATGCGCCAGTATATGAGAGCGGTCCAGACGAATAAATCAATCGATCCGGAACTGATCTCCAGTGTCGGCTTAACAGAACAGCAAATTGAAGATATGTATCGGCTGCTTGCGATTGCCAAATATGATGACCGCTTTGTGATTCCGAGCAGCCATCGAGAAGAAGTATCAGATTTATACGCTGAACAAGGAAGCTGCGGCTTATCATTTTCAGGCGGTCCCGGCTCCTGTTTCTAACTTTTGATAAATGAGGTGTAACAAGATGAACACCACAGACCGGCAAATCACGTTCTCTGCTCTTTCCTGTCTTCTCTCTTATCCGGATGAAGAGTGGAGAGCCGAGCTTCCCGATTGGAAGGCTCTTATCCATGAAATCGGCAACCGGCAAATCCGGGAGAAGCTGCTGTACTTTTTCGAGGCGTCAGCCAGCTTTTCTCCGGAAGCGCTGATTGAACACTATGTCTATACATTCGACTTCGGGAAAAAAACAAATATGTATGTCACCTACTTTAACTCAGGCGAGCAAAGGGAACGCGGCATCGAATTGCTGCATTTAAAAAACACCTATCAGCAATCCGGTTTCCTGCCGACAGAGAAGGAACTGCCAGATTACCTGCCGCTGATGCTGGAATTTGCCGCAGTTGCAGAAATTGAAGCAGCGAGAAGTGTGTTTGAGAAATATCTGTCAAATGTAAGGGAGCTGGCATCCCGCCTCGAAAAAAATGACAGCATATACGCTGAGCTGCTGCACGTGCTGCTGGCCGCGCTGGAAAACCTCGGCGTTCGTGAAAGCATTGAAGGGACTGTTCAGGCATGAACGGACAGATCCTCTGGGGCGTGATGCCATACATTGTATTGACGATCTTTATCGGCGGCCATATTTACCGCTACCAGCATGACCAATTTGGCTGGACGGCGAAATCAAGCGAGATGTTAGAAAAGAAAAAACTTGCGGCGGGCAGCACTCTTTTTCATTGGGGACTGCTGTGCGTTGTCGGCGGGCATGTCATGGGAATTTTGATCCCGGAAGGCGTGTATGGTGCAATTGGCATTTCAGAGCACATGTATCACAAAATGGCGATTGGTGCAGGCCTGCCGGCGGGGATTGCGGCATGTACCGGACTTGTCATCCTGACGTACAGACGGCTGTTTGACAAAAGAATCCGCAAAACCAGCTCGCCATCGGATATCCTTACGCTCATCCTGCTGCTTTTCATGATGCTGTCGGGTGTTGCGGCCACGTTTCTCAACATTGATTCGAAAGGCTTTGATTACCGGACAACAGTCGGACCGTGGTTCAGGGAAATCGTTTTGTTCCGACCTGACCCCTCGTTGATGGAGAGTGTCCCGCTATGGTTTAAGTTTCATATTGTGATAGGCTACGTTGTTTTTATCCTGTGGCCGTTTACAAGATTGGTTCATGTGTTCAGTCTGCCGCTCAAGTATCTGACTCGAAGCTATGTCGTGTATCGGAAACGCTCGTAAAAATCCCCCTTCAAGAGGGGGATTTTTTTATCTTGATGAAAACATAAGATATTTTCTGCCAAGATAATGGCTGGGCGGCCGGCAGTCTTGTTATGTTTGTATTGCATCATCTGAAAAGGAGAGTGAAGAATGAAGCGGATTTTACTCATTTTAATGGCTTGTGTTATGACAAGCGCCGGAATCCTGACACTCAGACATTCTCATGTATTAACCGGCGGCACGGCTGGACTGTCACTAAGCCTCACATACTGGTTTCACTCCTCGTTTGCCATCATCTTCTTTCTGATCAATATCCCGTTTTATGTGTTTTCTCTCATCAGAATGGGCATCAGATTCACTCTATCTACCGTATTTGCAGTCACGGCGCTGACTCTGTTCACAAGCGCGGATCACTGGCTGCCGTCTGCCTCTTTTTCACCGCTTGCCGGGGCGATTTGCGGCGGGGCGCTGATCGGGCTCGGCCTGTCGCTCATGTTTTACCATCAGGCTTCACTCGGCGGTGCCAATATTCTTGCTTTATTTCTGCAAAAACGATACGGCTGGAACCCCGGGACAGTTAATTTTCTCTTCGATTTTGCCGCAGTGCTGGCCGGCATTTTCTCAGTCGGCTTGCTGAAAGGGCTCTGCTCCTTAGTGTCCATCGCGGTCACGGGCCTGATCGTCGGCTTCTTCAAAAATAAAATCAAAAGCAGCTACTCCCTCAAGCCGGTTATGCTCAAGAACATGACACCCGGCCAATCTCAGGAAGCCTCATCATAGGCCTTTCCGCTTTTTTGCGGTGAGGCTTTTTGCATAGAAGGTTTACAGACTAGAAAAAAGAGGTAATACAGAGGTAATCGAATCAGATAGGAGAGAATTAGGATGCTGAAAAGGAGACTGGAATTTTTCTTTTTATATATGATGCTCATCGGGGCATATGTCATATGGTTTTTTCCGGTTTCCAGACTTGAGTTTTACGGAGGATTGCTTTGCTATATAAGCATTATTTTGTTCAGCATCTATTCATTAATTCTTGAAAATCGCACCTCGCAGCACACGCTGTTATGGATCCACATTCTTGTCTTTTTTCCAATCGTCGGCTACGTGTTTTATCTCTTTTCCGGACAGCTTTATGTAAAGGGAAAGCTGTTTAAGACAAAACGAATGTATAACAGGGAGAAGCTCAGGAAGCTGTTTGACAAGGAGGAAACGCCCGAAGTGACAGGGCTGAAGGACAATCAAGAGAGGTTCTTTACATATTCCATCAGGGCTGCCCATATGAATATCAATACGAAAAGCAAGATCAAAGTGCTGAAAAACGGCGAAGAAACCTTCCCTGAACTTTTCAAAGCGATGAGAAAAGCGGAGTCTTACATACATATTGAATACTACATGTTTAAATCAGACATGCTTGGGCGCGGCATGATGGACATTATGATGGAAAAAGCGCGCCAGGGTGTCGAGGTGAGGTTTTTATACGATGCGGCAGGGAGCATGAAACTGTCAAGAAGAGACATTATGAGAATGAAACAAGCGGGAGTGAATATCGTTCCGTTCTCTCCGCTGAAATACGGGTTCTTCAACCAGAAGCTGAATTTCAGAAATCACCGGAAAATTGTGATCATCGATGGAAAAACCGGCTTCGTGGGCGGCTTAAATGTCGGGAAGGAATATATCAGCCGGGATCCGCACATCGGGTTTTGGAGAGACACGCACCTGCGGCTGGAAGGTGAGATTGTGCAAACGCTTCACGCCATCTTTATGCTGGATTGGGAATACGTCTCCAATGAAGTGTTAATTGATCAAGAAGAGTACAATACCCCTGTGCCCGTGGAGGGAGGGGGCATTTATCAAATTGTCGCGACAGGCCCTGACATGAAGGAAAGCATGAGCGACCTATACTATGAAATGATTTCTTCCGCACAGAAGTCAATCTGGATCGCCACGCCCTATTTTGTCCCCAATGAATCCATTCGCACAGCGCTGAAAGCAGCAGCGACAAAAGGCGTGGAGGTAAGGGTTATGGTGCCGGAGAGGAACGACAGCTTTTTGACCCAATACGCGTCGAGATCCTATTTCCCGGAGCTGCTTCTTGAGGGGATTGAAGTGTACTCCTACCAAAAAGGCTTCATGCATCAAAAAGTCATGATCATTGATGGCGATCTCGCCTCCGTTGGCACGGCGAATATGGACATGCGCAGCTTTCAGCTCAACTTTGAAGTGAATGTGTTCTTTACGGATGCTGAAGCGATTCGCACCCTCGAGGCCCATTTTGAAGAGGATATGCAGGAAAGTGAAAAGCTCAGCCCTGTCGGCTTTTATAAAAGAGGCGTGGCTGACCGGACAAAAGAGTCATTTGCCCGTTTGTTTTCAGGGGTTTTGTAAGAAAAAAGAAATCTGATCTTTCAAAACGGCCTGTGTATAGTATAATTGAGAAATATTATCAGTTATTTATACATTGGGGGAAGATAGGGTGCTGCGGCAATTTTTTTCATATTATAAACCATATAAAACGTTGTTCTTTCTCGACTTTTTCTCAGCGATCGCGGGAGGTTTAATGGAGCTTAGCTTTCCTTTGATCGTCAATTATTTTATTGATACCTTGCTGCCGGGCAGGGACTGGGGGCTGATCATCGCGACCTCAATCGGCTTATTTGCGGTGTATGCGCTCAGCTCAGCTCTTCAGTATATTGTGACCTACTGGGGGCACATGCTCGGAATTAATATCGAGACGGATATGAGAAAGTCGCTTTTTGACCATTTGCAAAAGCTCCCGTTTAAATTTTACGACAACAACAAGACGGGAACCCTGATGTCGAAGCTGACGAACGATTTAATGTATATCGGTGAAGTTGCCCATCACGGTCCGGAAGACTTATTCATTGCCGTCATGACCATTCTTGGTGCGTTCGGAGTGATGCTGTTTATTAACTGGCAGCTGGCATTATTAACGTTTATCATTATGCCGATCGTCATTTGGCTGGCGCTTTATTTCAACAAAAAGATGACCAAAGCATTTACCACACTGAACAAAGATATCGGGGACTTCAGCGCGCGGGTAGAAAATAATATCGGCGGGATCCGGCTTGTGCAGGCGTTCGGCAATGAAGCGTTTGAAAAAGAACGCTTCGCCGTCAACAACCAGCGTTTTCGTGTCACAAAGCTTTCTTCCTACAAAATCATGGCGAAAAACGGTTCAATCAGCTATATGCTGACCAGATTTGTCACGCTGTTTGTCCTTTTGTGCGGGACGTGGTTTGTTATTCGCGGCTCCTTATCGTACGGGGAATTTGTGGCGTTTGTGCTCCTGACGAATGTGCTGTTCAGGCCTATTGACAAAATTAATGCCATTATTGAAATGTATCCGAGGGGGATCGCCGG
Organism: Bacillus sp. F56; assembly: GCF_001748205.1. Lineage (NCBI taxonomy): Bacteria > Bacillati > Bacillota > Bacilli > Caryophanales > Bacillaceae > Bacillus > Bacillus sp. F56. The sequence continues at coordinate 399,646 of NZ_BDFC01000004.1, forward strand.
TTTCAAAAGCTATATGGAACTCATGGAGACCGAGCCGGATATTCAGGATTTACCTGATGCGAGAGATGTTTCCGGCCTGAAGGGCAATATCCGCTATGAACATGTTTCGTTTGGCTATGATGACCATCACAACGTCCTCAATGACATTAACCTATCCATTCAAGCGGGGGAAACGGTTGCGTTCGTTGGTCCGTCAGGTGCGGGAAAATCAACGCTTTGCAGCCTGCTTCCGCGCTTTTATGAAGCGTCGGAGGGCGACATTACAATTGACGGCATCAGCATAAAAGACATGACGCTTTCTTCATTGCGCGGGCAAATTGGCGTCGTACAGCAGGACGTTTTCTTATTCGCGGGTACGCTTAGAGAAAATATCGCCTACGGCCGATTAGGCGCATCAGAAGAAGACATTTGGCAGGCTGTGAAGCAGGCGCATCTGGAAGATCTCGTCCATAGCATGCCGGATGGATTGGATACTATGATTGGCGAACGCGGCGTGAAGCTTTCCGGCGGGCAAAAACAGCGTTTGTCAATTGCGCGGATGTTCTTGAAAAATCCGTCGATCCTGATTCTCGACGAAGCCACCTCAGCCCTTGATACGGAAACGGAAGCGGCGATCCAAAAGGCGCTTCAAGAGTTGTCCGAGGGGCGCACGACGCTCGTCATCGCCCACAGGCTGGCGACAATCAAAGACGCGGACAGAATTGTAGTCGTTACAAACAATGGGATTGAAGAACAAGGCCGTCATCAAGACCTGATCGAAGCCGGAGGCCTATACAGCAGGCTGCATCAAGCGCAATTCGGGCAAATGGTGCAGCGATAGGGGGAGAACATGGACAGAAAAAATGTGCTGTACATTGCTGTTTCATTGGACGGGATGATCGCAAGAGAAGATGGAAGCATCAATTGGCTGGATGAATTTGAAGGTGAAGGCGACAACGGCTACAGTGATTTTTATCAGACTGTTGATACAGTCATTTTAGGGCGGAGCACATATGAGCACGTTAAAGTGCTAACCCCCGTTTTCCCGTATCAGGATAAAACCTGCTATGTTTTTACAGGATCGCCCGACAGTTATCAGGATGAACATGTGACGTTTATCAATGAGGGAGCCAGAGCCTTCACTGACCGTTTGAAACAGGAAAAAGGCTTAAACATCTGGATAGCTGGCGGGGCAGAGCTGGTGAATGCCTTTATGAAAGAAGATGCCATCGACGAATTCATCATCACCATTATTCCGGTTGTGTTAGGAAGCGGCATCCCGCTGTTTCAAGAGCTAACGAACGAAACAAAGCTACGGCTAAAAGGGATGAAACAATTTGGACAAGCGGTTCAGCTCCATTATGTAAGATCATAAGAAAAAGGATAGACAAGATGTCTATCCTTTTTATATGTAAATTTAAAGCGCTTCTCTTTCAGCAGGCTCGATGAGATTTTGGAATTTCTCAATCAGCTGTGGCGCTTTTGTTCCTTCCACTACGATCAGATATTCCTTTTCGTTATGAGCCATGCGGAATGTTTCAAGCTCAATTAAGCTTTTGATTTTGCACATCGTTTTCTTTGAGTAAATATAAACCTCGTGACTTCCGGAATGGCACATTTTATAAAGATGAATCAAATTTCTTAAAGTAAATGCCTGTGCGGCTACTTTCAGAGACTTGATGTTTTTCATGATCTTTCTCCTCCATCGATTGTTGTCTTATATAGCCTATGTTCCCAGAGCGAGCAAGCCGTAAACCTGTTTTTGCACATTTATGACTTCCATTGCAGCGCGCCGCCGCCAATGCGTTTGACACCGCGGATGGAGCTTAATTCATCCATCAAGCGGAGAAGCGCCTTGTCTTTCTGCTTTGCTTCGATCATGAAATCTATATTTGTTCCCCATTGCCTAAAGCGTTCCAACAGCGGCAGCAAAAAGTTGGCGTCAACATAATCGGCATGGCTGCGTATGGCTTGCTCCGATTTTGGGGAAGACAAGTGAACCTTTGGCTGAAGGCCGATCCGCTCCCACGTTTTGATCATCCGGGGCAGCGCTTCATTCAGGTCGGCGTGATCATCTGGATTGGCGTAAAAATGATGAAAGTCAAAGACAAACGGAACATTCTCCTGCTCACAGACCTGAAGCGTTTCTTCCGTCGTATATGTTTTATCATCATTTTCAAGTGTCATCCGCTGCTTGATCTCCTGTGGCAGCTGTTTTATATTGTGATGAAATTGTGCGGTCGCGGTGTCTTTATTGCCGTAAGCGCCGCCAATATGAATATTGATCACGGAGCGATCAGCAATGCCCATGGCTTCAAGCATACGGTAATGATACGCCATATCGGTTAACGCATTGTTTGTGACAGATTCCTTCGGGCTCGTAAACAGAGTGAATTGGTTTGGATGAAAGCTTGATCTCAGTTGATGTGTTTTCACAAGCTCTCCAATCTCCCGAAACTCTTTTTGAAATGGTGTTACAAAATCCCACATCACTTCGGGGTGCGTAGCCAGCGGCACAATCGAACTGGAAAAACGGTACAAAGGAATGCCGTGTCCAATGATATAGTGAAGGGTTCTCATCGTATTGCGTAAATTGGCTTTTGTCACAGTCAGAAGCGCTTCTTTTCTTTCAGTCTTTGAAAGCTTTGAATAACGCGCGAATGTCAATGTTTTAGCGGGAGACGCATCCCAAAGGCTCATCGCATTTGAAACGAACCCGAATCTGAAAATCATAGGAACTCTCCTTTATAAGAAATAAGATAACGCCTTGCCGAGCCATTCCGCCGGTCGCTGCCTGAATGTGCGCTTGCTGAAATCCTCCATCGTCAGCAGCTCCGACTTTTTCATATCCTCCTCAATCGTGGCATAGACTTCACTTGTAAACGCTTCGTCATCAATTTCGACATTCACCTCTTCATTTAAAAACAGGCTTCGTTTATCGAAGTTGGCTGTTCCGATTATGCTGAGATGGTCGTCTATGATGACAGCTTTTACATGATAAAACCCTTGATAATAACGATAAATAAGACAGCCGGCATCCAAGAGCTCCGAATAATACGTAAAAGCCGCTTCTCTCACCAGCGGATGGTCTGATTTCATCGGTACAATGATTCTCACGGATACGCCGTTTTTTCTTGCATTGAGGAGGGCTTCTTGGAGCGGTTTTGATGGAATGTAATAAGGCGTGCAAACCGTAAGGCGATTCTTCGCTTGGGCGATATTGGCCAAGTATATGTTTTCAAGGGAATAACCGTCGGTCGCATAGATCTTGTGAGAAATATTCCCTTGCTGAAGCTTTGGCCAAACATCCGAACCCAATGTGATTTCGGTATTTCGTTTTAGATCGGAAGCAAAAAGCGTTTGAAGATCATGTACGCCTTCTCCCTTTATACGCAGATGATAATCCTCCCAATTGCCGAACTTCGCCTTCTTTCCAAGATATTCTTCGGCGATGTTAAACCCGCCGATATAACCGATTTTTCCGTCTATCACCGTAATCTTCCGGTGATTCCGCTTTTGCATGTGAAAAAAGAAAAAAGGAAAACGGGGACGATTCATCACATGGACATGGACGCCGGCATTTTTCATCGTCTGCAGCGCCGTTTTTTTAATTGCCCGGCAGCCCGCCCAATCCAGAAGCAAATAAACGGAGACGCCAGCCTGGGCTTTTGTTTTCAGCAGGGTATACATATTGTGGCTGACCTCATCATTTTTCATAATAAAAAACATCATGTGAACAGAAGAGGCGGCCTGGCGAATATCCTTCATCATCCGCTCAACGAGATCAGATCCGCAGTGGATCAATTCGATGTCACTCTTCTTTTTTGAAAAAACAGGCTCGTACGCCTTCTTTCTGTATCCGGCACGGCCCATGAAGATATCAAGCAGAATCAAAGCAAAAAAAATAACGACAATGATCATAATCACGATAAATACCTTCATACCGGCACTCCTTTCCGTAGTAAAGGTAGTGTGCCCGAACAGAGGGAATTTAATTATTGACTGAACACTCATTCATTATTTATCATAAAGGTAATCTTATACAGATTCGGGGGTAGGGGATCGCGGTCTTTATCCAGTAAAAAGGGGGAATTGGAATGAGCGGCTTTCTCATCGCAAATGCATTATTATTTTTGATTGTAACCGCTTACGCTGTCTATTTGTTTGTGTACTTGGTCAAAACGAGACTGGCCTACATCAAGCTCGGCCAGAAAGAACAATTTGATCAACGGTTCAAGGAACGGCTTCGCGCCATATGGGTGAATGTATTCGGACAGAAAAAACTGCTCAAGGACAAGAAAAGCGGTATCATTCACGTCATGTTTTTCTATGGATTTATTTTGGTTCAGTTTGGAGCGATTGACTTTATCATCAAAGGACTGGCTCCCGGCAGAAATCTGCCGCTTGGCCCGGTCTATCCCGCTTTCACTTTTTTTCAGGAAATCGTTACGTTTCTCATTTTAATTGCTGTGGGATGGGCATTCTACAGACGTTATATCGAAAAGCTCGTGAGGCTGAAACGCAATTTCAAAGCCGGACTCGTTCTGATTTTCATCGGAGGTTTAATGCTGACCGTTCTGCTTGGGAACGGGATGAATCTGATCTGGCATGAGCATGGGCTTTCTTGGAGCGAGCCAATTGCTTCAGGTATTGCGTTTATGCTTAGCGGAGTCGGGAAAACAGGTGCGGCAGTGATTTTCTATATCGCATGGTGGATCCATCTTCTGTTCTTGCTTAGCTTTTTAGTGTACGTGCCCCAGTCGAAGCATGCCCATTTAATCGCCGGCCCGGCAAATGTCTTTTTCAATCGAATGGAATCTGCCGGAAAACTTGAAAAAATAGATTTTACCGACGAAACGAAAGAAAGCTACGGAGCGGGTAAAATTGAAGATTTCAGGCAGTCCCAGCTGCTTGACTTGTACGCGTGTGTCGAGTGCGGCCGCTGCACCAATATGTGCCCTGCAACAGGCACCGGAAAAATGCTGTCTCCGATGGACTTGATTTTGCGTCTCAGAGATCACCTCACGGAAAAAGGCGCCGCCGTCACCTCGCGCTCGCCATGGGTGCCCGCGGCAGCGTTCCAACATACGAGAGGCAATCAGCTGGCGGCAGCGTCAGCGGGCAGCGGGTCGCAGGAAGCCGCGGCAGCGCTGGATTACAATCCAAGCTTGATCGGCGACGTCATCACAGAGGAAGAAATTTGGGCGTGCACCACTTGCCGAAACTGTGAGGATCAATGCCCGGTCATGAATGAGCACGTGGATAAAATCATCGACCTCCGCCGCTACCTCGTACTGACTGAAGGAAAAATGGACAGTGACGCCCAGCGCGCGATGACTAGTATCGAGCGGCAGGGAAATCCGTGGGGACTCAACCGCAAGGAACGCGAAAACTGGCGTGACGCGGCGCCGGATGCTGAGATACCGACCGTGAAAGAAATGAAAAAAGAAGGAAAAGAATTTGAGTACCTTTTCTGGGTTGGTTCCATGGGGTCCTACGACAACAGAAGCCAGAAAATCGCGATTTCCTTTGCCAAGCTGCTCAATCACGCAGGCGTGTCCTTCGCGATCCTCGGCAATAAAGAAAAAAATTCAGGAGACACGCCGCGCCGCCTCGGAAATGAATTTTTGTTCCAAGAGCTGGCTGAGAAGAATATTTCTGAATTTGAAAAAAATGATGTCAAAAAAATCGTTACGATCGATCCCCATGCATACAATTTATTTAAAAACGAATATCCGGATTTCGGATTTGAAGGCGAGGTTTATCATCATACAGAGGTGCTGGCCGAGCTTGTGAAAAACGGAAAGTTAAAGCCGCAGCACCCGCTTCATGAGACGATTACCTTCCATGATTCGTGTTATTTGGGCCGGTACAATGAAGTCTATGATCCGCCGAGAGAGATTTTGAAAGCCATTCCGGGCGTGCAGCTGATTGAAATGGAGAGGAACCGGGAAACCGGCATGTGCTGCGGAGCCGGCGGGGGATTAATGTGGATGGAGGAAGAAACGGGCAACAGGATTAACGTCGCCAGGACTGAGCAAGCGCTCGCAGTCAACCCATCGGTGATCAGTTCCGGCTGTCCGTACTGTCTCACGATGCTTGGGGACGGCACAAAGGCGAAGGAAGCCGAAGACCAAGTCAAAACATACGACGTCGTCGAGCTTCTGGCTCAATCCGTTTTAGGCGCTGACCTGAAAATGGGGGAGAAGGAATGAATTTTTCATTATCAGAAGAACACGAGATGATACGAAAATTGGTGCGCGATTTTGCGAAGCATGAGGTGGCTCCGACAGCGGCAGAACGAGACGAACAAGAACGCTTCGATCGCGAGCTGTTTCGGGAAATGGCAAATCTGGGGCTGACGGGTATTCCGTGGCCTGAAGATTACGGTGGAATCGGGAGTGACGATTTGGCCTACGTCATCGCTGTGGAGGAGCTGTCAAAAGTGTGCGCCTCCACCGGTGTGACGCTTTCCGCCCATATCTCTCTTTGCAGCTGGCCGCTGTTTGCCTTTGGGACGGAGGAACAGAAGACAGAGTACTTAACACAGCTGGCCCTAGGAGAGAAAATCGGCGCATTCGCTTTGACCGAAGCAGGGTCAGGTTCTGACGCCGGCGGCATGAAAACAACTGCTGAACGAATCGGCGATGACTATGTGTTAAATGGTTCAAAAGTGTTTATCACAAACGGCGGTGTTGCTGATATTTATATTGTTTTTGCAGTCACCGATCCCAAGAAAAAGAAAAAAGGCATTACCGCTTTTATAGTAGAAAAGGATTTTGAAGGATTTTTTACAGGCAAGAAAGAAAAGAAGCTGGGCATCCGTTCTTCACCGACAACGGAAATCATGTTCGAAGATTGTGTAGTCCCTGCATCAAACCGTCTCGGAGCAGAAGGAGAAGGCTTCAAAATCGCGATGAAGACGCTTGACGGAGGCAGAAACGGCATTGCCGCACAAGCCGTGGGCATCGCTCAAGGGGCGCTTGATGCGGCGCTTCAATATGCAAAAGAGCGAAAGCAATTCGGAAAAGCGATCGCTGAGCAGCAGGGCATCGCTTTTAAACTCGCGGATATGGCTACAATGATAGAAGCTTCAAGGCTACTGACCTATCAGGCTGCATGGTTAGAATCATCAGGCCTTCCATATGGAAAAGCTTCCGCCATGTCCAAACTGATGGCTGGGGATACGGCGATGAAGGTGACGACTGAAGCCGTGCAGATTTTCGGCGGCTACGGCTATACAAAAGATTACCCAGTAGAACGCTATATGCGTGATGCGAAAATCACGCAAATCTATGAAGGCACTCAAGAAATTCAAAGACTTGTCATCTCCAGAATGCTCGCGGATTAACGGAAAACATCTCTCAGTCGGATCACTCTTGTAAAATTATTTAAATTAACGCTGTTAAGGGTAGCATATTCTGTTTTATTTTGTTTATAATGAGAGGTATGGTTTGTATAAGAACGATACAAAATCGCTTTCATTATTGATAAAACAGATACATATAAGTAATAGAAAGGGAGTGTCCGACCTTGGGTATCAAACAATATTCACAGGAAGAGCTAAAGGAAATGGCTTTAGTTGAAATCGCTCACGAATTATTTGAAGAACATAAAAAACCAGTTCCTTTTCAGGAGCTTTTAAATGAAATTGCATCTTTGCTCGGCGTGAAAAAAGAAGAGCTTGGAGACCGCATCGCTCAATTTTATACAGATTTAAACATTGACGGCCGCTTCCTGGCGCTTTCTGACCAGACGTGGGGGCTTCGCAGCTGGTATCCATATGATCAGCTTGACGAAGAAACACAGCCGACAGTCAAGGCGAAAAAGAAAAAAGCGAAGAAAGCAGTCGAGGAAGATCTTGATCTTGACGAGTTTGAAGAGATCGACGAGGACGACCTTGATTTGGATGAAGTTGAGGAAGAACTTGATCTTGAGACCGACGATTTTGATGATGAAGATATTGATGAAGATGATGACGATCTTGAGATTGAAGAAGATATTATTGATGAAGATGATGAAGACTATGACGATGAAGAAGAGGAAGTTAAATAGTATCAGATTTCATCTTCAAAACGATCTTGACTTTCATAGTCGAACTATGTAGTATGTATTTTGGGCTCTTCAAAAACGAAGAGAGAACATAGTACGTTATGCTCCCTTTCAAGAAATTGAAAGGGAGCTTTCTTATTTTCACCCCTCATTTTTCTTATAAATCATTTAAAAGGCTAAATGATTTTTTATAAAATAGTACATTTTAAAAATGTAGCTAAGAGCGAAGAGAGGAGCAAACGAAATGACGAAATATATTTTTGTAACCGGGGGAGTTGTATCCTCACTTGGAAAGGGTATTGTAGCAGCTTCATTAGGACGTTTGCTGAAAAACCGCGGACTGAACGTGACGATTCAAAAATTCGATCCATACATCAATGTTGACCCGGGAACAATGAGCCCGTACCAGCACGGTGAAGTATTCGTAACGGATGACGGCGCTGAAACAGACTTGGACCTTGGTCACTATGAGCGTTTTATCGACATTAATCTGAATAAATTCAGCAACGTGACAACAGGTAAAATCTATTCAACAGTTCTTAAAAAAGAACGCCGCGGAGATTACCTTGGCGGAACCGTACAGGTCATCCCGCACATCACAAACGAATTGAAAGACCGTGTTTACCGCGCAGGAAAAGAGACAAACGCAGATGTCGTTATTACAGAAATCGGCGGTACTGTCGGAGACATCGAATCATTGCCATTCCTTGAAGCAATCCGCCAAATGAAGAGCGACATCGGCCGTGAAAACGTAATGTACATCCACTGTACGCTTGTCCCTTACATTAAAGCTGCTGGGGAATTAAAAACAAAACCGACACAGCACAGCGTAAAAGAATTGCGCAGCTTGGGCATTCAGCCAAACATTATCGTCGTTCGTACAGAAATGCCGATTTCTCAAGACATGAAAGATAAAATCGCGCTATTCTGCGACATCGATACAAAAGCGGTTATTGAATGTGAAGATGCGGACAACCTCTACTCCATTCCGCTTGAGCTTCAAAAACAAGGGCTTGATAAGCTTGTTTGCGAGCACATGAAATTGGCATGCGAAGAAGCGGAAATGTCCGAGTGGAAAGAGCTTGTTAACAAGGTCAGCAACCTGTCTCAAACGATTACAATCGGCCTTGTCGGCAAATATGTTGAGCTTCCTGACGCATACATTTCTGTTGTCGAGTCCCTTCGCCATGCGGGCTATGCGTTTGACACAGATGTAAAAGTGAAATGGATCAACGCGGAAGAAGTGACAGAAAACAATATCGCAGAACTCACAAGCGGAACTGACGGCATCATTGTGCCGGGCGGATTCGGAGACCGCGGTGTTGAAGGCAAAATCGTCGCAACAAAATACGCGCGAGAAAACAATATTCCGTTCTTGGGCATTTGCTTGGGCATGCAGGTGGCGTCTATTGAATACGCACGAAACGTATTGGGCTTAAAAGGCGCTCACTCAGCGGAAATTGATCCGTCAACTCAATACCCGATCATTGACCTTCTTCCTGAACAGAAGGATGTTGAGGATCTCGGAGGAACGCTTCGTCTCGGCCTTTACCCTTGTAAGCTTGAAGAAGGCACGAAAGCCTTTGAAGTGTATCAGGATGAAGTGGTGTACGAGCGCCACCGCCATCGCTATGAGTTTAACAATGAATTCAGACAGCAAATGGAAGAGCAAGGCTTCGTATTCTCAGGCACAAGCCCTGACGGACGCCTTGTTGAAATCATCGAGCTGAAAGAACACCCTTGGTTCGTGGCTTCTCAGTTCCACCCAGAGTTCAAGTCAAGACCGACAAGACCTCAGCCTCTATTCAAAGGCTTTATCGGAGCGTCTGTCGAAGCTGCGAATCAGAAGTAACAAAAAAAGACTTGCCGTTTGTCAAAAGCGGGCAAGTCTTTTTTATTTGTTTCCGGCAAGATCAAGCATGTACAATAAGATATTATGCATACTCTTGCAGAATTTCTTTTAGGGTAAACGATAAAGCGTGATAGACATACAGTGCCGTCATTAAAGAGGGAAATCCGTAACGGGTGCCGTCTTCATCGGGAACAAGCGGCATTTTTAATTTAGAATCAATATGCACATCACAATACTGTTCTATTCCCGCGCTATCTTTGGCTGCGGGCGAAACGCATACGACTCCCGCGCCTTTTTCATACAGCTCTTTTGCGAGCGCCTGCTCTTCGGCTGTGCCCGGCCCCGAGCAAAACATCAGCACCCTGTCGCTTTCTGTCACTTCTTCAGCGCTTTCTGGAAAGGCTTTGACAGATGGAAAGGGTTCTTTGCTTTCAGTGGCCTCATAAAAGACGCCCTGAAGCTCATTCGCTCCGTATAAATAAATGGAATGCCCGCTGATCACCGCTTGAGCAAGCAGCCGCGCCCCATCTTCAATCGCGTCAGATTCCTTATCCTGAATGCGGAAAAAAATACCTGTTAACTGCGTCGTAAATATTTTCAACATAAGTGAATCCTCCTTTATAACGTACAATATCAGTATACAACAAAAGAGAAAATGCTCAGAAAATGTCGTAAAGTAGACTATTATAATTAAAGGAAATAGGAAAATCAAACAGAATACATACACTACTGCTTACTTTTGACGAAAATCATAATATTGGGGTGTAAAATGATGAATGAAAAAATTTTAATCGTTGATGATCAATACGGCATTCGTATTTTGCTTAATGAAGTGTTCAATAAAGAAGGCTACCAGACGTTTCAGGCTGCAAACGGCCTGCAGGCGCTTGACATTGTGACAAAAGAACGGCCCGATCTTGTGCTTTTAGACATGAAAATTCCCGGCATGGACGGAATCGAAATCCTAAAACGGATGAAGGTCATTGACGAAAACATCCGGGTCATTATCATGACGGCATACGGAGAGCTCGACATGATCCAGGAATCAAAGGAATTGGGCGCTCTGACGCACTTTGCAAAGCCGTTTGACATCGACGAAATCAGAGATGCCGTCAAAAAATATCTGCCCCTGAAGTCTAACTGACAAAAAGAAGAAACAAATGAATGATGTCATTGTGTTGCCGATTTGTCGAAAAGTTGGTATCCTAGTTATGGAGAAAAAGCGATCTGAGTATTTACATATGACAGCAATATATGGGTCATGCTAGGGTGGAAAGCTTTTTTCGCTAGAAGACAATCAGGCTACATAAGGAGGACATTCGACATGCCTTTAGTTTCTATGACGGAAATGTTGAATACAGCTAAAGAAAAAGGGTACGCTGTAGGACAATTTAACTTAAACAACCTTGAGTTTACTCAAGCGATTTTACAAGCAGCTGAAGAAGAAAAATCTCCAGTGATCCTTGGTGTTTCCGAAGGTGCGGGACGCTACATGGGCGGCTTCAAAACAGTCGTTGCTATGGTAAAAGCACTTATGGAAGAGTACAAAGTGACAGTTCCTGTTGCGATTCACTTAGACCACGGTTCAAGCTTTGAATCTTGTGCGAAAGCGATTCATGCAGGTTTCACATCTGTAATGATCGACGCTTCTCACCATCCATTTGAAGAAAACGTAGCAACAACTGCTAAAGTTGTTGAGCTTGCTCATTTCCACGGAGTATCTGTAGAAGCTGAGCTTGGAACAGTAGGCGGACAAGAAGATGACGTTATCGCTGAAGGCGTAATCTACGCTGACCCTAAAGAGTGCCAAGAGCTTGTTGAGCGCACTGGCATCGACTGCCTTGCACCTGCATTAGGTTCTGTTCACGGCCCTTACAAAGGCGAACCAAACCTTGGTTTCAAAGAAATGGAAGAAATCGGGAAATCAACTGGTCTTCCGCTAGTTCTTCACGGCGGTACTGGAATTCCGACTGCTGACATCAAAAAATCAATTTCACTTGGTACAGCTAAAATCAACGTGAATACTGAAAACCAAATTTCTTCTGCAAAAGCTGTTCGCGAAACATTGGCAGCTAAGCCTGACGAGTACGATCCACGTAAATATCTTGGACCAGCTCGTGAAGCGATCAAAGAAACAGTTATCGGTAAAATGCGTGAATTTGGTTCTTCAAACCAAGCTTAATTCAATTGGAACTTTTTATAGCCGCCTGACAGCTTGACAGGCGGTTTTCCGTCTATCTATAGAAAGCGCAATCATAATTCACAGTTCAGAAAATTTCTTAATCAGGGAGGCTTTTTGAAAATGTTATTCTTTGTTGATACAGCGAATATCGATGAAATTAAAGAAGCGAATGAATTAGGAATTCTCGCCGGTGTTACGACGAACCCTAGTTTAGTAGCAAAGGAAGCTAACGTATCATTCCACGACCGTCTTCGCGAGATTACAGACGTCGTGAAAGGGTCTGTAAGCGCAGAGGTTATTTCTTTGAAAGCTGAGGAAATGATCGAGGAAGGAAAAGAACTGGCGAAAATCGCTCCGAACATTACGGTCAAAATTCCAATGACGTCTGACGGTTTAAAAGCGGTGAGAGCACTTACTGACTTAGGCATCAAAACAAACGTTACATTGATCTTCAATGCCAACCAGGCGCTTCTTGCTGCAAGAGCGGGGGCGACGTATGTATCTCCATTCCTGGGACGTTTAGATGACATCGGCCACAATGGACTTGACCTGATTTCAGAAGTTAAACAGATTTTTGACATTCACGGACTTGACACGCAAATCATTGCAGCGTCTATCCGCCACCCGCAGCACGTGACAGAAGCCGCTTTAAGAGGGGCTCACATCGGCACAATGCCGCTGAAAGTCATTCATGCGCTCACTAAACACCCGTTAACAGACAAAGGAATCGAACAATTCCTTGCAGACTGGAACAAATAATGAAGGGGCGGCAAACAGCTTTATGCCTGTTTGCCGCGGCCTTTGTTTTTCACCGACCTGATACAGCGGACCTTCAGATGCTGACGCCGCTTTACAGAGAAGGAATCATTGGGCTGCAGAAGCTGATATCGGAATGAAGGGTTTGCGTACTGCTTTTGCCGGATGAAGACGATGTCTCTTAAGCCGGCGGGTCTCTGTGCAACTTTTGAAACCTGTGCCCCGCAAAGCTTCGCTATTTTCTTCCTGATATTTTACAATGTGTTGTATTCTTTCTCTTCGAATTGGCTAGATTTTGGACATGAGCTTTATTTGCAGAGACAGAATAAAATGACATTTTATTTAGCTCCGCAGCTATCTTCTTATGGAAGGAGACTATCATGGAAAAGTTGAATATTGCCGGCGGTGACTCGTTAAACGGTACAGTACATATCAGTGGCGCTAAAAACAGCGCTGTTGCGTTAATACCTGCAACCATTTTGGCAAATTCCGAGGTGACAATTGAAGGGCTTCCAGAGATTTCAGATATTGAAACGCTGCGTGACCTGTTAAAGGAAATCGGCGGCAACGTGCATTTTGAGAATGGGGAAATGGTTGTTGACCCTACATCGATGATCAGCATGCCGCTTCCTAACGGGAAAGTAAAAAAGCTTCGCGCGTCGTATTATTTAATGGGGGCGATGCTAGGCCGCTTCAAGCAAGCAGTCATTGGATTGCCTGGCGGCTGTCACTTAGGGCCCCGCCCGATTGATCAGCATATCAAAGGCTTTGAGGCGCTCGGAGCTGAAGTAACCAATGAACAAGGCGCCATTTATTTGCGAGCTGAAAGGCTGAGAGGCGCACGGATTTATTTAGATGTCGTAAGCGTAGGAGCAACGATTAACATTATGCTCGCCGCTGTTTTGGCAGAAGGGAAAACGATTATCGAAAACGCTGCCAAAGAGCCAGAGATTATTGACGTCGCGACATTGCTTACAAGCATGGGCGCCAAAATCAAAGGCGCGGGCACCAATGTGATCCGAATCGACGGCGTTCAGGAACTGCACGGCTGCAAGCATACGATCATACCGGACAGAATTGAAGCCGGGACATTTATGATTGCGGGCGCTGCAATGGGCAAGGAAGTCATTATCGATAACGTCATTCCCACTCATCTTGAGTCGTTAACGGCAAAGCTGAGAGAAATGGGCTATCATATCGAAACAAGCGACGACCAGCTTCTTATTGTCGGCGGGCAGAAGAACTTAAAGCCGGTTGACGTCAAAACCCTCGTATATCCGGGGTTTCCGACGGATTTACAGCAGCCGATGACGGCGCTTCTGACAAGGGCAAAAGGGACAAGCGTCGTTACAGACACCATCTACTCGGCAAGATTCAAGCACATTGATGAGCTGAGACGGATGGGTGCCAATATGAAAGTGGAAGGCAGATCCGCCATCATCACAGGTCCTGTCGAGCTTCAAGGCGCAAAAGTGAAGGCGAGCGATCTTCGTGCCGGTGCCTGCTTGGTGGTAGCCGGACTGATGGCTGACGGCGTCACGGAAATTACAGGACTGGAGCATATTGACCGCGGCTACAGCAGCCTTGAGAAGAAGCTTGAGGGGCTTGGAGCGACAATTTGGCGTGAAAGAATGACAGACGAAGAAATAGAACAGCTTCAAAATTCATAATGGTTTCTTGTGAGAGGAGATCGTGTTGAAATGGAAAGAAGTTTATCAATGGAATTGGTACGTGTAACCGAAGCTGCGGCATTAGCATCGGCGAGATGGATGGGCCGGGGAAAAAAGGACGAGGCTGATGAAGCGGCAACAAGTGCAATGAGAGACGTTTTTGATACAGTGCCGATGAAAGGGACCGTTGTAATCGGTGAGGGAGAAATGGACGAAGCGCCAATGCTGTATATCGGGGAAAAACTCGGAAACGGGTACGGCCCGCGCGTTGATGTCGCAGTTGACCCTCTTGAAGGCACAAACATCTTAGCAAGCGGCGGCTGGAACGCGCTGACGGTGATCGCGGTAGCAGACCATGGCACGCTGCTGAATGCTCCTGACATGTATATGCAAAAAATTGCAGTCGGTCCGGAGGCGGTGGGCTGCATAGATATTGAAGCACCTGTCATTGACAACCTTAAAGCGGTGGCAAAAGCAAAAAACAAGGACGTTGAGGATGTCGTTGCCACCATTTTAAACCGTGAAAGACACGAAAAAATCATTTCCGAGCTTCGTGAGGCCGGCGCCAGAATCAAATTGATCAATGACGGCGATGTCGCTGGCGCCATCAACACGGCTTTCGACCACACGGGCGTTGACATCCTGTTCGGATCAGGCGGCGCTCCTGAGGGTGTGTTATCCGCTGTCGCGCTAAAAGCGCTCGGCGGAGAAATCATTGGTAAACTTCTTCCGCAAAACGAAGAAGAAATCACACGCTGTCATAAAATGGGCCTTGATTTAAGCAAAGTCCTTCGCATGGAAGACCTTGTGAAGGGTGATGACGCGATTTTTGCAGCTACAGGGGTTACTGACGGCGAGCTGTTAAAAGGAGTTCAATTTAAAGGCTCTGTCGGAACAACTGAAAGCTTAGTTATCCGTGCAAAATCAGGCACTGTCCGTTTCGTTGACGGCAGACACAGCTTGAAAAAGAAACCAAATCTTGTAATCCGTCCATAACAAACAGAAAAAGCGGGTGAGAGCCCGCTTTAACTTTTGCAGAAAAGCGTCAACTCTATCAATTCCATGTCAAAACCTTATTTCAGTTGAATAATTTTTTGAAATAAGGTAAAAATAAAGAGTGCTGCGAATTTTACTGCGTAATACCTTCTTTTAAGCACTAGGAAAGTTTCAATTTCTACCGCATACAGACGATATAAGTATTGATCTTCTCATGTTTTTGTCCTCGCTTCCTTCAAAACTCATTAAGACAATCCTTTTAACAAAAGCGCCGATCATGGGTGGAAGTGTTACCGATAGAAGTTCCTTTATGTTAAAAAAAGAATGTGCTTTGGCGGATGTTGTGCAAAAGCAGCAGATGACATGTTCAGAGTAAGATATTGACTATGAAAAGCGTGGTGTTTTTATGAAAGACGTATCTATTTCCTCATTGGAAAATATGAAATTGAAAGAGCTTTATGAACTTGCAAGACATTATAAAATCTCCTATTACAGTAAACTGACAAAAAAAGAACTCATTTTCGCCATTCTGAAAGCGAATGCAGAACAGGAAGACCTGTTGTTTATGGAAGGCGTACTTGAGATCATCCAGTCTGAAGGTTTCGGCTTCCTGAGACCGATCAACTACTCTCCAAGCTCAGAAGATATTTACATCTCAGCTTCACAAATCCGCCGTTTCGATTTGCGGAACGGAGACAAAGTATCCGGCAAGGTTCGCCCGCCAAAAGAAAATGAGCGTTACTATGGACTTTTGCACGTTGAAGCAGTGAACGGGGATGATCCCGAATCAGCAAAAGAGCGTGTGCATTTCCCTGCTCTTACGCCACTTTATCCAGATCGCCAAATGGTGCTTGAAACAAAGCCGAACTTCTTGTCTACAAGAATTATGGACATGATGGCGCCGGTCGGATTTGGACAGCGCGGATTGATTGTGGCGCCGCCGAAAGCCGGAAAAACGATGTTGCTGAAGGAAATTGCCAACAGCATTACAGCGAACCAGCCTGAAGCAGAGCTAATCGTGCTTTTAATTGATGAAAGACCTGAGGAAGTAACCGATATCGAGCGTTCTGTAGCTGGGGATGTCGTCAGCTCAACGTTTGATGAAGTGCCGGAAAACCATATTAAAGTGGCCGAGCTTGTGCTTGAACGCGCGATGCGTCTCGTGGAACATAAAAAAGACGTCATCATCCTGATGGATAGTATCACTCGGCTTGCCCGCGCCTACAACTTAGTGATTCCGCCAAGCGGAAGAACGCTCTCCGGAGGGATTGACCCAGCGGCGTTCCACCGTCCGAAACGCTTCTTCGGGGCTGCGAGAAATATCGAAGAGGGCGGCAGCTTAACCATCCTTGCTACGGCTCTGGTTGATACAGGATCACGTATGGATGACGTTATTTATGAGGAATTCAAGGGAACAGGCAACATGGAGCTTCACCTTGACCGCTCTCTGGCAGAGCGCCGCATCTTCCCTGCCATTGATATCCGCCGTTCTGGAACGCGCAAAGAAGAGCTGCTTGTGCCTAAAGAGCATCTTGATCGTCTATGGTCGATCCGCAAAACGATGTCTGATTCACCTGATTTCGCAGAAAAGTTCATGAGAAAAATGAAAAAAACCAAAACAAACCAGGAATTTTTCGATATTCTCAATCAAGAATGGAAACAGGCAAATCTATCATCTGCAAGAAGGTAAATTGTATTTGCAAAAGAAGTAAATCACTGATATAATTTTCTCATATGCGTTTCGGACAACGCTCCGAAATAATAACTCTGTTTCCACACGGGATTCAGGGCGGAAGGAGATGGATACAATGAAAGCAGGAATTCATCCTAATTTCAAAAAAGCAACAGTTAAATGCGCTTGCGGAAATGAATTTGAAACAGGCTCAGTAAAAGAAGAGGTACGCGTTGAGATTTGCTCTGAATGCCACCCATTCTACACTGGTCGTCAAAAATTCGCTTCTGCTGATGGTCGTGTTGATCGCTTTAACAAAAAATACGGTCTTAAGTAATAATAGATTTCTCAACAGGCAAGAAGCAATCTTGCCTGTTTTTTATATTGTCTAAAGCACAGCTAGCAGAGAGAGGGGGGGCGAAGCCTATGTACATAATGAAACAAAGCGGGTGGCTTGAGCTGATTTGCGGCAGCATGTTCTCGGGGAAATCTGAAGAGCTGATCAGAAGAGTGAAGAGAGCGACTTACGCCAAGCAGGAAGTCAGGGTATTTAAGCCTGTGATTGATAACCGATACAGCGAAGCTGCTGTTGTCTCCCATAATGGAACATCAATGACGAGCTACGCCATTTCGTCTGCTGCTGACATTTGGGATCACATCAGTGAAAGTACAGATGTGATTGCGGTTGATGAAGTGCAGTTTTTTGATCAGGAAATTGTTGAGGTTTTATCATCTCTTGCCGACAAAGGCTACCGTGTGATAGCAGCGGGCCTCGATATGGATTTTAGGGGAGAGCCGTTCGGCGTCGTGCCGAATATTATGGCGATTGCAGAAAGTGTGACAAAGCTGCAAGCCGTTTGTTCTGTCTGCGGATCACCGGCGAGCAGAACACAGCGCCTCATTGACGGCAAACCGGCTTCTTACGATGATCCGGTCATTTTGGTTGGTGCCTCTGAATCGTATGAAGCCAGATGCAGACATCATCACGAAGTCCCAGGAAAATCTAAAAAATAGTCCAAAACATGGGTATAAAGATAGAAAGCACCGGCTGAAAACACCGGTGTTTTTTTTATATTCTGATAATATTCAATTAAAAAATTTAATTAAGTATATTAAAAAATTAAGTAATTTTCTTCCCTTGAATTTTGATTTTGACAGGCATACAATAGCTTACGTAATGTAAATAGTTTTGAGACATTGTTCGAATAATTGTCACAAAGTCGCATAAAGATCATGATCGGTCATATTTTAGATGGGTTATTACTTAACTTGGTTAACTATTTCAAGAAAGAAGGAGATTTGCTTGAATAACATAAAAAAAACCAAAGAAGGGCACTTAGAAACAACTCTTAGAGGAAAAGAAGTTTTATCTATTCCTACTTTAAATAAAGGCGTTGCTTTTTCACTAGAAGAAAGACAAGAACTTGGCTTAGAAGGGCTTCTTCCGCCAACTGTACTTTCTCTTGATCAACAAGCACAACGCGCGTACGAGCAGTTCCAAGCGCAGCCTGACCGCCTTCGTCAAAATGTTTACTTAAGTGATCTTGCAAACCGCAATGAAGTTCTTTTCTATAAATTGCTGCAAAACCATCTTCGCGAAATGCTTCCTGTTGTGTACACACCAACAGTTGGTGAAGCGATTCAGGAGTACAGCCATGAATATAGAAGACCTCAAGGAATCTACTTGTCAATCGACAACATTGACGGTATTGAAAAAGCGTTTGAAAACCTTCATGCGACAGCAGGCGATATTGATCTTATCGTTGCTACTGACTCTGAAAGCATTCTCGGTATCGGTGACTGGGGTGTAGGCGGTATTAACATCGCTATCGGTAAATTAGCTGTTTACACTGCTGCAGCTGGTATTGACCCTAGCCGTGTTATCCCGGTTGTGCTTGATGTCGGTACGAACAACGAAAAGCTTCTAAACGATCCTTTATATATTGGGAACAAGCATGAACGTGTTCAAGGTGAACGCTATGAAGCTTTCATTGACGCTTATGTAAAAGCTGCATTGAAATTCTTCCCTAAAGCGCTTCTTCACTGGGAAGACCTTGGCAACAAAAATGCACGCAATATCATGAAGAAATACAATCATGAAATCCTGACATTTAATGATGATATTCAAGGTACTGGCGCGATTACACTTGCTGGTGTGCTTGCCGCTATGAAGAAAACAGGCGCTTCTATTAAAGATCAGCGTGTTGTTATTTTCGGTGCTGGTTCTGCCGGTATCGGTATTGCTGACCAAATCCGTGACACAATGGTGCTTGCCGGATTGTCTGAAGAAGAAGCTAACAAACGTTTCTACACACTTGATTACAGAGGCTTGCTGACTGAAGACATCGAAGGCATCCTTGATTTCCAAAAACCTTACCTTCGCAATGCGGATGAAGTGAAAGACTGGAAGCGCGATGAAAAAGGTCAAATTCCATTCGATGAAGTGGTTCGCCAAGCGAAACCAACGATCTTGATTGGCACTTCAGGGGTTTCAGGTGCGTTCACAGAGGAAATTGTAAAAGAAATGGCATCTCACGTAGACCGTCCGGTTATCATGCCGATGTCTAACCCGACTCACCTTGCTGAAGCAGTTCCTGAAGACCTGTTCAAATGGACTGACGGAAAAGTGCTTATTGCAACAGGAAGCCCATTTGACAATGTAGAATACAACGGTGTTTCTTATGAGATCGGACAATCTAACAACGCATTCGCGTTCCCTGGTCTTGGACTTGGTTCAATTGTAGCTGAAGCGCGTATCATTACACCTGCTATGTTTGCTGCAACTGCTGATGCGATTGCTGAAATGGTTGATCTTGAAACACCTGGAGCAGGGCTGCTGCCAAGCATTGATAAGCTTCAAGAGGTTTCTATTCAAGTTGCGATTGCCGTTGCTGAAGCAGCAATTAAAGACGGCGTGGCAAATCGTCAGCCTGAAGATGTGAAACAAGCGGTTCTTAATGCAATGTGGACACCGGAATACAAAAAAATCATCGCGAAATAATTAGCGAGTAAATTTTTCTGTCCGAGGGAAAGCTTTTTGTAAAGCTAAAGTATACGGACATAGGATTTGGAGGAGAATATTTTGAGCATCTTAGATATCTTAATCCTCCTGGCGCCGATCTTCTTTGTTATCGTGCTGGGTTGGTTTGCAGGACATTTTGGAAGTTATGATGCCAAGTCGGCAAAAGGGGTAAGTACGTTAGTAACGAAATACGCACTTCCAGCTCACTTTATCGCTGGTATTTTGACAACTTCCAGAAGTGAATTTTTATCACAAGTTCCTTTAATGATTTCTTTAATTATTGGGATTGTTGGTTTCTACATCATCATTCTTTTGGTTTGCAGATTTATTTTCAAGTATGATTTAACGAACTCATCTGTATTTTCTTTGAACTCTGCACAGCCGACATTCGCGTTTATGGGTATTCCTGTATTGGGAAGCTTATTCGGAGCGAATGAAGTTGCGATTCCGATCGCGGTCACAGGTATCGTGGTAAACGCGATTCTTGATCCGCTCGCGATCATTGTTGCTACTGTAGGTGAGACTTCTAAGAAAAACGAAGAGGGCGGCGACAGCTTCTGGAAGATGACAGGAAAATCAATCCTGCATGGTCTTTGTGAGCCGCTTGCAGCTGCTCCGTTAATCAGTATGATCTTAGTGTTGGTGTTCAACTTCACTCTTCCTGAGCTGGGTGTTAAAATGCTCGATCAGCTTGGAAGCACAACATCTGGTGTTGCTCTCTTTGCTGTCGGTGTTACCGTTGGTATTCGTAAAATTAAACTCAGTATGCCGGCTATCGGTATTGCGTTACTAAAAGTTGCGGTTCAGCCTGCGTTAATGTTCCTGATTGCTCTTGCAGTCGGACTTCCAGCTGACCAAATGACAAAAGCGATCCTTCTTGTTGCATTCCCTGGTTCTGCCGTTGCAGCCATGATTGCGACTCGTTTCGAGAAACAAGAAGAAGAAACTGCGACTGCGTTTGTGGTCAGTGCGATTCTGTCTTTGATTTCACTTCCAATCATTATCGCGCTTACTGCGTAACAAAAAAAGCTCCCTTTACGGGGAGCTTTTTGCTTTAGGTTTGAAATTTGAACAGTGACAGCAGCGGTTTTTTTCTTGTTTTGGTTTTTTCAGAAGCAGCAGCGGTCTCGGGGATCGGCTGAGCGGTGAATTCTTTCATTTGTGAGGTCAGTGATTGCAGGTCTGCAAGAATATCATCAATTTCTCTGCGGTGCTGAAGCAGCTGGTAAGATACACCTTCATCGGCTTTTTGTTTCAGCTGGCGTTCCAGCTCCGAAATCCTTGCTATCAGTTCGTTTTCGTCCTGCCTTTGCTGTAAAAGGGTGTCCAGCTTTTGTTCAAGCTGCTCGATTCTTCGTTCTGTGTCGCCATTTGTTTTTTGGACAAGGAAGCCTGTGCGCTTTTTAGCGCTTTTCGGCAGATGAATATCCTGAATCGCCGTGCCTTCAGAGATTTGTTTTTGAACAGATTTTAGAACCTTCACGTCTTCTGCCGTGAACGAATAATGTCCGAGCTCATTGCGTTCGGCCGGGAGATTCAGCTGCTTCACCCACCGCTGCACCGTTTTTGCGGAGACGCCGAGTTCACTTGCTACCATATTTGTATTCATGATCCCATACCTCCTTTTTAGCTAGGTATTCGACCATAGAATGCGGTTCCCTTCCCGTTAGACAAAACAAGAAAAGATTCGGCAAAGAAAGTGGGTTTCTCCTTTTTTTCTTCAAAAAATATTATTGTTCATACAGTTCTAAAGGAAGCTGGTCAGGATCAAAAAAGAAGGTGAAACGCTTTCCGGTCAGCGGATCTGTTCTGATTGGCTCTGTTTCGATCCCTTTTTCATGAAGCGCCTGAACCGCCTCATCCAAGCTGCTGACTGTAAAGGCGAGGTGACGCAGGCCTGCAGCTTCAGGCCGGGTTTGGCGTTCGGGCGGGTCGGGAAACGAGAACAGTTCAATGGCATACGAGCCGTTAAGCGACAAATCAAGCTTATAGGAGCCGCGCTCTTCGCGGTACGTTTCTTGAATCACCTGAAAACCAAGCTTATGTACGTAGAAAGCTTTCGACTTTTCGTAATCTGAACATATGATTGCAATATGATGTATGGATTTCAGCAACAATATCCCTCCTCGATTCCCAGTATAGCAGAGGAGGCTTTTAAAGCTGGGATTGAAATGCTTTTGACTGGGGTTAATCACTATACTATAATGAGAATGTTACGCACAGGAAAACAGAGGTGAAGACCGTGTTAGACCGTTTAAAATCAATCGAAGAACGATACGAAAAATTAAATGAGCTTTTAAGCGATCCAGAAGTAGTCAACGATCCGAAAAAGCTGAGAGAATATTCAAAAGAGCAATCTGATATACAAGAAACAGTTGACGTATATAGACAATACAGAGATGCGTCAGAACAGCTGGCTGATGCAAAAGCAATGCTTGAAGAGAAGCTGGATGCTGAGATGCGCGACATGGTGAAGGAAGAGATTTCTGAACTTCAGAAGGAAACGGAGACACTGTCAGAACGTTTGAAAGTGCTCCTGATCCCGAAAGATCCTAATGACGACAAAAACGTTATCATGGAGATTCGCGGAGCTGCGGGAGGCGAGGAAGCCGCTTTATTCGCTGGCAACCTGTACAGAATGTATTCCCGTTACGCTGAGCTTCAAGGCTGGAAGACAGAGGTCATGGAAGCGAATGTAACCGGAACAGGCGGCTACAAAGAGATCATCTTTATGATTACGGGAAGCGGCGCATATTCTAAACTCAAATATGAAAACGGCGCCCACCGCGTACAGCGTGTTCCGGAAACAGAATCGGGCGGACGTATCCATACATCCACTGCAACGGTAGCTTGTCTTCCTGAGGCAGAAGAGGTAGAGGTTGACATCCATGAGAAGGATATCCGCGTCGATACGTTTGCTTCAAGCGGACCGGGCGGACAAAGCGTTAACACAACAATGTCTGCCGTTCGTCTGACGCACTTGCCGACAGGTGTTGTTGTATCATGCCAGGATGAAAAATCTCAAATCAAGAACAAAGAAAAAGCAATGAAGGTTCTTCGTGCCAGAATCTATGATAAATTTCAGCAGGAAGCCCAGGCTGAATATGATCAAACACGGAAATCAGCAGTCGGATCTGGTGACCGTTCTGAACGTATCCGCACATACAACTTCCCGCAAAACCGTGTGACGGATCACAGAATCGGTTTGACGATTCAAAAGCTTGATCAGATTCTTGAAGGAAAACTTGACGAAGTGGTTGAAGCACTGATCGTAGAAGATCAGGCGAGCAAGCTTCAGCAGTCGGAAGGTTAAGATGAAGACGATATTCGAAGCCCTGAAATGGGCTTCTTCTTATTTAACCGAAGCGGGAAGAGAAGAAAATGCTGCCGAGCTGCTATTGCTTTATGATACTGGAATGGAGAGAAGCAGGCTGCTCGCCAGCTTGCAGGAACCGATTGGCGAAGACGAACTGTATCGCTTTACGCGTCACGTTGAGATGCATAAAGAGGGCGTGCCGGTGCAATACATTATCGGAAAAGAGTTTTTTTACGGGCGGGAATTTATGGTGAATGATGATGTGCTGATCCCGCGGCCGGAAACAGAAGAGGTTGTCCTTCATTTGCTTGAAAAATATCGTAATGTCTTTTCTGAAGATGACCGGCTCGAAGTCGTTGACGTTGGTACAGGGAGCGGCGCGATAGCCGTCACGCTTGCGCTTGAAAACCAAAACTTTTCTGTGTCAGCAGTCGATATTTCGAAAGAGGCGCTGCAAGTCGCCTCTGCCAATGCAGAAAAACTTGGAGCGAATGTGCGCTTTTATCAGGGCGATCTGCTTGAGCCTTTTATTAAGGCGGGAAAAAAAGCAGATATCATTGTCTCGAACCCGCCATATATTTCAGAGGAAGAAATGGCTGATCTATCAGAAATTGTCCGTTTTCATGAGCCGCTGCACGCGCTCACCGATGGCGGAGACGGGCTGAAATTTTATAAGCGGTTTATGGAAGACATCCCGCTTGTCATGAAGGAGAAAGTATTTGTCGTTTTTGAAATCGGCTGGAAACAGGGGGCGGCGGTCAAAGACTTGATCCTCAAGGCGTTTAAGGATGCGGAAGTGGAAGTGCTGAAAGATATTAATGGAAAAGACAGAACCATATGCGCTCTGATTCATAAAAATAAATAAGCAGCTTGCCGGCGAGTGAATGGATCAAGCTGTTGAACACCAGCAAAGGGGATGTAAACATGAAAAAGGCCCTGACAGCAGGAATCCTGCTCATCGCGATTGAGAGCATGATTGGCACCATTTTTTCACAGGCTCCTTCATATGAAGCGATTTTTGGCGTTGCGTCTCTCGTTTTAGTCGGGCTCGCGATCATCACATCGGGTTTGGCTGTAAGCGGAAGCGATCAGCGGGCAAACTACCATTCAGAAACCAAAGAAGGCCGTACATCACGTCTAAAAATGGCAGCCGCTTTTTTTGTTGCGGCGATACCTTCCATTCTATGTTATTTGCTGACGGTTTTGTTTTAATAAAAAAGGAAGCCTTTTAGGCTTCCTTTTTTTGCAATAAAACAGAGTCCCATATCCAATAGATAAGAGCTGTTAATACAGCGAAAAGATAGAAGGCTGTATTTTGAAACAGAGATTGTCCCGAAGGCTGAAGCACGCCGAAAATGATCGCGTTGGCAATAAAAGCAGCGACAAGGTAATACAGCAGGTACAAAGGGCTGAACCGTTTCGGCTTTTTATTCATCATGATTTGAAGCGGCAGTGCGAAGATCAAATAAGGAAACAGAAAATAAAATGCCATTGTGATGAGAGCGGCAATAATAAATGAATGAATATAAATAACCGAATAAAGAACCGACATCGTGAATGCTGATAAGAGCACTGTATAATTGTATTTCATCTTAAACCTCCTAAAACACTATCGTACCATAAATAAGATTAACAGCTTGCTAGATTTTTTTCACCCTGCACGTTTACCCCAGGTTCTCCTTGTCCATAATAGGGCTAGAAACAAAGCACGGAGAGGAACGGTGGGGACCGATGAAAAAAACAGTAATCATTTGTATATATATCTTTCTTTTATTATCCGGAGCGCTCGTAGGGCTTGCGAAAGAAGAGACGGCACAGCAATCAGAAAATCAGCCGGTGGTCATACCGGATCAGGCGATTCGTTTGAGAATATTGGCAAACAGCGATAGTGATCAAGACCAGCAATTAAAACGTCATATCAGAGATGCGGTGAATAAAGAAATCACAACTTGGGTAAAGGATATTACTTCTATTGAAGAAGCGCGTCGTGTGATTCGCTCAAAGCTGCCTGAAATCAAAGCGATTGCAAAGGAAACGATGGAGAAAGAAGGAGCGAATCAGTCGGTATCCGTTGATTTTGACAAAATCTCATTTCCGACAAAGCTTTACGGCAACATGGTTTATCCAGCCGGTGAGTATGAAGCGATTTTGATCACGCTTGGAAACGGCGACGGCGCCAACTGGTGGTGTGTGCTGTTCCCGCCCCTCTGCTTTCTCGATTTTTCTAACGGGGAAGCCGTCAAAGAACAAGAAGATAAAGAAGCCTCAAAAAAGCAGACTGAAAAAGTGCTTGAGGACGTAACCGCTAAAGCAGAGAAAGCAAAAAAAGAAGAGAAAGAAGAGAAGGAAGAGGGCACAGAAGTGAAATTCTTCTTAGTCGAATGGATTTCCGACCTTTTTTCCTAATCATCTGGTCTAAAAATAGTTTTGCCTCATAGATTTGAAGAAAGAACGAAAAACGGGGTGAACGGATGTTTTATCAACTGCGGGTGGCAAGGGAAAAAGACGGAGATGTGCTTGAGGAATTTTTAAAACAGGCGAAAACCAGCTATGAAGGCGTGAAAGAAGGCTTCACTCAATTTCTTATGCTGGAGGACAATGAGAAAAACATTGCCGGCTGCCTCGGTATTGAAAAAATAAGCTGTGACCAAGGGCTGCTGCGGTCGCTGGTCATATCGGACAAGCTTCACCAAGGCCATATTGTCACGCTTTTTCAAAGCATGGAGGTGCTGTGCGAAAAGCATCAAATCAAAACCGTATATCTAGTAGCGAATCAGCATTCCTCTGCGGACTTTCTGTCGGCCATGGGATTTGAAAGAGCTGAAAGTGTACCGGAAGAACTGTTCTCTTCTGATCATTTCTGTGAATCGCGGCAAACAGAAGGGGCCGTTTTGATGAAAAAAACGTCTGGATAATTGCAGTTTATACACATACTTATCCACTTCTTTATTAGCGTTGTCCACAATTTGTGGATAACGCTTGTTTTATTACAGGACATCTTTTATACTTTCAAAAGGATTACACGCGTAAAACAATCGTTTTATTGTTGTGAATAAGGAGTTTGGTCAGAAATGAAAACGAAAAGATGGTTTGTGGATGTAACTGACGAGTTATCCACAAATGATCCACAAATTGCACAAGCAGCCGCTTTGCTCCGAGAAAATGAGGTCGTTGCCTTTCCGACAGAAACGGTATATGGCCTAGGCGCAAACGCGAAAAATACGGATGCCGTCCAAAAAATATATGAGGCAAAAGGGCGGCCGAGCGATAATCCCTTGATTGTCCACATCGCGGATATCAGCCAGCTTGAGGATTTAACGGGCCCAGCGCCGGAAAAGGCGAAAACATTGATGAAGCGATTTTGGCCGGGAGCACTTACGCTCATTCTGCCTTGCAAACCCGGTGCGCTTTCACCTCGTGTAACGGCAGGTCTTGAAACGGTTGCTATTAGAATGCCGGATCATCCGCTTGCCCTTGCATTGATTCGTGAATCAGGACTGCCGATTGCAGCACCGAGCGCCAATCTATCAGGCAAGCCAAGTCCCACAAAAGCGGAGCATGTGGCTCACGACTTGGATGGCCGCATAGCCGGTATTATGGATGGAGGCCCTACCGGAATCGGAGTCGAATCAACCGTGCTTTCATGTGAGGGTGACGTCCCTGTTCTCCTGCGCCCGGGCGGCATTACGAAGGAACAAATTGAAGCGGTGATCGGACCGATCCATGTGGATAAAGGGCTCAGCGACCAAAATGAGAAGCCGATTTCTCCAGGGATGAAATATACACATTATGCGCCGACAGCGCCGCTTGCCATTTGCGAAGGCAGCCCAGAGCGCATGCAGCACCTCATTCAAGAATATCAACAGGGCGGAAAACGGGTCGGTGTCCTGACAACAGAAGAAAACGCGGGCGTTTATTCCGCTGATTATGTAAAGAGCTGCGGAAGACGTGCTCAGCTTGAGACTGTTGCGGCAGGGCTGTATGATGCTTTACGCAGCTTTGATGAGAATAATGTGGATGTTATTATCTCGGAATCCTTTCCGGACACAGGTGTCGGTCTCGCCATTATGAACAGGCTGATGAAAGCCGCCGGAGGAAGAGTGATTCGCTGAAAGCAGTCGGATGTTCTAACCCTTTTTGGACACGCATAGGCTAAAAAAGCGGGGCGTGTCCAAGGGGGTTATTTATGTATGTCGGATTTGTTTATAGGCGAACTGATGACATTAAGCATCATGGCGTTTGCTTTAGGGATGGATGCTTTTTCTGTCGGCCTTGGAATGGGCATGGTCAAACTCAGAAAGAAGCAGATATTCTATATCGGTTTCATCATCGGCCTTTTTCACGTTATCATGCCTCTCGCGGGGATGACGGCCGGTAACATGCTGTCAGGGCTCCTCGGCGTGTTAGCGGTTTATATCGGAGGGGCGCTGCTTTTTGTTCTTGGGGTTCAAATGCTTGTGGCTTCTTTTAAACAGTCAGAAGAACGATTGATGTCGCCGGCAGGGCCGGGCTTATTGCTGTTTGCCGTCGGCGTCAGCCTTGACAGCTTTTCCGTCGGCTTGAGCTTGGGGATATACGGCTCGCATCCGCTCCTCACAATCACCCTTTTTGGGCTGTTCAGCATGATGCTGACATGGCTTGGCCTTTTGGTCGGAAAACAAGTGCAGTCATGGCTTGGCACATACAGCGAAGCGCTCGGGGGCATCATATTAATCGTATTCGGCCTAAAGCTGCTATTGCCAATTTAATATACCAATAAAAGAAACGAAGTCGCCGTTTCTTTTTTCTTCATATATAATAGAGAAAAATAAGGGGTGACTGACATGGATATTATTTTTGTCTGTACTGGAAATACGTGCCGCAGCCCAATGGCTGAGGCGCTTTTTAAATCAATTGCAGAAACGGAAGGGCTGAATGCCAGTGTCCGCTCGGCAGGCGTGTTTGCTTCGCCTAATGGGAGAGCGACGCCTCATGCAGTCGAAGCGCTGTTTGAAAAACACATTGCTCTAAATCATGTGTCTTCTCCATTAACTGAAGAACATATGGAATCGGCAGATTTGGTTCTGGCTATGACCCATCAGCACAAACAGATCATTGCCAGCCAATTTGGACGTTATCGTGATAAAGTGTTTACATTAAAAGAATATGTCACAGGCAGCCATGGGGATGTTATCGATCCGTTCGGCGGCTCAATTGACATCTATAAACAAACGCGAGATGAGCTTGAAGAACTTCTTCGGCAGCTGGCAAAACAGCTGAAAAAAGAAGGCAGGTAAGTTGCCAGAATATCTGCAAACAGGTCATTTGCAAATCCTGCGTGAAGGAGTAGAATATAGTGAAAAGCACATCATATGGTGTGAATCAAAGAGCGGACAGGCTGCGCGGTCAATAAAGCGGGCGGGCCGCATCACACACGCTGGGAGGAAAAGCAGATGAAAGTAGCCATTGCATCGGATCATGGCGGCGTTCACATTCGAAATGAAATCAAAGATTTAATGGACGAATTGCAAATTGAATATATTGATATGGGCTGCGACTGCGGCAGCGGCTCTGTCGATTATCCGGATTATGCTTTTCCGGTGGCCGAAAAAGTGGTTAGCGGCGAAGTTGACAGAGGAATTTTAATTTGCGGGACAGGCATCGGCATGAGCATTTCCGCAAATAAAGTAAAAGGGATTCGCTGCGCGCTGGCGCACGATACCTTCAGCGCCAAGGCGACGAGGGAGCATAATGACACAAACATCCTTGCGATGGGTGAACGGGTGATCGGCCCTGGTTTGGCTCGGGAAATCGCAAAAATCTGGCTGACCACTGAGTTTACCGGGGGAAGACACCAAACGCGTATTGGAAAAATCTCAGATTATGAAGAGAAAAACCTGTAGGGGTGCTGTTTAATGAATGAGATGAAACAAACGTGGCAGGCGATGCTGTCTGAGTTTCAGGAACAAGCTGAATTGAAACAAGATCAGCTTTTCGTCCTTGGATGCAGCACGAGTGAAGTGGCCGGCAGCCGGATCGGCACATCGGGGAGTGTAGACATTGCAGAAAGCATCTTCAGCGGACTTGCCGAGCTTCGGGAAAAAACGGGAATCCATCTCGCGTTTCAATGCTGCGAGCATTTGAACAGAGCGCTTGTTGTCGAAGCAGACACGGCCCGGCTGTTCAGGCTTCCAACCGTTTCTGCCGTGCCCGTTCCAAAAGCGGGAGGCGCGATGGCGTCCTATGCGTTTAAACAGATGAAGTCTCCTGTTCTTGTTGAAACCATTCAGGCTGACGCAGGAATCGATATAGGCGATACGCTTATCGGCATGCATCTGAAGCCGGTGGCTGTCCCTGTGCGTGTCTCTCAAAACAGCCTCGGTTCAGCCCATGTGACATTCGCGCGTACACGGCCGAAACTAATCGGCGGGGTGCGGGCGGTTTATGATTGCGAATGAAAGGACTGCATGGCCAGTCTTTTCTTTTATTTTAAGACAGTGATATAAATTCCGAACTTTAAATCAAATTTAAGTTATCATTATTCGTTTTTACCAATAAAAATTTAGATTTTTTAAAAATAATCTTTTACATCGGCCTTAAAAACCATGTACAATAGTGATGGTAAAAACAAAGAACAGGATACGGATAGGAGAGGATCTCGCTGATGAAACATTTACCTGCGCAAGACGAACAAGTGTTTAACGCCATTAAAAATGAGCGTGAACGCCAACAGACTAAGATCGAATTGATTGCTTCTGAGAACTTTGTAAGTGAAGCGGTTATGGAAGCACAAGGATCTGTTTTGACAAATAAATACGCAGAAGGATATCCGGGCAAACGCTACTACGGCGGATGCGAGCACGTCGATGTCGCTGAAGATATCGCTCGTGACCGCGCGAAGGAAATCTTTGGAGCGGAGCATGTAAACGTTCAGCCGCATTCAGGCGCACAAGCAAACATGGCAGTGTACTTCACGATTTTGGAGCAAGGCGATACTGTACTTGGGATGAACCTCTCCCACGGCGGCCATTTAACACACGGAAGCCCAGTCAACTTCAGCGGTGTTCAATATAACTTTGTTGAGTACGGCGTAGATAAAGAAACTCAATATATTGATTACGATGACGTGCGTGAAAAAGCCCTCGCTCATAAACCGAAGCTTATCGTAGCAGGAGCAAGTGCGTATCCTCGTACAATCGACTTTAAGAAATTCCGTGAAATTGCTGATGAAGTCGGCGCTTACTTCATGGTGGATATGGCGCATATCGCAGGACTTGTTGCGGCAGGCCTTCATCCAAACCCGGTTCCTTATGCTGATTTCGTTACAACAACAACCCATAAAACACTTCGCGGTCCTCGCGGCGGTATGATCCTTTGCCGTGAAGAGTTTGGCAAGAAAATTGATAAATCAATCTTCCCTGGCATTCAAGGCGGCCCGCTGATGCACGTTATTGCCGCAAAAGCTGTTTCATTCGGCGAAGTATTGCAGGACGATTTCAAAACATATGCACAAAACGTCATTTCAAATGCGAAACGTTTGGCTGAAGCGTTAACGAAAGAGGGCATCCAGCTTGTTTCAGGCGGAACTGACAACCACCTTATCCTTGTTGACCTTCGTTCTCTCGGATTGACTGGTAAGGTTGCAGAGCACGTACTTGATGAAATCGGTATTACATCTAACAAAAACGCGATTCCATACGATCCTGAAAAACCTTTCGTTACAAGCGGTATCCGTCTTGGTACAGCTGCTGTAACCAGCCGCGGTTTTGACGGAGACGCATTGGAAGAAGTCGGTGCTATCATTGCGCTTGCATTGAAAAACCACGAAGATGAAGGAAAACTTGAAGAAGCAAGACAGCGTGTAGCTGCTCTGACTGATAAATTTCCTTTATATAAAGAATTAGATTATTAAGATCCAAAAAACCCGCATGGCGCTTATGCCCGGCGGGTTTTTTGACGATGTTCTTGAAACTCAATGTCTTTTTTTGTAGAATCAATAGAAGTGTGTAATTGTTGATGGGACAATAAAAAAGGAGCTGAAACACAGTATGGGAAAGGTTTATGTATTTGATCATCCTTTAATTCAGCACAAGCTGACATATATACGGAATGAAAATACAGGTACGAAGGATTTTAGAGAGTTAGTAGATGAAGTAGCCACACTTATGGCATTTGAAATTACCCGCGATCTTCCTTTGGAAGAAGTGGACATCAATACACCGGTTCAGGCTGCAAAATCGAAAGTCATCTCAGGGAAAAAACTCGGAGTGGTTCCTATCCTAAGAGCAGGATTGGGAATGGTTGACGGCATTTTAAAGCTGATTCCCGCTGCAAAAGTGGGGCATGTCGGCCTTTACCGTGATCCTGAAACCTTAAAACCCGTGGAATACTATGTCAAGCTTCCTTCTGATGTGGAAGAGCGTGAATTCATCGTGGTTGACCCGATGCTCGCTACAGGCGGTTCCGCAGTTGAAGCCATTCACAGCCTCAAAAAACGCGGTGCGAAAAATATCCGTTTCATGTGTCTTGTAGCAGCGCCGGAGGGTGTGGAAGAATTGCAGAAGCATCATTCGGACGTTGATATTTACATCGCGGCGCTTGATGAAAAATTAAACGAAAAAGGCTATATTGTTCCAGGTCTCGGAGACGCGGGAGACCGCATGTTTGGAACAAAATAAAAAAGAAAACCCCAAAATAAAGGGGTTCTTTTTTTATCCAGTTTTTTGATATTCGGTCAATTTGTATACAATTATAGGTGAAAATGTGAACATTCTGTGGAGACGTAAAGTATAAAAAGTTTTTTAACTTTAAACAGATTGACACATGTTAGGGGCTATTGTATGCTAAACGAGGGTATTATGAGAAGGTTTTCATAGCTTTCATTATAGTCCTCATCCCCAATGTAAATCCTCTCAGCAAACCCGTATTATGAGGATTTATTTAAGCGAATGAAACAGCATCCCTGCAAGGCTTGCGGATGAATGATTTTTTCGAACAGGCCCGTTTTTTGCCGGTCAAAAAAGGTCTTCTACTAAGGGTTAACCGCTGATTTTTGCCGTATCCAAGCTATACATTATTTTTTCATCAGGAGACAGATAATTGATGGACGATCCCAAGCTTACATTTAGCAGACAACGCAAATATTTATTGTTCATTTTGGCAGTGTATGTACTGGGTTATGGTTTAACAGCGTATAAAACCGTTTTTTTAGGCCTTATTCTGGGAACTGTTTTCAGTTTGTTTAATTTTTTACTGCTCGTCAGGAGAATGAATGCTTTTGACAGAGCTGTTGAGAAAGGAAAGTCCATACGATCTCTCGGGAGCGCAGCGCGGTGGTGCAATGCGATTCTTGCTGTGGCTGTCGCCTATAAAAATCCCGAATATTTTCATATGGCAAGTACAGTTATTGGATTAATGACAATATACCCTGTCATTATGATAGATTCCTTTATCCAGCTTAAACGTTCATCAATGGAAGAGAGGTGAAAACCCTTTGAATCATGGTTACAGAACTATAGAATTTCTAGGTCTTACTTTTAATCTGACAAACATTCTGATGATTACTGTGGCGAGTGTGATTGTTTTATTGATTGCTATATTAACGACAAGAACGCTTTCGATCCGTCCTGGAAAAGCCCAGAACTTTATGGAATGGATTGTTGATTTCGTCCGCAATATTATTGGCAGTACAATGGATTTAAAAACAGGGGCTAACTTCTTGGCACTTGGTGTCACATTGCTGATGTACATATTTGTGTCGAATATGCTGGGGCTGCCGTTTTCTATTACAATCGGACATGAGCTCTGGTGGAAGTCTCCGACAGCGGATCCTGCCATTACATTAACGCTAGCCGTGATGGTTGTTGCTTTAACCCACTACTATGGTGTGAAGATGAAAGGGCTCAAGGAATATTCCAAAGACTATTTGAGACCTGTGCCATTCATGCTCCCGATGAAAATCATCGAAGAGTTTGCGAATACGCTGACTCTCGGTTTGCGGCTTTATGGTAACATCTTCGCCGGAGAGATTCTTCTCGGCCTGCTTGCAGGATTAGCGACAAGCCACTATTCGCAAAGCGTGGCTCTCGGTCTTGTCGGTACAGTCGGCGCGATTCTGCCGATGCTGGCATGGCAAGCATTCAGTTTATTTATTGGTGCCATCCAGGCATTTATCTTTACGATGCTGACGATGGTGTACATGTCTCATAAAATCAGTCATGATCATTAAAACATTATATCCAAACGGATAACATTTTAAAGGAGGAACTTTTTCATGAATTTAATAGCAGCTGCGATCGCAATTGGTTTAGGCGCACTTGGTGCAGGTATTGGTAACGGTTTGATTGTTTCACGTACAGTAGAGGGGATTGCCCGTCAACCGGAAGCAGGTAAAGAACTAAGAACTCTTATGTTCATGGGTATCGCATTAGTTGAAGCCCTTCCTATTATCGCTGTCGTTATCGCATTCTTAGCGTTCTTTGGCTAAGCATAAAAGCCTTATATGAACTAAAAATGGCGAAGATCATTCCAAGAGAACCTTCGCCATTGCTTTATGTCTGATAAGCATCCCGCCTTGCCGGCTGAAAAGAGACAAGTGCGGCTGCTGGATCAGCAAAGAAAAACCTGCAGAAGGGAGTTGCCGTAGTAGATGTCTCAATTACCACTTGAACTAGGATTGTCGTTTAACGGCGGAGATATCCTGTTCCAACTGTTAGCTATGTTAATCTTATTAGCGCTTCTGAAGAAATACGCTTTAGGGCCGCTATTAAACATAATGAAACAGCGTGAAGACCACATCGCTGGAGAAATTACGTCTGCTGAAGAAAAAAATAAAGAAGCGCAGCAGCTGATTGAAGAGC
Source organism: Bacillus sp. F56 (assembly GCF_001748205.1). Taxonomy (NCBI): domain Bacteria; kingdom Bacillati; phylum Bacillota; class Bacilli; order Caryophanales; family Bacillaceae; genus Bacillus; species Bacillus sp. F56. The sequence continues at coordinate 433,981 of NZ_BDFC01000004.1, forward strand.
AGCGCGTTCTTTTAAAAGAAGCAAGACAGGAATCCCAAACTCTTATCGAAAACGCAAAGAAACTGGGAGAGAAGCAAAAAGAAGAGATTATTCAGGCTGCACGTGCAGAATCTGAACGTCTGAAAGAAGCAGCAAGAACTGAAATCGTGAAGGAAAAAGAACAGGCGGTTTCTGCTCTCCGTGAGCAAGTAGCGTCTCTTTCTGTCATGATTGCGTCGAAAGTGATCGAAAAAGAACTGGATGAACAAGCTCAAGAGAAATTAATCCAGGACTATCTTAAAGAGGTAGGAGAAAGCCGATGAGTGGATCAGCTGTCTCTAAACGATATGCATCAGCTCTTTTTGATATAGCCAATGAGTCCGCTCAGCTGAATCAAGTAGAAGAAGAGCTAATTGTTGTAAAACAAGTATTTCAAAATGAAAAAGCGCTGAATGATGTGTTAAACCATCCGAAGGTGCCGGCTGCGAAGAAAAAAGAGCTGATTCAACATGCATTTGGCTCTTTGTCACAGTCCGTACTCAATACGATTTTTCTTTTGATTGACCGCCATCGTGCCGCGATTGTCCCTGAGCTCACAGATGAGTTTATCAAACTCGCAAATGTGGCCCGTCAAACAGAAGATGCTATCGTATATTCAGTGAAACCGCTGACGGATGCAGAAATGTTACCATTATCACAAGTGTTTGCAAAAAAAGCCGGAGTCGCTTCATTGAGAATCAGAAATGAAGTGCAGACGGATTTAATAGGCGGCATTAAAGTCCGCATTGGAAACCGGATTTATGACGGCAGCGTAAGCGGGAAGCTTCAGCGCATCGAACGTCAATTAGCCGGGGAAAATCGATAGAAGGGGTGAAACCTAAGTGAGCATCAAAGCTGAAGAGATTAGCACACTGATAAAACAGCAAATACAAAATTATCAATCTGATATTGAAGTTCAAGACGTAGGTACAGTCATCCAAGTCGGTGACGGTATTGCTCGTGTGCACGGCCTTGACAACTGTATGGCCGGTGAACTTGTCGAATTTTCAAACGGTGTTTTGGGTATGGCCCAAAACCTTGAAGAATCAAACGTAGGTATCGTCATCTTAGGACCTTTCAGTGAGATCCGTGAGGGAGACGAAGTAAAAAGAACAGGCCGCATCATGGAGGTCCCTGTTGGTGAAGAGTTAATCGGCCGTATCGTAAATCCGCTAGGCCAGCCGGTAGACGGACTTGGCCCGATCCTGACAAGCAAAACTCGTCCGATCGAAAGCCCTGCACCAGGCGTTATGGACCGTAAATCCGTTCATGAACCGCTTCAAACCGGTATCAAAGCGATCGATGCACTGATTCCAATCGGCCGCGGCCAGCGTGAGCTGATCATCGGTGACCGTCAAACAGGTAAAACATCTGTTGCGATCGATGCGATCCTGAACCAAAAAGACCAAGACATGATCTGCGTATATGTTGCGATCGGTCAAAAAGAATCAACAGTCCGCGGCGTAGTAGAAACATTGCGTAAACACGGCGCGCTTGATTATACAATTGTTGTAACGGCGTCTGCGTCACAGCCGGCACCGCTTCTGTACCTGGCACCGTATGCTGGGGTTACAATGGCAGAAGAATTTATGTACAGCGGCAAGCACGTTCTTGTTGTATATGATGATCTTTCTAAACAAGCAGCTGCTTACCGTGAGCTGTCCTTGCTTCTTCGCCGTCCGCCAGGCCGTGAAGCGTTCCCTGGGGATGTATTCTATCTTCATTCCCGTCTGCTTGAGCGTGCAGCAAAGCTTAGCGACGCGAAAGGCGCAGGATCAATTACAGCTCTGCCGTTCGTAGAAACACAAGCCGGAGATATCTCTGCTTATATTCCGACGAACGTCATTTCCATCACCGACGGACAGATCTTCCTGCAATCTGATTTGTTCTTCTCAGGCGTACGTCCAGCGATCAACGCCGGATTGTCTGTATCCCGTGTCGGCGGCTCAGCGCAAATCAAAGCGATGAAAAAAGTATCAGGTACTTTGCGTCTTGACCTTGCGTCATACCGTGAGCTGGAAGCATTCGCTCAATTCGGTTCTGACCTCGACCAAGCGACTCAGGCAAAACTGAACCGCGGTGCGCGTACAGTTGAAGTGCTGAAGCAGGATCTGAACAAGCCGCTTCCGGTTGAAAACCAAGTAGCCATTCTTTATGCGCTGACAAAAGGATATCTTGATGATATTCCTGTGGCGGATATCAGACGTTTTGAAGAAGAGTACTACATGTACCTTGACCAAAACCATAGAGACCTGCTTGACGGAATTGCGAAAACAGGAAACCTTCCTGCTGATGAAGACTTCAAAGCTGCAATCGAAGGCTTCAAACGCACATTTGCACCAAGCAACTAACTCGAATGCTGATGAGAGAAAAAGGTTCTCTTTTTCTCTCTTTTTACGCAGATGAAGAGAAAAGGTGGTGAAATCTTTGGCCTCATTACGCGATATTAAGTCAAGGATCACGTCAACGAAAAAAACGAGCCAGATTACAAAAGCCATGCAGATGGTATCTGCGGCTAAGCTGAATCGTGCTGAAAACAATGCAAAATCATTTGTGCCATATATGGATAAAATCCAAGAGGTTGTGTCAAACGTCGGGAGAGTTTCCGGCAACGTGAAGCATCCGATGCTTCTCAGCAGAGAAGTGAAAAAAACGGCATACCTTGTCATTACGTCTGACCGCGGTCTTGCCGGCGCTTTTAACAGTTCGGTTTTACGAAGTGCTTATCAGGCCATGCAGGAACGTCATCAGTCTAAGGATGAGTATGCGGTGATTGCCATCGGAAGAGTGGGCCGTGATTTCTTTAGGAAACGTGAGATTCCGATCATTTCCGAGTTAACAGGGCTTGGAGATGAAGTAACGTTTACAGAAATTAAGGATCTTGCCCGTCAAACGATCCAAATGTTTATAGACGGTGCGTTTGATGAACTGCACCTTGTTTATAACCATTTTGTCAGCGCCATTTCTCAAGAAGTAATGGAGAAAAAACTTCTGCCGTTATCTGATTTGGGCAGCAGCGGCGGAAAAAGAACGGCGTCTTATGAATTTGAACCATCTGAAGAGGAGGTTCTGGAGGTTTTGCTTCCTCAATATGCAGAAAGCTTAATCTTCGGTGCGCTTCTTGACAGTAAAGCAAGTGAGCACGCTGCAAGAATGACGGCGATGAAAAATGCGACGGATAACGCGAAGGAACTTATCGATTCACTTTCGCTTTCATACAACCGCGCTCGCCAAGCAGCCATCACACAAGAAATTACGGAAATTGTCGGCGGAGCAGCCGCTTTAGAATAGAAAGATTTTGTCAGGAGGGATAGCGATGAAAAAAGGACGCGTTAGCCAGGTATTAGGACCGGTCGTCGACGTGCGTTTTGAAGACGGCCACTTGCCTGAAATTTATAATGCGATTAAAATTTCACAGCCAGCTGCAAGTGAAAACGAAGTAGGTATTGATTTAACGCTTGAGGTCGCTCTTCATTTAGGCGATGATTCAGTCCGTACAATCGCAATGGCATCTACGGATGGTGTTCAGCGCGGTATGGAAGCTGTAGATACAGGAGCGCCAATCTCAGTACCGGTTGGTGATGTAACACTCGGACGTGTATTTAACGTTCTTGGAGAAAATATTGATTTGAATGAGCCGGTTCCTGCGGATGCGAAAAAGGATCCGATTCACAGACAGGCGCCTTCATTCGATCAGCTTTCAACAGAAGTTGAAATTCTTGAAACAGGTATTAAAGTTGTTGACTTGCTTGCTCCTTACATCAAGGGCGGTAAAATCGGATTGTTCGGCGGTGCCGGTGTAGGTAAAACCGTATTAATCCAGGAATTAATCAACAACATCGCGCAAGAGCACGGCGGGATCTCTGTATTCGCCGGCGTAGGAGAGCGTACTCGTGAAGGGAACGACCTTTTCTATGAAATGAGTGACTCTGGCGTAATCAACAAAACAGCCATGGTATTCGGACAAATGAACGAGCCGCCGGGCGCACGTATGCGTGTTGCTTTGACAGGCCTAACAATGGCTGAGCACTTCCGTGATGTACAAGGACAGGACGTACTGTTCTTCATCGATAACATTTTCCGTTTCACACAAGCGGGTTCTGAGGTTTCAGCCCTTCTTGGCCGTATGCCTTCAGCGGTTGGTTATCAGCCGACGCTTGCAACTGAAATGGGTCAGCTCCAAGAGCGTATCACGTCTACAAACGTTGGATCAGTTACATCTATCCAGGCGATCTACGTGCCTGCCGATGACTACACTGACCCGGCGCCGGCGACAACGTTCGCTCACTTGGATGCGACAACAAACCTTGAGCGTAAATTAACTGAAATGGGTATTTACCCTGCGGTTGATCCGTTGGCATCTACATCACGCGCCCTTGCTCCTGAAATTGTTGGAGAAGAGCATTATGCTGTTGCACGTGAAGTACAGTCAACGCTTCAGCGTTACAAAGAGCTTCAAGATATCATTGCGATTCTCGGTATGGATGAATTAAGTGATGAAGACAAGCTTGTCGTTCAACGCGCACGCCGTATCCAGTTCTTCCTTTCTCAAAACTTCCACGTGGCTGAACAGTTCACTGGACAAAAAGGTTCTTACGTGCCTGTAAAAGAGACGGTACAAGGCTTCAAAGAAATCTTAGCCGGTAAATACGACCATCTTCCAGAAGATGCGTTCCGTCTTGTAGGCCGTATCGAAGAAGTTGTTGAGAAAGCAAAAGAAATGGGTGTAGAAGTTTAATCTGGTCCTAGGAGGGTAAAAGCATGAAGACCGTTAAAGTCAATATCGTTACTCCCGACGGCCCAGTATACGATGCGGATATCGAAATGGTGAGTGTGAGAGCCGAAAGCGGCGATCTCGGTATTTTGCCAGGTCATATTCCAACCGTGGCTCCTCTTAAAATCGGCGCTGTCCGTCTGAAAAAAGACGGACAGACTGAAATGGTTGCCGTCAGCGGCGGATTTGTAGAAGTCCGTCCTGATCAGGTCACCATCCTAGCCCAGGCTGCCGAGACAGCGGAAGGCATCGATAAAGAGCGCGCTGAAGCTGCACGCCAGCGGGCGCAGGAGCGTTTGAATTCTCAATCAGATGATACTGACATTCGTCGGGCTGAGCTTGCGTTACAGCGGGCTTTGAACAGATTGGATGTAGCAGGGAAATAAGAAAAAATCCTTCTCTTTATGAGAAGGATTTTTTTTATGAACGCACTAGAGAATCAAACAGCGACAGCAGCGGGCGATCCTCTTTTTGGCGCAAGTATAAACCATCACAGGTATTCATGGTATGCCACGATTTGCGATGTCTTCTAAAGCCCAGTGTATAAGCGCCGTCTTTATACGGATAAGGTTTTACAACCCATTCAGCATCTTCATGGCGGGCAATCACGCAATCTATAAGATAAACACTGATCATTTTCTCGAATTCTTCAATAGGAAGATTCCAATCAGCAAGCAAAAGCTCTTGTATACTTTGAAAATAGAGGTTTTCCAGCTCTTCAAGGCTTTCTCTCGTATAGGTAAGAGAAATGTTAAAAAACTGACACAATTCATTCAGTTCTTCAATCTGTGACTGTCTATAATCATAATAGAATGCAATTGCTTCCCATTCCTGTTCAAAAATTGGCAGGTCCTCACCATATTGCTTTTCAGGCTGAAAAAAAGAATGATTCACATTTGCCAGCTCCTTTCCAATAAAGTATATCATGTAAAAGAATCACACTTTAAGTGGGGGTTAGCCCTAGATTTGGCTGATTATTCCGTTCTGTATAAAATGTATCATCTTTATCTGCGCTTCTTATATAATAAGAAAGGGTATGAGCGCAGAGAAAGGAGTGTAATAGATGAGTGTATTGGGACAGCAGGCTGCAATCGGCATTGTCGTTCACCTGATTTTTATAGCAGTGACTTGGTGGGCGCTGCAAGCCGTCAATATAGATCCGTTAATCAAAAAAGGCAAAGTCGTGCAGGCAAGACTCCTGATGATTTTGCTGACAATCGCTATTGGAACGGCGGTTGCGAATTTCTTTTTAGATTACCTCAATTATTCACAGCAGCTTCCCTATCTATTTTAATAGGTTTTGACTATCGTCATCATGGGAATGGTTGGAGGAAGCGGGGTTGAAGCTATAGCTCGAGTTTTGACGAAGATTTTTACGTATGGCGCCTCTTGCCTCCGGTAAAACTGGAGATAAGGGGGAGAGATAAACATGAAGAAAAAACAAGTAAGCCACGCCATTATGATTTCCGTCATGTTAAGCTTCGTCATTGCTGTTTTCCATACCATTCATGCGAGTGAATTAACGCCGTTGGCACAAATAGCAGAGGGGATGGAACGCCAAGATGTGTCAATAGATAAGTGGACATTGCATGCAAAACAAAACATGTCACTGACCGAAAAAGAATTTGATCAAAAAGTGCAACGTTTAAAATCAGAGTATCGTCAATATGATTGGACGATTGCGCAGGAAGATAAAGTCGTAAAGGCAATTGGCACATATACTGACAAAAAAAATCGCACTTCTTTTAGACTGCAGCTTGTCACAACCCTCAAAAAACACAACCCAACTTCGTATTTATTATATGAGCAAATGAGTCTTGAGACACCGGATAGCTGGAATGATACATATGAACAGTTTGAACGGGAGACACTTGGGATATTCCAAGAAAAAGTAGTTATTTTTACTTGTCTAAATGGTCATTTAGATGATAATATGAATATTGTTTTGCAAAAAAAAGCAAATCAGTTATTAAATGAATTTCAAGCAAGATCAGTAGAACATGTAGTTGAGCCAAATTTCGTTTCTATTTCTGCGTTTACAGATGAGTGGGAAGAGTACATTATGACCTCGAAACATAAGATGAATTTGCAAATTGCACTTAGAAGTGCAGGAATGGGCGGAAAACATACCGTTACGGTTGGCACACCAATCGTTACGACTGAATATTAATATAGAGAATTTAGGGACGCGGAGGGGAATACCTTGGAAAAAATCATCGTCCGCGGCGGTCAGAAGTTAAACGGCACAGTCAAAGTTGAAGGCGCTAAAAATGCCGTTTTACCTGTTATCGCTGCATCTTTATTAGCAAGTGAAGAAAAAAGCGTAATTTGTGATGTACCTACGCTCTCCGATGTATATACAATTAACGAAGTGTTGCGTCATTTAGGAGCAGATGTGCATTTTGAGAATAATGAAGTGACTGTGAATGCTTCATACGCTTTGCAAACTGAAGCACCTTTTGAATATGTTCGTAAAATGCGTGCGTCTGTGCTTGTCATGGGGCCGCTTCTTGCGCGTACAGGTCATGCAAGAGTTGCGCTTCCGGGTGGATGCGCAATTGGTTCCAGACCGATTGATCAGCATTTAAAAGGTTTTGAAGCAATGGGCGCAGAAATCAAAGTCGGTAATGGCTTCATTGAAGCTGAAGTAAAAGGCCGACTGCAAGGCGCAAAAATTTATCTGGACTTCCCAAGTGTAGGAGCTACAGAGAACCTGATTATGGCAGCTGCTTTAGCTGAAGGAACAACAACGCTGGAAAACGTGGCGAAAGAACCCGAAATCGTTGATTTAGCAAACTATATCAACGGCATGGGCGGAAAAATCCGCGGAGCTGGCACCGGCACCATCAAAATTGAAGGAGTCGAAAAGCTTCACGGCGTAAAACACCATATTATTCCTGACCGTATTGAAGCGGGCACATTTATGGTTGCTGCTGCAATCACTGAAGGAAACGTATTAGTAAAAGGAGCGGTTCCTGAGCACCTTACCTCTTTAATCGCAAAAATGGAAGAGATGGGTGTAACAATTAAGGATGAAGGTGAAGGCCTGCGTGTCATCGGCCCGAAAGAACTGAAACCGATTGATATCAAAACAATGCCTCACCCGGGCTTCCCGACTGATATGCAGTCACAAATGATGGCGCTTCTGCTTCGTGCAAGCGGCACAAGCATGATTACAGAAACTGTTTTTGAAAACCGTTTTATGCATGCGGAAGAATTCCGCCGTATGAATGGTGATATCAAGATTGAAGGACGTTCTGTCATCATTAACGGTCCTGTACAGCTTCAGGGAGCTGAAGTTGCAGCGACTGATTTGCGTGCAGGTGCAGCGCTGATTCTTGCGGGGTTAGTGGCTGAAGGTCACACACGTGTTACTGAACTGAAGCACTTAGACCGCGGTTACGTTGGTTTCCATAAGAAGCTTGCCGCTCTGGGCGCAGACATCGAACGTGTAAATGATGAGTCTGCTTCTGAGCAAGAGAATAAAGAAGTCGTTTCTGACTTAAATGCATAAACTTACTTGAAAATCAGTATGTCACTCTGGCATACTGGTTTTTTATTTTTTGTGTATTATCATCATTATGCGCAAAATAGCAAAAAAGAATACGTAAATGACAAATAAAGTTTCTGTCCAAAACGAGAGTCATATTAGCTTGTCCCTGCCCATAGACTAGACTAGAGTCGAATCCCGAGCAGGAGGCAGCTGAATATGAAACAATTCGCAATCACACTATCCGTACTATGTGCATTGATTCTCTTGGTTCCCACCCTTTTGGTTATTCCGTTCCAGCATAATAAGGAAGCGGGGGCCAGTGTAGAATCAGAAAAGACAGCAGTCAGCACGAAACCAGCATCGAAAGGAGCAGAAACATTGAAAGCATCACCTGTTTCTATTCCCGTCTATCGAACCGCAAATCAATCCGTAGAAAACATTCCGCTTGAAGAGTATGTGATTGGAGTCGTCGCCTCCGAAATGCCGGCAACCTTTAAACCTGAAGCGCTGAAAGCCCAGGCCCTCGCCGCCAGAACATTTATTGTCAGACTGATGGTTTCAAATTCAGCGGTTGAGGCCCCTAAAGGCTCACTGGTGGATGATACACAAATGTTCCAGGTGTATAAAAACAAAGCGGAGCTAAAAAAGCAGTGGGGCACAAGCTATGAAGCAAAACTGAAGAAAATCACAGATGCGGTTGCCAGTACGCAAGGCAAAATCCTAACGTACAACAACCAGCCGATTGAAGCCTCCTTTTTCTCCACAAGCAATGGCTACACAGAGAATGCAGAAGCTTATTGGACAAGTGCTATCCCATATTTAAAAAGCGTCAAAAGCCCATGGGATAAAAAGTCTCCGAAATATAAGTCAACAAAAACCTTTACAGCAGCAGAGTTTGAGCAAAAGCTCGGCGTCAAGCTGGATGGGTCTAGCGCAGTAGGAAGGATTACCGGAGAGACACCGGGCCACCAGGTCGCAACAGCCGTCATTAACGGCAAGACGCTGAAAGGAAGAGACATACGTGAAAAGCTGGGTCTCAACTCCGCCGATTTTGATTGGAAGCGAAATGGAGACACAATTACAGTCACGACGAGAGGATTTGGCCACGGTGTAGGGATGAGCCAATACGGAGCGAATTTTATGGCGAAAGAAGGAAAAACGGTTGATGACATCGTGAAGTACTATTATCAGGGCACACAAATTTCTGAGGCCGATTCGTTTTTGAATAAATATATGGCGAAAAAGTAGAAAAAGACGCTCATTGAGCGTCTTTTTCTATTCCTGAATGTCTTTTATCTAAGGGCGGTTGAAACGGTTTAGAGGAGCTTCTGGCAGTCTTTAAGGACCAGTCCTTTTTTCCTGATTGCAGGTTTTAAGATTGTGGTAAAGTCATCAACATTTGTCGACAGACTTCGACAGACTCATATAACGAAAGCCGAAAGGCGGACAATCTTCTTTTTTCATAGGAGCGTTAGGTGGAAATCACTAATAAAAACATAGGTTTCTATGCAAAAGTAAACAACAGCAATGGGGAAGCCCGCCCTATTTATTTCTCGGTTTTTGTCGATTACGATAGGTTATGTTCAGCGTTGAACATCTGCACGCAGAAACAAATTGGTAAAGGGGTACGAACATGAAGAAAAGATTTTCACTGATCATGATGACGGGATTGTTATTTGGATTAACTTCACCTGCTTTTGCAGCTGAAAAGAAAGAAACGGAGGCTAAAGCTCCTGCGAACGTGGCAGTCTTGCTTGATGCCAGCGGAAGTATGGCGAAAAGAATAGACGGTGTCTCTAAATTTAATTCAGCCAAAAAAGAAATTTCAAAGTTTGCAAGCTCATTGCCAGAAGGAACTCAGGTGAAAATGAGTGTGTTTGGCTCTGAAGGAAACAATAAAAATTCCGGAAAAGTTCAATCATGTGAAGCCATTCGCAACGTATACGGCTTCCAAAGCTTTAACGAGCAAAGCTTCCTCAATTCTCTTAATACAATTGGGCCGACTGGCTGGACGCCAATTGCCAAAGCGCTGAATGAGGCGAAATCTTCTTTTGACCAGCTTGACGCAAAAGGGGAAAAAGTGGTGTATCTGTTGACAGACGGTGAGGAAACGTGCGGAGGAAATCCGATTAAAACAGCAAAGGAACTGCAAAAAGACAATATCACTGTGAATGTGATCGGTTTTGATTATAAAGAGGGATACAAAGGCCAGCTGAACGCGATTGCGAAAGTAGGCGGCGGTGAATACTTCCCTGCTTATACCCAAAAAGATGTTGAGAAAATCTTCACTCAGCAATCATTGATGTTATCTAAATAAGAAAAAAAAGAGGCTGATAGCGGTCAGCCTCTTTTTGGTATGTAACATAATGTTCAAAAGTGATCAGGTATCAGCCTGTAGCATAGTAGCAGATTTCCGTTTTTCTGTGATGATCAAGGCGAAAAAAGAATGAATCATGACTCAATCTGCATATGCTTTTTGGGCGAAAAAGGCTACATATCAACGGCATTTCAAGTGATTTTGAACAGAAAGTGAAAGCAGCACAAAAGGCAGCTTGCCCTATATCTTTTTGCATTTTCATATTCTAGCATAAAGAAGAATCCAGCTATAGTTGGAAAATATGATAAAGAAAGGAAGAAAAACATGAAAAAACTGCTGGCTGCCGGTATCATTGGATTGCTGACTGTCTCCTTTGCCTCCCCGTCTTTTGCCGCTGAGAAACAGACTGACACAAATGTAGCTGTTTTGTTTGATGGAAGCGGAAGCATGATTCAAAAAACAGGGGGAGAGCGCAAAATTGACATTGCCAAAAAATCAGTAAAGTCTTTTGCCGAGCTGCTTCCGAAGGATACAAATCTCATGCTTCGCGTTTTCGGACATGCTGGAAACAATAAATTGTCCGGCAAAGCTCTCTCATGCAGCACAACGGAAACCATTTACGGCCTTCATCCATATGAAGGGTCTCTGTTTGACAATTCATTGAGTGAGATCAAGCCGACTGGCTGGACACCGATTGCCAAAGCACTTTCAGATACAAGAAAAGAATTTGAAGCTTTTGACGCTGACGGAAAAAATGTGGTGTACTTAATCACTGACGGTGAAGAAACGTGCGGCGGAGACCCTGCGGCGGAAATCGAAAAGCTTCGTGCATCGAATGTGGACACGATCGTAAACATTATTGGCTTCAACTTTGATGTTAAAGGCAATGAAGAGATGAAACAAGCGGCTGTAGCTGGAGGCGGAGAATACATTTCAGCGAACAGTGCGGATGAGTTTGAACAGGCTTGGGAAAAAGAAGCACAAAAATTTACTGAGTAAGGAACCTAAAGATCAGGCGCTCCCCCAGGCGCCTTTTTTTATTGGTTTAAAAACAGTTGGGGCGGGAATGATACCCTTAAAAGGGGTTGGACATATGAAATTATTAGGAATGATTTTTCTTATAGCCACCGTGGCATTCATATTGATTGGTGTTCTTCTAAAACTGGCAGCCTTCTTTTTTGTCAGCATTCTCACCTTAATCGCAGCTATCGTGCTGTTTACGGTCCTGAGAAAGAATCAGCATAATCAAACATAGAGTCCTTTGTACAGAGGGCTCTTTTTTATGTCTCAGAATTCGACAAAATCCGAGGAGTGTGAAAAAATATAAAGGCAGGAACATTGCGGAGGGGAAGAGACATTGAACGATAAAGCAACTGCGGTCAGGGATGTATGGCGCTATGAACAAGGGGAAATAAGCAAAATAAAAGACCGGATGGTGACGGAATACCCTTTGACAGTGATACTGAATGGCAGTGAATTTGTGACGCTCGTTTGCACGCCTGAGCATATCAAAGAGCTTGTCATCGGATTTCTCGCATCAGAGGGTGTAATACGATTTCAAAAAGAGATTAAAAGGTTTACAATAGATGAAAGTCTCGGTTTTGTTTATGTCGACCTCGTTCATCCTGAGACGTTGGATCAAAAGGATTATACGAAACGGGTGATCGGCTCATGCTGCGGAAAGGGCCGTCATTTTTATTTTCAGCAGGATGTCAAAACAGCCAAGACGGCTGTCAGCCAAATCAAGATATCGCCTGATGCATGTCTGGCGCTTATGAAAGACATGCAGCAAAGGAGCGGGACGTTTCAGGAGACGGGAGGCGTCCATAATGCGGCGCTATGCGACACAGAGAAACTGCTGTTGATGCGCACAGATATCGGCCGGCACAACGCACTTGATAAATTATACGGACATTGCCTTCTAAATGGGATGTCCGTCCGTGACAAACTGATTGTGTTCAGCGGCAGAATCTCATCAGAAGTTCTGTTAAAGGCGGCAAAAATCGGCGTGTCGATTGTCATTTCCAAATCGGCCCCGACGGAGCTTGCGATTCAAATGGCGGAAGAATTGAATATCACAGCGATCGGATTTGTCAGAAACGAATCATTTAATGTATATACACACCCCGAGAGAATCGGGGGATAGGAAGGGGCTGTAGCTATGATTACAGAGTCGCGTCAGATGTTGGATAAGAGAAACAGACCGCTGAGAGACCTTCGCATTTCTGTTACAGACCGCTGCAACTTCCGATGCACGTACTGTATGCCCGCCGAATTATTCGGTCCGGACTATCCTTTTTTAAAGAAAGAGGAGCTGCTTTCATTTGAGGAGCTGGAACGGCTTGCGACACTTTTTGTCACAAGATTTGGCGTTGAAAAAATCCGCTTGACCGGCGGAGAGCCCCTCATGAGAAAGGATATGCCGGAACTAATCAAAAAACTGGCCCGCATTCCGGGTGTCCGTGATATTGCGATGACGACAAACGGTTCACTGCTGCCTGTTTATGCGGAGAGGCTCAAGGAAGCCGGGCTGAAACGGGTTACGATCAGCCTTGATTCTTTAGAGGATGAGCGTTTTAAAAAGATAAACGGGCGCGGCGTTTCTGTCAGCAAGGTGCTGGAAGGCATTGAAGCGGCGAAGCAAGCGGGGCTCGGTGTTAAAATCAATATGGTCGTCCAAAAGGGCGTCAATGAAAAAGATATATTGCCAATGGCCCGTTATTTTAAAGAAAAAGGCCATATCTTGAGATTCATTGAATTTATGGACGTAGGCAATACCAACCAATGGGAAAAGAAAGACGTTATGACGAAGGCGGAAATCATAGATTTGATCAATGAACACATGCCGGTTGAGCCGATAGCGCCTAATTATACAGGCGAAGTGGCTTCCAGATTCCGCTACTTGGACGGCTCCGGAGAAATCGGCGTCATCTCATCTGTATCTGATGCGTTCTGCGGATCTTGCAACAGGGCCCGTCTTTCTGCGAGGGGTGAGCTGTTCACCTGTTTATTTGCTTCAAGCGGATTTGACCTCAGAGCTCCGGTTCGGCAGGAATTAAGTGATGACGAACTGTCAGAAATGATCGGCACAGTCTGGAAAAACCGGATCGATCAGTATTCAGTCGATCGTACGCTATCAAAAGCATCAGGCAAAAAGAAAGTGGAAATGTCTTATATTGGCGGTTAATATGAAGTCAAAAGCTTATCGGCGCTGTCCGGTAAGCTTTTTTTATCAAAATCTGAGTGCAAAAAATTCGTATAAAAACCGAAATATATAAGGATAGGCATAAAGAAGGATTCATTGTAAGAAATTTTAATTCCAAAGCCATACATTATGATAAAATATAACCAATTAGAAAATAGAAAGGGTTGGAGGGCATGGCCGCGTACGAGATCCCGTCATCTCAAGTAGGAGTGAAAATCAATAAGTGGTATAAGCACATTTTAGCATTTCAAGTGGCTGATGCCGTAAAGCTGAAGGAAGAAATTGATCAAGACATAGAACAGATGGAAGAGGATCAGCTGCTTCTCTTGTATTATCAGCTGATCAGCTACCGGCACCAGATTATGCTGGATTATGTTAAGCCCGACCTGCACGAGGAATCTCAGCTTCAATATCGTGAATTGATCAAAAGGCTGGAAAGCAATCAGGACAGCATCTCCGGATTATCTGAGTATTATTTTCACTTGTTTAGAGGAATGTACGAATTTGAACAGAACAATTACATCTCCGCTATATCCTTTTACCGGAAAGCTGAGAAGATGCTTGCGTTTGTAGAAGATGAAATTGAAAGAGCGGAATTTCATTTTAAGGTGGCGGAAGTCTTTTATATTATGAAGCAGACGCACTTTTCCATGAATCACGCCGTACAGGCGCTGGAGACGTATAAGGCTAATGATTTTTACAGAGTCAGAAGAATTCAATGCCATTTCGTCATATCAGGAAATTACATAGACTACAGAAATTATGAAAAAGCGCTTGAGCATTTGGATGACGCATATCGTCTTGCTTTATTGGAGGGACAGCCCCGTTTGATCGGATCAGCTCTTTATAATATCGGAAATTGCTATGATGACAAGGGGGAGCTGGATCAAGCCGCCGAATACTTTGAAAAAGCGCTTCCTGTCTTCGAGGATTATCAGCTGGAACAGCTTCCAAAAACGCTCTTCAGCCTGACCCGCGTTCTTTTCAAAAAACAAGATGCCGAGGCTGCCATGCACTACTATGAAAAGGGAATTGCCATCGCCAAAAAGCGTAACGACTTCTTCAGTCTGGCAAAATATAAATTTCTGCAGGCCTTATATGTGGAATCTGTCAATATGGATATGATTCAAGAAGTATTTGATTATATGGAAGAAAAAGGCCTGTACGTATATATTGAAGAATTTGCTTTAGATGCTGCCTCCCATTTCAGTCATCGTGAGCAATATAAAGAAGCGGTGTATTTTTATGAAAAAGCGGTCAGCATGAGAGAGATGATTCAAAGGAACGATTGTTTATATAAAGTATGAGACAAAACCATCTGCCGGCAGATGGTTTTTTTATATGCAAAAAAAAGGGGAGCATCGGAACGTTTATTTCCGGGGAGAACAGGAAAAATCGCTACAGCACTGTTTTTTGTACAAAAGCCGTTTTGGGATGCAGATATACATGATTGATTGAGGGGGAATTCGATGTTTGGTTTCGATGATATGGTGAAGTTTCTATGGTCTTTCCTCATTGTTCTGCCGCTTGTACAGATCATACATGTTTCGGGGCACAGCTTTATGGCCTTTATTTTTGGCGGAAAAGGCTCATTGGATATTGGAATGGGAAAAACACTGCTTAAGATTGGGCCAATACGGTTCAGAACGATTTATTTTATCGATTCTTTTTGCCGATACGGGGATTTGAGGATTGACAATCGATTCTCAAATGCACTCGTGTATGCCGGAGGCTGCCTGTTTAATCTGATCACGATTTTTGCAGTCAATCTGCTGATTATACACAGTGTATTAAAGCCGAATGTGTTTTTCTATCAGTTTGTCTATTTTTCTACGTATTACGTGTTTTTTGCCCTGCTGCCGGTTCGGTATTCAGAGAAAAAGTCATCAGACGGGCTGGCGATATACAAAGTGCTCCGTTACGGAGAGCGCTACGAAATCGATAAATAACATTGGAATGTTTATTGCCTCTCAGATCGGGAAGGTAACAAGTACACACATAAATGAGGGGAGAGAATCAACATGGGTAACGATAGTGTAAAAGACAAAATGAAAGGCGGCTTTAATAAAGCCAAAGGAGAAGTGAAGGATAAAGCCGGAGATATGACTGACAGAACGGACATGAAGGCTGAGGGCAAAAAAGATAAGGCGAAAGGCGAAATCCAAAAGGATATCGGGGAAGCCAAGGATAAATTCTCAGATAAAGATTAATCATACGGAAGAGGCAGGAAACGATATGTTTCTTGTCTCTTTTTTTGTTCACTTTTTCTGATGTGAATAAATATAACAAAAAAAGCATCTGATTTGGTCAAAATATCTAAATTTTTCAAATATTATTTGAATTGATGAATCTCTTCTATATAATAATGACATGAGTTGTTAACTTTTGTGACATCACATGACAAAGGGAGGTTCTGAATGAAAAACAAAGGGGTTGGAATACAGGCTGTTTTTCTGTTGTGTCTGATCATGGTGTTGATGGCAGGGTGTGCTGCGCCGAAGAAAGTGTCAGAAGCCAGCGGAAGTGCGAAAAAAACAGTTGATATCGACACAAGCGGGGATTCAGTGAAGGTAGGGATTCTTCACTCACTAAGCGGGACAATGGCGATCAGCGAAGTGTCCGTCCATGATGCAGAGTTAATCGCGATTCAAGAAATCAACCAAAAAGGCGGAGTTCTCGGCAAAAAGCTTGAACCCGTCGTGGAAGACGGCGCTTCAGACTGGCCTACATATGCGGAAAAAATGAGAAAGCTGCTTCAGCAAGACAAAGTGGCTGCTGTTTTTGGCGGATGGACATCTGCTAGCCGCAAAGCCATGCTTCCGGTTGTGGAGCAAAACAATGGGCTGCTGTTCTATCCGGTGCAGTACGAAGGAATGGAGACATCACCTAATATTTTTTATACCGGAGCAACGACGAATCAGCAAATTGTGCCAGCTGTGGATTGGCTGCTCAAAAATAAAGGTAAAAAGTTCTTTCTGATCGGATCAGATTATGTGTTCCCGAGAACAGCCAATAAAATCATTAAAGCACAAGTAAAAGCGGACGGAGGAGAAATTGCCGGTGAAGAGTATACGCCGCTAGGCCACACCAATTACAGTACGCTCGTCAGCAAAATCAAAGAAAAACAGCCCGATGTCATTTTTAACACATTAAACGGCGACAGCAACGTGGCGTTTTTCAAACAGCTGAAAGATGCGGGGATATCGGCTGATGATATGCCTGTCATGTCGGCAAGTGTCGCTGAGGAAGAAATTAGGGGGATCGGCCCTGATGTACTAAAAGGACATTATGCGGTGTGGAATTACTTCCAGACAACCAATACGAACGAAAATCAAACATTCGTGAAGAACTATAAAAAAATGAACGGCGATAGCCGGGTGACGAGCGATCCGATTGAAGCCGGCTATAATGCGGTCTATCTCTGGGCAGCGGCAGTTGAAAAAGCCAAGTCCTTTGATGTCGATAAGGTGAAGAAAGCGGCTGACGGGATTTCATTCAAGGCCCCGGGCGGCACAGTGAAAATTGACGGTGATACACAGCATCTCTACAAAACGGTCAGAATCGGGCAAATCACGGGGGATGGACAGTTTAAAGAAGTATGGAACTCAGGTGAACCGGTAAAACCTGATCCATATTTAAAAACGTACGACTGGGCAAAGGGGTTATCTAAATAAATCAAAGCCGTTTGCGGGGGGAGGAGGCGGAGCATGTCTGTCGTCGTTACTCAATTATTTAACGGGATCAGTCTCGGTTCTATTTTAATTCTCATTGCGATTGGATTGGCCGTTACATTCGGTTTGATGAACATTATTAATATGGCGCACGGTGAGCTGATTATGGCAGGAGCCTACACGACATATGTCGTTCAGCAGCTGTTTTTAAGCTATTTGCCGGCTTCTCTGTTTTCTTACTATTTTTTAATCGCGATCATCATGGCGTTTGCGGTTGCGGCGCTTATTGGGATTGTCATTGAAAAAGTGATTGTCAGGCGATTATATGACCGCCCGCTCGACAGCCTTTTGGCGACGTGGGGGGTGAGCTTGATACTGCAGCAGGCAGCAAGATCAATTTTTGGCGCGCCGAATGTGGCCGTCAAATCACCTGAGTGGCTGACGGGAGGGGTGACGCTGTTTTCGGTTACCTTTCCGTATAAAAGGCTGTTTATTTTGGCGCTCGTTCTTTTTACGCTGGCACTGCTCGGTTTCTATTTATTTAAAACCTCTGCGGGGCGGCGGATGCAGGCAGTTACGCTGAACCGGAGCATGGCATCGTGTCTCGGCGTATCTGTGAGAAAAACAGATACATTGGCTTTCGCGCTCGGAAGCGGACTGGCCGGTATCGCGGGGAGCTCACTCACATTGCTTGGTTCGATCGGACCTACTCTCGGTTCCTCATACCTCGTCGATGCCTTCATGATCGTCATATTAGGCGGAATTGGAAAATTAAAAGGCACCATTATCGGCGCGGTGACGGTCGGTTTGCTGAGCACATTCGTTGAGTATTCCACAAGCGCTACGATTGCAAAGGTAGTCGTGTTTGCATTTATTATTCTCTTTCTGCAATGGCGGCCTTCAGGTCTTGCGAGTGTCAGAACGAGATTACTTGATTAGGAGGGAACCGGATGAAGCGGTTTTCACAATTCAGTCCGTATCTGGTGATGTTTGCCCTTTTTATCTCCGCTCCGTTCTTTCTGCAGGAGTTTCGATTAGGGCTGTTGGCGAAGTTTTTATGCTTCGCGATTGTGGCGGTCGGCATTTGCCTGATTTGGGGATATACAGGCATTTTGAGTTTGGGACATGGCGTCTTTTTCGGGTTGGGCGCTTACTGCATGGCCATGTACTTAAAAATAGAAGCCTCACCGTCAGGCATTCCTGATTTTATGGAGTGGACCGGCGTCAGTGAACTGCCGTGGATATGGGCAATGTTCAGGCATCCTTTTTCTGCGATTGCTGCAGCCGTTATTGTTCCTGTTTTTTTGGCCTTTTTACTCGGTTACTTTACCTTCCGCAACAACATAAAGGGTGTTTATTTTTCGTTGATCTCTCAGGCTGTTGTGGTTGTTGTTGTCACATTGTTCATCGGCAGCCAGGACATCACCGGCGGCACGAATGGCCTCACGAATTTCTTTACCGTTTTTCAATATGCTCTGGCCGATCCTGCAATAAAGCAGATTTTGTATTTTACGACAGTCTTTTTCCTCGGTGTTTCTGTCATGTTTGCTTTGTTTCTGACGAGAAGCCGTTTTGGGCGGCTATTGCAGGCAGTGCGCGACGGAGAAAGCAGAGTCCGTTTTTTCGGATATCACTCCACCGTTTTTAAAGTGTTTATTTACTGTGTATCTGCTGCGATGGCGGGGATTGCCGGGATGCTGTTTGTGCTTCAGGATGGGATGATCTCGCCGGAAATGATGGGCATCATCCCTTCGGTGGAAATGGTGCTGTGGGTCGCAATCGGCGGCAGGCACTCCATTTTCGGGGCGGTGCTTGGCGCGCTGTTAACGAACTGCATGAAAAGCTATTTAAGCGAATATTACCCTGACATTTGGCTGTACTTCCTCGGCGCGCTGTTTATCATTGTGGTGCTCTATATGCCAAAAGGGATTGTCGGGCTATTCGAGAAGATTAGAACCCAGCTTTCTTCCTCGAAAAAGAAAGGAGCGGCTGCTTATGAAACCGATACTTACCTGCCGTGACGTGAAGGTTGAGTTTGACGGATTTTGGGCCTTGCAGGGCGTTGATATCAGCGTGCAGGAACGTGATATCCATTTTTTAATTGGGCCGAACGGCGCCGGAAAAACGACTTTGCTGGACATCATTTGCGGAAAAACGAAGCCGCATTCAGGCGAAGTGCTATTTCAAGAAACGAATGAACTGACAAAAGCGCGGGAATATCAGATCGCCAAACTGGGGGTCGCCAGAAAGTTTCAGGCTCCGAGTGTTTTTATGCAGCTGACTGTGTTTGAGAACCTCGAACTTGCCATGAAACAGAAAAAAACGATCCTTTCACTGCTGACAGCTCGTATGACAAAAGAGCAAAGTGACGGGATCATAGACATCCTGCGGCTGATTGGGTTAGATGACAAATGGGATCTAACAGCTGGCAGCCTGTCACACGGACAGAAGCAATGGCTTGAGATCGGCATGCAGCTCGCCATGGAGCCGAAGCTTTTGCTGCTGGATGAACCGATTGCCGGCATGACAGGAAAGGAGCGGGAAAAAACCGGAGCCCTGCTTGAAGAAATTGCAAAAACGTGCTCTGTTCTGATTGTCGAGCACGATATGGATTTTGTGCGCTCGTTTTCAAGAAAAGTCACGGTCATGCATGAAGGCAAAGTGCTTTGTGAAGGGTCGATGGATGATATCACAAGCAATGAAGAGGTGGCAGAGGTATATTTAGGAAGGAGCGGTGTGTCATGATTGCCGTCAGGAATGTAACGTCCGGTTACGATCAATCGATGGTTTTGCACAGCCTCAGCATGGAGGTTCGCGAGGGGCAGATTGTCGCTGTATTAGGCCGAAACGGAGTCGGCAAATCCACCTTGCTGAAAACAATCATAGGCCTGCTTCCGGCAAAACAGGGGGATATTTGTTTTAATCAAACGTTTGTTCAAAACGAAAAGGCGGAAACACGGGCAAGAACGGGAATTGCGTACGTTCCGCAGGGAAGAGACATCTTTTCCTCCTTAACCGTTCGTGACAACCTGCTGCTTGGGGAAGAGCCGCTTCCGAAGAAGGAGCGAACGGGGCAGGTCAAGGAAGAGATTTTTCAATGGTTTCCTGTTTTAAAGGAGATGCTTGACCGCAAAGGCGGCGATTTAAGCGGAGGCCAGCAGCAGCAGCTTGCAATTGCCAGAGCGCTGATGGGAAATCCAAAAATTATTTTACTTGATGAACCAATGGAAGGAATTCAGCCATCAATTATCGAACTAATCAGACAAGTTATCGTAGAAATTTCCAGAAAAAAAGACATTTCCGTTGTTTTAGTCGAGCACAGTCTGGAAAACGCGTTAACATGTGCTGACTACCTTTATGTGATCGACAGGGGAACGGTTGTCGACCATGGAAAGGCCGATGAAGAAACGGCACGCCGCTTTGAAAGGCATCTTACCGTATGACCCGGTACTTGAAGAAAGGGAGGTGATGTCCCGCCTGCATGCTCCACAAATTCGTAGTAACCGCATCCGCTTTATATGACAAAAGAAGGAGGATTACAGATGAAACTGACACCGGTTGAACAAGAAAAATTGCTCATTTTTGCAGCGGGGGAATTAGCCAAACAGCGAAAGGCGCGGGGCGTTCTGCTGAACTATCCTGAGGCTGCCGCTTATATCACCTGCTTTATTATGGAAGGCGCGCGTGATGGGAAGGGAGTAGCAGAGCTGATGGAAGCCGGCCGCCATGTGTTAACGGAAAAAGATGTGATGGAGGGTGTGCCTGAGATGCTGGACAGCATTCAGGTAGAGGCCACATTCCCGGATGGAGTAAAGCTTGTTACGGTACATCAGCCAATTTCTGCGGAGGTGAAGTCATGAAGCCGGGGGCATTTCAAATTGCTGAGGGAACGATAACGATTAATGAAGGCCGTGAGACACGGGAGATTACGGTAAAAAACACCGGATCACGCTCCATTCAAGTCGGCTCGCATTTTCATTTTGCGGAAGCAAACGGGTCTTTATTATTTGACCGTGAGCTGGCGATCGGCATGCGCCTTGATGTTCCATCGGGCACGTCGGTCCGTTTTGAGCCTGGAGAGCAGAAAACGGTCACACTTGTGGAAATCGGGGGACGCAAGACAATTAGAGGCCTGAACGGAATGGCTGACACGTTTATCGATGAACGCGGCAAAGAAAAAACGTTGGCCAACTTAAAACAAGCCGGCTGGATGGAGGGTGTAATCCGATGAAAATGTCACGGAAGGAATATGCGGAGCTGTTTGGCCCGACAACGGGCGATAAAATCAGATTGGGCGACACGGATTTATGGATCGAAGTCGAAAAGGATTTCACAGTCTACGGTGAAGAAATGATCTTTGGCGGCGGAAAAACGATCCGCGATGGCATGGGCCAAAACGGCAGAATTACAGGGAAGGACGGCGCTTTGGATTTGGTTATCACCAACGTCGTGCTATTGGATTACACAGGCATTGTCAAAGCTGATGTCGGTGTGAAGGATGGCCGGATTGTCGGCGTCGGAAAAAGCGGAAATCCTGATATCATGGATGGTGTCGATCCGCATATGGTCATCGGAGCGGGTACGGAGGTGATTTCCGGTGAAGGCAAAATTTTAACAGCCGGGGGAGTGGACACACACATTCATTTTATTTGTCCACAGCAGATGGAAGTTGCGCTTTCTTCAGGTGTGACGACCCTTTTGGGAGGCGGAACAGGACCCGCAACCGGCAGCAAAGCGACCACTTGTACATCCGGCGCATGGTATATGGCGAGAATGCTGGAAGCGGCCGAAGCGTTTCCAATCAATGTCGGCTTTTTAGGGAAAGGGAATGCATCCGATAAAGCCCCGCTGATCGAGCAGGTGGAAGCCGGCGCCATCGGCCTTAAGCTTCATGAAGATTGGGGCACGACGCCAAGCGCCATTAAAACGTGTATGGAAGTTGTGGATGAGGCTGATATTCAAGTTGCCATCCATACCGATACGATTAATGAAGCGGGGTTTTTGGAAAACACGCTCGACGCGATTGGGGACCGGGTCATTCATACCTATCACATTGAAGGTGCAGGCGGCGGCCACGCCCCGGATATTATGAAGCTCGCCTCTTACGCGAACATTCTGCCGTCATCTACAACGCCAACCATTCCTTATACCGTTAATACGATGGATGAGCATCTTGATATGATGATGGTCTGTCACCATTTAGATGCGAAAGTGCCTGAAGATGTGGCGTTCAGCCATTCCAGAATTAGGGCTGCGACGATTGCCGCGGAGGATATTCTCCATGATATCGGTGCGATCAGCATGACATCATCGGATTCCCAAGCGATGGGACGGGTCGGTGAAGTGATCATCCGAACGTGGCAGGTAGCCGACAAAATGAAAAAGCAGCGAGGCGCTCTTGCCGGCGAAAACGGAAACGACAATGTGCGCGCAAAACGGTACATTGCCAAATACACGATAAATCCGGCAATTACGCACGGGCTCAGCCATGAAGTCGGCTCGGTAGAAAAAGGGAAGCTTGCCGATCTCGTTCTGTGGGACCCGGTATTTTTCGGTGTAAAACCGGAACTGGTCTTAAAGGGCGGCATGATTGCACGTGCGCAAATGGGAGATCCGAACGCTTCCATCCCGACTCCTGAACCGGTTTTCATGCGCCAAATGTATGCGTCTTACGGAAAAGCCAACAACTCAACCTCGATTACATTCATGTCACAGGCAAGCATAGAGCGGGGTGTGGCGGAAAGGTTAGGGTTGCAAAAAAGAATTTCTCCTGTCAAAAATATCAGAAAGCTGAGCAAGCTGGATATGAAATTGAACTCAGCTTTGCCCAAAATCGAGGTTGATCCAAAAACCTATCAGGTCTTCGCTGATGGGGAGGAATTGTCTTGCCAGCCTGTCGATTATGTTCCGCTTGGACAAAGATATTTTTTATTCTGATAAGACGCGGCCGGAGTGCATCCGGCCGTTCTATTGACTAAAAACGGTGCACAAAACACGTGTATTTAGTGTATATTAGATGTTGACAAACGAACTAAATGTAACTATTATAGTTACAACGGTGGTGAAAAAACATGATTAACAGCCGTCTTGCTGTTGCCATTCATATTTTATCCCTCATCTCGATGGATGAAAAAACATCTTCAGAAATCATTGCTGACAGTGTCAACACGAATCCGGTAGTGGTCCGAAGAATGATCAGCCTGCTGAAAAAAGCTGATATTCTCACCTCACGCGCAGGTGTGCCTGGTGCAAGCCTCAGAAAAGATCCGGCGGATATTTCTCTTTTAGAAGTGTACCGGGCTGTCCAAAAGCAAGAAGAACTCTTTGCGGTTCATGAAAACCCAAACCCGAAATGTCCGGTAGGGAAAAAAATTCAGAACGCCTTGGATGAAACGTTTGAAAGTGTCCAAAGAGCGATGGAAAATGAACTGGCAAGCAAGTCATTAAAAGATGTTATGAATCATCTCTTTTAGACAAAAGGGATGACTTCTCACCGCTAACATGTAACTAAAATTGTTACAAACAAGGAGGAAATGAAAAATGAAAATTGGAATTATCGGGGCAAGCGGAAAAGCAGGAAATGAGATTTTGAAAGAAGCGAAAACAAGAGGCCATGAAGTGACTGCCATCGTCCGAAACGCTTCAAAAGTGCAGGAACAGGACGTAGCGGTTTTGGAGAAAGATGTGTTTGAACTGACTGCAGAAGACATCAAGCCGTTTGACGCGGTCGTAAATGCTTTTGGGGCAGCGCCCGGCCAGGAACATCTTCATGTAGAAGCAGGCAGAGCACTCATCAGCATATTAAAAGACGCGAAGCACACAAGATTGCTTGTTGTTGGCGGAGCGGGAAGCCTGTTTGTTGATGAAGCCAAAACAATCCGTTTAATGGATACGCCGGAATTTCCGAAAGAATATTTGCCAACTGCATCAAATCAAGGCGAGAACCTGAAAGACTTGCAGCAGACAGACTCTATTTCCTGGACATTCCTCAGTCCTGCGGCATTTTTTGATCCGGCAGGAAAACGGACTGGCTCTTACCAAAAAGGGAAAGACAATGTCATCGTAAATGCCAAAGGCGACAGCTATATCAGCTATGCAGATTATGCCATTGCCGTATTGGATGAGCTTGAACAACCTGCACACAAAAATGAGCGCTTCACAGTAGTAAGCGAAGCGGAATAATAAAAAACCCGGAGCCAGCTCCGGGTTTTTCTCATTAATAAGTGCTGTACGTATCGCTGAATATGCCGTCAGCAATCCCAAGCATGAAAAAGATAAAGAAGGCGATGATCGCAAGAATGGATACAGCAATGCTTACGATCAAATAAATCCCTTGCATCTTTACGAATTTCGCGTAATTCTCCAGCATTAAGTCTTCAGACTGTCCGCTATTGTGTTCAGCCATTTGGCCTGCTTCTCTAGCTGACCTCATCAAAAAGATGCCGGAAATAATTTGAAGCACGCCCGGCACGGCACCGATTAGAAAAAAGAACGCGCCTGAAAGCGCGGTAATTGCGCCCATAATAATAAATAAAATGCCTGTAGCTTTTCCCCATTTTGAAATGCTGATGAGGGTTTTGTTCATTGTTTCAGGATTCATGTATAGTAGCTCCCCTTTACAAAAAAATACTCACTTTTCTTTTATACACTATTTGTGAGAAGTTTTGTATATAGAAAACAACATTTTTGGGATTGACCCTAACGCTGCGTGATTGTTTACGATAAAAAAGAGGAGGTGTTATGTATGAAATATCAAGTCAAACAAGTGGCGGAAATATCGGGCGTCAGCATTCGGACGCTTCATCACTATGACCATATTGAGCTTCTGATTCCTTCAGCGCTTACTGATGCTGGGTATCGATTGTACAGTGATGCAGATCTGGAACGACTGCAGCAGATTTTATTTTTCAAGGAAATTGGGTTTCGTCTGTATGAAATTAAAGAGATGCTGGATCATCCGAATTTTGACCGGAAAGCGGCGCTTCAGTCGCAAAAGGAAATATTGATGAAGAAAAAACAAAGAATGGAAGAAATGATTCACACAATAGACAGGACGCTTTTGTCCGTTGATGGAGGGGAAACGATGAATAAGCGGGATTTATTTGCCGGATTAAGCATGAAAGACATTGAAGAGCACCAGCAGACATACGCTGATGAAGTCAGAAAGCTGTATGGAAAGGAAATCGCAGAAAAAACAGAGAAAAGGACGTCTTCTTACTCGGCAGATGATTGGCGCTCGATCATGTCTGAATTCGATTCGATTTACAGACGAATTGCGGCACGAATGAAACATGGGCCCGATGATGCAGAGGTTCAGGCCGCAGTGGGGGCATTTCGCGATCATATTTGCCAATATCATTACGATTGCACACTCGACATTTTCAGGGGACTTGGAGAAGTGTATATCACTGACGCGCGATTTACTGATTCGATCGATCAATATGGAGAAGGTCTTGCCGCTTTTTTGCGGGAGGCGATCATTATTTACTGTGACCATCAAGACAAAACCCGGCCGTAAAGGCCGGGTTTTTGGCGCATCTTATAAGATCGGCGACAACAGCCGCGAGACGGATTCTTTTATTCGAATCCACAATGGGCGCTGCAGGTACTCCTCATAGGTGAATTTTCTGGATACTAGCAAATCTTCTTTAAAAGTTGAAACCAGTTTTTTAGCAATGGTGATATCGTAAATAAATGCATTAACCTCAAAATTCAGCCTGAAGCTTCGGACATCAATGTTCGCTGTGCCGACTGAAGCGATTTCGTCATCCACCACGATGGTTTTCGCGTGAATAAAGCCGTTATCATAAATATAGACAGTCGCTCCGGCCTTCAGCAGATCGCCGATGTATGAAAGCGTGGCCCAGTATACGAAGGCGTGATCAGGCTTGTTCGGAATCATAATGTTGACGTCAATGCCCGAAAGGCAAGCGATCCTTAATGCATCCAGAAGGCTTGCATCCGGGATAAAATAAGGCGTTTGAATCAAAATGGAACGCTTGGCGTTCGATATCATTTTAATGTAGCCATTTTTAATTTGTTCCCATTCCGAATCAGGGCCGCTTGTGACAATCTGCATCCCGACGTTGCCTTTTGGGCCGTAATCAGGAAAGTGATTCGGAATATATGTCAGCGTATGGTGATGTGAAGCTTGGTTCCAGTCAAGGATGAACCGTGTTTGGATGGCGTGCACGGCCGTCCCTTGCAGCCTGATATGCGTATCCCGCCAATAACCGAATTTCGGATTAAGCCCCAGATACTCATCTCCGACATTAAAACCACCGACATAACCGGTCATGCCGTCTATGATCACAAGCTTTCGGTGGTTCCGGTAATTCAGCCGCAGGTTAATCGGCCTGAGCTTTGAAGGAAAAAAGACCTCCACATGCCCGCCAGCCTCGCGAAGCTCTTTAAAAAACTTTTTTCTCAGCGTTCTGGACCCGAGTTCATCATAAAGCACTCTGACCTGAACACCTTCTTTCGCTTTTTGGATGAGAGCGTCCCGCAATTTTTTGCCTAATTCATCACCTTTATAAATATAATACTGTAAGTGGATATGATCCTTAGCCTTTGAAATGTCATTCAGCAGCCGCTGAAATTTATCCCGTCCGTCTGTAATGACGTCAACTGAATTATCCTCTGTAAACACAGCATGGTTATTCATGATCAGCATATAAATTAAATCCTTGTTATCAAAGGTTGCCCGGTTGTTGAACTGGAATTGCTTGGTTTCTAAATCTTCAAGCTGATGCTTCAGCAGCCTTTCGATTCCAATCTTTTTTCGGTCTTCCCATTGAAACAAATGCTTGCGTCTAAGATTATGGCCGAATAATAGGTATAAAATAAAGCCTAAAACGGGAATAAAGAAAAGAACAAGCAGCCACGCCCAAGATGCGCTGGCATCGCGCCGTTCTTTGAAGATGACAATGATCGCCAAAAGAATATTTAAAATGAAAAAAAGTGATAAAAGGATGGAAGAAATACTCACTTTGTAACCCCGCTCATTCATATTTATCAAGAAGATTGCCATTAGTATTCCATGAATAACAGTAATCTGATTCCCATTACAAATTATAACACTCACATTTTAAAAGAATAAAGAGCGGCGATCCAGATTCTTCGTGAAAAATACGGGCAGATTTCTTTAAAACCGGCTTGCACCTGCGTTAAAATAAACACATATGATAACGTTCGTGAAGCCTTGCAACAACAAATAAAGGGGGAGGATAACATGAACTTTTACAGAGTCGAACAAATGCCGGGGTTCATCAAAACAGAAATGCAAAAAATTCAAAAGGCTGTACAGCCTTTCATGAAAAAAACCGTCATTTACCGTTTTCTTGCTATTCCGCTTGCTGCATTCTCTCTCTTTAATTTAGCTGCTTTTCTATTTCACGCTTCAGCTGACAGGGGATCCCTGATCAGTGCGGGCATATTCGCTCTTTTGGCGGCGCTCGGGCTGGCGTTTTTTAAAGAGGCAGGCTATCAGCACAAACAAATCCAAAAAACGGTTCACATCTATATGCTGAACAGGATCAAAAAGAGCGACATCCTTTCAGAAGAACGGAAAAACTCCTACGCCCGACAGATAAAGGAAGAACCATTTGCGATGCGGAGTTTTGTTGAATTTTTGACTGAGGAAGACAGACGCAAGAAAATGTATGAATAAAAGCTGCACCCGGATTGTTGGATTTTCCAGACATCCGGGTGTGTTTTTTGTATGACTTGGAATACGGACAAGAGTTGTTATTTATTTTTGGGTAACAGCGTTGCTTTGTTGATTTCCTCTACCAGTGATGCCTGATCGATCCATTTGGTCGACACATCTTGATTTATCTTTGAAATGTGCCGGTTTTCTGTTAAATAATCTCTTATTCGGCTGAAATAGAGCGGTTCGTTTTTAACATCCAGATTTTGGTATATTTGTTCGAACAATTCTAAGTCTTTAGGTTCATCTAGGGTTAAACGCCAAGATGGATAATGGAGTTCTTTCGGCAGGCTTACTTGATTGATGTTAAATAGGGAAGGATTGTTTACAAAATAAAAGGAAAGATATTCTGTATGGGTTAACGGTTTTGGCTGCTGCACAAGCCGCTGAAGAGCTTCAACTGTAATAATATTCCCGGAAATTCCTGCTGAACTTGAAAGTTCCTGTGTATAATCTGCTCCTTTTTGCAAGTGTTGTTCAATTAAATATTGAAGCACTTCAGGTGAAACCGCTGGACAATCGCCGGTCACCCGGATAATGATATCGGCTTTTGTTAACGCCGCGGCTTCAAGCATTCTTTCTGCCACATTTTCGGGGGAGCCTCTTACGATTCTGACCTTTTCATTTAGAGTAAAAGCTTCAAGTGGATCGTCATCAGGAAGATTAGACGTTGCCAACACAACTTCGTCAACAGAAGGGACAGCCAGACAATTGATTAAACAGCGCTCGACAGATGGAATTCCATAAATCGGGAGCAGTGCTTTTTTTGGCAAACGGGTCGATTTTAACCGGCATATTACCGCAATCGTAATTCTTGGATTTTTAATATCGTTGGGTGTAATTGGCTGGTTTAACGATAAATCAGCAGTTGCGACTTGAGGGAAAGTGTCTTCGGCTTGTAAAGGCATCAGTGCATTCTCATTTCCGCATCTTTTGTAACTCGTTTTTTCCAGTGTTATTATTTCTCCTTTTTTTATATCCCGATTGGCAATCACACGTAATGAGGAATCATGCAAATACTTTCGTTCAGATTCATTTACTTCAGTTGACCCCGCTGCAATTTGGGCCTGCTTGAGCTTTTCCGTCATTAGTTTGAATTCGTTTGGCTCTAGTGAAGAATAATAATCAAACCCTTTAGCTGACCGGTTTAGGGTTATATGTTTTTCAATAACAGAGGCCCCTGAGAAAAACGCATAGACAGGAAGGTCGGCTGCAAGCGGATGATCTGCGTCAATGTGATCTGCAAATCCAATTTGAACCTGGTATCTTTCTTTTAGATATTGAACCCGTTTTAGGTTAATATCCTCTAATGTTGTCGGATATCCTTGGAATCCGTGCATGAGTATGAGCTGATTGTCCATATGTTGTTTTACAAGCGGCATCAACTGATCGATCTCTTCTTCATACCATCCCCCAACTCCGATGAGCACAGGCTTCTCAGTCATACCTATCGTTTTCATGATCTCCGTGGATTGAAGGATGGTTGTTGGAAGCTTAATGCCATCAATGTCACGCTGCAGGTGCTTAAAAAGCTCTGCTCCCCATGAATCGAAAATATCCACCCATATTTCTAATCCAAGCCTTTTTCCATATGCAACACAATTTTTCCATACGTCTTCATTCAAAAACAGCTCGATATACGACTCGTAAGCAAAAAAACAAGGTGTTGCAATACAGTCATATTTGAACCACTGAAATTTCACACCATCTGCTCCGCTTTCAGCTGCAGCCTTGATGAGTGCTCTGAGGTTCTCCTCTTTTCCTTGATGGGCGTTTGCGATTTCAGCTATCACTTTTACTTTTTCCGAAGGGCTGTTATTTTCCAAATGTCCCACTCCTTTATGTTTATTGAGACAAACCTGCTGATGCCGCTTTCGAGTTGAAAGACCGAGTCATTTTAATAGATTGTATGCTTGCTTCAAGACTTGGTGTTTACGCCAGCCTGCTTTGATTGACAATTTTACGGAAAATCGTCAAATAAAAAGGCATGGTTCCGTTTGATCCGGAACTCATGCCCTTTCCTGTTTCATCATTATTCAAACACCGGATCGTCCTCATAATAGTAAGAATCCGGATCATCATACGAAGGGGTATTTTCAAAAGCAGCAATGCCGATTATCACCAGCACGAAAATGGTTACAATGATTCCGATCAGGCAGGTGACGATACTGGATGCTGCGTAAAACAGCTGCATTTTAATAAATGTCGCGTAATTTTCAAGCATGCTTTCGCCAGCGCTGCCGGCTAAATTTCCTTCGGCTTCAGCGGCTGCTTTTGCCGAGCGCATTAAAAATACGCCTGAAATAATGAGCAGTACGCCCGGAATGGCGCCAATCACTGTCATTAAAGCAGACAGTGTAACAAGCGATCCCATAATAATGAACAAGATGCCGGAAATTTTGCCCCACTTGGCAATGGCGGATAGCGACTTGACAGCAGAGGCGCTCAGCTGGCGGCTCTCATTTTCCGCAGGCGCAGTCTCCTGCTCAACGGGGCTGTTTTCTTCATTATGATTTTCCATTTCGTTTTCATCTTTATCCAAACTAATCATGACAGCTCTCTCCCTAAAATTTTTAAATCGTATCTTTTCCCGTCCATTTCGGCAATGCCGGGGAATAGTCCCCATTCTGCAAACCCGTGCTTCTCAAACAGCTTCAGGCTTGGTTTATTATGTCCGAAAATGAAGGCCATAAGTGAGCGGATGCCAAGATCCGGCGCAATGCGGAGCGCTTCCTGAAGCAAAAATGATCCAACACCTTTGCCGCGGCATGCTTCGTCAATGTATATGCTGACCTCCGCAGTTTTATTATAGGCCGGCCTTCCATAAAATGTTTCAAAACTGATCCAGGCAGCGACGTTTCCGTTTTCGTCCTCGGCAACATAGAGCGGACGTGACTCTGTATGTCCCAAAAACCATTCCATCCGATCTTCAGGAGTTACCGGTTCGGTATCGGCTGTTACCATTCGAGAAGCAATCGTTGAATTATAAATCGCAACAACAGCTTCCAGATCTTTATGTTCAGCAAGACGCAATGTCATGTTCATGCGTATTTGGCACTCCTCTCAAAAAAATGACATATTTTCGTATTAGTCTGCGCAAACTACATCTAAAAAAAGTTTTTTTGGATAGGTGTATATATTTTCAGAAAAGTGTTCAGAATGTTGCTGAGGTGATGAAACAATGAGAGAGGAAGAAAAGAAAACTTCTCAAGTCAAAAAACTTCAGCAGTTTTTTCGTAAACGCTGGGTGTTCCCTGCAATTTACTTAGTCAGTGCGGCCGTCATTTTAACAGCTGTCCTTTGGTATCAATCAGTATCAAATGATGAGGTAAAGGATCAGTTAGCTGATAACGGCGGAAACTCTGCATATGACAACAACGACGATGCAGTTGAAGTAGGAAAGTCAATGGAAAATGTCGCAATGCCGGTTGTTGATTCTGAAAACGTTTCTGTTGTGAAAAAGTTCTATGAAACCGATGCCGCAAAAGAAGAGAAAGAAGCAGCACTCGTTACCTATAATAACACGTACAGCCTAAGCAAAGGAATTGACTTAGCTGAGAAAGACGGAAAAGATTTCGATGTTTCTGCTTCTCTGAGCGGTACGGTTGTCAAAGCTGAAAAAGATCCAGTGCTGGGATATGTTGTGGAAGTTGAACATGCCGACGGTTTGTCGACTGTGTATCAATCCCTTTCTGAAGTAAGTGTTGAGCAAGGTGACAAAGTAAAACAAAACCAGGTGATCGGAAAATCTGGCAAGAACCTTTACAGTGAAGACAGCGGAAACCACGTGCACTTTGAAATCCGTAAAGATGGAGTCGCAATGAATCCGTTAAACTTTATGGACAAGCCGGTTTCTTCTATTGAAAAAGCAGCAGCCGCTGAAGAAAAAGCTGCCACACAAGAAACAGAAGAATCCATTCAGCAATCTTCCGAAAAAAAGGACGGATCAACTGAAAAAGGAACAGAAGAAAAGTCCGGTGAGAAAAAGGACGATTCAACTGACAAATCTGGTTCTAAAGAAAGCAGCACAACAGAAGACACTGAACAGTCTTAATCTAGAAAACGTCTATCCGTGTGATGGGCGTTTTTTTTGTTACTTTCTGCTTTATTTAATCGTCTATGTAGTTACACATAGGCACGTAGACTATAAAGGAGGTTATGTCATGAACCGCCTATTGCTTGCAGGCTGGATCTTTTTTATCCTGCTTTCTGTTTGTACGGAAAGCTTCAGCGGCATGGTCGTATCGCAAACGGTGGCTTTTCATTTTCAGCCGCACCCTGATCTGTCTCAATTTTTCGTTATGGATTTTACTGAGCTTACTGTACCTGAAGCGTGTATTCAAAAAATCGGGCACGCGTTTTCCTTCTTTGTGCTGACTTATTTGCTGTGGAAACAGTGGGGCAGCATAAGATCAGCTGCAGCCGGCTCATTCGCGTTTGCTTTTTTCACAGAAGTTCTCCAGCTTTTCTTCAGCAGGAACGGGTGCATTCGAGATGTGCTCATCGATGCTGTTGGAATTGGATTGTTTTATGGATTATATGTGTTGGCGAAGCGGAGAAAACAAGAGATGTATGAAAAATATTAAAGCCGGCTGTCTTGGTTAAAGACGCCAGCTTTTGTCTTTTTAGAAATTTTGATCGGTTGGTTTTTTCGTCAGTTTATTGATCATGGCTTCATAGATCCTCACGACCAAATCGACGAATGGGCGAAGCAGTTCTGAAAATCTAAAGAATAGGAACCCGATAATGATGCCGACAACGAGGCTGCCTAATACATCTACCGGATAGTGATGTCCCACCCAAATTCTCGAAAAGCCTGTCAAAAGCCCGAAAATGACAAGCGGCCAGCCGATTTTGCGGTTTCTGAAAAGCATCGCAATAGAAATCGCTAATGCACCTGTCGTGTGGTCACTTGGAAATGAAGCATCCGCAGCATGCGGTATCAATGTATGCACAGTATGCGCAACGAACGGGCGCGGTTCGAAATAAACAAGTGTAATCAAATAGTTGATCACAAGACCTGCAATTCCTGTGATGCCTGCGTAAAGTACATTTTTTCTGCTTTGTGTGTTCCCGAACAGCCAGATCGCCAATAGGATAAGGGCATAGGCGACAATGGCATATTC
The DNA here is from genome assembly GCF_001748205.1 of Bacillus sp. F56. Lineage (NCBI taxonomy): Bacteria > Bacillati > Bacillota > Bacilli > Caryophanales > Bacillaceae > Bacillus > Bacillus sp. F56. The sequence continues at coordinate 467,293 of NZ_BDFC01000004.1, forward strand.
CGTGATGAAGACCATAATAGAATCGAGAACGGAATTGTGATGAGATAGACCATGGATGGCTTTAAAAATTTCGTAGTTCAAATAATCACCTTTTACATTTTTAATAATAGACTCATTATACTCATAAAAAGTTTCAAATCAAAAAGAGTTTGTCAGAAAGAATGACGCTTGAAGAGAATTCGAAGAGGGCGCGATATTTATGGGGGCAAAAAAAGAGACCCGGAATTTCGGATCTCTTCTAAACCATTAAAGTGCTTCAGGTCCTTCTGCGCCTGTGCGGATGTTGATCGTATTGCTGATTTCATAGACAAATATTTTACCGTCACCCGGCGATCCTGTTTTCAGCACCCTTTTAGCGATCTCAGTCACTTGATCAACAGGCACCTTGCTGACCACGATTTCAATTTTTAGACGCTCATATACATTGCTTTCTATTTTTACCCCTCGATAGAGCTCCGTATGTGCTTTTTGAAGGCCGCAGCCGTGAACATTGGAGAAGGTGAGAGAGGTGACACCGATTTTTCCGAGTTCCTGCTTCAGCTTTTCAAAATTTGCCGGACGCGTTACAATTTCTACCTTGAACATTTGACCGCTCATAACGTCACTCCTCACATAGAATCTTGATATGCTTTTTCCCCGTGCATCGTCAAGTCAAGCCCAAGTGATTCTTCTTCTTCGGTTGCACGAAGGGGAAGGAAGAGGCTTACAAATTTAATAATAACGAAAGTGACAATAAATACAAAAACATAAGTGGCGGCTATCGCGAGAATTTGTTTCCAGATTAAGCTTGCGTCACCGTAGAATAACCCATTTGCTCCCGCTGAATTAACAGAGGTTGTTGCGAATAATCCTGTCGCGATTCCGCCCCATGTCCCGCCGATCCCATGCAGGCCAAAGGCGTCAAGCGCGTCATCGTATCCGAATTTCTTTTTCAGCGAGAATACACCCCAGAAACAGACGGCCCCGCCGATGATGCCAATAATAATGGAAGAAAACGGTGTGACAAATCCGGCTGCCGGCGTAATGGCGACAAGCCCGGCAATCGCGCCGGATACTGCTCCGAGCATTGTTGGTTTTTTGTTAATGATCCACTCAACTAAGATCCAGCCGGCAATTCCGGCTGCTGCCGCGGTGTTTGTGTTGATGAAGGCATACATGGCCACGCCATCTAAGGTCAAAGCGCTGCCGACGTTAAAGCCGAACCAGCCGAACCAAATCAAGGCTCCTCCTAAGAAGGTGTAAATAAGGTTATGCGGAGAAGACGCTGTGCCGTCTTTCCGTTTGCCTAGCACAATAGCAAGAACAAGTCCTGCCACACCGGAGGAAATATGAACAACATTGCCGCCGGCGAAATCGAGCGCCCCTAGCTGGCCGATCCAGCCGCCGCCCCATACCCAATGCGCTACGGGTGTGTAAACCAAAGAGGACCATAAAACCGAGAATAAAAGAAAAGCGCCGAATCGCATCCGCTCTGCGAAAGCCCCGGAAATAATCGCTGTAGTCAGGACAGCGAACGTCATTTGGAACATCATGAATAACGAGTGGGGAATGGTATCGCTGTAATCTCCCGGATCAAATCCGACCCCTTTGAGGCCTGCCCACTCCAGTCCGCCAATGATGGAATTGCCTGGTGCGAAGGCAAGTGTATATCCGAACAGCACCCAAACGATGGAAACGATGGCAATGGAAGAGAAACTGTGCATGGCAGTGCTCAGCACATTTTTGCTTTTTACCATCCCACCATAAAATAACGCTAATCCCGGGGTCATCAGCCACACGAGTAAAGCGCAAAAGAACATAAAAACTGTATCGCCCATTTGCATGTCTCATTCCTCCGTATCTTTCAGAATAAAAAGCAATTATTATAGTTCTTCATTATAGAGAAAAAAGAACGATAAAACATTTTCATGTAAGATTTCCTAACATGGTTTTTCAGGGAATGTTATCGAGGGATGGAAAGAAAGAAGAACAGCATTTTTTATGATATAAGACTTTATATCTATAAAAGAAGCTGTTCATATGAGCGGAAAAGGGAATTGACATTGATTAGAAAGCTCTATACTGTATTAAGTGTACTACATCAAATAATACACTGAGGGGGATGTATGATGAATAAAGGCGGCAGGTTGAGGAGAGCGGTATGTAAGTCGATTCCCGCGACGTTCCGATTGTTTTTAGCCTTTAATTTTTTCGTGTATGGTTTGGCGAAAGTGGTGATTGGCCAGTTTGGCGAGGTGACGCCTGAAATCGAGGCGGCTGCCGGGAAGGGGTTTACCATCGCGTGGACATTTTTCGGTTATTCTCATGTCTATGAATTGTTTATAGGTTTTGGTGAAATCCTAGCAGCTGTTTTATTACTGATTCCGCGAACGGCTGCATTAGGGGCAGTTATTTTTATGCCCATTATAGTGAACATCGTCTTGATTAACTATTGTTTTGATATTGGTGTGCAGGATCTTAGCACGATATTAATGGTTATGTGTCTCGTCCTGCTTTGGGTGGATCGCCGCAAATTCATAGGCATTTTCAGGCAGGAACCGATAGACGGCAGGCAGGTGATGAAGTGATGACGCCCCTTATGATTACAGTGCTTGCCGGTTTGTTCGTATGCACAACTTGTTACTATTACATAAAAGAAAAATCATGAGAAAACGCTCCTTCTGAGAATTTCACAAGCATCAAAAAAGAACTTAGGCAGTGTGAAGAGTAAAATATGCGATGTGAGAAACACTAACAGTATCAGGAGGAGACGTATGATGAATACACTCAACATTGATTTTCAAAAAACAGCATTGGTGATCATTGATTTACAAAAGGGAATTGTGCCGATTGATCAAAGTGGCCAGGTTGTTCCGAATGCGAAAAAGCTTGTAGATGAATTTCGGAAACAGAACGGGTTCATCAGCTTTGTAAATGTAGCCTTTCACGATGGAGCCGACGCTCTAAAGCCGCAAACGGATGAGCCCGCGCAGGAAGGTTCAAGGGAGATGCCGGCGGACTGGGCCGAATTTGTTCCGGAAATCGGTGTGCAGGATAGAGATTACACGGTGACAAAACGGCAGTGGGGTGCGTTTTTTGGCACGGATTTAGACTTGCAGCTGAGACGCCGCGGCATTGATACGATTGTACTGTGCGGCATTGCAACGAACATCGGGGTGGAAAGTACAGCGCGCGAGGCCTTTCAGCTTGGCTATCAGCAGATTTTTATTACAGATGCCATGTCCACGTTTAGCGATGAAGAGCATGAAGCTACACTGCGCTTTATTTTCCCGAGAATCGGTAAATCGCGGACAACGGAAGAATTTCTGGAACAAGTGAAATGATGTTATCGAAAAAAAGCCGGGCTGTATTTTTAACAGCGGTGGCTTCGGGAACAATGCTGAATCCGCTGAACTCATCTATGATTTCTCTCGCGCTCCATAGTATCCAGCATGAGTTTCGCCTCTCGTTTACAACGGTTTCTTGGCTGATTTCCTCGTTTTACCTGGCAAGTGCCGTAGCGCAGCCTGTAACGGGAAAGCTCGGTGATTTAATTGGGCGGAAACGCTTGTTTTTATTCGGGCTTATTCTTGTAGCGGTTTCAGCCATCGGAGCACCGTTTGCGCCAACATTTATGACATTATTGGTCATGCGGCTGTTTCAATCGGTGGGGAGCAGTGCGATTTATCCGTCAGGCGTCGGATTGATTCGGAATCATATTCATGAGCGCCAAGCTTCAGCCTTGGCTGTACTTTCTATCTTTGCGTCCGCCATGACGGCGCTGGGGCCGACAGTCGGCGGGTTTTTAATTGTGTGGGGCGGCTGGCCGGCGATCTTTATCGTTAATTTGCCGTTTATTATCCTCAGCTTCTTTTTGGGCCTGTATATGTTCCCGAAAGATCAGAAAAAAGGGGCAGGAATCAAAACGATTATTCGGCAGCTCGACATTCTTGGAATTGTTTTATTTGCCGGGGGAATCATTTTCCTTCTATCCTTCCTGCTGTCGTTCAGCACAACGCCGCATGCGGTTGAAGGTGTGCTTGGCGTGCTTCTGCTCTGTGCGTTTGTCTGGCGCGAGCTGAAAACGGATAAGCCCTTCATTGATGTCCGTCTGTTTAAAACACAGCGAAACCTGTCAGCTGTATATGTTCAATTTATTTTGCTGAATGTTTTCTTCTATTGTTTATTTTTTGGTCTGCCAAGTTATTTTCAGGATGAAATGCATCTTTCTGTTCAAACGAGCGGCCTGTTTATGCTGTTTATGTCTGGAATGAGCATCATTGTGTCACCTGTTACGGGCAAATGGATCGACCGATCAGGTGTTGTCAAGCCAATCTTTGCTGGAGCGCTTTTGATGACGGCTGGAGCTGTGCTCTTAACCATCTTTTTCATCAATGTCGAGACCATTGGGAAAGGCCTCATTCTATCGCTCTTGGGCATAGGCTACGGACTGGGAAATGTCGCGCTTCAGGCAGCAATGCTGAAAACGAGTCCTTCCAACATGGTAGGAACGACTTCCGGACTGTTTCAAACCTGCCGTTACCTAGGATCGATTTTGTCTTCGGTGATCCTTGGCATTCTTTTTGGTAAAGAAATCACGGCAGCCCATTTTGATATGATGGGAATCATTATGATCATCACGGGGGGAGCAAGCCTATTAATGGCTGTGAGATTTGCTGCATTAATGAAAACTGCATCTTGAGAAAGAGACGGGCTCTGAGGGTCTGTCTCTTTTTCTTGTTTAGGCTGTTCAAATACAAATAAGAAAATTGTACATCATAGCCAATGTTATTGTCTGATTCTTCAGTTATATTAAGTGACATCGAATGTCAGAAAACGATACATGAAATGGAAAGCAGACAATATCGAAAGGGGAGCCGGCTATGAAATTAAAAGAGAGTCAGCAGCAATCCAACAGGCTGAGCAATGAAGATCTGGTGCCTTTGGGGCAGGAAAAACGGACATGGAGAGCAATGAACTTTGCCTCCATTTGGATGGGATGTATACATAATATACCGACATACGCGACGGTGGGAGGATTAATTGCGATCGGCCTTTCGCCTTGGCAGGTGCTGGCGATCATTATTACGGCATCGCTTATCTTATTTGGCGCTCTTGCCTTAAACGGCCATGCGGGGACAAAATACGGGCTGCCGTTTCCAGTGATCATCCGGGCTTCTTACGGGATATACGGCGCAAATATCCCTGCGCTTCTGAGGGCGTTTACAGCCATCATGTGGCTTGGCATCCAGACCTTTGCGGGCAGCACGGCACTGAACATTTTGCTTTTGAATATGTGGCCGGGCTGGGGTGAAATTGGCGGCGAGTGGAACATTCTCGGCATTCACTTGTCTGGTTTGCTTTCTTTTGTATTCTTTTGGGCCGTTCATTTACTCGTATTGCATCATGGCATGGAGTCAATTAAACGTTTTGAGGTATGGGCAGGGCCTTTAGTGTATCTGGTATTTGGCGGCATGGTATGGTGGGCCGTCGATATTGCCGGAGGATTGGGGCCGATATACTCTCAGCCAGGAAAGTTCCATACGTTCTCAGAAACATTCTGGCCGTTTGCTGCCGGAGTGACCGGCATCATCGGCATCTGGGCGACATTAATTTTAAATATACCTGATTTTACAAGGTTTGCTGAAACGCAAAAGGAGCAAATCAAAGGGCAATTTTACGGTTTGCCGGGAACATTCGCGCTGTTTGCTTTCGCCAGTATTACGGTGACCTCCGGCTCGCAGGTCGCGTTCGGAAAACCGATTTGGGATGTTGTCGATATTTTGGCGCGGTTTGATAACCCTTATGTCATCGCCTTGTCCGTGATCACGCTCTGCATCGCCACGATCTCTGTAAATGTCGCGGCGAACATCGTATCGCCCGCTTATGATATAGCGAATGCCCTGCCGAAATATATCAATTTCAAACGCGGCAGCTTTATCACAGCATTGCTCGCTTTATTTACGGTTCCGTGGAAGCTGATGGAGAGTGCGACAAGCGTGTATGCGTTTCTCGGCTTAATAGGCGGCATGCTTGGACCGGTGGCAGGCGTGATGATGGCCGACTATTTTATCATTCGCAAACGTGAGCTCTCGGTAGATGACCTGTATTCCGAAACAGGACGGTATGTGTATTGGAAGGGCTACAATTACCGTGCGTTTGCAGCCACAATGTTAGGGGCGCTGATTTCGCTGATTGGCATGTATGTTCCTGCATTAAAGAGCTTATACGATATTTCTTGGTTTGTAGGTGTGCTGATCTCCTTTCTTTTCTACATTGTTCTGATGCGTGTTCACCCGCCTGCATCGTCGGCGATTGAAACGGTTGAACCTGCACAGGTCCGCCAGGCTGAATAAAATCTATATAAACGGTATATTTTCATATTTTTGAAATGGTTTTCCATAAATAGAGCATTTATAATGGTTTTAGAAATCTATTCTAAAACGAAATGGGAATCGAAAATGAGAAAAAGGTATTTTATTCATTTGGCAGGTGTTTTAGCGTTGGGCATCTTCGCTTTCGTTTTTGATGAGACAAAAGCGAATGAGGAAAGAGATGAAGACTGCCTATATGTTTCGCCAAATGGCAGTGATCAAAATGAAGGAACAAAAGAAAAACCGTTTCGTACATTGGCACACGCATCTGAGAAGGCTGCTGCCGGCACAACCGTCATGATTCGGGAGGGCACGTATCATGAAATCCTTGATGTGAAGCACAGCGGTACGAACGGAAAGCCTATCACGTTCCGAAACTATGAAAATGAAAACGTCGTGATTACCGGTGAATCCGTTGCGAACGCTGAATATGAAACACCGCTGATTCGCATTCACGATAAACATGACATTGCCATCAGCGGTTTAACGATTCAAGATCTTTCTGTTTCATCTGAGGAAGCAACTGCTATGGGGATTTATGTGTCAGGGTCCAGCAGTCATATCGCCATCAAGGATAATCATATCCAGGGGATTAAAACAACAGCGGATGAAGGAAATGCCCACGGAATCGCAGTTTATGGGACTGGCAGCATGAAGGACATCCGAATCGAAGACAATACAGTTGAGAATCTGACGCTTGGAGCGAGTGAAGCAGTTGTGCTGAACGGAAATATCGATGGCTTCACTGTTGCAGGCAATGTGGTCCGCAATAATAACAACATCGGGATTGACCTAATTGGTTATGAGGGAACCGCGGATAAAAACGATTACGTGCGAAACGGTGTCGTGGAAAACAATACGGTTTATCAAAACTCGACTTACGGCAATCCTGCCTATGGGGACGACTACTCAGCGGGCGGGATTTATGTCGATGGCGGACACGGTATCGAGATTAAGAACAACACAGTTTACGATAACGATATTGGGATTGAAGCAACATCTGAACACAAAGGAAAGTATGCAAATGCCATTCAGATCACAGATAACAAAGTGTACAACAATGCGTACACCGGTATTTCAATCGGAGGATATGACAAAAAGCGGGGCGGCACCAGCAATTCTCTGATTGCCCGCAATATTATGTACCGGAATGACACAAAGGGACTGTACGGCGGACAGCTGCTGCTGCAGTACGATACGAAAAACAACACTATTGAAAAGAATATTTTGACGGCCGGTGATTCCAGATTATTTATCGGAAACGATTTTACTGAAAATGAAGGAAATACGGTCAATCATAACGTGTACCACAAGGAAGCGGATCAAGACGGCATATGGATGTGGAAAAAGAAAGAATATGATTCGTTTTCGTCGTATCGAAAAGCAACAAATAACGATTCGCAATCCATTTATGCCGATCCGATGTATCGTGATGAAGAGTCGTATGACTTTACGCTAGATCCTGATTCACCTGCGCGGAAAGTCATTGAATAATTGCTATAAGCGGCGTTCTCTCGTTCAATCGAGCGGAACGCCTTTTTTTATATGCAAAAAAGACTGCCGGGATTTCCCGGCAGTCTGACAAGTTATTCTGCGATAGATACTTTTCCTTCAGCCTCAGCAGGTTTTCTCTGGCTCCACGTGTAGAGAAGCAGAGCAATTAAAACGAACAGACCCGCTGATAAATAAATGGCAGAGAAGCCGGCAGATGCTACAAACAATCCGAATACATACGATCCTACAGCAATTCCGCTGTCAAAGAAGGTAAAGAACGTTGCTGTTGCAAAACCTGAGCGGTGAGCCGGAGATTTCTGGATCGCCAATGTTTGCATACATGGAACGATTGATCCGTATCCAAGCCCGATAACCGCTCCTGAAAGCAGAAGCATCAAGCCGCTGTGTGTGAAGGACAGCATGCAGAGTCCCACAGAGAAAATCAGGATTGATGGGTAAATGACAATGCCAGGTCCGACTTTGTCGAACAGTTTCCCTGTGAACGGACGTGCAATCATCATTGTCACCGCAAAGCAAACAAAGAAATATCCGCTGATATCCGAAAGATCAACTGATTTGGCGAATACAGACAGATATGATGTAACAGTTGAATAACAGAAAGAAATAAACAAACCGACCGTCGCAATTTTGAGTGCGCCTTTTTCAAACATATCCGAGAACGCAAAACGGAATACAGTCGTGCCGCTGTCTTTACTTTGCGGCACTTTTATTAAGAACGAAACAAGTAAGCCCGCAACCATAAACAGCGCAAAGGCTGTAAAGAATACAGGGAAGCTGACCACCCTCATCAAATTCAGGCCAAGGAAAGGCCCGATCGCCATAGCCAGGTTCATGGACATGGCAAAGTATCCAAGCCCTTCACCGCGCCGTTTGGCTGGAATAATATCAGCGGCAATTGCACCTGTGACAGTCGTTAAAATGCTGAACCAAATCCCTTGGAAGAACCGCAATCCGAGCAGCAGGGAAAAGTTATGAATCGGCATATACAGAAAAGATGATAGGGCGAATAACGCCATCGATACAATCGCCATTCTTTTCTTCCCGAAACGCTCAATAATGGCTCCGGAGAATGGCCGAGTAATGATCGCAGACAGAAGGAACAGGCTGATTAAAAGCCCGCCTTGTGATTCTGTGCCGCCAAGCTCTTGAAGCGTATAGATCGGCAATACAGTTAAAAATGTATAAAAGAACACAAACACAAATAAATTGACAAGCAGGACCATAATAAAATCCTTGGTCCATATCGCATCCGCTTTTTTCAAATGTATGTCACTTCCTTATTATCATTGTTGTAAAAACATGCGGAATAAATGAGAAAAGGCTTCTTTATCTTCATCCCGGAAATCTGCAAGCAGCTCTTCCTCGAATTTCAGCATTTTCACATTGATTTCTTCGTATTTTTTCTCGGCTTCTTTGGTGAGGACAACAAGTTTTTCCCGTTTGTCTTCACCTTGCCGTCTCTGGACCCAGCCGTTCTCCTCCAGGCGTTTGATCGTCCGTGTGACAGTCGGCGCTTCCACATTTAAATAGGACCAAATTTCTTTTTGAGTCATTGGTCCGATCGTACGCAAACAATATAAAACTGACCATTGAGATGAATAAAGGCCGAATGGCTCCAGCTGTTCATTGGCTTTCTTGGCAATCAGGCGGGCGCTTTGGTTGATTTGATGAATGAGGTGTCTGTTGACGTAGGTCATGTCTGTCTCCTTCTAAAAAACTTACCTAAGTAACTAATTGCTTATTTCATTCTACAGGAGCGGTGGATAGATGTAAAGATGAAAATTTAGTGACGCGAAATAGTTTGCTGACGCTGAAAAAGTTCGTTTCACCCCTTGTCCTTATTGAGTTTTTAGCATATTCCCAAAAGAATGCTAATACACTGTTACAAACCTAACAAAGAGAGTGTTTGAGGTGAGGGATCGTGGGCATATTTCACAAACTTACTTTTAAAACCATACAACGAAGAAGCGGCATAATGAATGACTCTTTACAGAATACGGATCTCATTTCACACTTCTCACATCCATTTTAGGGAGGTCGAGTGGTGTGCACGATTACATCAAAGAGCGAACAATCAAGATAGGGAAGTACATCGTGGAGACAAAGAAAACCGTTCGTGTCATTGCGAAGGAATTTGGTGTTTCCAAAAGTACAGTACACAAGGATTTAACAGAGCGTCTGCCTGAAATTAACCCCGACTTGGCAAACGAAGTGAAAGAAATACTCGATTATCATAAATCCATCAGGCATTTAAGAGGAGGAGAAGCGACAAAACTCAAATATAAAAAAGATGAAATACTTGAGGGAGAGCCTGTTCAGCAATCGTAATCGCCTGGCGTTGTCTTCTTGAAATCGTTCATAAAACATCCGCAAAAATTTGTAAAGAACTTAATGTGCTTCCAACTTTTTTTCTATATTTTATGATAATATATATAATTAGGGCACAATGTGGATATTTACTGTGAAACAGATTTTCAAGGAGGATATAAATAGATGTTTGCAAGGGATATTGGTATTGACCTCGGTACTGCAAATGTACTGATCCATGTTAAAGGTAAAGGAATTGTTCTGAATGAACCTTCCGTAGTTGCACTTGATAAAAACAGCGGCAAAGTGCTGGCGGTTGGCGAAGAGGCAAGACGAATGGTTGGACGTACACCTGGGAATATTGTTGCGATTCGCCCGCTGAAAGACGGAGTTATTGCTGACTTTGAAGTAACAGAAGCAATGCTGAAACATTTTATTAACAAGCTAAATGTAAAAGGCCTGTTTTCAAAGCCGCGCATGCTCATTTGCTGCCCGACGAATATTACATCTGTTGAGCAAAAAGCAATCAAAGAAGCTGCAGAAAAAAGCGGCGGGAAACATGTATACCTTGAAGAAGAACCTAAAGTTGCCGCTATCGGCGCGGGTATGGAAATATTCCAGCCAAGCGGTAACATGGTTGTAGACATCGGAGGCGGTACGACGGATATCGCGGTTATTTCAATGGGCGATATTGTCACCTCCTCTTCTATTAAAATGGCTGGGGACAAGTTTGACATGGAAATCTTAAATTATATCAAACGCGAGTACAAGCTGCTGATCGGCGAACGTACTGCGGAGGATATTAAGATTAAAGTCGCAACGGTTTTCCCAGACGCACGTCACGAGGAAATTTCCATTCGCGGACGGGACATGGTTTCCGGTCTTCCAAGAACAATTACAGTCAACAGTAAAGAAGTTGAAGAGGCCCTTCGTGAATCTGTCGCTGTTATTGTTCAGGCTGCGAAACAAGTGCTTGAAAGAACACCGCCTGAACTTTCTGCTGATATCATTGACCGCGGCGTTATTATTACCGGCGGAGGCGCGCTCTTAAACGGCCTTGACCAGCTGCTTGCCGAAGAGCTGAGGGTACCGGTCCTCGTTGCTGAAAATCCAATGGATTGCGTAGCCATCGGCACAGGTGTCATGCTTGATAATATGGACAAGCTTCCTAAACGCAAACTAAGCTGATTTCACAAACCTCATTCTGAAAAAGAATGAGGTTTTTTTATGAAAAGCCTTCACGAAAAGATATTAAATGACGATAATAGGATAAAATACTGATTTCCATTATAGAACAAACGTTCCTATATGACAACTGGAAAAAATGCCATTTTTAGAGGTGGGAAATTTGTTAAAAGGATTATATACAGCAACATCCGCAATGATTGCCCAGCAAAGAAGAACGGAAATGCTTTCAAATAACATTGCAAACGCAAATACATCAGGATATAAAGCTGATCAAGGCTCGATGCGAGCGTTCCCTGAGATGCTGCTCAGCAGAATTGAATCAAAATCTCCGGCCGGAACATCGAGGACGGAAATCGGTTCCGTGAATACGGGAGTGTACATGCAGGAGCTTAAGCCACTCCTTACACAGGGGAGCCTGAAGTCTACAGAACAGCCTACAGACATTGCATTGGTCGAAAATCAAGTTCCGATCAATGCGGAAACCAATGAAAACGCGGCTCTTTTTTATCCGGTTCAAACAGCGGATGGAATCCGTTATTCAAAAAGCAGCACATTTTCACTAAATGAGAATAATCAGCTGACGATCAACGGACGCCCTGTTTTATCGACGGATGGCCAGCCAATTACTGTTGATAATGAGAATTTCACTGTGTCTGAAAACGGTACTGTGGCAACAAACGGACGGACAGCCGGCCAGATTGATGTCAGAATGGCGGAAGATGTCCGCAATCTGAAAAGGGACGGAAACGATTTGTACAGCACGGCGGACGGCAATGATCTGCCAAGCGCAGCTGGAAATAATCAAGTATCCTATTCATTAAAACAAGGCATCTCAGAGCTTTCAAACGTGGATGTGACGAGCGCCTATACAGAAATGACTGAAGCGTACAGATCGTTTGAGGCGAATCAGAAGGTTATTCAGGCTTACGATAAAAGTATGGATAAAGCAGCGAATGAAATCGGAAAAATTTAAGATAACGGAAGAGAAAAACGGGGGACATGAACCATGCTCAGGTCAATGCTAACGGCATCAACAACCTTAAACCAGCTGCAGCAGCAGATTGACACAATCAGCAGCAACCTTTCAAACAGCAACACAACCGGCTATAAGGCAAAAGATACGAATTTTTCTGAGCTTGTCAGACAGCAATTCGATCAGGTTGATGAAAAAAACGAGGAAGTGGCAAAAGCCCGAAAAACGCCGCCCGGCTTGCGCCTTGGCGTCGGAGCGATGATGAATTCACGCCTTGTCTCTGGTCAAGGAAGCGTTCAGAAGACAGATCGTGATCTTGATATCGCGTTTACGTCACCATACCAATATCTTCAGGTGAATGTAAATGGAAACCGCCAGTATACGAGAGACGGAGCATTATATTTAACGCCTTCAGCCAATAATGCCAACCAGCTTCAGCTCGTTACTGGAAATGGGTATCCGGTTCTTGATGAAAACGGCAATACAGTGAACATCGACAGTTCAATGAAGAATATCACCATCAATAAGAACGGCACGTTAACCGCCTCTAACGGAAATGCGGTCCAGCGGTTTAACCTTGGGGTTGTCCAAGTGAATAACCCTCAAGAGCTGAAATCGGAAGGGAATAACCTTTTCTCTATTGATAATGCGGCAGCTTTTGAAGAGCTGAATGGCGCAAATAGACAAAACATTGGCATGCAGCAGGGCTCACTTGAGATGTCCAATGTCGATATTTCAGAACAAATGACAGATTTGATTACGTCCCAGCGTTCATATCAGCTGAACAGCAGAACGATCACAATGGGAGATCAAATGCTCGGTTTAATCAATTCAGTCAGATAATAAGAAAATGGGCGTTTTCAATCAGCCGCGCATGATAAAAAAAGCGGCTTTTTCGAAATCGTCCTTTTTTTTGTAGTATTCCGTAATATCTTCTAGCAGGACTTCTAAATCCACCCACGCCTCGATTTTTTCTAATTCAATCACATATTCGAGCAGCTGCTCATAGGGATCTTCCGCTGAGGTGTAGAGGGCTTCAAGCGTTTTTAACTTTAAATAAATGGTTTGAATGTCTACCTTTTCAGATAATTCTTTTCCTTTTTGAAGGACGGCTTTAGCTTCTGTGATGTTACCTGTTTTAAAAAGCGCTCTGACAGACTCGTACACACAATGAAGATATGAGACTGGTGAATTCAATTCAAATTCTTGATTCTTTAATACTTTTCTAAAGTAAAGAAGCGCTTCCTGGTCTTTTTTTTCGGTTGCTTTTAAAAAGCCAAGGTTGTAATAAGCGTGGCATAGCAGGTTTTCGTCATGTAGTTGCTGGGTTTTGTTAATGATTTCTTTGAAAAGCTGTTCAGCTTTTTCATAGCGTTCTTGATCAATATAATTCACGGCGAGCAAAAGTTTACAGGTGATTACCTTTTTAATATAGCCGAATTGGTGCAAATAGATGTGTAATGCTTTTTTGACGTATTGGATGGAAAGCGGCGGTGATTTCATCAAGTAATAGGCGCCTGCGGTTTGATAATATAAATCAGCGGCTTCAAACGTATTGTGAATGGCGGCCAGGTACTGTTCAGCTTTTTTAAAATGATGTACTGCATGTTTCGGAGCTGTTTTGACCATTTCATATAATCCAGAGAAAAAATACAGATAATACTTCAATTCATCATCCATTTTGTCTTCCAGGCCATATAGGTCATCGAACAATGAATCGAGTCCGTTCTGGTTTTCAAAAAGCAGCTGATGGCGGGCCTGAAACAATTGATAACGCACCCAAAGCTTTGTGTTCTTTTTGATCTTCGGAAGGTGCTGGTCAATTTTCTCTTTCAGTGTGCAAACGTGATTCATTTTGCGTTTGCTCATTGCGGAATACCACTCGTCTAACATGTTTAGCATTCTTTTTTCAATAAACTTCGAAATCATTTTCCTACCTCTTTGCTATTGGTAAAATCTATAATTATCATATCATAACTTTTGACGGCTCTCATTGACAGTTGGTTACATTTTGGCGCGGTTGAAAAAGAGATTAATTCATAATATACTTTTCAAATGTACAGATTGGATCTTTGATGATTGCTATACATACTAATGCAGATGAAGGAGATGTCAAGACAATGCTTGATACTCAGCAAATTAAAGAAATAATTCCTCACCGTTATCCGTTTTTGCTTGTGGATCGGATTACGGAAGTTGAAGAGGGTAAACGGGCGAAAGGCTATAAAAATGTAACCGCAAATGAAGAGTTCTTTAACGGACATTTTCCTCAGTATCCGGTTATGCCCGGCGTATTAATCGTAGAAGCGCTTGCTCAAGTCGGAGCTGTTGCGATGCTGATTAAAGAAGAAAACCGCGGCAGACTGGCTTTTTTTGCAGGCATCGATAACTGCCGCTTTAAAAAACAAGTCAAGCCTGGTGACCAGCTTCACCTTGAGGTTGAAATCATTCGTGCCCGCGGCACAATCGGGCGCGGAAAAGGCGTTGCCACAGTTGATGGCGAGGTCGTTTGCGAAGTTGAACTGACTTTTGCCCTCGGAGAATAAATGAAAAAAGGCAGATGGCCAGCGGCACATTTGCCTTTTTCTTTACAAAAATAGAAAAGCAGGTGATTGTATGTGGAATGAATTTAAAGCCTTTGCCATGCGGGGAAATATCGTAGACTTAGCGATTGGTGTTGTGATAGGCGGCGCTTTCGGCAAGATTGTCACATCTCTAGTAAATGATATCATTATGCCTTTGGTCGGTTTGCTGCTGGGAGGGCTTGACTTCTCAGGCCTGTCGTTTACGTTTGGCGACGCTGTAGTGAAGTATGGCAGCTTTATACAGACGATTGTGAACTTCTTAATTATATCGTTCTCCATTTTTATCGTCATTCGGACTTTGAATGGATTAAGGCGCAAAAAAGAAGCAGCAGAAGAAGAGGCGGCGGAGGAAGCTGCGGATGCGCAGGAGGAGCTGCTGAAAGAAATCAGAGACCTGCTGAAGCAGCAAACGAAGTCGCCGGAATAAAAAAGATGCCGTTAGAAACGGCGTCTTTTTTTATCTCTTTTTTCGTTTAGGTGCGTTCTATGTCCTTCAGTCCCGCGGGGCTTTCCGTTGTTTCAGCGAGATGAATGAGCATTGAGACTGAGGTGCCTGCATCCGGATTGCTGCTGATCATCAACTCGCTTCCGCAAAAATGTTTCAGCCGCTGATTGATATTCTTTAATCCGACGCTGCGATCGAAATCCGCAGATAAGAGATCTTTTTGTTTTTCCGGATGCATCCCCGCACCGTTATCCTCTACTTTAATGTAATACTCATTTTTGCTTTGTTTTTTAGCTGTCAGTTTGATCCATCCTCCGCCTCTTTTCTTGCTGACACCGTGAAGAACGGCATTTTCCACCAAGGGCTGAATCATTAAAGGCGGAAGGATAAAGTCGATGTCTTCATCTATATCGAAAAGAACCTCAAGCCGATTGCCGAATCGCGTTTTTTCTATAGAAAGGTAGGAATTGATAATCGAAAGCTCATGTCTGAAGGAACTGATGGCAGATGTATTTTGAAAGTCAAAACTCATTCTCAAATAGTTGGTAAATTCCTCTGTTACCTCCCGGGCCTTTTCAATATCCAAATGCGTGAGAGAAATAATCGTGTTTAAGACATTATAAAGAAAATGAGGCTTGATTTGCGATTGGAGAAATGCCATTTCCATTCTTGTCGCTTGATTTGCTGTATGTTTCATCATGATCAGGTTTTGAATACGCGCCATAAATTCAGAGTAATGATAAGGTTTTTGCAAAATGTCATTCGCTCCGGCATGAAACGCCTTGTATTTGTCATGGCCGATAATGGCTGCTGTAATCATCAGAACCGGGAGATCGACCATGCTGAATCGTTCGCGAATTTTCATACAGACTTCAAAACCAGTCATATCCGGCATCATCAAGTCCAAAATAACCAAATCAAGCTTCGTGCAAGAGATGATTTCTAATGCTTCCTTTCCATTCTTCGCAGCAATCACATTGTAGGGCACACCTTCAAGCATATCGCTCAAAATTTTCAAACTATCAATGTTATCATCGACTATCAGAATGGTTGGAGCGTCAATACGCTCAGAGTAATAAGGTGTGCTAAATGAGATATCCGACAGATCTTTCCTGGAATGCAATTCAGGAAGACGTTTCTTTGTTTCAGATACAGATTCATTTTGGGCGATTGGCAATGTGAAATGGAATGCCGAACCTTTTCCCTCTTTCGATTCGACCCAAATGTCTCCGTTTTGGAGCTGAACCAGCTGTTTGACAATGCTAAGGCCAAGACCGGCACCATCGTCTTTATTCGCTTCGGCTTGCTGAAAAGACTCAAAGATGGTTTGGCGATCAGCTTCTGAAATGCCGCTTCCCGTATCCATTACTGTCACTTTGATCATGCTGTCGTTCAGTCTTGAAGCAGAAAGTGTGATTTGGCCCTCTGTTGTATATTTGATTGCATTATCGACTAAATTGGTTAATATTTGGCGGAAGCGGTTTTCATCCGCGAGCACTAAAGGAAGATCGTCCGGGATATGATTCACCATATTCAAGTTTTTATGTCTAGATAAAAGATTGTAGAAATTCATTTCCGAACAAACTAAAGTATAAATATCAACAGGAACCGGGTGGATTTGAAGCATGCCCTGCTTTATTTTTTCTAAATCCAAGATGTCATTTACGAGATTGGACAGCCTGTAGCCCATGCGGATGACGAGCTGCATATTTTCCTTCTCTTCTTCTATTGTTCTTTTTCTTTTGCCGGCCAGCAGGGTCTGGCATATATTAATGATGCTGTTCAGCGGTGTTTTGAATTCATGTGATGTTTTGGCGATAAATTCATCTTTTAAACGGTCACTTTTGAGCAATTTCCACGATAGCACTTCATTTTCACGGAATGCCCCGGCGAATTGCTGTGCCATTAGCAGAACGATCGCCAGCAAAGCGATAACTGTTGGCAATGAATAAATCGAATTAAAGGAAAAGGCTGTTTTGCCGCTATAAGCTGATATGGTGGTTAAAATGACAAAAGCACTCATTGATATAGAGGCGATGGTCAGATACAGACTTCCTTCCATTTTGCGGATCGCAGCAATCGTAAAAATATATGTAATATAAACCAGAGTCGAGACGGCTAGCACAGAATGTAAGATGTACGAGGTATGGCCGATAAAACCGACGGTTAAAAAATCTGTGACTAAGACCAGTCCGGAAGAAACGGTGGCTATGCGAATAAAACGCTTTGAAACAATCTCTCTGTAAGCAAAATAGAGATAGAGAAAAACCGCAATGCTGACAAGCACTGTAGAGATGGCCCTCAATGAATTTAGCAATGAAAATGAAATTGACGGATAAAGGAGAAATATAATCCGCTCTTTTCCGATCATCAGAATAATGAACGAAAACAGAAGACACATAACAGAAAAAAACAACAAATGTTTATCTTTTTTTCTTTGCAGGAAAAAGCCCAGAAAATATAATCCGGTAATGAAAAAAGCTGTAATCATGATCGTATCATTAAGAAAGGAAATTTTGTTTTCCCGCACTATTTGGTCCTGAGTGCCAAAAGTAATTGGCTTTGCGATTCCCCATCCCGGCGTTTTTCCGAAGTTCGAAAATTGTACGACAAGTTCATTGTCACCTTTGTGAAGCGTAAAAAAGCTCGTATATGGGCGGTTTTGTGCCGCGAAATCAGGATTATCTGAAGGACTTCCGCTTTGGCCAATGCGTTGTCCATTAAAATAGATGCGATTGGCGCTGTAAATAAACGACGTGCTGATCCCAAATACCTGATGGTCTTGCTTTGATCTTATGGTTAGCTTATATGTTCCGTAATCTACATTCATACCTTGTTTGGACAGCTTTACATTGCTGGGAACATCAACGAAGAGAGGATCTTTTCCTTTTGCTGTAGCGATCTCTTTTGGTGACAGAAACTGATTTGGATACAATGCCCATTTTCCGTTCAGCTGTACATTCCCATCCTTCTGAAAATCCCAATTCTCTAAGTTCATGACCCCATGCCTTGCCTCAGGAAGCGTTGACCCGGAAGAATAGTCAATGGCAATGAAAACCATAAAGAATGCAGCGTAACCGAAAATAATCGAAGTAAAGATGAATTTCTCTTTCATATCATGGCTCCTTTATTCAAATAGGATCAGATCATTCTAAATTCCTATTTTTTTATAAATATTGTAAGTGCAAAATTTCAAAAACTACAATAGAAAGAAAAAGAATCCAGATAAAGGGGTTATTTGTCATGATATAATAGAAGTTATTTACTGATATCTCGATTTTACATATAGGGTGGGATGTTTTGTGAAAGCGTTAATTGTTGATGATGAGCACTTGGCATTGCTTCATTTTAAGAAAATGCTTGAACGAACAAACGCCTTTCAATCTATTATGGCGTATCAAGATCCGGTTGAAGCCTTGGAGCATCCTGAGACTCCTGCTGTAGATGCGGTGTTTCTTGATATTGAAATGCCGGGGGTAAATGGCATTGAGCTTGCTGAGGCCATTCAATCGATGAATGAAAACATCCAAGTCGTTTTCATCACGGCTTATAATGAGTTTGCTATCAAAGCGTTTGAGCTGAATGCCATTGATTATTTGCTGAAGCCTGTCGTATACAAGCGGCTTGAGACTACTGTTGAACGAATCAAAACAAATCATATGCTCAGACAAAATGCAGAAAATACCGAGGCGCATTTTGCGATCCAATGCTTTGGAAGCCTGCAGTTTCATCAAATCTTAAAGGGTGCCAAAACAAACATTCCAGTCAAGTGGAGAACGTCGAAAGCACGTGAAATATACTTATTTTTACTTCACAATCATGGCCGTGTGGTCAGTAAAGACATGCTGATCGATCTTTTTTGGCCTCATTATGATATTTCAAAAGCAAGCACCCAGCTTTACTCGACCATTTATCAAATACGAAAATTATTCAGCCAGATCCCTTTCAGCCAAACAATCGAGAAGACTGATACTGGATATATTCTTCGGCTTTCAGGCGCAAAAATCGATGTTGTGGAATGGGAAAAATCACTAAAAGGGGCGCCGCCGCTAAATGCAGCTACATTACATTTGCACATGGATATTTTCATGTCCTATCAAAATCATTATCTAATGGAGCACGGCTATCTTTGGGCAGAACCGGAAAAGGCGCGTCTTTCCCAGCTTTGGCTTGGAAAGGCCTATGAACTGATCGATTATCATATTCAGGAAATGAACGATCATCAAGCGATGGACGTTTGCCTGCAAGCCGAGAAAATTGAGCCTTGTGATCATAAAATCATGCAATACAAGCTGCAGCTATTTAACAAAAACGGGAAGGTAGAAGAGGCGATAAAAGAATATCAGCGTTACAAACAAATGAAGGATCAAATTAATTAAAAAACTCCAAACCAGTATGTGTCGATTGCCTTTCGATGCACACTGGTTTTTTTGTGCATGTCAGCTAAAGGGAAGGCCCTCGCCATATGTCTCCTGGTTGAATCTTCAACTCTCCAATTCACTTCAATCATACATGATTTTTGAGTTGTACAGAAATTGTATAGTTCCATTTCATACAATGTAGTTTGGTTCGGATGGCAAATCTTAGTTTTGGAGCACATTCGGTATTAGCAGTTCATTGTGGGGGATGAGACATGATGTTATGGTCTCGCGGATCAATCGGCAAGTGAAAAATAGATATGAGAGGGAGGAATGAAAAGTTGAGAACGAGGAGTTTTCCCTTAGGGCTGAAAAAAAGCGGGCGGATCGTCATGATCATAAGCCTTGCTATCTTTTTCTTCTTCAGCCAGATCGCCAGCTATACTCTTACAGCGCAGGCTGTAGGTGTAACGCCAAGTGACAGTCAATTCTTCGATTCGGTAACAGTTAAGGACGCTAAGGGCCGGATTGTTGACGGATCAAAAGGGAGTGAACCGGCACTAACACCGGAGGACGACGTGACACTGACATATGAATGGTCATTGGAAAAAGTCAAAAAAGCAGATAGCGAACAGGATATCAATGTGGAGATACCTAAAAGCTTTACATTTGATAAAGGTGCAGAAGGTGAGATCAAATCTGCTGATCAGGTCATCGGCAGCTATCAAGTGCCGGCGGGCAGCAGCACCATGACGGTAAAATTAACAACTGCATCCGCGGATTCTCTTGATGCCAAGGGGATCATTACACTGCCAGCTAAGTTTACTGCAGACGTAAAAGACGATGAACATACAGCAGCAGCCCTTTTTCAGCTAGGGGGAGGCAAAACCCAGCAGGTGATCATCCCTGTTAAGAAAGAGGAGACACCAGATGGCGAGGCGGAAGAGCCAAAAAACGACTCTTCTGATACTGCGGGTGATCAGGAAGGGAAAGATGACAAATCTGCACCTTCAGCCAGCAAGGAGCAAAAAGAGGAAGAACAACAGCCGTCAGCGGACTCTAAGAGCGGCGAATCCTCTAAGAGTGATGACTCAAAAAAAGTGTCATCCTCAAGTCAATCAGCTTTCAAAAGCTTGCAAACTGAAGAAAAACAAATCACGCAAAATATTTTAACTGGCGTGACATTGACGGATGCAAACGGAGAGCCATATGACAAGGGCAATCGCGCCAATACGAATTCTCCGGTGAAAATTTCAATTGATTGGGCCATTCCCGACGATTTAGGAAAAACAATCAATGCCGGCGATAAATATGAATTTGATTTGCCTAAAGAATTTATTATGCATAATGACCTTGTGAACCTGCCGTTAAGCGCCGGAGACACCACCTACGGGACATTTTCTATTGATACGAACGGACATGTGGTGATGACATTTAACGGCGAGATAAAAGAAAGTTCTCATGTCAAAGGTACTTTGGTTATCAATACGCAGTTCAACGAGAAAAAAATAACGGGTTCGACAACACAAAAGATTCCATTCCCTGTGAATGCCGATACGCCTGAAACAACAGTTTATTTTAAACCCAATGTGAGTAAAACCGTTGATAAATCTGGTGTGCTGGATAAAGGCATCAACCCTGGTAAAGTAACATGGACGGTCGATGTCAATAAAAAGTTGGATCAAGTCAAAAATGCCAAACTCACGGAAAGCCTTCCAGATGGCGTAATCTACCGTTCAGTTAAAGTGTATGAACTCAATGTGAACATTGATGGTTCTGTCAGCAGAGGAAATGAAGTTTCTTCCGGCTACAGTGTTGATTCAAAAGGAAATGTCACATTTGACGGGACAATTGATTCAGCCTACCGTCTTGTATACGAAACCGACATTGATAATAGTGCGAAGCCGAGTGAAGGCGGAAATATAACGCTGACGAACAAAGCAGCATTCAGCGGAGATCAACTGGAGCCCATTTCTGCAGAAGCCACTGTTGCAGCCAAATATGGAAAAATGATCGCGAAATCATCAACAGGCTATGATGGAGAATCTCAAACATTCAGCTGGGCTCTTGCATACAACTATGGTGAGAAACAGATCGACCAATCCAAGGCCAGCATTAAAGATTCTTTTGGAACTGGCGATTTGCATCTTGTAAAAGATTCCTTGAAGGTTGTTCCTATTACCTTTGGACAGAATGGCAGCGAGCAAGCGGGAACGCCTTTAAAGGAAGGCGAAGACTACACGCTGATCGATAATGGAAGCGGATTTGAAATCAAATTTAATAAAACCATTACCAGCGCTTACAAAATCACATATCAAACAAAGGTCAACAGCGGAGTGATCATTGATAAATCTACAACATATACCAATAGCGTGGTGACCGGAACAGGGGATTCAAAAGAAGCTTCCGGAATAGCCATTCAGCAGAATCTCATCAAAGGATATTCAAACGTAGATTATGAAAAGAAGACGGTTGATTGGACGATTACCGTTAATAAAAATAAATACTTGATGCACAATTGGGCTTTGGATGATCAATTTGAAAGCGGCGGAATGGTTCTGCTTGATGAATCGTTCAAGCTTCAAGACATAACGAACAACAAAACATTGCAGAAAGACAAAGACTACACGTTAACAAAAAAACCGGATCATAAAGGCTTTACTTTGGCATTGATCGGGGATTATGCAAAAACAGACAGTCAATTTAAGATCACTTATACGACAACATTCAATGCCGATTATTCTAACGAAAGCGTTAAGAATACAGCTCAGTCGACATGGACTGATCAAAACGGCAATGAGCGCACGAATAAAGTATCAAGCAGTTTTACGCCGAATCACCAGACTTCAAATAATGGGTTTAAAAACGGTTCGTATAACGCGGTTTCAAAGGAAATCACGTGGAAAATCGGCGTCAACTATAACGGCGAGCCGACGAAAAAACCTTATATCAAAGATGCCATAACAGATCCTCAGCAATTTGTGCCGGGTTCCGTTGTCGTTAAGAGTTATACGATCAATAAAAACGGCTCGATCACAGAAGGAGACGCGCTTGATCCTTCCAAGTATGATGTCGAAGAGCCTTCTGCGAATAATCAACGCACTCTGACGGTACATCTTAAAACAGGCGATTCTGTACCATATCTGATTGAGTTTAAGACATCACTCAAAGGGCAGGTCATTGATCAGAATCAGTACACAAACAAGGCAACCTACTATAATGACGGTTATGCAGACCGTACGTTGACGGGCTCTGTTTCAGTTACGAACGGAGGAAGCCTGGTTTTCAAAGGCGGCAAACAAAATGGAAACTACATCGATTGGAACATCAATGTCAACTCCAGCCAATCAACGCTGGATGATGTAAAAGTCACAGACACGCCGGATGAAAATCAAATTTTAGATGTAGATTCTTTTAAAGTATATCAAGCAAAATATGATGAAAACGGAGTGGTCAAAGACAGCAGCGGAAATCTGACCGCGGGCGATCTTGAGCTTCAAAAAGACAAGGATTACACGTTAGACATCAAAACGGACAATACAACAGGTGAACAATCATTTGTCCTTACATTTATAGGAAGCTATAAACAAATTGACCGTGCCTATGTGATTAAATACCGGTCTCTGATTAACATAGCCGGCACGAGCGGCCATGTTAAAAATAAGGTGTCCATTTCAGGAACTAATGTGAAGGAGCAGACTCAAGAAAACAGCAGCTCGATCTTTGTTGCTATTTCAAGCGGTGACGGTTCCGGATCTGGAGAAAAAGGAAGCCTGACGATTTTTAAGACTGGAGAGGACGATAAAGCTCTAGAAGGAGCAGAATTCCAGTTATGGTCTGAGGACTCCAAACAGCTCCTCCGCACTGGCACGACGGATGCCGGCGGGAAGCTTGCATTTGGAAATATTCGCTATGGTTCCTATGTATTAAAAGAAGTAAAAGCGCCTGACGGATATACCATCAGTGATGCTTATGCAAAAGGAGTCTCTGTGAAAATAGACAGCAACTCCTCCAAGACAGGAGCGCTGTACAAAGTCGTAAATCAACAGAACAAGGTGACGCTTATCAAACAAGACGAACAAAACAACCCTTTGGCAGGTGCTGTTTTCAAGCTGGAGAAAAAGTCAAATGACGGCACCTATACTCTCATACGAACAGATATCAAATCTGATAAAAACGGAAAAGTAGAAATGAACGGTTTGCCGGCGGGCTACTATCGCTTGACAGAAACACAAGCTCCTGCAGGCTTTATCGTAAATACAAAAGCGATTCACTTCTCAATCGCAAAGAATGAAAAGAATCAAGTGTCTGATGTGAATTTAGGAAAAATGACCAACTATCAAGGGAAAGTCTCACTGACGAAGGAAAATGCTGAAGGCCAGAAACTTGAAGGCGCAGTATTCAACATTGTCGATCAAGATGGAAAGGTCGTTCAAGAGAAGCTGACTTCAGATAAGGAAGGAAAAATTGAGGCTTCGGGCCTTGCGCCGGGCCGCTACGCCTTTGTGGAAACAAAAGCGCCAGCGGGTTATGTGCTGAATACAAAGAAAAAAGAATTTACCATCTCAGAATCTGCAGCAGGAAAACCTGAAGCCGCAGATGCCGGAATCGTCGTTAACGATAAAGGCTCTGTTGAGTTGACGAAGGAAGATGCCGATGGCAAGAAGCTTGAAGGAGCCGTCTTTAAAATTATCGATAAGGAAGGCAATACGGTTCAAGAAGGACTGACCTCGGATAAAAACGGGAAAGTCGCAGCTTCAGGCCTTGCACCGGGACGCTACGCTTTTGTTGAAACGAAAGCGCCAGCGGGCTATGTGCTGAATACAGAGAAAATTGAGTTTGAGATCTCTGATTCCTTTGAAGGAAAGCCTGAAGCTACAGATGCCGGAATCGCTATTAACCATAAAGGCTCCGTTGAGTTGACGAAGGAAAATGCTGAAGGCAAGAAGCTTGAAGGTGCAGTTTTCAACATTATCGACGAAAAAGGAAATACGGTTCAAGAAGAGCTGACTTCCGATAAAGACGGAAAAGTGAAGGCTACGGGTCTTGCGCCGGGACGCTACGCCTTTGTGGAAACGAAAGGGCCAGCCGGTTATGTGCTGAACACGGAGAAAAAAGAGTTTATCATTTCTGAATCAGCAGCAGGAAAGCCAAAATCCGCAGATGCCGGAATCGTCGTGAACTATCAAGGATCGGTTCAGCTGACGAAGGAAGACCAAGATGGAAAAGGCTTAGCAGGTGCGGTATTCAAAATCACGGACAGCGATGGGAACACTGTGAGAGACGATCTAGTCTCAAAAGAAGGCGGTAAAATTGAAGTTGACGGGTTAGCGCCGGGAAGCTATCAATTTGTTGAAAAACAGGCGCCAGATGGATATCTTTTATCCGAAAAACCAGTGTCATTCACCATTAAAGCAGAATATGGCGGCAAACCTGAGCAAGTGAAAGTGACAGCGGTTAATACAAAGAACCTTGTCGTTCTCACCAAAGTGGATCAGCATGATAAAAATAAAGTTCTGCAAGGCGCGGAGTTCAATTTGGCAGATGCCAACGGCAAAGTGCTGAAGTCCGGTTTGGTTACCGATGACAAAGGACAAATCACGGTGCACGGCCTTAAAGCTGGCGAATATCAGTTTGTTGAAACAAAAGCGCCTAAAGATTATGAGTTGAACCAAACTCCTATATCGTTCAAGATCACAAACACAGACACGAAAACAGTCGAAATCACCGCGGAAAACATTTTGGCACCAGGTGACGTAAATGTGAAAAAAGTGGATCAAGATGATAAAAATACCGTTTTGGAAGGCGCTGAATTCAAGTTATTGGATGAAAGCGGCAAGCCTGTAAAAACTGACGGATATGGAAAAGAGCTTTCTGAACTCTGGAAAACGGATCAAACTGGGCAGTTCACTGTAAAAGGCCTTGCGCCTGGAAGCTATCAGTTGATTGAAACAAAGGCTCCCGAAGGTTACAAACTTGATGAAACACCGATTGAATTCACAATTGAAAAAGGACAGTCAAAAGCTGTTGAGATCGTTGTTTCTAATCAAAAAGCGAAAACACCAACGCCAGATAAACATGATCATCCTGATAAACCTACACCGGGCGGAAATGGTAAAGATGATGGAGATCATTCGAAAAACAATGGTACAGATGGCAGCTCGGATGGTCAGACGAACACAGACAAAACCCTTCCGAAAACCGGAGATGCAGACAGCATGCTGACGGCCATGATTGGCATCCTGCTGCTTATGGCAGGCGGAGGCTTAGCTGTTGCCTCAAGAAAGAAACAAAGAAAAGGATAAAGAGGAAGGCACCTGATCATTGAAGAACCGATCAGGTGCTTTTTTAAAAGTGAAACTGACAAGGCGCATTTTTAGAAGGAAGCATAAGAAAGGGTTTTTTGCATGTACAAAAAAATGATCATTACGGTGTTCATTCTTTTAGGACTGCTGCTGATCTCTTCTCCTTATATCAAAGGAGGAATCATAGCCTATCTTAGCAAAAGCCAAAGTGAGTCGGCCTTAACTGTAGAGCAGCTGAAAAAAAATAATGAGAGAGAAGCGGAATTTGAATTTGATTCAATCGAACCGCCTGAGTTGATGGATGCTATAAAGGCCGGCTTTGAACACGATCAAAAAGCGGTTATTGGACGGATAACGATTAAAAGTGTCGATCTGGAGCTTCCGATCGTAAAAGGAACAACCAACGAAAATCTATTGATAGGGGCGGCAACAATGCGCCCGGATCAAAAAATGGGCGAGGGGAATTATCCGTTGGCGGGCCATCATTTGAAGCAAAAGAGTCTTCTGTTCGGACCTCTGGAAAGCGTAAAAACAGGTGCCCAAATTGTTATCACGGGTTTTAAAAAGGATTATATCTATTCTGTGACATCTAAAGACATCATATCGGAAATGGATGCAGATGTAATTGAGGAGACAAACAAAAAGGAGATTACGTTAATCACATGTGACAAGGCGGTCAAAACCGAAGGGCGCCTCGTTGTGAAAGGGGAATTGGTTGATTCTTTTGGCCATACCAATTAATTATGCAAGAGTGAAAAAAAGCTGCCGTTTTAGAACGGCGGCTTTTTCGCTTCTTTTTTATATTTTTTGCTTAAATGCCTCAATAAGTTTTGTTCCTGTATAGCCCTCTTTTACAAGGGATTCGAGTATGGTCTCAGTGCCCTGCTGTTTTCTTGTGACCATTTGTCCGTAGAGTAAAACCTGTATGCTGTCTTCCAGCTCGACGATATTTTTCACTGCTGCTGTCAGCTGGGCGGGGCGATTGCTTTTTTTCGTAATCGTTACAAATACTTTGGCTTCAGATTGGCTGTTTTGAAGCTGTTCAAAAAAAGACAGATGTTCTTTCTGTACAAGCGCTTCAATCAGCCAGTGATTTTCACCGTCTTCTTTATTGATAATCAGTCCGTCAATAAGAGGAAACTGTTCAATTGATTGTTCTTCCTTGTCCACTCGTTCCACATTCAGGTCAACCAGTTTAAAGGTTTTCATTTCTTCTCACCCCGATTACTTCCAAAGATTTCTTGCCTTCCATTATAACATAAACGTTTTCGAGGAAAAAATGCTGCAATGCTGGGGCTAAAGAATTTTGTATGAGCGAAACATTTAATAATTTCTATTTTTTCATTATACTGTAACTGACTATGGATTACGGAGAGATGTGGTATGAATCAATTTCGTTTAAAGGAAATTTATATTGACGGCGCTCCTTCTGAAAACCATTTGATTCAAAAGGAAGTAACATATATGTTAAGCCGTAAGGAAGTGTTTGAGGTCCATCTGAACAAAAAAGGAAGGATAAGTTTTTTATACGAAACACAAGATGGCATGGAGCAGTATAAAATCAAGCTGTCAATGCCGGAAAAAAAGTTGAGCTTTCAGTGGTTTGCGTGGGATGGTTCTTCCTATGTGCGCATGAATACGCAAAATTGGCTGACGAAGCAAATCTTTTTCCGTTTTTTAAAAAGTACATATTTCTTTAAAGGGAAAAAGCAAAAGATGTTTTTAGCTGAAGGGAAAATGAAAACGAAAGATAAAAACAGAGGCTGAAAGCCATTTTTAAGCGTTTTTCTTTTCTTTTTGCATCATTTACAATACATACAACCGCAAGGAGAGGAGGAATCGCATGTTCAATCAGGTCATGCTTGTCGGACGTCTTACAAAAGATCCCGAGCTTCGCTACACTTCCGCCGGTGCGGCAGTCGCCCACGTTACGCTCGCGGTGAACCGCAGCTTCAAAAATGCTTCAGGTGAAATCGAAGCTGATTACGTCAATTGCACACTTTGGAGAAAGACAGCTGAAAACACCGCGTTGTATTGCCAAAAAGGTTCTCTTGTCGGCGTAAGCGGACGGATTCAGACAAGAAGCTATGAAAACGCAGAAGGGGTTAACGTGTATGTAACAGAAGTATTGGCTGACACTGTTCGTTTTATGGACCCTAAACCCCGGGAAAAAGCTGCTGATTGACAACCCCCGCTCCTCCCGTTTTCTATCCATTCACTCATTCGGATCTCCGCATCATCCCCTCAAAAATGACCAGTCGACCAGACTGGTTCTTTCTTTTTGTTTATTTAGGAAAAATTGGTTCATATGATGCGTTTTTGCTTAAAAACACTTAATAGTGTTGAATAAAATTGATAAAAAACTTATAATTACTTAAAGATGATTGCTAAGAAAAGGAATGAGGGCGTGTACCAAGAAGAAAGATTAGTAGCGATTTTGGATTTTTTAAAACAGCATAACCGAATTACAACAGAGCAAATCTGTACGCTCTTGAAAGTGTCAAGGGATACAGCGAGACGCGATCTAGTAAAGCTGGAGGAACAGAATGCCATCATCCGCACTAGAGGCGGGGCCATTTTGCCGACTGTTCATCAGAAAATTCAAAGCTATTCCGGCCGCTTGAAAACAGTATCAGAGGAAAAAAACAAGATCGGCAGGCTTGCAGCATCGCTTATTCATGATGGTGACCGGGTGATTTTAGATGCTTCGACAACCGTTCAGGCCTGTGCAAAGCATTTGCAAGCGGTTGATTGTACCGTAATCACCAACTCAATTAATCTTGCGGATGTGCTGTCCGATAAAGAAGGAATTGAAATTTATCTGCTGGGAGGCAAGCTGGAAAAGGAGCACCGCTTTCTGTACGGCGCCTCTGTGATTGAAAAGCTCTCAAGCTACCACGTCGATAAAGCGGTGATCGGTGTGGTCGGTATTTCCGAACACGGCATTACCATTGCGCATGAAGAAGATGGCATGGTGAAGCGGAAAATGATTCAGCAGGCAAAGCAGGTAATCGCGCTTGCAGACCATTCGAAGCTGGGCAGCACCAGTTTTTATCAGTATGCAGAGCTGAATGAAATCGATCTCTTGATCACAGACAGGCTGCCGAGTCAGGCATTTTGTGACTTGCTTGACCGCAACGGCGTGGAGCTTCTCGTGACAGAGCAGGATGAAGGAAAGGGCTGACAAACATGAAATTAATTGCGATTGACTTAGATGGAACCTTACTCAACAGCAAGCATCAGGTGAGCTTGGAAAATGAAAACGCACTGCGGCAGGCGCAGCGGGACGGCATTGAAGTGGTGGTGTCAACTGGGCGCGCTCACTTTGATGTCAGGTCAATTTTTGAACCGCTGGGGATCAAAACGTGGGTCATCAGCGCAAACGGCGCCGTCATTCACGATCCCGACGGCAGGCTTTATCATCACGAAACCATTGATAAGCAAAGGGCGTATGACATTCTCTCATGGCTTGAATCAGAAAACTATTATTACGAGGTATTCTCAGGTTCAGCCATTTATACACCGCAAAACGGCAGAGAACTTCTAGACGTTGAACTGGACCGATTCAGAAGCGCAAATCCGGAAGCAGATCTTTCTGTCCTTATGCAGGCTGCCGAGGTGCAATACAGCCAATCGGGCTTTGCTTACATTAATTCCTTTCAAGAGCTGTTTGAAGCGGATCAGCCAATCGATTTTTATAATATTCTCGGCTTTTCTTTCCTTAAAGAAAAGCTTGAGGCAGGCTGGAAAAGATATGAGCACGCTGAAGATTTGACGCTTGTCAGTTCGGCTGAGCACAACTTTGAGCTTTCTTCTCGCAAAGCTTCCAAGGGGCAGGCGCTGAAGAGGCTTGCGGAACGGCTGAGCATTCCGCTCGAGGAAACCGCGGCTGTAGGTGACAGTTTAAATGACAAATCGATGCTTGAGGCTGCGGGAAAAGGGGTAGCGATGGGCAATGCCCGGAAAGATATTAAAGCGATAGCCGACGCTGTCACCTTGACCAATGACGAACATGGTGTTGCACATATGATTAAGCATTTGCTATAGGTATAGGTGCTGCACCAAAAGTGCATCCTTGTTGATAACCGGCGTAACGGATTCTTGGAAATTCGGCGTGACGGCTATGAACGGAAAAAAGCTGGCTCTATAGAGCCAGCTTTTTTAGTCATGATCATTGCGCTGTTGCGCTTAATGTAAACAGTTCTTCGAGCTCCTGTGTGGAAAGCTCGGTAATCCAGTTTTCACTTTGGATAATTTGATCGTTCAGGGTTTGCTTCGATTCGAGCATGGCATCAATTTTTTCTTCGATTGTTCCAGTCGTAATCATTTTATGAACGTGGACAAAGCGCTCTTGGCCTATGCGGTATGCACGGTCAGTCGCTTGATTTTCAACCGCTGGGTTCCACCACCTGTCATAATGGATGACGTGATTGGCGGCGGTCAAATTAAGTCCCGTACCTCCAGCTTTGAGTGAAAGAATCAGTGTCGGATATTCTTTCCTCTGGAATTTCTCAACGAGTGTATCCCGCTCCTGCTTGGAGAGACTCCCGTTTAAAAATTGCACAGGTTCCCCGAACGTTTTTTCAAGCAGCCGCTTCATCATGTTCCCCATCTGAATGTATTGCGTGAAAATCAGGCAGCTTTCGTTTTGGGCGCGGATCGCTGTCATCAGTTCCAGCAATTTTTCGAGCTTGACTGATCTGCCAGCCAGCAGCTCGGTTTGCTCTTCCTTTAAATAGAGCGCGGGATGATCGCATATTTGCTTAAGCCGTCCGAGCATGCTGAGGATCAGCGCTTTTCGCTGCATGCCGGTCAGTGATGTCATATGGTCAAAAGTGTCTTTGACAAGCTGCTCATAAAGTGACGCCTGTTCGGCTGACAGCGGGATAAACTCTTTTTCTTCCAGCTTCTCAGGAAGATTAAGCGCGACCTCTTCATCACGTTTCGTCCGCCGCAGAAGGAACGGCCGGATTAACTGTTGAAGCTGTCCGATTCTCTTTTCGTCCCGGTCTTTTTCAATCGGCAGCACATAGCGTTTATGGAAGCCTGTCAAACTGCCGAGGTAGCCTTTATTCATGAAGTCAAAAATGGACCACAGCTCAGTCAGACGGTTTTCCATCGGCGTGCCGCTCAACGCGATATGATGAAGCCCCTTCAGCTTTCTGATTGCGCGTGATTGCTTCGTATGCGCGTTTTTAATATTTTGCGCTTCATCAAGGCAAATCGTGCTCCAGGTCACAGAAGAAAGCTCTTCCGAATCAGCATGAGACAGCCCGTATGAAGTGAGCACCACGTCTGCGTTTTCGTAATGAGCGGCGAAATCATTACCCTTTATACGGCGCGGCCCATAATGGAGCGCGACAGACAGATCAGGGGCAAAGGTTTGAAGCTCCCGCTGCCAGTTGCCGAGTACGGATGTCGGCGCGATAATCAAATGAGGCGTTTTTTGCCGGCCGCTTTCCTTCACGTGCAGGAAATAGGCGATCATTTGAATCGTTTTCCCAAGCCCCATATCGTCAGCCAGACAGGCGCCAAAACCGCTTTCCCGCAGAAATAGCAGCCAGTTCATGCCGTATTTCTGATAAGGGCGGAGTGTCCCTTGGAAAGAAGGGCTGACTTCGTGCTCCGGCAGGTTTTCTGCGGCAGTGAGCTTTCGAATCAGTGACCTGAGCTGTTTGGACAGATCAAATTGAATACCGGCAAAAGCGGATGTATCAATCAAATCTGAATCCTCAAGCCCGCCTTCCCCCTGATCCATTAGTTCACGCGCCAGAATATCGGACATGTGGAGTCCTTCCGATTCCGCTTTTTCCATCAGGCGTTTCATCTGTTTGATAAACTGCGGATCGATTTTTACCCATTGCCCCCGTATATTAACGAGGCGCCTGTTGCTGGCGACGAGATCATTAAATTCAGCCTCGGTCAGCTCAATTCCATTTGTCGCAAACCGCCAGTTGAAGTCAAGCAGCGCATTCATGCCGACAAATGACTCGCCGCGCGGGGCGGACGACACTTTTGCCTTCAGCATCATGTTGCTGTCTCTGACGATCTGCCACCAGGATGGGAGCAGAATTTCAACGCCCATATCGACAAGCGTCTCACTTGCTTCTGATAGGAAGATCCAGGCTTCTTCCTCAGAGATCAGGGTCGTCCCGGAATCAAATGACAGCCACGGAACCGTTCTGTGAAAGCGGTCCTGCTCACGCGCAATTTTATCGCTGTACGCCTGCCACGATTTTTTGAGGCTCTTCAGCCCGTCAAAAAATTCTACAGTACCGCTCTTTTTATCACGTAAAAACATTTCGATTTTCCAATCGTCTCCGTCAAAGTCCGGTTCATTTAAGCGCAAGCCGACTGTAAATGGAGATTGATCGTCAATCCAGCCAATCCCCTCCAAAAAATCCTCTTCATCAAGAAAATGGCCGCGGAATGTCGTAACCGCAGGCGATTTCTCCTTGATGTGTTCCCATTTTTCCAGGAGGTCATCGTCATATTGGATGTAATCCTGAACGGCAGCGGAAAACCATTCCGCAGTAAATCCTTCCAATATATTGTCGCGGTCCTTCCAGCGAAAAACACCGTTTGTCCATGCTTCATAGTCAGGCATAAAATCGCCGTCTGCGATAAATTCATAGATGGTCGATGCCGCCTCGATCAGCGGCTCCGTTTCTTTTGTAAGCTGCACGGAGCTGAATGAGTTGAACGAGTTTTTGCCGAGAAGCTCTACAGTCATCCATGGAGATAGCAGAACAGCAGTCGTCCCGATGAAGCTGACATCCTCAAGAAAGGTTCCGTAAAATGAGGATTCATGCCATTGGAACAAATGCTTTTTCATATGGCTGTAGGGAAGAGGCTGCTCATTCTCATCAAAGGCCGAGAGCGTAAATGATCCATCTTCCATTTGTTCGACGTGGATGAGAATTTCTTTAAGACTCGCCATCAATCAACTTTCCTTTCTGCAGTTCTTCTTGAAGCGCGCGCAGGCGCTTGTAATGTGAGCTCAGCTGCTGAATATACCGCTCCCACACCTTCAGCTTCTTTGCTTTTCTGTACAGGGTGCGCAGTTTTTTCAAATACCGTGCGGCTTCTTTGTACGAGCTGCGGTTCTTCTGATCGATAAAAAAGGACACTTCTCTATGGTAAGCGGGTATAAGCGCCTCTGGGTCGCTCGCTCCAATTTCCTTCAGCATGATTTTATCCATTTCATTGATGGAAAAGCCGACAAGGCTGTGAATTTCAATCCACTCGGCATAGCGTTTTTTTTCATATAAATGATGGCTGTATTCTGTGAACGTATACGGCAGACAGCCCGCGGCATAGCGTTCAAACAGCGCTTGATCATTGGTTTGCTTCACATAGGCATTCAGCAGAAGGAACAGCTCGCCGATCACATCGCGAATCTCTTTAAACGGCTTATCCAGCTTCGTATAACCCATCGCAATCGGTTCAATTTGCTGGTACCATGTTTTAAGCCGTTTCCAGTCCTTCTTGGCAGTCATTTCACTCAGCCATTGGAACGTATAAGGGAGCGCTTCCGGCGGGAATTGATCAACTTCCGCAAAAATCACGTCATCATTCTTTTGCAGGAACTCCAAATGCAGGCGCCCGAATTGCAATTCAGGAGAAAAACGCCGTCCTGCTTCTTTTTTCAATATCTCCTGTTCGCGTGTCACCCATTTTGGACGCGAAAGCAGCGCACTCCAAATTTCACCAAAGACACGGATGCGTTCATATTGGAAAATTTCTTCTTTCAACAGCAAATGCCGGATAACATCCGGTGTTTTATCCAAAAATGGATCGAGCGCAAAAGACAGTGCGTACGTTTTTAATTTATCAATAGAGCTGTAGATTGTATCCATCAGCTGTTCAACGTACGGATTGAGGGAATAAAAATCTTGTTCGGGGTTCAGCTTGCCTGCTTCGATCAATGTGAACATGCGAAGCCAAACCGCAATCGCAGAATGAATCTGATACAGGCTTTTCAGCTCCGGTTTGTTCGGCGCATGTTTTTTTAATGCGGACAGGTAGCCGTAATAGAGGCCCTGCATGTTTTGGCTGCCTTCTGGCGTGCGTGCCTGCCAGAGAGAAAACTCTGAATCAAAAAAAGTGAGCCAGCTTGAAAGCGATTCTTCATTCGGCAGCACCTTTTCCTGAAACTGGCGGCGGACGAGCTCCTTGCTTTCCTCAAGCTTTTCCCTCTCCAGCCAATACTCTGTAAAAGTACCCACTCGCTCGAACATTGCATATACATATAAAAACACAGCCAGCATATGGCGGCAGATTCTTCCGGACGGACATGAACAGCCGCTTTTGACTATGACAAACAAGTTCAATGTGACCCGCACAGGCACAACATCCTGCACGTAAGCCGTAATTTCCGTCGGACTCACTGCTTGTAAACGATAGACTGAATCCTGCCGATATAAAATAAGGGCTTTTTTGATCAGCTGAACATTTTCCTCATTGTAAGGAAGAAGTTCCTTTAACTGTTCAGCAGATGCCAGCACATCGTCTTTGGAAATCATATTCTGAAGCATGATTATCGCTCCTAACCGAGTCACGTAATAAAAAGATCCAATTTCTCTATTATATCGCAACACATCGGCCTTAAAAAGTTTTTCCTGAAAAAGGACATAAAAAATGGGATGTGTCGAATGATGTATTAGAGATTGCAAATTGATAACCGGCATCATATAATAATCGTGTTTTCAACTTATGGAAGCTGAAAGGAAAAAAAAGATGAGTGAAAAGAAATTGAATCAAGAAGAATTTCTGAAAATTTTGATGCATGCACATGAAATTGGTGAGCAGTCATCTGAAATGACGACGAAGGAAATGCTTGAAAATTTGATTTCTCATATTAAAAATGGATATGCAACATAAAAATCCCGCACGCCTTTTGCGGGATTTTTTTATGCGAGATGACGTGACTGCCTGAATAAGAGAAAAAGAGACAGCAGTGTCAAGACAGTTGATAAAGCGCTTACACAAAATGAAGGAACATAACGTTTTGTGAAAAAATGTCGAATTATGTCACGTGAAAAGCTTTAGAAATGCGGTTTCAACGTTGTATAATCGTAGATGGAAAAGGATGTTATAAGAGATTTGGAGGTATCATGGGAGAATCTACTAGCTTAAAAGAGATATTATCAACGTTAACAAAACGCATACTTTTGATTATGATTGTAACCGCAGCTGCCACTGCTGCAGGCGGACTCATTAGTTTCTTCGCACTTACACCCATCTATGAAAATTCAACTCAGATTCTGGTCAATCAATCGAAAAACGACCGAAAAGAAGTCCAATTTAACGATGTTCAAACCAATCTTCAGTTAATCAATACGTACAATGTCATCATTAAGAGCCCTGCCATCTTAGATGAAGTCATTAAAGAAATGGGCCTGTCGATGACATCCCAAGAACTGAATGACAAAATTACCGTATCCAGCGAACAGGACTCCCAAGTGGTCAACATATCGGTCAGGGATGAAAACGCGGAAACAGCGGCTCATATTGCCAATACCATCGCGTCTGTCTTTCAAGACAAAATCACATCCATTATGAATGTTGATAATGTCAGCATTTTGTCAAAAGCCGAGGTTTCAGAACATCCGTCGCCTGTATCGCCAAAGCCGCTTCTAAACATTGCCATCGCGTTTGCGGCCGGATTGGCGGGAAGCATCGGACTGGCCTTCCTGCTTGAGCATTTGGATAATACGATCAAATCGGAAGAGCAGCTCGAATCCCTGCTGGACATACCTGTTTTAGGGACGGTTTCCACCATTGCGAAGGAGCAGAAAACAGCAAAAGCCATACAGGGTTTCCAATCTGAAAAAGCGGGGAGTGGACATTTTGGCGCTTAGAAAAAGCAGAGGCTCTTGGATGCGCAGGAATGTCATTGCAATGACAGAACCGAAATCCTTGAACTCTGAACAATATCGGACGATTCGCACGAATATCGAATTTGCTTCAGTGGACCGGCAAATGAAATCAGTTATGATCACATCGGCTTGTCCGGGGGAAGGGAAATCAACAACGGCCGCCAATTTGGCTGTCGTATTTGCCCAACAGGGAAAAAAAGTGCTCCTGATTGATGCTGATTTGCGGAAACCAACAGTACATACGGCCTTTTTTCTTGAAAACACGGTTGGCTTAACATCTGTTTTATTAAAGAAAAGCTCAATGGAGCAAGCTGTGCAAGCCTCAAATGAAAAACATCTTGACGTGCTGACGAGCGGACCGATCCCGCCAAACCCGGCCGAGCTTCTCTCCTCGAAGTGGATGAAGGAGCTTGCTGAGGAAGCGAGTGCGGCATATGATATGGTGATTTTTGATACGCCGCCTATTCTTGCCGTAGCAGACGCACAGATTTTAGGCAACGTGGCAGACGGTTCTGTTCTGGTTATTTCAAGCGGAAAAACAGAAAAAGAACAAGCCGCAAAAGCGAAAGAAGCACTTGAATCGTGCAATAGCAAGCTCCTTGGGGCGATTATGAACGGCAAAAAGCTTTCAAAGCACTCTGAATACGGATATTACGGAAACAAAGACAATTTCATGCAAATTAAATAACGTGCATCGTGCCCGTTATTTATTTTTGTGAAAAAGGGGGCTAGGACATGATCGATATTCACTGTCACATTCTTTCGGCAATGGATGACGGGGCAGGTGATTCAGCTGACAGCATAGAAATGGCAAAGGCCGCTGTTCGTCAGGGAATCCGGACGATCATTGCGACACCTCATCATAAAAACGGTGTGTATGAAAACGAGCCAGCCGCAGTCAAAGAAGCGGCAGATCAGTTAAACAAACGTTTAATCAAAGAAGACATCCCTTTACATGTGCTTCCGGGACAGGAAATCAGAATCTACGGCGATGTGGAACAAGACCTTGCGAAACGGCAGCTTCTTTCGCTGAATGACACAAAATACATCTTGATTGAGTTTCCGTTTGATCACGTTCCCCGATATGCGGAGCAGCTTTTTTATGATTTGCAGCTGAAAGGATATATTCCGGTTATCGCCCATCCTGAACGCAACAGGGAAATTCGCGAAAACCCCTCCTTGCTGTATCATCTTGTGGAAAAAGGAGCAGCATCTCAAATGACTTCAGGAAGTCTTGCGGGGACCTTCGGCAAGCAGCTGAAAGCATTTTCTCTCCGGCTGGTTGAAGCCAATTTGATCCATTTCGTAGCCTCAGATGCCCATAATGTGAAAACGAGAAATTTTCACACTCAAGAGGCCCTTTATGTTTTACAGAAAGAATTCGGCCCGGACCTTCCTTACATGCTGACGGAAAATGCGGAGCTTCTCCTGCGGAACCAGACCATCTTCAGACAGCCTCCGCAGCCGGTCAAAAGAAGAAAATTGTTTGGTCTCTTTTAACAGCCGATTCTCATTTCACCACTTTCTTTTTGAGAGCGATATAATAGTGTATTGTATGATTGAATCACATTTCAGAAATCTGTACAGGCTGTACCCGACAGGCTATGCGGGAGATCATTCGCATTCATGATAGGATGTTCTCATACGATATTACGGAAGCTGCAAAGCAGCAATTTAACTGTTGGAGGGAAACAATGAATATTACAGTCATCGGAACAGGCTATGTCGGTCTTGTGACAGGTGTTTCTCTTTCTGAGATTGGACATCATGTAACCTGCATTGATATTGACGCTCACAAGATTGATGAAATGAGAAAGGGCATTTCCCCCATATTTGAACCTGGTCTTGAAGAGCTGATGAGAAAAAATACAGCTGATGGACGGCTGAACTTTGAAACGAGCTATGAGAAAGGCTTGGAACAGGCAGATATCATTTTTATAGCGGTCGGCACTCCGCAGAAAAGCGACGGACACGCCAATCTGGAGCAAATTACAGATGCGGCCAAACGCATCGCACAGCATGTCAAACGAGATGCCATCGTGGTAACGAAAAGCACAGTGCCCGTCGGGACAAACGATTTGATTAATGGACTGATCACTGAATATCTAGCTGAGCCTATCAGTATATCGGTCGCATCCAATCCGGAATTTTTGCGTGAGGGGTCGGCGATCTATGACACGTTTCATGGAGACAGGATCGTGATCGGAACAGCCGATAGGAAAACAGCCGATACGCTTGAGGAGCTCTTCCGTCCGTTTCAAATCCCGATTTACAAAACGGATATCAGAAGCGCCGAGATGATCAAATATGCCTCAAATGCTTTTCTGGCCACTAAGATCAGTTTTATAAACGAAATTTCGAATATATGTGAAAAGGTCGGCGCCGATATCGAAGCGGTCGCCTACGGGATGGGACAGGATAAGCGGATCGGGAGCCAGTTTTTAAAAGCGGGCATTGGCTACGGCGGTTCTTGTTTTCCAAAGGACACAAACGCCCTCGTGCAAATTGCCGGCAATGTCGAGCATGATTTTGAACTGCTGAAATCGGTTATCAAAGTCAACAACAATCAGCAGGCGATGCTGGTTGATAAAGCGCTGAACAGGCTCGGCGGGGTGACGGGAAAAACGATTGCCCTTTTAGGCCTGTCATTTAAACCGAATACGGACGATATGAGGGAAGCGCCGTCAATTGTCATTGCAGACCGTCTCGCTGCGCTCGACGCCCGTATTAGAGCCTACGATCCCATTGCAGTTAGCCATGCAAAGCATGTTCTCCCGCAAGCTGTTGAATATAAAGAGACGATCGAGGAAGCTGTCAAAGGGTCCGACGCCGTCATGATTTTAACCGACTGGGCTGACATTAAACAATTTCCGTTAGAGGCTTATCAGGATTTGATGGAAACGCCGCTCATATTTGACGGCAGAAACTGCTACACATTGGATGAAGCTTTGGCTGCAGGAGTGGAGTATTATTCTGTCGGACGAAAGGCGGTTGTGCCGTCAGGTTTAATTCAATAATTGAAAAAGAAAGGCTGGTTGCGCACCAGTCTTTTTTTCGTCTATTGCGGGGTGCTGAATACATTTGCTACTATTTAACTATTGTTTGGAAAAGTATGCAGAATTAGGGCTTCTTTACACAATCGTTTGATAAAAAATTAGAAGAAACGAAGAAAACCAGAAAATAAAATCTTTCAAAAATTATTGGAGATGCCGGAAAAGGAGAGTCATCTGATGAATCATCTGCCTGAAAAAATGAGACCGTACCGCGAATTGCTGGAGAAATCAGCGAAAGAATACGTAAAATTGAATGTCCGAAAAGGGAAAACAGGACGATATGACAGTAAAATTGCCGGTGATCCCTATTTCCCCAAGCATGAAACATACCCGACTGATGAAAATGGCCAGCCGATGAAGCTTCTGGCGCAGATTAATTTCTCGCACATTCCCCAGCTTGACGGCTATCCTTCTTCGGGTATCCTGCAGTTCTACATTTCTGTTCATGATGATGTCTATGGATTGAATTTTGACGATCGATGTGAACAAAAGGATTTCAGAGTGATCTATTTTGAAAATATCATAGAAAACGAAGACGAGCTTGTTTCTGATTTTTCATTTATTGGCACAGGCGAATGTGATTTTCCGATTTTATCAGAAGCAGCAGTTGAGCCTGTAAAATCTTCGGAATGGGTCCTGCCGACAGATTTTCAATTTGAGCAGTATACGGGCATGGAAACAATGGAGTTCTTTGGCCAGTTCGGCGAGGATGAAGAAGACGTTTATAATGAACTGGCTG
The DNA here is from genome assembly GCF_001748205.1 of Bacillus sp. F56. NCBI lineage: Bacteria > Bacillati > Bacillota > Bacilli > Caryophanales > Bacillaceae > Bacillus > Bacillus sp. F56. Next base: position 506,995 of record NZ_BDFC01000004.1, read on the forward strand.
AAAACGGATTTGGCCATAAAATTGGCGGATACGCTTCTTTTACCCAGCATGATCCGCGAGAATACGCATATAAAGAACACACCATCATGCTTTTGCAAATTGATTCAGACGATGATATCGATTCAATGTGGGGAGACGTCGGCATCGCCAATTTTTTCATCACACCTGACGATTTAAGGAAAAAAGACTTTTCAAACGTTCTGTACAACTGGGACTGCAGCTAATACAAGCTTTTGATCCAAAGGGTCATCCTGATCAGAAGCGGAAATAATATAAGCCAAATGACAAAATCAGACGTGGCCGAACCGATGAAGAACATAAACATGAACAGAGGCAGATCAACAACATCTGCCTCTTTCAAGTGCCTTTATTACTATGACTTTAGGTATTTCCATTTAATAAAACGCTTTTATCAGCTGTATAACGAACAAAAACAAGAGCATATACCTATGTTTTAAGAGTGTTATAAGCCTAAATTAAGCCGTTTACCCTATTTAAGCCGCCTTCTGGCTATTTTAAAATATAATATATGGAAATAAAGTATGGAAAAGTCTATCTTCATCAGCCCCTCCATACGACTTTTTGAGTATTAAGAGGTGATTCAGATGGGTTATGAAAGTATGCTGGCGAATATAAAAAGTTCGCTTAACGGAAAAATTTCCGACGTGGAAGACAAGATCGAAAAGCTGAAAAAAGCAAAAAAGGACATAGACACACTGCAAGAAGAGGCAATCACTGAAATCAAAGAAATTGTAAAACCAGAATTGGGCAAGCACTGGACGGGAACAAAAGCGGATGATTTCGACAAGGGAAGAGAAGAGGCGAAATCGGAAGCATCCAAGATTGTGAATGATAAATATAACGAGTATATGGCTTCGATTCAAAGCAAAATATTCTGGCTTGAGACAGAGAAATTTGAGCTGAATTTGACAAAAAGCGCAGCGAATGCCGCAGGCGACCTTCTTGCTAAAGGAGAAGACTTTGTAGAAGAAGCAGGAAGACAAATTAGTAAACTAAAATGGTGGTGATCTTTTTTTATGTCAGAAATTAAGCTGAAGTACGACACAGTCATCAAAACATTAGATTCTGTCAAAGATGCGCTTGCTGACGTTTCAATCGGCGCCGCGGGGTCCAATGGAAAAAACAAACTCGATTATACGAAAAAATATCATGAGCGTGAGGAGAACATCAAAACCATGCTCGGAGATTACAAAAAAGCGGTACAGAAAAATATTGAGGATACAAAGGATAACGTAGATTCACTCAAAGAGCAGGACGAGGCGATAGCGGTAAAATAGAACAGAAAGGGCAGTGCGATGAGTAAAGTATTTGAATCAAAATCTTTAATCGAAGAAGCGAAGAGCAGAAAAAAGCAATATGAGACGCTTGAGGAGCAGCTGAACACGCTGAAAAAAGCGTTTCAGGGAGTTGCAGATTTAGGCGATAATTTTAAAGGAAAAGGCGCGGACAATATTAAAGATTTCTTTCAGGGACAGGCGGAAATCGTCGAAAGCTGGCTGACGCTTGTCTCTGCTCAAATTGCGTTTTTAAATGGCATTTCAGGCGATATTAAAGATCAAGAACTGAATGATTCATATGTGGAAACTTCATTTTTGGATCATGAGCTGCCCAATGGAGACCTGAAGGCTTCAGAGATTGTCTCCGCTCATAAAGAAGAAATCGATTCTATTTTGTCAGGCATCAGCGATATTATTGATCTCGACATGTACACGCTTGACGACTATGCAGATAAGATGGGCGATGCCCAAAAAATCAGACGTGACACGATCACAGCTGTCGATAAGCTTGATGAATCCCTGACCACTGAATATCAAAATTTAGAATCTCTGGACAACGCAGTGCTCACCAAATATTCCGTTCTCATGCAGGCCACCAGCAACGGGAAGAGCGCATCCCCTATGTACTATGACAAAAAAGCCTTCCACAGCAATGAAGTCTACAAAAGTGTCATTGAAGTAGAAAATCAAGGAACAACCTATATCGATGCAAAAACCCAGCAAGCAGAAGCAAGACGTCTTCAGGAAAAAGCCGAGGAAGAAGCTAACAAACCATGGTACGAAAAAACATGGGATGGAGTTTGCAACTTTACTGGAGAAGTCACTGGCTATTATGATTATAAAAGAGCAACCGAAGGCGTTGATCCGGTTACCGGAGAAAAACTCTCCACCGCAGAACGTGTGACAGCAGGAGCTATGGCCGCTGCCGGATTCATACCAGTTGTCGGCTGGGCAGGCCGCGCCTTCAAAGGCGGAAAAGCCATCTACAAAACCGGAAAAGCAGCTATAGCTGCTGAACACGCTTTAGACGCCTACAAAACAGGCAAATCCTTAGACATTCTCAAAATGACAGAAATGGGTGCATACGGCCTTGTTGCGTCAAACGGATTCTCAGAAGCCGTCACAGGCCGGGATATGTTCGGAAACAAAGTGTCTGAGGAGAAGCGGAAACAGGGGGCGCTCGAAGCGGCATTGAGTTTGGTTGGAGCCGGTGCATTGGCGAAACACATTGATAAAGGCATCCCGCTTGCAAAATCGCCACAAGTAGCAAAAGTTGAAAAAGGGAAAAAGATTCTAGATCAAGTAAAAGAATTCAAAGTGCCGACAAATGTAAAAATTCGTGTCCACAAGACTGTCACACCGGATGGGACAACTTTCCCAATTGTTCACGCTGATGTGAAAAAGACTGCTGTGAAAGATCTTGGGATTGTGAAGATGGCGAGTAGAGGTAGCAGTGGAAGCACTACCACAAGATTAATTCCAGGGACTCCAGGAAAGGTTACAGGAGGGAGTTCAACTAAATTAGGTAAAAATATGTTTGAGCAAATGGGAATTCCACGTTCAACAAAACGTACCCCATATCAGGCTCAGCATATTATCCCGAAGGAGTTTCGAAGTCATCCTGTTTTGAAGAAAATAGGAATGGATATGGATGATGCGTCAAATGGCTTTTTCTTAAGGGTCCCGGATGATGATATAAGTGCTACTTCACGGCATAAGGGATATCATTCAGTTTATAGTAGTTTTGTGAGAAAAAAATTAGATGAGATTGATGTTAACCAAAGCGTAGACGTCATTGAAAAGCAGGTATATGATTTACAACAAAAATTAAGAGAATTACAAGAAAAAGGGTTGCCTCTTTATATGAGGGATGATTATTTAGAAACAGAATTAAAGAAAATAAAGGAGAAAGGATTAGAAGCATATAAATTAGAAAGGAAAGAAGATAGCGCCTCAAGAAAACCCGTTTGGAAAAGAGGCGGTGGAGCGACAGTTGATCTTTGGGAAAGGTGGTATAACAAGTAATGAATTTTGGAAAATATCATAATCTGGTGGAAGAGGTAATTGAATTTTCAAAAACCTTAAAACCTATAAATTCAGTTAATGTATCTAGTTTTACTCAAATAATTAATGACCAAGAAAAGGCTGAATACTTGGCTTATGAAGAAGTATATGGAGAAGATGAGTATACATGGAAAGATATAAGGGAAATTGAAATGAGTGAAGTATGGGAGCGGTTTTACGAATTAGAAGATAATCTAAAGCCGGAAGATATAGACGCACTATTAGATATTTTTTCTGAGAGCATCAGACATGCTTCTACTGAATTTAAGACTTTTTTTGAGGATATAGTAGCTGACCTAAACAATTGTGCTATTAATAGAGCAATTAATGGTAATACAAATAATTTTTTTGAAAAGGTTTTTGAAATTTATAAAGCGGGTTATTTCCCGTGTGGTTGGAATGGCGATTATCCTAACGGGACTTTTGTCGTTTTTAAAAAAGGTTAAGAGAGGTTTTCCAAAAACGTCAGTCAATGGATACCAAGGGCTGGCGTTTTTGTTTCTCATTGTATTGTATACAGCTTTCAATAGGAGATTAACTTTAGGAGTGCCTTGTTTACTGATATATTAGAATAGTTTAAACTTCTTTCTGGGTTGTCAATCGGCGGTTTTTTTAGAATAATGAAGGAGAAGCGGGATGAAAAGAGACCATATTTCTCAATTGCAGCCATTAAAAATCTGTAATGGCTGGTCTGTAGTACTGAACAATTCATGTTCAGAAAAAAGAATGCAAGAAAAATGTGAATTACTAATACTGCAAAATGAAAAACGTAAGGCCTTTATTAAGGTAAGTTATGAAAATAATCAATACTATATCAAAGTAGCTGGCTTACATACAGATAAGATTTATGAAGATAAGTCTTTTAATGAGATAGAACAATTATTAGTTGAGTTAGAATATCAAATCTGGAATGTGGGAAGCGGGGTTTTAGAAAATTTGCACCCGCTAACCCAACAGATTCCCAATTTCTTAAGGCTAAAGATACCGGCTGGTTGGACCGTTGATTATATTACTTTAAAAGATACTGATCCTAAGACTCTAGAGGCAAATGACGATGCTTGGTTATTTGACTTTAATCAAGATCTCCTACAGATTTCTCATAAGACAAAAAAATTGCTGCTTGACGTAGGGTGGTACCCAGAAGGTGATCAAGCCGGAAGCTACGGGATTGAACTAATAAAAAACGAAGATTGGGAAAATCCTTTAGAGGATATTATGTGTACTGAACTTAAAGAATTAATTAAACAATTGGATTATATTTTTATGAAAGAAATGAAAAATGAATATCATTGAAAAAAGCAGATTATACTATCTGCATTTTTCAATGATATAATTTGGAGTCATTGCTAAAATCGAAATGCAGGACAATTGAGCGCGAAGAGAGGGAAACAAGTAAAATGGAAATACATCAAATTCACGATTTTCATCTAAAAGATGAATCGGATTTTGTTCAAATACAACAATCCCTTAGAAATCGTATCAACCTATCCCACACGATCCATCCAGACTCCATTAACACCTGCGCAGGCGTCGATCTCGCCTATTGGGAGCAGAATGGAGAACCATACGGGGTGTGCAGTATTATCGTGGTTGACGCTGATACAAAAGAAGTCATTGAAAAAGTGCATAGCATGGGGAAAATCAGCGTACCGTACGTTTCGGGTTTTCTTGCGTTTCGTGAGCTGCCTTTGATCATCGAGGCAGCGAAAAAGCTGGAGCCGGAGCCGGATGTCTTCTTGTTTGATGGCAACGGATATCTGCATTACAATCATATGGGCGTTGCCACCCATGCGGCTTTTTTTCTTAATAAGCCGACGATTGGGATTGCGAAAACCTATCTCAAAATCAAAGGCTGCGATTTCGTGATGCCTGAAAATGAAGTAGGCGCATACACCAATATTCTCATTGACAGCGAGGTATATGGCCGGGCGCTGCGGACGCGGCGGGACGTGAAGCCTATTTTCTTGTCTTGCGGTAATTATATTGATTTAGAAAGCAGCTATCAGATCACGATGAGCTTAATCAATCAAGAAAGCAGGCTGCCGATCCCTGTCCGCCTGGCTGACCTTGAAACACATGTCTTGCGAACGTTTTATCAGAAAAATCACGGGTAACACTTGGGGCTCCAAGCCATCAAGTGTTTTTTTGTATGCTGTGTGCTTTCCTGATCTCAAAAACCTTGTCCTTGTGGAAAGATTTTATTTGAATGTTTTCCGCGTCAAATCGATAAAAGCCTTTAATGGCACAGACATCCACTTGTCCTTATGCCATGCTAATTGAGTGAAAACGGGGCAATCGCTCTGCCAATTGAGTTCTTTCATTCGGCCTGCTGCAATATCATCTTTTACTGTCACTTCAGGCAAGATTCCAATCCCAAGTCCGGCCATTACGCATTGTTTGATGGCTTCTATGCTGACGAATTCCAATTTGTTAGGATAGACACCGGAGTCATGCAAATTGTTCTCAAAGAGCGTGCGGTACGAGCAGCCGTCCTCTGTCAGCAGAAGAGTTTCGTTTTGAAGATCCTTCAATGTTACTGGTAGATCCGCAGGAAAAGGATGGTCATTAGCAGCCACCATTTTGATCTCATCCTGAATCAAAGATTCAACGTGCAGTGCGTCTTCCGTCCGGTTTACATCCAAGATAAAGGTGATATCAAGCTGGCCCTGTAAGAGCTGTTCTTTCGCTTGTTCATTGGAGATATATGGTTTGAATATGAGCTTTACTTGGGGAAATGCCTGTTTAAATTCTTTTATGATAGGCGGCAGGCGGTATGTGCACTGGCTTTCCGTCGCCCCGATTTTTAAGGTTCCGGTTGTTTCTTTTACTTGATTTGCGGCCATTTTCGCTTCTTCTGTTAACGCAATAATCTTCTGTGCATAAGATTTGAACGTTTTTCCTGCTTCTGTCAAGATAAGCCGCTTGCCGAGCCGTTCAAATAAAGGCGCCCCGATTTCTTCTTCAAGTGATTTGATCTGAGAAGTAACGCTTGATTGTGCATAATTAAGCATTTTGGCGGTTAGGGTGAAGTTTACATGTTCTGCCGCCGTAATAAAGGTGATCAGCTGCTTCAATTCCACTTGTTCTCTTCCTTTCTAAATCGGTTTTAGCGATTGGATTAATCGAAATAATCATCTGTATTGATTGATGAATCCATTATAAAATGAAGAAAATCATTCGTAAACAAAGGAGCAGATGCATCATGAAAATTGCGGTTATTAACGGCGGAACTCGGCCTGGCGGAAATACGGATATTCTTGCGGAGAAGGCTGTTCAAGGATTTGATGCAGAGCACATTCATTTGCGGAAATATCGAATCCAGCCAATTGAAGATCTGCGCCACGACCAAGACGGTTTTCGACCTGTTCAAGATGACTACGATTCTATCATTGAGCGGATATTGCCGTGCGATATTCTTGTATTCGCCACCCCAATTTATTGGTTTGGCATGTCAGGGACATTAAAGCTGTTTATTGATCGCTGGTCACAGACGTTGAGAGATCCGAGATTTCCTGATTTTAAACAGCAAATGTCAGCGAAACAGGCATATGTAACAGCAGTGGGCGGAGATAATCCAAAAATAAAAGGGCTGCCGCTGATTCAGCAATTCGAACATATTTTTCATTTTATGGGAATGCCCTTTAAAGATTATGTGCTGGGAGAAGGCAATCGTCCAGGCGATATTCTTCGTGATCATCAGGCGCTGTCCGCTGCGAGCCGCTTATTGAAAAGAAGCGATGCGATATGAAGTTTTTGCTGTCGGTCGTTGCTGGCATGCTGATTCTTGCATTCTTTTTATTTTGGAAGGTCCAGCCTCCTGTTTGGATACAAGTTGAAACCAATTCGTCCCAGTTGAAGCAATATGTGAGAATGGCAGGAACCACGCTGCAAGTCAAGCACATCATCAAGAGTGACGCAGGAGAAGAAACAGCTGTCATATCAAACGGCATTTCTGGGCCAAAATAAAAAAGCACCTGTCCAGGTGCTTTTTTCTATAAATGAGGGATCACAAGGCCCCCATATAAAAACGCCGCAAAAATCAAAAATGCCGGATGCATTTTGAATTTTGTCATGGCAAGGAGGGAGATCCCCGCAATTACAATAGATTGGATCCATCCGATTGCTTTGATGCCGTCTGCGCCGATTTGCCAGGTAAGAATGAGCATCATGACCGCGATGACAGGCTGAACGGACAGTGTCATGCCTTTGATAACAGGGGATTGACGGAAGCGCTGGATGATGCGCAGCAGGACGATCAATGCGAGCGCCGACGGTACAACGGTTGCAATCAGGGCAATCAGGAAGCCGGGCCAACCGCCTGCGCTGTAGCCGACATACGCGGCGATTTTGGTGGCGATGGGGCCCGGCAATGCGTTCGCAAGTGCGAGCATATTTGAGAATTGATCGTTTGAAAGCCAGTTGTATCTGTTTACGACTTCTTCAAACATTAGCGGGATAGATGCAGGTCCGCCGCCATATCCCAGTAGGTTTGCGATAAAAAACGCCATAAATAAATAGATCGATATCATGAGGCCGACATTCCTTTATCATGTTTATTTGTGACTTTGTCTTTCAGTTTAAAGTGAAACGCCCCGTACGCTAAGAAAATGATAATGACAAGGCCGGGATTGATCTGAAACGTTTGCAGGCCGATAAAAGCGATGATAAAAAACAGGATTCCGGTGACCCAGCCGAAACCTTTAAGCGCTTTTTGGCCAAACTCGTACGCCATAATTCCGAGCATTACTGCAATCACCGGCGTGACGGCGCCTATCATGCCGGCAACAACTGCTGAATGGCTTAACACATTTACTGCCGCAAACAAGCCCACCATTGCAAGACATGTAGGCAGAATGTGGGTGAGTGTCGCCACAATGGCACCTAATGTGCCTTTAAGCTTAAAGCCCAGATACGCAGCCATTTTTGTGGCAATCGGCCCGGGAAGCGCATTAGCGATTGCTAATATTTCTCCGAATTCATCATCGTCAATCCATTTATATTTATTGACCGCTTCATGGCGGATCAGCGGAATCACGGAAGGTCCGCCGCCGAATCCTAATATGCCGGTGCGCACCATCGCGGCCGCCATATCCCGATAAGGATGCTTTTTCATTTGTTTCTCTCCTTTACAGCTTCATTCCCATACGGCTTTTGTATCGTTTGATCAGCATCTGGCAATCAACACTGACGACGCCTCGCAATGGATACAGCCGTTTTGTTAAAAACTCTTCCATTTCTTGATCGTTGGCAAAGATCCCATGCATATGCAGCTTGCTCGGACCTGTCATGTGATAAAGGCTGGTGACCGCAGGCTCTTCCTCAAGCTTAAGAGCGACCTCTTCTAAAAATTGCGGTTCTACCTCGACATTGAAAAACACGGATACATGGATGCCGATTTTAGAGGGATTGATGACCGCGGTGAATTTTTCAATAACGCCGGCTTCAATTAATTGGTTGATACGAGCCTGGACGGCGACTCGGGACAAATCGACTCTTTTGCCAAGATCCGTATAAGAAATTCTGCCTTCTTCATGCAAAATCGTGAGAATTTGTTTATCAGTCTCATCAAGTACAAGGTTGGGGATTTGATATTCATGACTCAATTGCTCCACCTGCTTTCGTAGCCTTTTAGCCATCATTTTAACATAAAAAGTTACGTTTCGAACGAAAAAATTTTTATTTGTTTTCGAAATGAATGAATAAATATCTTATTGTTTGCGAAAAGAAGAAAGTTCGTCAGTTTTTCTGCCGGATCAGTAGATGTGAAAAATCAGGATCCCTATACTGAAGAAAATCTCTTAAAAAGGGGTCTTGTGATGAACAAATCTGTCATCGGTACAAAGCAAATGGTCGTTAGTCCGCATTATCTTGCTTCTCAGGCCGGAAACCGCATACTGGACAAAGGAGGTAACGCATTTGACGCCGCCGTTGCGGTGAGTGCTTGCCTGGCGGTTGTGTATCCGCATATGACCGGACTTGGCGGGGATGCCTTTTGGCTGACCTTTCATCAGAAAACAAAATCAGTAAAAGTCTACAATGGCACCGGACGTTCAGGAAAAAACGTAACGAGAGATGTATATAAGGGAAAAAGTGTGATTCCGCTGCGGGGAATTGACAGTGCCATTACCGTGCCCGGGATGGTTGATAGCTGGGATGCGGTACTGAAGGAGTATGGTCGCATGTCTCTTGAGGACGTGTTGGAGCCAGCACACGATTATGCCCAAAATGGGTTTCCTGTATCAGCCGATCAGTGTCGTCACACAGAAACGAATCTTGAACTGCTCGTCTCCACGCCTTACACAGCCGACATTTTTACAAGAAGAGGAAAAGCACCTATTCCGGGAGAGCGGTTTGTGCAAAAAGAGCTTGCAGAGAGCTTGAACATGATTGCCAAAAAAGGAAGAAGCGCATTTTATGAAGGAGATATCGCTCAGCGGATTGTCTCGTATTTACAAAATAACGGCAGTTACATGACACTCGATGATTTTAAAGCGCACCGGGGCGAGTGGACGGAGCCTGTCTCAAGTGATTATCGAGGATACAGTGTGTATCAGGCGCCGCCGAATTCTCAGGGATTTACCGGTTTATTAACACTAAACATTTTGGAAAACTATGATTTCACCAAAATCGAACATGGATCTTTTACGTATTATCATGTGCTTGTGGAGGCATTGAAAAAGAGTTTTCTAGATCGGAATGCCGTCCTGACTGATCCGGCGTTTGCAGACATCCCGCTTGAAAGGCTATTGGACAAACGTTATGCAAAACAATTGGCAGAAGAAATCGGCTATCTCGCAGTACCGGCTGCAAGCAGGCCGGTGGGAAGCGATACGGCATATGCGGCCGTAATCGATGCGGATGGCAACGCAGTGTCATTCATTCAAAGCCTATACTTTGAATTTGGCTCGGCAGTCACTGCCGGTGATACAGGCATTTTGCTGCAAAATCGCGGGTCATTTTTCTCATTGGATGAACATCATGTCAACACACTTGAACCGGGAAAGCGCACCTTCCATACGCTGATGCCGGCTATGGTCTGTAAAGGCGGAAAGCCGAAAATCCTGTACGGAACACAAGGCGGCGAAGGCCAGCCGCAGACCCAGACGGCCATCATTACCCGAATGCTGGATTACGGAATGGATCCACAGCAGGCAATCAGCGAACCGCGCTGGGTATGGGGCAGAACGTGGGGAGAGGAATACGAAGGCCTCAGAGTCGAGGGCAGATTCACAGAGAAAACAATCCAAAAACTGAAAGACAGCGGACATCTCGTGGAGGTTGTCGGTGACTATGATCCGCTGATGGGACATGCGGCAGCAATCAAAGTTGATGAAGAAGGATTTCTCCAAGGCGGAGCTGATCCCCGGGGAGACGGAGCGGCTGTGGGGGTTTGAGATTAGAAGAAAACACAAATATAAATAAGAATAACTAGAAGTGTGGCGGCACCAAATAAATAGTGTACATATTGTTTTTCTTCCTGCCTATATTTCCATTCCATAAATGTACGCAAACAATTCGACAAGAGCAGAAATAAAATAAGCATCTTCTCGGGAGGAAAGTGAAACAAAGAAAAACCTAATAAAATGAGCAAGATGATGTCCAGTAATCCTTGTGTAGTATTTACAGGTTTATACCACCGAGGTGGTTTAGGGATTCCAAGTTTTTTTCGGGCATAGGTATAAAAAGCAATATTGGTAAATAACATGACCAGTATCACAATCAAAAAATGAGTGCCTTCCATTCTAATCCCTCCTCTTTATCTTTTATACGAAGAAAAAGGAAAATTGTTTCATAAAAGAACACCCGAAACTTTCCCCGGGTGTTCTTTTTTATAGGTAACATTATGTAATCACAAGGTCTTTTTGACTAGTTTCTTCTATTTAAATAGTCCTTCTGTTCAGCTGGGACGAATCAGTGTGAATTCTTCCCCGAGCTTGGCATAATGGTTTCCCGCCAATCGTGAGGCTGGCTTTAATTCATCTGTCAAAATATATCCCTTTTCTGCATCATACACCTTTTCGTCTAGGTGGAAGCAGACGACTCTTCCGATGAGCAGATCTGCTGTAGTGACCCCTTTATCATTGTCAAAGGTAATATGCCGCTCTAATGTGCACTCAAAGCGAACTCGGGCTTCCTGAATGCCGGGAACCGAAACAGCGTTGCTTTCAACAGGGTGAAGCGAGGTGCGTGTAAGCTCGCTTTCATCCGGCCCTAAGTTTGCAGCCGTTTCATTGATATCTTCAATGATGGCTTCATCACTGACATGAACGACAAATTCTCCGTTTTCCACTGCGTTTCGCGCTGTATCTTTTTGGCGTCCTCCCGCCCTGTTCACAGAAATACTGAGGAGCGGAGGATCTGAGCTGACGACGTTATAAAAGCTGAAAGGCGCGGCATTTACCGCTCCTCCTGAAGAAAGTGTTGTCACAAATGCAATGGGGCGGGGAATAACGGTACCTGACAATAGCTTGTATGTGTCTTTGGCACTAAGCTGGTCAGCTTGAAATATGTACATGGCAACAACCGCCTTTATCGTTAGGATATCTTGATTATAACGAAATGGTTTCGAGGAAACCAAATGATGCGGGTTGCATATGTTATGTCATGACATATATCTAATACAGGGGAAAAGAAAAAATAGGCTTCCGTACCTCAGCCGGCAGCCTATTGAAACAATGGAAACTTAAATTATTTGTATTTCTTTTTGACTACCCAGCAATTGCCGTCTTTCCAGTATTCTTTTTTGCTGTCATAATCATCGTGCTTTTTGCAGTGTTTCTTATGGGAACGGTAAGATTTTTTGTGTGTGCGGCATGACTTCTTATAGCTTCGGGATTTTTTGTAGGAACGGCAAGATTTTTTATAGCTGCGAGATTTTTTGTAAGAACGGCAAGATTTTTTGTGGCTGCGAGATTTTCTGTGAGAACGGTAAGATTTTTTGTGGCTGCGAGATTTTTTGTGAGAACGGTAAGATTTTTTGTAGCTGCGAGACTTTTTGTGAGAACAGTAATATTTTTTGCGGCTGCGAGATTTTTTGTGAGAGCAGTATGATTTTTTGTGGCTGCGAGATTTCTTGTGAGAGCAGTATGATTTTTTATGGCTGCGAGATTTTTTGTGCGACTTTTTATGACTGCGTTTTTTTCCATGAGGCTCTTGGTATAAATAATCCTTTAAACCTTCTTTTTTAGCGGATTTCACCGCTTCTTTGATGTCAGAATGGGAGTAGTGGCCCAATTTGAAATCCTCCTTTTTAAAAATATGTTAAGGATGAAGATCCTTACTACCCTCATAGTACGCGCGGTTTTAAAAAGTGTATAAGTGTTCCGCTGAGATCGTATAAAAATAAACGCCTAAAATTTGTAAGGGGGATTATGGATGAAGAATCAATCCAATTTACCGCTTTATCAGCTGTTTGTTCATCCAAAAGATTTGCGTGAATTAAAAAAGGATATATGGGACGATGATCCGGTGCCGGCTGTGATGAAGGTAAACCAAAAAAGGCTGGATATTGATATTGCGTATCGGGGATCACATATCAGAGACTTCAAAAAGAAGTCATACCATATTTCCTTTTATCAGCCTAAGTTATTCCGCGGCGCACGAGAGATTCACTTAAATGCGGAGTATAAAGATCCTTCCTTGATGAGAAACAAATTGTCTCTGGATTTTTTCTCAGAGCTAGGGACGCTGTCTCCAAAGGCAGAGTTTGTGTTTGTAAAGCTGAATGGGAAGAATGAAGGGGTTTATCTTGAACTAGAATCCGTTGATGAATATTACTTAGCAAAAAGGAAGCTGGCGGACGGTGCGATTTTTTACGCGGTGGATGATGATGCTAACTTTTCTCTGATGAGCGATTTGGAAAGAGAAACGAAGACCTCGCTGGAGCTTGGATATGAAAAGAAGACAGGGACTGAGGAGGATGATTTTTATTTACAGGATATGATTTTTAAAATTAATACGGTCCCTAAAGCTCAGTTTAAATCAGAAGTGACAAAGCATGTGGATGTCGATAAGTATTTGCGATGGCTTGCCGGTATTGTATTCACCTCAAACTATGATGGGTTTGTCCACAACTACGCATTATACAGAAGCGGGGAAACCGGATTATTTGAGGTGATTCCTTGGGATTATGACGCGACCTGGGGCAGGGATATCCATGGAGAGCGGATGGCTGCCGATTATGTAAGGATTCAAGGGTTTAATACACTAACCGCCCGGATATTGGATGAACCCGATTTTCGCAGGTCTTACAAGCGCCTGTTAGAAAAAACGCTCCAATCTCTTTTTACAATAGAATATATGAAACCGAAAATCATGGAGATGTATGAACGAATTAGGCCGTTTGTCCTGATGGACCCGTATAAAAAGAATGATATTGAGCGTTTTGACCGTGAGCCGGATGTGATCTGCGAGTATATTATAAACCGTTCACAATACCTCAATAATCATTTAAGTATTTTATAAATGTGTGAAAATGGGTATTCGCTGAAAAAGCGACAATTAGGCTATTGAATTAGTTCAACAAATAAATGTGACACGTATATATGCAGTATGTTTATCATCTATGTATAAGTGACTAGGAGGAATTTGAATGAGCAAGAGGAGAATGAAATATCATTCAAATAATGAAATATCTTATTATAACTTTTTGCACTCAATGAAAGATAAAATTGTTACTGTATATCGTGGAGGTCCGGAATCTAAAAAAGGAAAATTAGCAGCTGTAAAATCAGATTATATTGCTTTACAAGCTGAAAAGAAAATAATTTATTATCAGTTGGATCATGTGAAAAGCATTACTGAGGATACCAATAATAGCACCACAACAATTGAGACTGAGGAAATGCCCGACGCTGATGATTTTCATAGCTTAATCGGACAATTAATGAACCAATCAGTTCAATTTAATCAAGGGGGTCCGGAATCTAAAAAAGGGAGATTGGTCTGGCTGGGAGATGATTACGCTGCGTTACACACAAATGAGGATGGAGTAGTGTATTTTAATATCCATCACATCAAAAGCATAAGTAAACATGAGCCCGATTTGAAAATAGAAGAACAGACGCTAGCAGGTGTCCTGGAAGCTGATGATTTAAGCGAGGTTTTTAAGAGCCTAACTCATAAATGGGTTTCCATTAATCGTGGAGGTCCGGAAGCAATTGAGGGTATCCTTGTAGATAATGCTGACGGCCATTATACTTTAGTGAAAAATCAAGAGGTGCTCCGCATCTATCCTTTTCACATAAAAAGCATCAGCTTAGGTCCAAAAGGGTCGCACAAAAAAGAGGATCAAAAGAATGAGCAAAGCCAAGAAGACAATCATGATAAAGACAGCAGTTCGTTCATTTCTTCAAAATCATCTAAACGATCACTAAAATCTTCAGATAATCAATCATCCAAATCTGGTCGTTCGTCACGTTCAAAAAGTTCTTCGAAATCATCTAAACGATCACTAAAATCTTCGGATGATCAATCATCAAAATCTTATCGTTCGTCACGTTCAAAAAGTTCTTCAAAATCATCTAAACGATCATCAAAATCTTCAGATTATCGATCATCAAAATCTTACAGCTCATCAAGTTCAAGAAGTTCATCAAAATCATCTAAACGATCACCAAGATCATCAGATTATTCAAGTTCCTTCAAAAATTCAGGAAGACAAAAAGAAGATTATAGCTATGAAACGATTGTCAGAACGATAGACTATCACTGGAAACGCAAATTTTAATTGATAACGGGGAGCATCAGATTGAGTGATGCCCTTTTTCAGTTAAAGGAGGAGAATAGTGAAAGGTTTGAATCAATTACTTGACACAGATGTTGAGGTTGTCATTTCAGGAGATACAAGGTTTGTTGGCACCCTCATAGATGTCGGACAGGATATTTTTGTTATATTTGATGGCTGCAATTATCTTTATATTCCATTGCTGCATCTTCATCAAATGAACAAGGCGAAAATAATGACCAGCACTGAGAAATCAATTTTGATCAATCCGGAAGATTCTATGACGGAGGCAGAAACTCAAGCTTTTTCATATAGAAATACATTAAACAAGGTCAAAGGCCAGTTTATTGAAGTTTATGTAACTGGGGGTCGTTCGATACATGGGTATGTTACAAACGTTTTAAACGATTATATTGTATTTTTCTCACCCGTATTTAAAATCCTTTTTATATCTATGCATCATTTAAAGTGGTTTACCCCTTATTCAACTGAACAAACACCGTATACTCTTGATAACTCACAATTGCCTGTCGTGCCTTCCAATGTTCCTCTTGTCCGTAATTTTGAGGAGCAGATCAAAAAATATATTGGTGAATTGGTCATATTCGATATGGGAGAGGTGCCAGAAAAAGTCGGACTATTAAAAGATGTTTCCAATAATATAATTGAGCTGATTAACGCAAGTGGAGAGCCGGTCATTTGGAAGTTGAATCATCTAAAGACAATGCATCTTCCCTAGTTTATAAGAACTGCCCTCTTGAATAGCGGAAGGCAGTTTTTCATTCCATACTGGCTAAAGAAATAACCAACTGATCCAAACATATAAACATGCCAACGTAAAAAGAACAGTCAGCGGAATGATGATAATGGTCGTTTTGATATATTCGCCCCATGAAATACTTTCATCATGCTGTTTTAGTATATGCATCCAAATAAGCGTTGCTAAGGTTCCTATAGGCAATAATAATGAACCGATATCACTGCCGATAATATTTGCCAAGTAGATGATTTTTGTTGTTGAAGGATTCAGTGGCATTTCAGTTAAGGTAAAAGTACTGATCATTAAAGCTGGATGGTTGTTAAATAGATTAGAAAAGACTGAAGTAGAGATACCCGATGCGAAAGTTGCATGGGCGAGGCTTCCAGAAACCACTGGTTCAAAATAGCTCACAAGCAACTCAGTGAATCCGATATTATGCAGGCCATAAATTAAGACATACATAGTAAAAGCGAATATAAAAATGTGCCAAGGAGATTTGTATAACAAGTCTTTTGGGGAGGTTTTGAAATAAATCCATCTCCAGCCCAAAAGAATAACAGATCCGATGACAGCGACAAGAGGAACAGAAATACCGGTATATGATGCTGCAAATAAACTCAATCTGACGAGAAAAACAAATGCAAGCACAAACAGCATGATTTTTGTTTGATTTCGTTCTCGTAAAGGAGCTGACGGCGAATGAAGAGGATGGTACCTTCTATGCTGCAGAGACTGAAAATGGCCCGGTATATCTGGCAGGCTTTTGGGAAGACGTTTATAAAAGAACATAAACAGTAGACAAGTCATAAAAATGAGTCCCATCATACTAGGGACAAACATCATGGCGGTATGAAGATAAAGATCCATTCCAATGATTTTGAGAGAAATTAAATTCACAATATTACTTACGCCAATCGGTGCGCTAGAGGCTGTGGCTATTAAAACACCGCTTAATAAATATGGGGTTTTTTGATGTTTTTTTAAACCTAAATATTTTAGTACAAGCAAAAGGATTGGGGTTGTGATCAAAACGCTCCCATCATTATTTAGGAAAATGGTCATGAGAAAGCAGAGCAAATTGGTTAGCCAAAAAAGCTTGATGCCAGAACCCCTGGATTGTTGGAGCAGTTTTGCAGCCACCCAATAAAAGAAACCAAAGCTTTCCAGTGCAATGGCCATAATCATAGTGGCAAGGATTGTAACCGATGCACCCGTGACTTTTGTTCCTATTTCCCCTAAGTCTGCCAATGACACACTTCCGCACAATAAAACCATTAAAGCGCCTAATGTTGCAGGGATAGCTTCATTTAGTCCTTTTGGCCTCCAGTAAATAAAAATCAGTGTTGCAAAAAAAGCGAGCAATGTTAATATGCTGGTGAACTCAATAATTTACTTCACCTCTCTATCTTTCATTTTTAAAATCAGACGATTGTCATGCGCTTACTAATGTCCTTGCCAACTATTTGTACTGTATGTATACGTATACTGATATGAAGTTGTACTAAGCGATTATATTAAATTAATAAAAATTCCATAAGAATCCCAAAAGAAAAAAGAGATTGCAAGTATCGTTCATGTACCTGCATCACTCTCTTTAGTTCTTGTCTGTTGACAATTTGAAATATGAATAAAGTGCTTTAAAAGCGGATTATGATTGTCTTTGCGGTAAGCGATAACCCATTCTGCATTAAGCTGTATTTGGTCCATATTTCGATAAGTAACATCCAGATTAAATAATTTTTTGGCTGAGGAAGGAACAAATGTAATACCAATTCCAGCACTGACTAAACCAATCACCATTTGATATTCTGTAGCTTCCTGGACGATGTTGGGTTTGAAGCCCGCTTGCTCACAGAACTGAATAAAATCCATATATAGAGTAGGCCATGCTTCTTTAGCTACAGTAATAATTGGTTCATCTCTTAAATCCTCAATCGTAATTGATTCTTTAGAAGTCAATGGGTGCTGCTTAGGCAAAGCTAAAACACAAGGGCTGCTTTGGGCGGTTTCGATATGCAAAGCTGTATGCTGTAAGGGAGGATGAAGTATACCAATATCAATGTTGCCCTTTAGTAGCTCCTCCTGCTGCCTAGACGAGGATATTTCACGTAACTCTATTTTTACAGATGGGAATTTTTTGCGATATTCCCGGACAATCGGCGGCAGAAATTCATATGTAGCTGATCCGACAAAACCGATTACGAGATGGCCGTGCTCGCCTCGGGCCGTCCGCCGTGCCAATTCAATTCCTTGTCCGATTTGCATCAATGCCATGCGGCAATGATTTAAAAAGATTTCTCCTGCTGCGGTAAGCTCGACAAATCGTTTTGTCCTTTTCAGAAGCGTCACCCCGACTTCTTCCTCCAGCTGTTTGATCTGCTGGCTGAGAGGAGGCTGCGTCATGTTCAGCCGTCGGGCAGCCTTTCCGAAATGAAGCTCTTCGGCTACCGCGATAAAGTATTGAAGATGGCGAAGCTCCATTAAATATGCATTCCTTTCCATAGGTTAATAATTCGTATTACATATTAATCATAAGGCGAATCGATATTGGAGGTCAATTTCCAAAGAGTGTATAGTGAAACGTATCACAAGTCATTTAAAATTTTACGTTAAAATGCATAATAAGGAGTGAGGGTGTTGACAAAAGCAACAAAAGAACAAAAATCCCTTGTGAAAAACAGAGGGGCGGAGCTTGTTGTTGATTGCTTAGTGGAGCAAGGTGTCACACATGTATTTGGCATTCCGGGTGCAAAAATTGATGCGGTATTCGATGCTTTACAAGATAGAGGACCTGAAATTATCGTTGCCCGGCACGAACAAAATGCAGCATTTATGGCGCAAGCAGTCGGCCGTTTAACTGGAAAACCGGGAGTCGTGTTAGTCACATCAGGGCCGGGAGCATCTAACTTGGCAACAGGTTTGCTGACAGCGAACACTGAAGGAGACCCTGTCGTTGCGCTTGCTGGAAACGTGATCCGTTCAGATCGTTTAAAACGGACACATCAATCTTTAGATAATGCGGCGCTATTTCAGCCGATTACAAAATACAGTGTAGAGGTTCAAGATGTAAAAAATATACCGGAAGCTGTTACAAATGCATTTAGGATAGCGTCAGCAGGGCAGGCTGGGGCCGCTTTTGTGAGCTTTCCGCAAGATGTTGTGAATGAAGTCACAAATACGAAAAACGTGCGTGCTGTTGCAGCGCCAAAACTCGGTCCTGCAGCAGATGATGCAATCAGTGCGGCCATCGCAAAAATCCAAACAGCAAAACTTCCTGTCGTTTTAGTCGGCATGAAAGGCGGCAGACCGGAAGCGATTAAAGCGGTTCGCAAGCTTTTGAAAAAGGTTCAGCTTCCATTTGTTGAAACATATCAGGCTGCCGGTACCCTTTCAAGAGATTTAGAGGATCAGTACTTCGGCCGGATCGGTTTATTCCGCAACCAGCCTGGCGATTTGCTGCTTGAGCAGGCGGATGTCGTTCTGACTATCGGCTATGACCCAATTGAATATGATCCGAAATTCTGGAATGTCAATGGAGACCGGACAATTATCCATTTAGACGAGATTATTGCTGACATTGACCATGCTTACCAGCCGGAACTTGAATTGATTGGTGACATTCCGTCCACGATCAATCATATCGAACACGATGCTGTAAAAGTGGACTTTGCAGAACGTGAGCAGAAAATCCTTTCTGATTTAAAACAATATATGCATGAGGGTGAGCAGGTGCCTGCAGATTGGAAATCAGACAGAGTGCATCCTCTTGAAATCGTTAAAGAATTGCGTAATGCAGTCGATGATCATGTTACAGTGACCTGTGACATCGGTTCACACGCGATTTGGATGTCACGTTATTTCCGCAGCTACGAGCCGTTAACATTAATGATCAGTAATGGTATGCAGACACTCGGCGTTGCGCTTCCTTGGGCAATCGGCGCTTCATTGGTGAAACCGGGAGAAAAAGTGGTTTCTGTCTCTGGTGACGGCGGTTTCTTATTCTCAGCAATGGAGTTAGAGACAGCAGTTCGACTAAAAGCACCAATTGTACACATTGTATGGAACGACAGCACATATGACATGGTTGCATTCCAGCAATTGAAAAAATATAACCGTACATCTGCGGTCGATTTCGGAAATATCGATATCGTGAAATATGCGGAAAGCTTCGGGGCAACTGGCTTGCGCGTAGAATCACCAGACCAGCTGGCAGATGTTCTGCGTCAAGGCATGAACGCTGAAGGTCCTGTTATCATTGATGTCCCGGTTGACTATAGTGATAACATTAATTTAGCAAGTGACAAGCTTCCGAAAGAATTCGGGGAACTCATGAAAACGAAAGCTCTCTAGCACTCTGCGCATCACGACACTGTTTTATGAACAGCACTAATTAAAAGGAGTGAAGGGAAATATGAAACGCGAAAGCAACATTCAAGTGCTCCACCGCGGCCAAAAAGATCAGCCTGTGAGCCAGATTTATCAAGTATCAACAATGACTTCTCTATTAGACGGAGTATATGACGGGGATTTTGAACTGTCAGAGATTCCGAAATATGGGGACTTCGGTATCGGAACCTTTAACAAGCTTGACGGAGAGCTGATTGGGTTTGACGGGGAATTTTACCGTTTGCGCTCAGACGGAACCGCGACACCGGTCCAAAAAGGGGACCGTTCACCGTTCTGTTCATTTACGTTCTTTACACCGGACATGACGCACAAAATTGATGCGAAAATGACACGTGAAGAATTTGAAAAAGAGATCAACAGCATTCTGCCAAGCAAAAACTTATTTTACGCTATCCGCATTGACGGATTGTTTAAAAAGGTGCAGACAAGGACGGTAGAATTGCAAGAAAAACCTTACGTGCCAATGGTTGAAGCGGTCAAAACACAGCCGATCTTCAACTTCGACAACGTGAGAGGAACGATCGTAGGTTTCTTGACGCCAGCTTATGCAAACGGAATCGCCGTTTCTGGCTATCACCTGCACTTCATTGACGAAGGACGCAATTCAGGCGGACACGTTTTTGACTATGTGCTAGAGGATTGCACGGTTACGATTTCTCAAAAAATGAACATGAATCTCAGACTTCCGAACACAGCGGATTTCTTTAATGCGAATCTGGATAACCCTGATTTTGCGAAAGATATCGAAACAACTGAAGGAAGCCCTGAATAAAAGAAAAAAAGAAAGCCCCTTTTTGCAGGGCTTTCTTTTTATTTGGCTCTTTTCCTGATTTTAGATAAAATAACATCAAAACAGTAAGGGTGTGGTCTGATGAAAATATTGGTTTTGGCAGTTCATCCTCATATGGAGACCTCAGTTGTTAATAAGGCGTGGGCTGAAGAATTGAGCAAACATGACAATATCACAGTACGGGATCTTTATAAGGAATACCCGGACGAAGCGATAGATGTTGCGAAGGAACAGCAGTTGTGCGAGCAATACGATCGGATTGTCTTTCAATTCCCGCTATATTGGTACAGCTCTCCGCCGCTCTTGAAAAAATGGCAGGATCTTGTGCTGACTTACGGCTGGGCATTTGGTTCAGAAGGAAATGCTTTGCATGGCAAGGAGCTGATGCTGGCTGTGTCAACAGGAAGCGAAGCGGAAAAATATCAAGCCGGAGGCGCCAATCATTACTCGATCAGTGAGCTATTGAAACCATTTCAGGCCACGAGTAATCTGATCGGTATGAAGTATCTGCCTCCATATGTGTTCTATGGCGTGAATTATGCAACTGCAGAGGATATTTCTCTCAGTGCAAAACGATTAGCCGAATACATCCAGCAGCCTTTTGTTTAAAAGAAAGCCCTGCCCGACATACGGCAGGGCTGTTTGTGATTAAAAATCCGGCAGTTCAGACAGGTTATTTTCCTTCGTGCCGTCCGGTTCACTTCGCAAAATGTCACGCCCGTATTTATGAAAGATATCCACATGAGCGAGCTTTCCTGCTTTTGCTTCTGACAGCGCTGTAGGGTAATCGAGCTCTCTTCCTGTATTGGTTTTCACTGCGATAATATTGTCTTCCTCATTTCTTCTAACCGCAATAATTTCTTCTTTTCCAGATGGGACATTTTCCTGATCGGCAGTTGTTTGCCGGGCTTTATACGATTCGTATGCTGCTTCAAATTGATCCATATTTACACCTCCGCTTTTTAGCGTGAACAAAAATGTCGATGATCATGTAAGGTTTTGACACAGCGTACGACAATATTTCCTGAGAAATATCGTGGGAATGTGACAAATCCATTCATAATAAAAGGGATTCCGCACAAATACGGAATCCCTCTCAGTTATTTTGTCATGTGTAAATCCTGTGTTTTCATATAACCTGTCGCACCGCCGTAATCAACGAATACCCAATCAAAATCAAAACCGCCTTTATTCGTTTTACTCCAGCCTAAAAAAGAAACGCTTGTGTTTGCTGGGAGAGTCTTAATGCTCTTTCCGTCAGCGGATGTGTATACTTTCGTTTTTGTTTTGGTTTTTACTGTTGTTGCTGCTTTTACAATGTAATGAGTGGAGACAAAGCCTGTTTTTCCGTTTTTATAATGAACCTTTGCCCAGTCAGCATTTGAGAAGGAAATCAGCTTTAAGCTATCGCCTAAGTGCAGTGTATCGGCTTTCTGGCTTGATGCGGAAGCCTTCGTTCTGACATTTAGAGCCTCTGCTGACACCAAATAAGAATCAATCGGATAACTGTATAAATCGTCAATGCTTACAGTTGTTTCTGGCTGTTGAGCATGGATCGTGTCAGCGCCGCCTGCAGCAGCCGCAGTCATTCCAGCCGCAAGTGCTAAAGTTGAAAATATTTTTATTGGTTTGTTCATGTCGTTCCTCTCCTCACGTAAGAGAAATAATTCACTCTATATCCCTATTCACGTTATCGCAGGTTCCTAAACATCAGACAATTATTTTTGTGTTTCTAGTTTGAGAGGCGCGGATATTGTTTTTTGCACTTTTTTTCCGTGCAAAATATCATCTGCTGCTTCTGTAGCCAATTTACCGATTAATTCAGGCTGCTGAGCTACGGTGGCTGACAGCTTTCCGTCTTTAATGGAAGCGAGCGCATCTTTATTGCCGTCAAAACCGATCACCAATATGTCTTTCCCCGAACTGTTAATTGCCTCGAGAGCACCGAGCGCCATTTCATCGTTGTGAGCAAAAACAGCTTGGATATCAGGATGGCCCTGCAGCAGATTTTCCATGACTGTCAGGCCTTTGGTGCGGTCAAAGTCAGCTGATTGTTTTGTGACGACATTGAGCTTTTTGTCTGCGATGTGATGGAATCCTGAGCCGCGTTCCCGTGTGGCAGATGCGCCGGGGACGCCTTCAAGCTCTGCTACCTTTGCTCCTTTTCCAAGTTTGTCGGCAATAAACGCCGCGGCCATTTCACCGCCTTTTATATTATCGGAAGCAACGAGAGTTTCAACTTTTCCTTGTTCGGCGGATCGATCGATTGTGACGACGGGCACACCGACTGCGTTTGCAGATTCTACTGCCGTTGAGATCGCCGAAGAATCAGTTGGGTTGATTAATAATGCATCAACGCCTTGCTGAATTAAATCTTCCACGTCACTCGTCTGTTTCGATGAATCATTTTGTGCATCAACAATGATCACTTTCATTCCCCGTTTTTCAGCTTCTTTTTCGATGCCCTTTTTTAATGAGACAAAAAAAGGATTATTAAACGTTGAGACGGACAAGCCGATGGTGAATTCCTTTTTGTTCCCCGAGTTTGACGGCTTTGCCCATTGGGGAGGCTCAAGCGAACAGGCGGTTAACAAAAATAATGATAACGTTAAAATGACGGATACAGCCTTTTTCATGTGAAAACCCTCCTATGCTGACTTCTTGCGGTCTAACAATACCGCAATTAAGATGACAATCCCTTTGACAACCAGTTGATAAAATGATGAGACGCCAAGCAGATTAAGCCCGTTATTAAGTGTGCCGATGATCAGCACCCCGATTAACGTGCCGACAATGCGTCCGCGGCCGCCGGAAAGACTTGTCCCGCCTAAGACGACTGCCGCGATAGCATCCAGTTCGTACGATTCTCCGGCAGTCGGCTGGGCTGAATGCAGGCGGGAAGTCAATATGGCACCTGCAAGAGCGGATAAAAGTCCGGCTAAAGAATAGATCATCACTTTCACGCGTGTCACTTTGATGCCTGAAATGAGCGCGGCTTTTTCGTTGCCGCCGATAGCGTATGTTCGGCGGCCAAATGGTGTTTTATGAAGAAGCACCCAAAGGATGACAAAGGCAAGAACCATCGTAATTGCCGGTACAGGAATGCCTAAAAAGTAACCGCGTCCGAACATCTGAAAAGCGTAGTTTGTGCCAAGTCCGGTAATTGGATTTCCGTCAGTATACACAAGCGTCAGTCCGCGAAACACAGTCATAGTCGCAAGTGTGGCGATAAAGGGCGCCATTTTTCCTTTTGTGATCAATAATCCGTTGATCATGCCGAGCATGGCACCAATGATACAGCCAAGGATGATCGCGAGAACCGGATCAACACCGGATACAATCATTCCCGCAACTAAAGCGCTGGACAGAGCAAGAATAGCGCCGACAGAAAGATCAATGCCGCCTGTCAAAATCACAAACGTCATGCCGAACGCGATTAATCCGTTAATGGCGACCTGGCGAAGCAGGTTTAAAATATTCAGCGGTTCAAGAAAGCTGGGATTTAAAATAGATACAATGATTACGAGAATAAATAAACCAAGAAACGGGCCGAGTTTTTGCATGACTCCGTCGAAGTGAATCCGTTTTTGTTCTGTTTGCAGTTGTTCCGTTTTCATATTACCGCCCTCCCGTGGCAAGTGTCATAATTCGTTCTTGTGTTGCTTCTCGCGCATTGATTTCTCCGCTGATTCTTCCTTCATGGATCACGATAATCCGATCGCTCATTCCAAGGATTTCCGGCAGTTCTGATGACACCATGATGATAGCGACGC
Source organism: Bacillus sp. F56 (assembly GCF_001748205.1). Taxonomy (NCBI): domain Bacteria; kingdom Bacillati; phylum Bacillota; class Bacilli; order Caryophanales; family Bacillaceae; genus Bacillus; species Bacillus sp. F56. The sequence goes on from NZ_BDFC01000004.1 coordinate 531,812, forward strand.
CGCGTTCGGTCAGCTCATTCATCAGCGTATAAATCTCTCGTTTGGCTCCAACATCCACACCTCTGGTTGGCTCATCCAAGATAAGCACTTTCGGTCCGATGCCGATCCACTTGGCTATCACCACTTTTTGCTGGTTTCCACCTGACAAATGGCGTGCGTGCGTTTCCGGTGATGCTGTTTTGATAGTCAGGCGTTTGATTAACAGATCGACAAATTCAGCCTCCCGCTTGTGATCAATGAGACCCTTTGGTGAAAAGCTGGACAGATTGGGCAGGGCAATATTCTCGCGAATCGAGGTGTCGAGCAGAAGCCCTTCATCCTTGCGGTTCTCTGTAATGAAGCCGAGTCCTTTTTTCACCGCTTCCTGCGGGTTCTTAATAGCTGTCTTTTTCCCAGCGATCCATATCTCGCCCGTGTCCAGCCTGTCAACGCCGAACAGCGCTCTCATTATTTCTGTCCGGCCGGCTCCCATTAATCCTGATACACCGACGATCTCACCGGAACGAACATAAAAGCTGACATCTTCAAAACGCCCTTTTACAGAGGCATTTTTCACCTCGAATACTTTGTCACCGAGAGAAGGAGTGCGTTTTGGATATCGTTCAGTCAGCTCCCGTCCGACCATTTTTTTGACGACGTCATCAAAATCAGTTTCTGAGATGTTTGTTGTATCCACCGTTTTTCCGTCACGCATGATGGTAATTCTGTCGCAAATCGCAAAAATTTCTTCCATGCGATGAGAAATATAGACAATGGAGACGCCGTTCTTTTTTAATGCTGTAATGACCTCAAAGAGCTTGCTGATTTCTCGTTCGGTCAAAGCAGCGGTCGGCTCATCCATAATGATCACTTCGGCATTTGTCATAAGCGCTTTTGCGATTTCAATCATTTGCTGCTGTCCAACAGAACATTCACCAGCTTCTTGATCGAGAGAAAGAGAGACAGAGAGTTTATCAAATTGCTCTTTTGCTAGCGCTTTCATTTTTCTTGTTTGTAAAACGCCCAGCTTGGAGGATATCTCCTTACCGATAAATAGATTCTCCAGAACAGTCATTTCCGGCCAGATATTCAATTCCTGATGGATAAAGGCTATCCCATGCTGTTCCGCTTCTTTTGGATTGGAAAAATACGTTTCATTTCCGTTTATGCTGATTTGGCCTTGATCCGATTTGTGCAGGCCTGTCAGAATGTTCATAAGCGTGGACTTGCCGGCGCCGTTTTCTCCCATTAACGCGTGAACCTCGCCAGGTAAGAGCTGAAAGGAAACGCCTGATAGCACCTGGTTTTTTCCGAATGCTTTATGAATGTCTTTCATTTCAATCTGCATGTTTCCTCCTCCTTTCTAGAAAAGCACACCCGACTGCAGGATGCAGTTGGCATATGGTGTGAATTCACCCGTTCTAATGATGGCTTTTGCTTCTTTTGTCAGCAGCTTAAACTCCTCGTGAGAAAGGTATTCAATCTTTTGTTTAGAGAAAAGATTTTCTAGAAATCTCGCATTCTCCTGATTAGATGCTTTTATTTCAGCTGCAGCAATGACTTTTTCGACGACCATCTCGTCAGCGAGCACTGCCGCTGTCTCTTGGAAAGCCGGGAGACCCGGCTTTAATGAAAGATCAATTTTCAAAACGCCGTCAGGAACCGGGAGTCCGGCATCCGCGATGACAATTTTATCAGTGTGGCCAAGGTCAGCTAAAAGCTTGGCAAGATGGCTGTTCAGTATACCGTGTTTTTTCATGACAGCAGCTCCTCTACTTCATTTCTTGTCGGCATTCCGCCTTGGGCACCGAAGGAACAGACAGAAAGGGAAGCGGCACGATTGGCAAACCGCAATGCAGCTTCAATGTCTTTTCCTTCAGCCAGAGCCACGGCAAACGCTGCGTTAAACGTATCACCGGCTCCGGTTGTATCAACGGGCTCAACAGGGAAGGACGGGATGAGCACCTCTTTGCTGCCAGCTGAATAGCGGACGCCTTGTTTTCCTTCCGTAATAAAGAGCTTTGCCGGATAAAGCGCCAGAGCTTCAGAAATGGTAAGCTCAGGGAATAAGAGCGAAGCCTCGTGTTCATTCGGCGTGAGATAGGTGGCGTGATCAATTGTTTCCTGCTTCAGCGGGCGGGCCGGTGCCGGGTTTAGCATGATCGGGATATCGTGGGAATGGCAGTATTTGCATACCTCATCAACCGTTTCCTCTGGAATTTCCTGCTGAATCAGAACCATATCGACCTTTTCAATCTGTTCAAGCGCATGTATCGCATACGCTGGAGTGATGTCATCGTTCGCGCCTTTGACAACGACAATGCTGTTATCACCTTCAGCAAGCACAATGTGGGCGGTTCCGCTTTCTTTGTGTGTAACCGGTTCCATATAGTCAATGCAAACACCGTTTGCTTTTAAGTTATTCAAAATAGCTGTTCCATAATGATCGTCTCCAACCTTCCCGACCATAAATACTTGAGCCCCAAGTCTTGCTGCGGCAACCGCCTGATTTGCTCCTTTGCCGCCCGGCACAGTTTGAAACGACGTGCCAAGAACCGTTTCACCGGCTTTTGGGCGTTTGTCCGAGGTGACCACTAAATCCATAGAACAACTTCCAATCACACAAATATTACGCATCATCATCTTCCTTTCTTGTCGTCTTTCTTCCTATATAGGTGACAGGCATTTGAATGGCCGTTTCTGCCAGCGGCTGTTTTTTGATGATACGCAAAAGCAGTCTGGCTGCTTCTTTCCCCATATCATATGATGGCTGTTTAATTGTAGACAGCGGCGGGAACAGCAGCTCGCTTTGCGGAATGTCATCATAGCCGATAATTTGAATGTCCTCCGGCACTTTTTTTCCGCGCCGCAATGCTTCATGTAAAACTGCAGCGGCTTGAATATCGTTACTCGCGATCACACCGTCTGTCGCTGGATAAGCGGCAAACAGCTTCTTCGCCATTGATTGTGCATCTTTAATAGAAAATGAAGCAGTTTCAATCACCTGAAAATCAACTTCAGCCTGCTGTAAAATTTCCAAAGCGCCGTTAAAGCGGTCTTGAGCGGTCGGCAGGTGAGCGGGGCCTCTCAAGAGCGTAATGCGTCGGCTTTTTCCGTGAATAATAGCTTCGGCGGCTAACTTTCCTCCTGTATAGCCATCACTGGACACAGAAGGGGCCCCTTCAAGTGTTCTGTCCAGAAAAACGACCGGATAATTCATGCCGCTGTATTCCTCAAGATCCGGGTAATTCGTTGCGGCAATAATGCCTGCAACATGGTTTTGCTTAAATGTTTGAAGGTACTCAAGTTCTTTTTTCAATTCCTCGTCACTGTTGCCGAAAATAAGGCGATAGCCCTCCTGGTTCAATTCATCCTCCGCACCGCGGGCAAGCTGGGGGAAGAAAGGGTTTGTGATATCCGGGAGCAAAAGTCCGACCAGCCGGGATTCTCTTTTATATAGAGATCTGGCGACTTCATTCGGGTAATAGTTCAGCTTCTCCATCGCCGCTATGACACGGGTTCGCGTTTCTTCGTGTACATAGCCGTTATCATTCAGGACGCGGGAAACCGTCGCAACTGAAACGCCCGCCGCTCCGGCGACATCTTTAATTGTAGCCAAAACAGCTCCTCCTCATTTATGTAACCGTTTACATAGATAGATTATCATGGGTGATCCGAAGTTGGCAATAAAAATATCAAAAGAAATCTATTTGTAAATTGTATATATAATTGAAAAATTTAAGGTTTTCACTCTTTTTTTGACAAAGTCTTCACAAATATGGATGAAGATTTCTTGAACAAATATTAAGTTTTATTAAAATTGTTTCAATGTCATGCGTTTAGACCTGTAAATGAAAAGAAACAGGAAAGACTATCAGCCCAGAAAATGTTTAATTATGTTAGAGAATTCGGACTCGTAAATTTAGCGTTTTCATCTTGGAACTCCTTAGTCATTTTGGAATGGGCCTCATATTGCTTATTCCATGCAGAAAGGATGACATTATGACCTTATCCTTAAGAAACAGGATCAAACTATTTTGTGTTCATAAGAACCGGAAACATGCATGAGAGCGGGAGAAGTTTGATAATACAGGCTGAAAAAAAGATTGATTTGAAATGCATATTAAATTTAAACAGCAGGGTGTGACTATACGTACAGAAGGATATCAGAAGCAAAATGAAAGCGCATTCCTTTTGATTTTTTAAAAAAGAGATAAGGTGTAAGTCCTGCTGTTTACCAAAAATAGAAAACAGTTTGTAGGTATAAAATCTCTTTCAAAAGAGAATTTTGGCATAGTCGATGAGGGGAGATTATGTTACATAATGCCGATTGAGAATTCATAGTGATTCTATATACTGATGAATGAATTTACAACAATATAGAAGGAGATGTCGAAAAGCAATGTGGTTACTCATTATAGCCTGTGCTGTCATACTGGTCATCGGAATATTAGAAAAACGACGACATCAGAAAAACATTGATGCCCTCCCTGTTCGGGTGAATATTAACGGCATCCGAGGAAAATCGACTGTGACAAGGCTGACAACCGGAATATTAATAGAAGCCGGTTACAAGACTGTTGGAAAAACAACAGGTACAGATGCAAGAATGATTTACTGGGACACACCGGAGGAAAAGCCGATTAAACGGAAACCACAGGGGCCGAATATCGGAGAGCAAAAAGAAGTCATGAGAGAAACTGTAGAAAGAGGGGCTAACGCGATTGTCAGTGAGTGCATGGCTGTTAACCCGGATTATCAAATCATCTTTCAGGAAGAACTTCTGCAGGCCAATATCGGCGTCATTGTTAACGTTTTAGAGGATCATATGGATGTCATGGGGCCGACGCTGGATGAAATTGCGGAAGCGTTTACCGCTACTATTCCTTATAATGGCCATCTTGTCATTACAGATAGTGAATATACCGAGTTCTTTAAACAAAAAGCAAAAGAACGAAACACAAAAGTCATCATTGCTGATAACTCAAAAATTACAGATGAATATTTACGTAAATTTGAATACATGGTATTCCCTGATAACGCTTCTCTGGCCTTGGGTGTGGCTCAAGCACTCGGCATTGATGAAGAAACAGCATTTAAGGGAATGCTGAATGCGCCGCCAGATCCGGGAGCAATGAGAATTCTTCCGTTGATCAGTCCGAGCGAGCCTGGGCACTTTGTTAATGGGTTTGCCGCAAACGACGCTTCTTCTACTTTGAATATATGGAAACGTGTAAAAGAAATCGGTTACCCGACCGATGATCCGATCATCATCATGAACTGCCGCGCAGACCGTGTCGATCGGACACAGCAATTCGCAAATGACGTATTGCCTTATATTGAAGCAAGTGAACTGATCTTAATCGGTGAAACAACAGAACCGATCGTAAAAGCCTATGAAGAAGGCAAAATTCCTGCAGACAAACTGCATGATCTAGAGTATAAGTCAACAGATGAAATTATGGAATTGTTAAAGAAAAGAATGCACAATCGTGTCATATATGGCGTCGGCAATATTCATGGTGCCGCAGAGCCTTTAATTGAAAAAATCCACGAATACAAGGTTAAGCAGCTCGTAAGCTAGGGGGAAATGCAGACATGTTCGGATCAGATTTATACATCGCACTTATTTTAGGTGTACTACTTAGTTTAATTTTCGCGGAAAAAACAGGGATCGTGCCGGCAGGACTGGTTGTACCGGGATATTTAGGACTTGTGTTTAATCAGCCGGTCTTTATTTTACTTGTTTTGCTAGTGAGCTTGCTCACGTATGTCATTGTGAAATACGGTTTATCCAAATTTATGATTTTGTACGGACGCAGAAAATTCGCTGCCATGCTGATAACAGGGATCGTACTGAAAATCGCATTTGATTTTCTATACCCGATTGTACCATTTGAAATCGCAGAATTTCGAGGAATCGGCATCATCGTGCCAGGTTTAATTGCCAATACCATTCAGAAACAAGGTTTAACGATTACGTTCGGAAGCACGCTGCTATTGAGCGGAGCGACCTTTGCTATCATGTTTGTTTACTACTTAATTTAATGTAAGGTGTGTCAAACGATGAAAAAAGAACTGAGCTTTCATGAAAAGCTGCTAAAGCTGACAAAACAGCAAAAAAAGAAAACCAATAAGCACGTATTTATTGCCATTCCGATCGTTTTTGTCCTCATGTTCGCTTTCATGTGGGCGGGAAAAGCAGAAACACCGAAGGTCAAAACATATTCTGACGACGTACTCTCCGCCTCATTTGTCGGCGATATTATGATGGGCCGCTATGTTGAAAAAGTAACGGAGCAAAAAGGGGCAGACAGTATTTTTCAATATGTTGAACCGATCTTTAAATCCTCGGATTATGTAGCAGGAAACTTTGAAAATCCGGTAACCTATCAAAAGAATTATAAACAAGCAGATAAAGAGATTCATCTGCAGACGAATAAGGAATCGGTGAAAGTATTGAAGGATATGAATTTCACGGTTCTTAACAGCGCAAACAACCACGCCATGGATTACGGCGTTCAGGGGATGAAAGATACACTTGGAGAATTTGCGAAGCAAAACCTTGATATCGTTGGAGCGGGGTACAGCTTAAGTGATGCGAAAAAGAAAATTTCGTACCAGAAAGTCAATGGGATAACGATTGCGACGCTTGGCTTTACCGATGTGTCCGGGAAAGGCTTCGCAGCTAAAAAGAATACACCTGGCGTGCTTCCCGCAGATCCTGAAATCTTCATCCCTATGATTTCAGAAGCGAAAAAATATGCGGACATCGTGGTTGTGCAGTCACACTGGGGCCAAGAGTATGACAATGATCCAAACGACCGCCAGCGCCAGCTTGCAAGAGCCATGTCCGATGCGGGAGCTGACATCATCGTCGGCCATCACCCGCACGTCTTAGAGCCGATTGAAGTATATAACGGAACTGTTATTTTCTACAGCCTCGGAAACTTTGTCTTTGACCAGGGCTGGACGAGAACGAGAGACAGTGCACTGGTTCAGTATCACCTGAAGAAAAATGGAACAGGCCGCTTTGAAGTGACACCGATCGATATCCATGAAGCGACACCTGCACCTGTGAAAAAAGACAGCCTTAAACAGAAAACAATTATTCGCGAACTGACGAAAGACTCTAATTTCGCTTGGAAAGTAGAAGACGGAAAACTGACGTTTGATGTTGATCATAGTGACAAACTAAAATCTAAATAATCGGAGTGATAAAGATGAAATTTGTCAAAGCCATCTGGCCGTTTGTTGCCGTAGCCATCGTGTTCATGTTTATGTCAGCTTTTAAATTCAATGATCAGCTGACAGATCAGGAAAAACAGAAGATTGATACGGAGATGCATAAAATCCAACAGCAGGAAGAAACGGCAAGCACCAATAAATAATTCAAAGAAGAGAGTGTCTGATGAGACACTCTCTTTTTATTTACCCAGCATATTCATTCTGTAAAAATTTCAAAATGTTGCTTAACATATTCAAAAAAATACCGATGTTAAAACTGCAAAAAGAGGAGGAGATACGAAAAGTGAACTCACTAGCAAACTGGAAGAAGTTTTTGCTTGTGGCGGTTATCATTTGTTTTTTGGTTCCCATTATGACAAAAGCGGAGATTGCGGAGGCTGATACATCATCTGAATTGATCATCAGCGAAGCAAAAAGCCTGCTTGGTTATCAGTATAAATACGGCGGTGAATCGCCGAAGGAGGGCTTCGACCCTTCAGGATTGATACAATATGTTTTCAGTAAGGCTGATATTCATCTGCCGAGATCTGTAAACGACCAGTATAAAATCGGAACAGCTGTAAAACCGGAAGACCTAAAGCCGGGTGATATTTTGTTTTTCAAGAAAGAGGGAAGCAGCGGCACTATTCCGACACACGACGCTCTCTATATCGGAGACGGCCAAATGATTCACAGTACACAGTCAAAAGGGGTTATCATCACCAATTACAAAAAAAGCAGCTATTGGAGCGGGTCTTATATCGGGGCGAGACGAATTGCTGCCGATCCGGCAACGGCTGATGTTCCTGTCGTTCAGGAGGCTGAAAAATATATCGGCATTCCATATGTGTTTGGCGGCAGCACACCGTCAGAGGGCTTTGATTGCTCGGGGCTTGTGCAATATGTGTTTCAACAGGCACTCGGCATTTATCTGCCGCGATCAGCCGAGCAGCAGTGGGCAGTGGGCGAGAAGGTAGCCTCTCAGAACATAAAGCCCGGTGATGTCGTCTATTTCAGCAATACGTATAAAACAGGAATTTCACATGCAGGCATTTATGCGGGCGCGGGCAGGTTTATCCAGGCAAGCCGATCAGAAAAAGTAACCATTTCCTATTTATCAGAGGATTACTGGAAATCGAAGATGACGGGTATTCGCCGATTTGACAATCTGACAATCCCGAAAGAAAATCCGATTGTATCCGAAGCTACGCTTTATGTCGGAGAAGTGCCTTATAAACAGGGCGGAGTGTCTCCAGAGACAGGATTTGATACAGCTGGATTTGTCCAGTATGTATGCGAGAAAGCAGCCGGTATTTCCCTGCCTCGATACGCAACAAGCCAGTACACAGCCGGCACTAAGATTGAGAAGGCGGACCTGAAGCCGGGAGACATTGTGTTCTTTCAATCAACAAGCTTAAATCCCTCCATCTATATCGGAAACGGACAAGTTGTTCATGTCACATTATCAAACGGCGTGACCATCACCAATATGAATACGAGCACGTATTGGAAGGATAAATACGCAGGAAGTATACGGATGCAATAAAAGACAAAGACTCCAGAATCTCTGGAGTCTTTTCTTTATGCATATTGGCCGGAAAGCAGCTGGTCTATAAAGTAGGCCACACCATTTTCGTCATTGCTTTTTGTGACAAAGGTGCTTTTTTCTTTTAATTCATCAATCGCATTTTCCATGGCGATACGGTGTCCGGCGACTTCAAACATGGACAAATCGTTCGGACTGTCGCCGATCGCATAGATATCCTGTGTTTCAATTCCGTATATGTCAGCCAGCTTTGTTAACGCGCGTCCTTTTCCTGAAGAGGCCGGCAGGATTTCGATAATATGTTTTCCGGAAGAGGTTTGCGCCAGTTTTTTATGATGCTTCAACTCTTCCTTCGCTTGTTTCAGCTTGTCCATATCAAAGGAGAAGCAAAGAAGCTTATAAATGTTTTCACCGCCCTCAAAAACAGATTCGATATGAGGGATTGGTTTAATGCCAAACTGCTTGAATTGAGTCATGGCTCCTTGCCACAATTCATCTGTCAGCTCGTTTGGATTTGCGCTCTTTAGAATGTCTAGCTCCGCGTGCAGCTTAGCTTCGCCGTCAAAAGGAGAAAGCAGATGGTCATCTGTATATACCTCAAAGTAAATGTTTTTTGACAGTAAGTAATCAGCAATCGCTTTGCCGGCTTCCTGATCCATTAATGTCCGGCTGATCAAACGGTAACCCGTGTCGTGGATCGTGCCGCCATTAGCCGCAATGATAGGGATGTCCAAGTCATCCAGCAGCGCTTTTACATCAAATGTTGCTCTTCCCGTGCAAATGGTGACGAGGATGCCGGCATCGACGGCCCGCTTGATCGCCGCTCTGTTTTCCGCAGAAATGACGCTTTCTTTATTCAACAATGTTCCATCTAAATCAATCGCAATACATTTCATATGTAGGGGGAACCTCCTTAAAAATGAAGCTGCTTCGTGTAGTATGTTCAGCTTGTCTGCGAAACATAATCCATATAAACCAAGGCTAAACGTTACTTTGAAAATTTTCAACAAGGAAATATGTAAAACGGGATGGCGTAATCGCCATCCCGTTCATTATACACCTAAATCATTTTGCAGCTCTTTTTTAACTTCCTGCAGCTTTTGCTGATCCAATTTGAAATAATAAACGCCGGCAGGTTCGTAATCATAACCCGTCAGCTGAATAGACTCAACTGATTTCAATGAAGTGATGAACGGGAACAGGCCGATAGCATCTTTAAGAGATAAGTTCATTTTCAAATTTTGCCCCATCGTATCGACAATATCATCATAAGCTGGTATTGAGCTCAATGATTTTGATTTATCTATAATAGCGCTCAGCACTTCCATTTGCCTTTGCCCGCGTAAAAGGTCACTGTCCGCTTTACGTGTTCTTACGTAAGCGAGCGCTTCTTCCCCATCAAGCGTATGTGTTCCTTTTTGAAGAACGACTTTACCTTTTGTATCTTTTTTGATTTGCTGAATGACCTTATCGCTTTTTACTGTTACTTTGACGCCATTTAACTCGTTTACGACGTCTTCAAAAGCCGTGAAATTGCTTTCTACGACATAATCCACGGGAATATCCAGCATCTCTTCAACTGTTTTCACAGTCAGATCAACGCCGCCGTAGGCGTGAGCATGTGTGAATTTATCATACCCGTGGCCTGGGATGTTTACATAGGCATCACGAGGAATGCTCAGCATTTTAGCTGTTTTTTCTTTCCGATTAAATGTAACCAGCACATTCGCGTCACTTCTTGCCTGATCGACGGTCTCGCCGTTTTTCTCTCTGGCATCAATCCCTAAGAGCAATACAGAAAAAGAATCCTTTCCAGGATCAAATTCTTTAATCCGTTTTACTGATTGTTCTCCGCGTGCTAGGCTGACGTGCGCTTCTTTAGAAGCATTGTTCAGCTTTACAAAAGCATAGGCGCCGACAGAGCCTGCCGCAATGACTAAGAAAGCCATTAAACCGACAACGACTTTCACCCATTTTCTCAGTTTTCTCTTTTTCTTTCTGCGCTGTGATCGTTCTTCCATATATCAATACCTCACGTTTCTTTAATATTTGAAGCGTACCATTCATTTTGCCATGGGGCAACTCCTCGAAAGACATTTTCCGATAAATATTCCTATATTTATAATTTCTTGTTTTTGAAAATTGATAACGATGATGTGCTGAATCACCTTATATTGGACGCTGCAACAGGTAAAATGTTTCGGTGACATTGAAAAAAATACAAGTAAATGATTGGAAAACTCATGATCAACAAAATAAAAAGGTTTAATGACCGGAAAAAGAGGCTAAAAGATTTCTAAAAAAATCCCACAGACAATGTCATTGCAGCTGATGGAGAAAGGGAGTCATTTTTATGAAAAAGCAGTCAAATATATGGCTTTATTTTTTCGGAGCTCTTGGAGGCGCGTTATATGGCTATGATACCGGAGTGATTTCCGGAGCTATTTTATTTATGAAAAAGGAGTTAGGATTGAATGCGTTTACAGAAGGTCTTGTTGTCAGCTCCTTACTGGTTGGGGCGATACTAGGCTCGGGAGCGGCCGGCAAGCTGACTGACCGTTTCGGAAGAAAAAAAGCAATTATGGCGGCTGCGCTGTTGTTTTGTATAGGCGGTCTTGGTGTGGCACTGGCCCCAAATACAGGAGTCATGGTGCTGTTTCGCATCATTTTGGGACTTGCAGTCGGAACATCGACAACAATCGTGCCGCTTTATTTATCTGAACTGGCGCCAAAGCATAAGCGCGGGGCGCTGTCATCACTGAATCAGCTGATGATCACGGTCGGCATCCTTCTTTCTTATATTGTCAATTACATATTTGCCGATGCTGAAGCGTGGCGCTGGATGCTTGGATTGGCTGCTGTGCCGTCACTGCTCCTGCTCATTGGCATTTTATTTATGCCGGAGAGCCCGCGGTGGCTGTTCACGAATGGCGAAGAAAACAAAGCGAAGAAAATTCTTGAAAAGTTGCGTGGCACAACAGATATTGATCAGGAAATACATGATATAAAAGAAGCGGAAAAGCAGGATGAAGGCGGCCTGAAGGAGCTGTTCGATCCATGGGTGCGCCCAGCCCTGATTGCCGGTTTGGGATTGGCATTTTTGCAGCAATTTATCGGAACGAATACGATCATCTACTATGCGCCAAAAACCTTTACAAACGTCGGATTCGGAAACTCCGCTTCAATTTTAGGAACGGTCGGAATCGGCACAGTCAATGTTCTCATGACATTAGTAGCGATTAAAGTCATCGACAAGATCGGAAGAAAGCCGTTATTGCTATTCGGGAATGCGGGGATGGTGATCAGCTTGATCGTTCTCGCTTTAGTAAATCTCTTTTTCGGTGACACTCCGGCTGCCTCATGGACGACCGTCATTTGTTTAGGTGTGTTTATCGTTGTCTTTGCGGTCAGCTGGGGGCCGGTTGTCTGGGTGATGCTTCCTGAATTGTTCCCGCTTCACGTCAGAGGAATCGGGACGGGTGTTTCGACCTTAATGCTGCACGTTGGGACACTCATTGTTTCACTAACCTATCCAATGTTAATGGAAGCGATCGGAATCAGTTATTTATTCCTGATTTATGCCGCAATCGGTATCATGGCCTTCTTATTTGTCCGATTTAAAGTGACAGAGACAAAGGGAAAAAGCCTTGAAGAAATTGAGCAGGATTTACGGGACAAAAACGGACAAGGAGGACAGGCCGGAAAACAGCAAACTGTCGGAACATAAAAAAGGTGCGCGATCATGCGCACCTTTTTGATTGCTCACTTTCCCACCGAGCCAAAATTAATGATTTTAAAAGAAATATTGTACCTAAAATCAGTCTCAGTAAATATCTCATCCCAATGCCCTTTTACTTTATTCCAGTAGTCAGGATATTGAATCCTTATATGGTCTGAGAAAAAGACTGGATCGGTTTTATACTCGTGCTGCAGTTTTTCCATCACCTGCTTTACATCTCGTTCAAGCTTTTTCTCAAAAATGTTTTCCAGCCTGTGCAAATAACTTTTGCTGAAGGAGTTTTCATTCGGATTTTGGTCTTCTGTCAGGATGCCCTTCGTTTTAACAGTAATCTGAAAGACAGGCTTTCCGTTTTCAATGACCGGCTTAATTTTCGTTTTCGACTTTTTGATTTCAAACGTAATCGGATGTCCTTTATCTGTCGTCGGCATGACACCGCCTTGGATCGTCCCCATGACCCATGTCAGTGTCTGGGTTTCATCAGCTGAAAGAAATCCAACGAGTTTATTGCTGCCTCTTTTGATAATGCCTGCTCCGTCATACTTGGCTTTTCCCTTTTCGTTTTTCACGGCTTGAATAAGATAACTGTACCCGTTCTGAGAGTAGACAGAAGCTCTTCCGATGCGCAGCGGTATCATAATCTTACCGTTATATCCGCTGTGAGTTGTCAAATCAATCAGTTTTTCTGAGGGCATTGGCTGCTGCTGATTGGTTTTTCCTTTTGTAAAGATATCAGCCGCCTTCCCTCTGGCTGCCATCAAATAGCTGCTTCGCCGCAGCTCATCATCCCGGATAAAGTGGTTGAAGACTTGGTCAACATTTTGATTCCTCATCAGTTTTTCTCCCAGAAGAATCACTTTTAAATGATCGCTGTAAACAGGAGGGTCCTTGATGGCTACATCACTGACTGCTTCCAGGATCGTCTTCCCGTGGGACGTCACATTAACGAATTCGGGTTTTCCGGATGATTGGCTATCTTCGCTTTGGGGAAGCAGGTTTTGATACGTCAGTTTGTACTGGTGATCATCTGTCTCATCGATTGCCAGCCCTCTGGCAAAGGATAGTTTCTCGATATTTTTGACATCCCAGCACCCGCAGAGGACCAGCAGCATAAAAAACATGACTGCGAGCTTTGTTGCTGTTTTCATTGCAGCTGACCCCTCCCTAATTTTTTCTGTATCCAGCTTAAAAACCAGACGAAGAATGGAATTGTAATCACAATTAAGAAAGCATATCCAAGAAGTGTCCCGTAATAAAACACGTCATTCAAGTCCTTGGGATACATCGTTATGAAAAACGTCGCAGCCAGCATTGCAGTCAGCAGCCATGCATTGTTTTTATTTTTCAGATGAAAGATTTCCGTTAACCCGATATGGGCGCCTTTGAAGGATCCGAGCATACAGGCAAATTGCTGGGCTGTCCAAGTCAGCTGTAAGAACAAATCAAATCGTTCAATAAAAATACCCGGAACCTCTAATGCGTGAATAAGGGAAATGGTTGGCCATGTCACCGTTTTTGCCTCAGCCACAGTCATACAGCCAATCACAATGAGCAAAGTAATACTGTAGAACACTGTGGAAATCGCGATGCCCAGAGCAACAGCCTTTTTCACTTGCTTCGGATCTCTCATAAAAGGGACCAGGTAAAAAATGATTTCAAATCCTGAGAAATATAATAGTGTTTTTGGGAATAAAGAGAAAAAGCTTTGATAGCCTCCTTCAAAAACCGGCCGGATAAAATCAAGCTGGAACAAGCGAAAGCTGAACATCAGAAGCATCATAAAAATAATAAGGGTAATGGGAAAAATATAAGCGTATACCTTTGCAATTGGATAAACGCCTCCGCCCACATGATAGATGGCAACTGCAAGAAATAGAAACACCACAACTGCCATTGGCGTATTTTTCAACAAAAAGAAACCGACAACCTCCCCTAAAATCCGTGCTTGAAAGCCGACAACCCCAATGAAATAAAGACAGATATACAAATTCAATAGAAGGCCGATGAATTTTCCAGCCACAATGTTGTTGAGCTTAAAAAGGGTTTTTTCGCTGTTTTTTTGAAGAAAAGGCAAAAAAAGCAGAACGATGATAATAAAAATAACGCCCTGCAGCAGTATCATAAGCCATCCGCTCGGGCTATCGGTTTCGGCGGCTGAGCGGGGAAGGGTTAGCACCCCGGCACCGATCAATGTGCTGCTGATCATAATGAGCGTCTGCATAAATGTCAGTTTATGCTCTGATTTCCTCATAGCCATCACCTTTGTCTGATGTTATCTTCGGGATCGTTTCGTGTCGGTCTTCTTTTTAAAAACATCGTGGGAATACGGATGACCGTGTCTTTCAAATCCTGTCCAGGCTGCGCCATGATCGGGATAATGTAATCCTCGCCAAAGCTTTTCAGGCGCATTAAGTGACCGATTACAAACAGAAAGACCATAATGACGCCATACATGCCAAGTACTGCTGCGCTGATCATTGCAGCTATGCGTATCAGCCGCAGCGGAAAGTTATAAGCGTATGAAGGGACGGTAAAGGATGCCAGTGCAGTGACAGAAACGACAATGACCATAAGCGCACTGACGATTTGCGCCTGAACAGCTGCCTGCCCAATGACAACGCCGCCGATAAGGCCAATCGTCTGTCCAATCGGTTTAGGAAGCCTTAATCCGGCTTCTCGAATCAATTCGATCGTAAAGATCATGATAAAGGCCTCTACAAAAGGCGGGAATGGTACGTTAAGCCTGCTGCCTGCAATGGAAATGGCCATTCTAGTCGGCAATAGCCCGGTGTGAAAAGAAACGAGAGAAATATACAGGCCGGGCAAATAAATGGTGATCAGAACGCTGGAATAACGAAGAAGGCGTACAACTGACATTGGAAGCCAGCGCTGACTGTAATCATCGGGAGAATGAATAAATTCGTCAACCGTAGCCGGCACAATCAAAGCAAACGGCGTACCATCCACTAATATGGACACTCGTCCTTCTAACAGTGCAGCCTCTACACGATCTGGCCGTTCTGTGCTTAAAATCGTAGGGAAAATTGAAAATGGTTCATCTTCAATCAGCTGTTCAAGCGTCCCCGATTCTGGCAAATCATCTATATTGACTGATTTCAGCCTTTTAAACACTTCCTTGATGACATAATCTGGGGCGATATCTTGAATATAAGCGACAGCGACTTTCTTTTTCGTCCTTTTTCCGAGAGTCATTTCCTTGATGATAAGGTTAGGGTCACTCGTCCTTTCCCGCAAAAGCGCCGTGTTTGTCCGCAGGTTTTCAATAAACCCTACTTTAGGACCGCGTTCCACAACTTCGGATGAAGGTTCTTCAAGACTGCGTGTTTGAACTGACTTTGTGTCAAAAGCTAATCCTCCGCGATAGCCATCAGCTAGCAAAATGGCTTGCCCTGTAAAAACGAGCTGCTCTATTTCTTTCATTGTTGAAACAACGCTATGATGAAAGCCGAAAAAAAAGGCAGATAAGTCTTCAATCGAGCATTCCTTATGGGCTAAAGCCTCTTTTTGTAAAGGAGAAATGACATATTGCGCCAGCATTTTATTCTCTGTCAGACCGTCAATATACAGTAAACACGCCTTCCGTCTGCTATCTCCGAAAGCAAATGTATAAAACATCATATCGTCGTTTTGTCCCAATGTTTTTTTCAGTGTGTCTAAATTGTTCTGGAGATCAGAGTCGATTTGCATAGTTTCTCTCCTTCATAAACAGATTGACGGTTTTTATTAATTTGTATCAAAAAAGGAGAATTATTCTTCTCGAGGAAAAGGCTGAAACAAAGCTTCTTTTCAACGTGATATAATAGAAAGGAAGCGTTTTCTTTGAAGGGGTCATGAAAAGATGATGCTTTGTACATATGTTGTCATCTGAAAAAAGCAGCTTATACGGGCGTTTGTAAGAGGGGCGCACCGGGAAAATGATGATCAGTTATTTACAGGGGAGGGGTACGGATCATGACGCAATCACCAATTTTTCTAACGCCTGTGTGTAAAGAAAAAATCTGGGGCGGAACCGCTTTACGAGATAGATTTGGATACGGTATTCCTTCAGAATCAACGGGGGAATGCTGGGCCATTTCCGCTCATCCAAAAGGACCGAGCACTGTTGCGAATGGCCCGTATAAAGGAAAGACATTGATCGAGCTTTGGGAAGAGCACCGTGAACTATTCGGCGGCGTAGAGGGGGACCGGTTTCCGCTTCTGACAAAGCTGCTGGATGTGAAGGAAGATACGTCAATTAAAGTTCACCCTGATGATTACTATGCCGGAGAATACGAAGAGGGAGAACTCGGCAAGACGGAATGCTGGTACATTATCGACTGTA
Organism: Bacillus sp. F56; assembly: GCF_001748205.1. NCBI lineage: Bacteria > Bacillati > Bacillota > Bacilli > Caryophanales > Bacillaceae > Bacillus > Bacillus sp. F56. Next base: position 548,645 of record NZ_BDFC01000004.1, read on the forward strand.
AGGAAAACGCGGAAATCATTTACGGTCATACGGCCCGCTCAAAAACCGAACTTGTCACAATGATCAACAGTGGTGACTGGGAGGGCCTGCTGCGAAGGATCAAAATTAAACCGGGTGATTTTTATTATGTGCCAAGTGGAACGCTGCACGCATTGTGCAAGGGGGCACTAGTTTTAGAGACTCAGCAAAATTCAGATGCCACATACCGGGTGTACGATTATGACCGTCTTGATAGCAACGGGAATCCGAGAGAGCTTCATTTTGCCAAAGCGGTCAATGCCGCCACAGTTCCCCATGTGGATGGGTATATAGATGAATCGACCGAATCAAGAAAAGGAATAACCATTAAAACGTTTGTTCAAGGGGAATATTTTTCGGTATATAAATGGGACATCAATGGCGAAGCTGAAATGGCTCAGGATGAATCCTTTCTGATTTGCAGCGTGACAGAAGGAAGCGGTTTGCTGATGTATGAGGGCGAAACATGTCCGCTCAAAAAAGGCGATCACTTTATTTTGCCGGCTCAAATGCCCGATTTTACGATGAAAGGAACTTGTACGCTTATCGTATCTCATATTTAAACTTAATCTCACTTCGAGATTAAGTTTTTTTTATTAGAAAATGGAAGTGATTCACCTATAAATGAAGCATGCGCGTGCCGATAAATAAACTAGTTTTATATACTCATAGAAGAAGAAAGAGGAGAAGGAATGAAAAAGAGATTAATCGCACCTATGCTTCTATCCGCCGCGTCCCTTGCCTTTTTTGCCATGTCTGGTTCCGCCCAGGCCGCCGCGTATACCGACTACTCCATATATAAGGTAGAGCCGTCGAATACGTTCAGTACAGAAAGCCAAGCCTCACAAGCTGTCGCCAAACTGGAAAAAGATACTGGCTGGGATGCATCCTATCAGGCTTCAGGCACAACAACGACCTACCAAATTTCCGCCTCAGGCATTCATAGCGACTCAGAAGCGAAAGCAATACTGAGCGGACTCACCAAACAGACATCGATTACCGGAACGTCAAGTCCTGTCGGAAGCAAACAGCCATATGTCACCATCTCGTCAGGTGCCATTTCCGGAGAAAAACAGGCCAACACAATCCTGGCAAAGCTGAAGCAGGAGACGGGAGTAGCTGGCGCTGTAAAAGCGTACGGAGCACCTCAGCCCTATATGAATGTCATGACATCAGACATTGCTGATGAGACAAAAGTCAAGGCGCTTATCCAGAGCCTGGCTAAGCAAACGGGGATTAAAAGCTCGTATCAGCCCATCACACACTCGGTGTCTGTTACAACCATCCAGTCAGGCACAATCGTCGGAGACAGCAGAGCAGCGCAGATCAAAAGCGCCTTTCAAAAGGAATCGGGGCTGCAGGCATCATTAAAGGAAACGGTGAAAGGACAAGCCTATTATACGTTTACAACTGCCGCCATTTCAGGTGAAGCGAATGCCAAAACTCTATTGCAGCAGCTGAAACAGAGCACTGGCATCACAGGCAGCTACAAGTCAATCAATCAAAAAACAACCATTGAGTCATACAATGTCCAATCAGCTTATTTCAAAGGCCTGAATACAGTAAAGGACGCCATCAGCCAGATCAAGAAAAACACCGGCTTATCCGGCAGTTACCAACAGGTTGGAAAAAGCACATCATATACCGTGAATATGAAAGGGATAACAAAACAGCAGCTCCAAAAAGTAGATACTTTCTTTAAAAAGAAAAAATGGCATTATACGTCATCCAGCGTCAAAAAAACAACAACGTCTGCGGCTTACCAAATCACGACAGCAAAGATGTTAGGCGAGCAGCAAGCAAACAAAGCAGCAGCCTTCTTTGCTCAGAAAAAAGTAAAAGCCACAAAAACAACAGCTGGAACTACAGCAGAAAATCAATATCAGCTCATCTCAGAAGAAACATCAGACCAATCAAAAGTCACAAAGGGATTGAACTTATTAAAGAAAAATCAGCTGAGTGCTTCTGCGAAATCAGTCAAAAAACAAATAGCTGACACATTCAAGATCACAACTGAATCTCTGCTTGATCAAACGAAAGTCAATCAGGCACTCACGTTTTTCAAGTCGAATCATATATCAGCAGCAAGCCAGAAAACCGGCCAGTCGGCAGCAAGCAGCTATCGAATCACAACTGAAGCCATCATCAGCCAAGAAGACATTGACCGCGTTTTAGCATTTTTTAAACAAAACAATATCGCCGGCACTACGGCAAAAACCATTGAAACGGGATATACACAATACAAAATCGTGACAGCCCAGCTCAGCAGCAAAACTGCATTGAACAATGGGTTAACCTATCTTAAATCGCAAGGTTTAACTCCTAGCTACACAACGAAAAGCAATACGCTTTATAAAATCAGCGTAAACGAACAGTTCACAGGCAATGATACAGCTGCTGCGGCATCATCGAAGCTAAAACAATTATACGGATGGGCATCATCTATCGTGAAAGTCAAAAACGGCCCGCAAATCATGAAAACAAATTACAATCTCTCGGTTCGTGATATGGTCCAAAAACAAATGACAGTAAGTCCGCAAACAGACGGGGCGGCTTACGTATCGCTCACGTACATTAATACAGCAACATCAACCGTTATGGCTGATGCACTAAATATCCGGTCAACGCCGGAAGTCAGCCCGACGAACGTGATCGGCCAATTTAAAAAAGGCGATAAGGTAAAAATCATCGGCCAGGCAAACGGCTGGGCCAAAATTAATTTAGGCTGGCGAAACGCAAGCAGTGATGAAGTGGTTCAATACGTGGACCCGAATAACTTTTCCAGAGACAGCAAGTACTACTTCCAATTTCTCAAGCTGTCACAGACGGCCGGACTAAACGCTACTGAAGTCAATCAGAAAGTGCTTGCGGGTAAAGGCATCCTGACAGGGAAAGCAAAAGCATTTATCGATGCCGCCAATAAATACGGCATCAACGAGCTGTACTTAATCTCACATGCTCTCCTTGAAACAGGCAATGGAACATCTGATTTAGCCAATGGCTTAACCTATAACGGAAAAACCGTATATAACATGTACGGAATTGGCGCCTACGACAGCAACCCAAATTACTACGGCGCTAAATACGCGTACGAGCAAGGCTGGTTCACACCAGAAGCGGCCATTATCGGCGGAGCCAAATTCATAGGCTCATCGTATATTCACAACACAGCCTACAATCAGGACACACTGTACAAAATGAGATGGTCAGCTACAGCGACACACCAATACGCAACAGACATCGGCTGGGCGTACAAACAAGTAAACCGCATGTACAGTCTGTACTCATTGCTGGACGGTTACACACTTTACTTTGATGTTCCGGAATATCAATAAAAACTAAGAAAGTTGCAAATAGGCTGTAGCTATTTAATAGCTACAGCCTATTTGTTCATCACACCTCAATCTTGTCCGCAACAATCATAAAAGTACTCATTCTTGAAGCATTTGAGATGGCTGCATCATCAGGTCTAATTTTTGTGCTCCCTTTCATAAAACCTATTTCAAGTACATTTGATTTTTCTCCGCCGGCAAAGTACCAGGACCCCATTCGGATATCCTTTTGTTTTAATCGGAAATCTCCTTCTATCGATTGATGCAGTAAACTAATATAGCGTTCATTTAATGTGACTTGCAAGTTTCCATCTGCATTGATAGTAATATTTCGGACTAAATTTGATGTGTAAGATGGTAAATAACCTGAAGTCGGAACCATCCATTTTTTGTTTTGAGCATTATATTCTAAAATGAAGGTTTGAATAAATGGTTGAAATCTTTCAGGAGGTGTATCTTTGTGCCCCACCGTTTTTAATAAAGGGGACCGAAGCATAGGCACATGATTCATAAAGTTTTCATAAGAATGATACGCATAAATTCTGCTTATACGATTTCCTTCTTTTCCACTTGTAATTCCTACCATTAATGATTTTGCCCCGGTTTCAGGATTGGTGTACATACAGATCCCTTCCGGTTCACGGAAGTTATTCTCATATCTAGTGGACAAGTCTTTGCCAACAGTAATTTCTTTTTGCAGCACTATTTTATTATCGGAATCAAATACAGTTATGAGATTCGGATAGCTCTTGCTGTTTGTATCTCCTGTATACCAATATAAATAACCGTCATCTAAAAAGAAACCTTGTAAATAATGAAGTTCGTCAGGAATGTTAATAGTATAAAGAGGATTGTTTTTATTTGCTATTGCATCGTCCAGATTAAAGATTGTCACCCACTGTTTATTATTATTATTTTTTGTATCGTATTGTCTAATTGCCAACTGTCTATTCTTCATATCAAGAGCAGGTGTAACCCTATGATCGAAAGGCATATTCGAGAATCGCTGAAGTTCTTTAGAATTTTCATCTAAAGTCGCGCCTGCTTTATATGGAAAACAAACTAATTCACTTTTATCTGTTTCGTTTGGTTTATCGTATAGTGACCAAATATAAATGGTGCCATTACGGTTTTCAATTCCTATATTTGTACCATGACCTCCATGTTTCAACAGCATGCTGTCTAATTGTAATCCTTCAAGAGATAGACGAGTTATGCGATAGCTTTGGGTATTGTCTTTTCCTAATCCGCTTGCGACTTGGGTTGTATAAATTTGGTGGTTTTTCTCATCAAAATTGAATGATTGAAGTACGGTTTTGTCTGCTACACGAAGTTCAGTAAATAATTTTGGTGTGATGTTGGTGAAATCAAACAGTTCTTTTTTTCTCATGAATTTACCACCTCTATAATTATTTGCTGCCATAAGCAACTAAATACATTAAACCAAACATACGTTCGCTAGTCAAGAGAAAAAAGAACACTTGTTCTGTGTTGAACAAGTGTCAGGATTTAGCTCATTAAATTTTCGACGAACAGCAATAAGTTTCCACTTGAGTTTCCTTTAGAATACTTATTCCATCTATCGGAAAAATTTTTTATTTTGGAATAATTAAATGGTGTTTGTATTTCATTTATTAATGTTTCCCTGTCGCAGCAGGCCTTTCCAGGTATTATGGAAAGATAATGATCAACCAATCCCCGCTTCTCTTGATAAAGTTTTAAATCATAAGTATAAAAAAGAATGGGTTTATTTAAAATCGAAAATTCAAATGGAATGGAAGAATAGTCAGTAATTAATATGTCTGCAGCCATGAGCAGATCAAACAAGGCATAATTAGAAACATCTTTAATATAATCACTAGAATATTTAATAGTTATATTGTTTTGAATGGCGGGATGCAACTTAACAAATAAAACATATTCTTCTTTTAGCTGATGAATTAATTGTTTTTCTGTAAAGGGCAATTGAATTGATTGCATATCATAGTCCCTAAACGTCGGTGCATATAGGATTATCTTCTTTCTTTGTTTGTTTAGAGTAGCCGAATTATTCTTCTTGTTTTCTTTGTAATAAGGATCTGTTAAAGGCATACCTATTTTTAAAATTTGATGATCTTTTACACCGAAAGATTTCTTAAAGATATCTGCCATTTCTTCAGATCCAACAGTTAAATAATCATACGAATTATATACTTTTTTGAATCTTTTAATATCAGCTTTTGTCCGTTGCAGATTTGTAATGTCTTCCAAACCAAATTTTTTGAGTGAGCCATTTGCGTGCCATACCTGAATGCATTTTGTTTGCTTCCGCTTATTTAACACACTTGTTAATAGAAAGTAATTATCTGTTATAACTACTTTACTGTTAAACATTAGGTATACAGCTTTAATGAGATGGAAAGGGTTTTTTTCTTGTAATAAATACGCATCTACATTAGGGAAGCTCTCGGCAATAGACGAGGCCTGTTGGGTATACAGGATATTAAGTTTATATGAGTATTGTCCTTGTTCATATTCCTCCAGAATCGCTTTTGCGTTTGCTTGGAATGAGATCAGGAGGGTCACTTTGCCTTCGGGTTTCACCCATTGCAGAAAAAAGGCGATTGCCGATAAAAAATACAAGTAGCAATTCGCCAGTAATGATCTTATTTTCATTTTTATCAATCCATTTATAAAAAAGTTTTCGTTTTATATCTGTTTTGTATGATCTTTTTCAGGCTTTGGATAGAAAGTTTTTTTGTTTTTTTCTTCTTTTAAAACTGTTAAAGCATACTTAGGGATGCTTAGCATTCTTTTCCATCGCCATGGATTCAAGATTAAACGGTAGAACCATTCTAAATTTAAACGTATCATCCAGGAAGGAGCGCGTTTGACATTACCGCTAAATACATCAAAGCTTCCTCCAAGACCGATAGATACGGCTTTAGGGAACAAATGTCTGTAGTTATGAATGAATTTCTCTTGATGAGGATACCCTAAAGCTACGAATACCATGTCAGGATTTGCTTTGGCGATTTGCTTTGCCACTAGGGTGCGATCTTGAACATAACCGTCTGAATAACCTGCGATTTTAATGTTAGGGTATTCGGAAGAAATTTTGGATACAACACCTTTGATAACATCTTTCTTCGCACCGTACAGAAATATACGTTTTTTCTTTTTGTCAGCAATGCCAAGAAGCTCTTTAAAAACATCGTAACCTGCAATTCGGGACTGAAGCCTGTTGTTAGTCAAACGTGACATCATGACTACACCGATCCCATCAGGCAAGATGAAGTTTGAAGAAGATAGTACATCAAAGTAGTCCCGATCTTTAATAGCTGCAAATGCAATTTCAGGGTTGACTGTGGAAATGACAGCACCGATCTTTTGATCAATATAATGTTTCTCTAAGTAATTGATAAATGATGTTAAGTTACTGTTAACATAAGGAATATTGTGAATAGTCTCTGTTTGCATGTCTGGCTCCTCCTTCCTTTAAGATTCTATTTATATAGTTAAAAACCGAGAGTTTCTGAAAGCAAAATCAAGCTATCTTATATTTTAACACAAATCTTCAACAAAGGATTAACATTATCTTTACATTAAATTTAAATATGTTTCCAATTTTACAATTGAATGAACGAATGAACAACAGTCCTTGGTGCTAATGGGGTCTGAATGTAATTACATATTTTGGAATGTTTTTCTCCTTGTGAGTACTTAACCTTTTTTAGGCGGTATGCTATAATTAATGATCAGTGAAGACATACGAGAAATATGTCGATATAAGGAACACAAACAGGTTTTTTAGAATTTAATCGCTAACGTCAGTAGTGTTTTTAATAGTGTTTAACATTAGGAAGGAGAGTTTCTTTAAATGAAAAAAGTTATCACATATGGAACTTTTGATTTATTGCATTGGGGTCACATTAAATTGCTTGAGCGTGCAAAGCAGCTTGGTGATTATTTAGTTGTTGCTATTTCAACGGATGAATTCAATTTACAAAAGCAAAAAAAAGCTTATCACAGCTATGAGCACCGTAAATTAATTTTAGAAACCATTCGATATGTGGATGAAGTAATCCCTGAGAAAAACTGGGAACAAAAAAAGCAAGATATTATTGATCATAATATTGATGTTTTTGTTATGGGGGATGACTGGGAAGGTAAATTTGACTTTCTCAAGGATCAGTGTGAGGTTGTTTACCTCCCAAGAACTGAAGGCATCTCTACAACAAAGATCAAAGAGGAAATTGCTGGTTTATAATTTAGGATCCTGATATCATTGGTTCAATATCTAATTAAAGTACTTCTTATTGAAATAAGAAGTACTTTTTGATGCTTGCATTGGTTTTTGTGGCTAAAGTGTCCGGGTAGATATAAATTTCAATGATCATTTATTCTAGATGCCGAAAGGGAGTAATAAATTGTCATTACATGCGGTGAGTGAATCTAATATAAAAAAAATTCCTGACATGGATTATTATTTTATCTCTGGCGGACTGCCAAGTAATTATGGCGGTCTGACGAAATCATTATTATTGCGTTCTAAATTATTCGGAGAAGAGTGTAACCAAAACACCTTTTTCTTAACGTTTCGTTTTGATTTAGAGTTGTCTTCAAAGATTGATGAATTGTACAGCAACGGTAAGATTGATGAAAAATTCACAAAAGTTATTAATCTATTCGATGATTTTTTAAGTAAAAGAACAAATGAGAAAAGATCATATGATGAAAGGATAGGCCTTGACCAGGTGAAAAAGCAAGTAGGCATGGGGAAGTTTGCGAAAGCCATGTCAAGATTACTTGGTAAGAATAGTAATGAAATTTCTGTATCCTATTATGGAGATGGAGAGACTATCCGTTATGTCGACTATTGGAACGATAAAAACCAGCTTATAAAGAGAGAGGAATATACCAAGAACGGAAACTTAGTTCTCGTTACTCATTATGATGTGCAGCTAAACAAGATGTATCTGCAGGAATATATTAATGACAAAAATCAAGTATATTTAGACAAACTCTATGTATGGAACAATGAAGAAAAAGATGTTCAATTATCTCATATTATATGGTACTCCCTTGAAGGTGAGATAAAAGTAAAAGATGAATCGGAACTGCGTCAATATTGGATAGAATATCTGCAAAAAGAAAATGATAAACCTAAGTTGTTTTTAGTGGACAGCAGACCGCAAGACAAACATGTGTTTAAAGTGAAAAAATCACCTTCTTCCTATTATGGAGCAATTATTCATAACAAGCATTACGGCAACAATAAATATCAAATTAAAGGCCGCTATAAAGAAGTATTTAGCCAGATGTATAATTTAGACGCTATCTTTTTTATAACTGAGGAACAGCTAGAAGATTTTAAATTGATCTCAGGGGAACAAGAGACGTTTTTCTTTACTCCGCATACAATTGATAAGCCCCTTGATCCTGCTGTATTGAATGTGCCGAGTGAAAAATACAAAGCTGTAATTATTTCAAGACTTGCATCTATGAAGAATCTGGTACATGCAGTAAAAGCATTTAGTCTAGTCGTGAAAGAAATTCCTGAAGCAAAACTAGATATATTTGGATCGGGTGAAGATTTCGAAAAAGTAAAAAAAGAGATTGAAGATACTAAACTGCAGAATAATGTCTTTTTGAAAGGCTATACAGATAACCCTGACGCAGAGTTTCAAAAAGCTTGGCTAACCATTTCAACCTCTCACTTTGAAGGATTCGGTCTATCAAATATGGAGGCACTGAGCAATGGGTGTCCAGTTGTAACATACGATTATGATTATGGAGCAAGGAGTTTAGTGACTGACGGAGTAAATGGGTATGTCATTGAACAGTATAATATAGAGAAATTGGGTCAAGCTATTATTTCTTTGATGAAAGACGAAAGTACTCATCAGAAATTTTCAGAACAAGCCTTTAAAATGGCTGAAAAATATTCAAGACCCAACTATATTGAAAATTGGGCTTTCGCTCTTAATCAGATGATTGAAGTGCGTGTAGAGAGAGAGAAGTTCTCTAAAAAGGTTGGAAAAAAAGATCCTTCTATTAGTTCCTATACTGAGGATTTTGATAAAACTAAAATAGAAATTGACATTGAGAACTTTGATCATGATGATATTAAAAAAATAAGTTTAGTGGGCTTGGACAGAAAGAATAAGGCCGAAATTATTTCAACAAACTTACAAAATGATCAACTGTTTGCAATTGATCTGGAAAAAGATGTGGATATCGAAAAGATAGCGGCTAATAAAACCAAAGTCATTGATTTTTATATTCTTTTCAATGCAAATAACCATATTAAAACAATGCGAAGACTTTCGAGTGAAGAAACAGAGTTGTCAGGAAACAGTATAGACACGAATGGCTATAGAGTAGAGTCCTATACAACAGTAAAAGGCAATTTCTCTTGGAGGGTCACAGAAATAAAAGAGAGTTAATATTTTGGGTAATGTCCTTAGTAGTTGACACTAATAAAAGGAAGCAAAAAGGAAAGAGCTTTTATACAGAGGAGCAGAAAAAAGTAATGATTGAAAACACTGTGATTAAATGTATTTTGAAAAGCTTGAAAAACAATTTAGGAAATCTTGAATTGTTGATCTCAATTGATTCAGAACACCAGTTTTTAGAAGATCACCAGTTATTTTTAAAGCTGAAAGAGAGACGTTCAGGAACAGAATCTGAATTTCCACTTCAAAACACTGGCTCATTAGAGTATAAAGCTGAGGTAAATGCTCATGTATTGCCTATGCCTGTTGAAATGGGACAAACATATGATTTTTATGTTGAATTTCGACAAAAACATGAAGATGCGGAGCAGGAACCACTCTTGAAGCGTCTTACTACTGAAGTAAAATCAATTGAGCGCGCCTTTCATGTCGATCAAACCACAGAACTTTTGATTTTACCTTATACAACTGATAAAGGCAACTTTTCTATTAAGGTGAAAAGAGAGGCCAAAATCATCAGATTTGATCAAATCGAGATTAGCTCTAAAGAAATAAGCATAATAGGTTATGCGGGCTACCTGAGTTCTGAAAATCAATACCGGATAAAAAACTTGAACCTTATTTTAAAAAAGGGTGGAGAAACACCGATTGAGGAAAAGTTTCCAATCAAGCTAGAAAGAAAAACACATGGGCTTGAAAATATGAGAGCAGACGGTTTTGTCCCGGAACTGTATGATTTTGAAGTGAAAGTGCCTTTAAAAGAAATTCCTTTCTCAAATGAAAAACGTTATGTTTATCGTCTTTTTATGGAATATATTTGCATTGACGAAGAAGGAACGGATATTCAGTTTAACAGCACTGCTCTTGTTCTAGGAAATCGAAAAAACAAATTAAAAGGACTAGTAAGTGTTATAAAAACAAACAACGCACCAGTTCGTTACGAGGTCTTTAAGAAAAAGAAAAAGCAGACTCTAGGTATCAGAGTAAACGACTACAGCCTTAAGACAAGGATTAAATACTTTGTTAAAGGAAAGAAGAAGAGATTAGTATCAAAAATAAAAAAAATCACGAAATTGAGAAACAAGATTATCACTAAAACATACAAATCACTATTCGTGATGGCTAGCACAATGCCAGTTAAAAGGAAAACAGTCATTTTTGAAAGTTTTAATGGGAAACAATACAGTTGTAACCCGAGAGCGATTTACGAATATATGCGGGAAAACCACCCTGAATATAAAATGTATTGGAGTGTAAACAAACAATATTCAGCGCCATTTGACGAAAAGGGAATTCCTTATATTAATCGCCTCTCATTAAAATGGCTCTTCGCTATGGCAAGAGCTGAGTATTGGGTTGTTAACAGCAGGCTTCCATTATGGATTCCGAAACCTAGTCATACAACATATTTACAAACATGGCATGGCACACCTTTAAAAAGATTGGCAATGGATATGGAAGAAGTCCATATGCCTGGTACAAACACCAAAAAATATAAAAGGAATTTTATCAAGGAAGCTTCTAATTGGGATTATTTGATTTCGCCAAATGGTTATTCAACTGAGATCTTTACACGGGCATTCCAGTTTAACAAAACAATGATTGAATCTGGATACCCTAGAAATGATTTTCTTCATAATGATAATAATGAAGAAACAATATCATTGATAAAGAGTAGATTAAATATACCTCGTGATAAAAAGGTCATTTTATATGCCCCTACATGGAGAGATGATCAGTTCTATGCAAAAGGGCGTTATAAGTTCGATCTTGATTTAGATTTGCATCAACTTAGACAAGAGCTTGGAAATGAATATATCGTAATCTTAAGAATGCATTATCTGGTAGCTGAGAATTTTGATTTAGGTCCTTTTGAAGGATTTGCATATGATTTTTCTGCTTATGAGGATATTCGAGAATTGTATATGGTTTCTGATTTGCTGATTACTGATTATTCTTCTGTATTCTTTGATTTTGCAAATTTAAAACGGCCAATGCTTTTCTTTGTCCCTGATATCGAAACCTACCGGGATAAGTTGCGTGGCTTCTACTTTGATTTTGAAAAAGAAGCTCCTGGTCCATTGGTAAAAACTACTGAAGAAACGATTGAGGCTATCAAGCAGATCTCATCGCCTGATTATAAGCTTCCGGTTTCTTTTGGTCCTTTTTATGATAAGTTTTGCTATTTAGAGTCAGGACGTTCATCAGAAAAGGTAGTTAATACTGTATTTAAAGCTGAATAATTTGCGTTATTCTGTAAAATGTATAGCTGTCGATATTTCGGCAGCTTTTTAGATACTTGTTGAGAAGTGAAAAAAAATGCAGGATCTGTTACAATAGTCAGCGGTGCTTTCAAATTTTCAAACGAAAGATTCCCAAAAACAATTAAGTCTAAGGAAGATAAAAAATGAATGATTTGTTGCGAATACTCAGAGAGCAAATAACGTCATTTCCTTTAATTTTAAGATTGGCGGCTTATGAAACCAAGTCTAAATATCAAATGAATTATTTAGGTGTCTTATGGCAGTTCTTAAATCCGCTTATCCAAATGCTGGCCTACTGGTTCGTTTTTGGTATGGGGATTAGAAAGGGCGGTCCTGTGGCAACCGGAGCGGGCGAAGTGCCTTTTATTATTTGGATGCTGGCGGGATTAATCCCATGGTTTTTCATCAGTCCAACTATACTTGATGGCTCAAACAGTGTATTTAAGCGCATTAATATGGTGGCTAAAATGAACTTTCCGATTAGTTCTCTACCATCCGTGGCCATTGCGTCTAACTTATTTAGTTATATGATTATGATGGGAATTTATATCATTGTACTACTAGTTAATGGTGTTTTCCCGAGTGTGCATTGGTTACAATATATTTATTACTTCATCTGTATGATTGCTTTTATGTTTTCTTTTAGTTTGTTTAACTCAACGATCAGTGTGCTGATTAGGGATTATCAATTTTTGCTGCAGGCCGTAACAAGACTTTTGTTTTTCTTGTTGCCAATTTTTTGGGATGTTAATGCGAAACTCGGCCATAGCCACCCCGAATTAGTGCCTGTTCTGAAGTTGAATCCACTATTCTATATTATTGAAGGATTTCGGAACAGCTTCTTAGACGGGGCGTGGTTTTTCCATGACATGAAGTACACGCTGTACTTTTGGTTGGTCACATTCCTTTTATTGTTAGTGGGTTCTATCCTGCATATGAAATTCAGAGACAAGTTTGTTGACTTTCTTTAATACGTAAGGAGATTGTACGATGAAACTAAAAGTTTCGTTTCGAAATGTTTCAAAGCAATATCATTTGTATAAAAAACAATCGGACAAGATTAAAGGGTTGTTTTTTCCGGCTAAGGATAATGGTTTTTTTGCTGTGCGGAATGTCTCCTTTGACGTGTATGAGGGAGAGACAATCGGTTTTGTAGGGATAAATGGATCAGGGAAATCGACCATGTCTAACCTGCTGGCTAAAATTATTCCGCCGACCAGCGGTGAAATTGAAATGAACGGCCAGCCGTCGCTGATTGCGATTGCTGCCGGTTTAAATAACCAATTAACAGGCCGGGACAATGTCCGGCTCAAGTGTTTGATGATGGGGTTAACCAATAAAGAAATTGATGATATGTATGACAGCATCGTTGAATTTGCTGAGATTGGCGATTTTATTAATCAGCCGGTTAAAAACTATTCGAGCGGGATGAAGTCGCGTCTCGGTTTCGCGATTTCCGTGCATATTGACCCTGACATCTTAATTATTGACGAAGCGCTCTCCGTAGGGGACCAAACGTTTTATCAGAAGTGCGTAGACAGAATAAATGAGTTTAAAAAGCAAGGAAAAACCATATTCTTTGTCAGCCACTCGATCGGTCAGATTGAAAAGATGTGTGACCGCGTCGCTTGGATGCACTACGGCGAGCTTCGTATGTTTGATGAAACAAAAACGGTTGTGAAAGAGTATAAAGCGTTTATTGACTGGTTTAATAAGCTCTCGAAAAAAGAAAAAGAGACATATAAAAAAGAGCAAACGGAAGAGCGGAAGAAAGAAGATCCTGAAGCGTTTGCCCGTTTCCGCCAAAAGAAGAAAAAGCCAAAATCATTGGCTAATGCGGTTCAAATTGCTATTTTGTCTATCCTGACTGTATTCATGGCAGGAACGATGTTTTTTAATGCCCCGCTTCGTACAATTGCTTCGTTTGGCGCTATCCCGCAAAATGAAGTGAAGAATCATCATGGCAATGCAAAGGGCAAGTCAGAGGAACGCTTAACCGCAGTTAATAAGCAAGGGTTTATATCAAATGAAAAAGCCCCTGCTTATAAGGATCAAGGTTTAAAACAGAAGGCTGACGTTACACTGCCATTCGGTACAGAGGTGACGGTAGCTGCAAAAGGCAAACAAGCAGCGAAAATAAAGTTTAACGGACAGTCTTATTTTGTGAAAAAGAGCGCTGTTGCAACTAATATGAAACATGCTAAATTGCATGCCGCTGCCTTTACGCCTTATGTCTCGCAAAATGCAGCATCTTCCTATGAATACTTTCTGAAATTCCTGGGAGACAGCAGCAGCAGCATCCAATCGAAATTGAATGGATATACTGAAGGAGATACAACTGACGTCAGAAAAACGTTAGATTTTGATTATGAAAAAATCAGCTATGTACTGGAGAATGATAAGGCATCAGAGCTTATCTTCCATAACATTTCTTCTGTTACGCCGGCGTCATTGTCTTTAAGTGACAGTGATGTATTGTATGACAGCAGCAAGAATCGTTTTCTTGTGAATACAGCTGATCTTGTCTTCGCAGTTGATAATGAAGAGCATACACTGACCTTGATGTCGAAATAAAAAAGGCTATTGGATGAATGTCCAATAGCCTTTTTGTTTAGATTTCTTCTTTGTTTAGTAAACCTTCCATAAATGGAACGAGCTGATCACGAAGCTCTTTATCCTGCATCGCAAATTCAAGAGTGGTTGTGATAAAGCCGAGCTTTTCACCAACATCATAACGCTTGCCTTCAAAATCGTAAGCAAACACTCTTTGAATTTCATTCAGCTTCTGAATAGCGTCTGTGAGCTGAATTTCTCCGCCGGCGCCAACCTGCTGCTCCTCTAAGTACATGAAGATCTCAGGCGTGAATACGTAACGGCCTAAGATGGCAAGGTTAGAAGGTGCTGTGCCTTTAGGCGGCTTCTCAACGAAGTTTTTCACCTGATAACGGCGGCCTTCACTTGTCAGCGGGTCGATAATGCCGTAACGGTGTGTTTCTTCTTCAGGCACCTGCTGAACACCGATAATAGAAGAAAGTGTTTTTTCATATTCATCCATTAATTGGCGCAATCCTGGTGTTTCTGCCTGAACAATATCGTCTCCAAGCAGAACCGCAAACGGCTCATCGCCGATAAAGTTACGCGCGCACCAGACAGTGTGTCCGAGACCTTTAGGTTCTTTTTGGCGGATATAGTGAAGGAAACTTATCACTTTTTTCAGAAGTGTTCAATTTTCCCTTTACCTAATCGAGTAATTGGTTTCATTTGTATCATATCGACAAAAAAACATGTGTAGTAGTTTAATTAAAGTCCCTTAGCCTGAAAAGACTTTACTATATCTTACCCAAAATTTTTAGGAACTACGTATTACAATTCGTTCCCGTTTTGACGATGAATTAATATGAGGAGGGCGTACAAAATAAATGACGTAGCAGAAAGAAAATCATTACACTTAAAAACGCGACAAAATCGATTCTTTCGGAATAGAAAACTTTTTGTAATGAGTATAGATAAGATGTCAGATGTATGTAAAAAATATACATCAATACAACTATGTTGTCAAAAAGTGCTGAGGATTTACATTTTTAAAGAGTCTTAACTTTTATAGGAACATATGCTATTATTGTTTATTATTAATGGAACGAAAACAATCAGTTAAGGGTTTTTGTTTTTGCTGGCAAACTCAGTTGAAAACGGTTGGAAGGTGATGTTATCTAATGAAGAAAGTGATACGTACGGAACGTTTGATTTATTTCACTACGGACATATGAAGCTACTGGAAAGAGAAAAAATCTGGATGATTGCTTAATCGTACGATTGTCTACAAAGGAATACTATGAGGCCATTTACCTTCCAAGAACAGAAGGCATTTCACCTACCCAAATCAGAAAAGACATGGCTAGTCTATAGAAGCGAATAACTAAAAGAGGCTTGAAGTAAATTCAGTTGCTTCTTTTTTTCTTGTTTGCGCAAATATTAATCTTCACTCTTTTAAGGAGTTCATGATGAAATATTTTATTATTGCAGAAGTTTACTAGTTAGAGTTATTCAGTTCTGTTTGAAATTTTTGCCCTTTGCCAAGAAACAATAAATTAATTTTTTGAAAGCTATTCTGTAAACAGTTTAGCTGCAATCCCCGAGCAATTTACGAATATCTGCTATAAAAAGGTTTTCTGTTAAGTGGATTTGGTATATGGCTACTGCTAAATATTGGATTGCAAACAGCCTGCTGCCTTTATGGATTCCAAAACCCAAAAACACATTGTAAGTGCAAACGTGGCACGGCACTCTGTAAAAAACTAGATATGATAAAGGCGAAGTGCACATGCCCGGAACCACAACTGAAAAGTATAAGCAGCTGCAGGAAGCCAGCAATGGGATTATTTAATTTCACTAATGCTTACTCGACTAAATTTTCATACGTGCATTTCAATAGGGAAGTTTTGAAAACAGGTTATCCGAGAAATAACATTCTATATTTATCAAATAAGGAATTAGAGAAAAATAATTTAATATGCACCAATTTTGCGGGATAATGAATTTTAAGAAAGTTGGCCAGTATAAATTTAAACTTTGATTTGATTAGAGGAAATGAAGAGAGAACCTTGGAGACTCTGTGGTTACAATTTAATTTAGGTAATTGTATTTTTGTATTTGATCTTCCAACTTATCGAGACTCCATGGTTTCTACTTTAATTTTCAACAGAATACGCCAGGAAACTTGGTTCAAACAAGTAAAGAACTTAGTTCCCATAATCCTTTTATAGATAATAACTATCAGGATTTTTATAATGAATTTTTGTAATTTAGAAGATGGCAAGGCTTCTAAAGAGCAGTTGAACGATACTTTAACTTCTAAATAAAGAGGTATTAACATGTTTTCTATCATAATGCCAATATATAATTCCGAGAATTATTTAAGGGACTCAATAGAGAGTGTCATTAACCAGTCAATTGGATTTAAGGAAAATATAGAACTGATATTAATAGATGATGGCAGCATTGACAGCAGTCCTCAAATTTGTAAATTCTTTAAAAACCTATATCCTAATAATATTAAAGTCTTGAAAATTGAAAATTCTGGACCTTCTGCTGCAAGAAATTATGGGTTATCAAATGTAAGTGAAAGATCTAAAATCATTGGTTTTCTTGATTCTGACGATGTATTCTCTCAAAATGCGCTGCAAAGTGTTTATAATTTTTTTTGTGATTCCGAAGATGTAAATATTGCCGTATTACCTATTTATTACACAGGTGAAAAAGAAGGCGAACATAAATTAAATAATAGATTTGAAAAAGGAACTAGAGTTATAAATATTCTAAACGATTATAAGGCTATTCATTTTTATATTGGCGGTACTTTTTACAGAAGACATATACTAAATAGTACTGCCCCGTTTGATGAAACTATAAAGTTTTGGGAAGACGCTATCTTTTTTAATCAGTTATTGTTGAAAGAAAAAAGATACGGAGCAGTTGCAGAAGGTAAGTATTTTTATACAAAACGAAAAGAACAGAACTCATTAGTTGATCGTTCATGGTTTAACAAAAAAAGGTACACATATTTGTTGAATGCATGTTATATGACTTTGTTGATGGATTCAATAAAAAAATATGATATAGTTCTGCCTTATTTGCAATTTTTAATTGTATATCATATGAAACTGTTTTTATATCCGAACTATAGAAATATTTATAAGTCTGTTTTAGATCAACAAGAGCAAAAAAAATTTGTTGATGATTTTATTAAAATTTTAAGATTTATTGAACCACAAATAATAAAAGAACAAGATATGCCCATGTACTATAAAGAATTTATGTATCACTTATTAGAAGCAAATACAGATGCTCTTGAAAATATAAAAAAAGAAAGAGTACTACAAAGTTCATGTACTATTACCTCGACAAAAATAAAAGGGCTTAAACTTGAATTAACAGGGCACTTTATTAACCAGTATTATGAGATGCAAGAAAATGATGGAGTTTATATAAAATATTTTAATAGATTAAAAAAATGCAAACGAGAAGAACTGAAAAAAACAATTGAAGTATGGGGATATAAATTAAGAGATTTTAGACATGCTGGCTTTATTGTAGAAATCCCAATTTGGGCCTTTGCATTTGACTTTGTCCTAAAAACACCAAATGATGCTTTAGAACTTAACCATGTAAACATTTTTAAAAGTTTGCTTACAAGGGTTTTTAAAAAAAGATAAAGAGTGCTTTTCATATATTTTACTAAATTAAAATTGTTTACGAAAATTAGTACTCTCTTTGGTTCTTACTTTTATTTACCCGGATTCTTATTCGTATAAACATTATGTTAGGAGTAATCTTTTATGAACGAAAAGAGTTTTAACTATGATTTCAGTGTTATAATGCCGATTTATAATGTTGAGTTATATCTAACTGAAGCTATAGAAAGTATCATTAATCAGACTGTAGGTTTTAAGAATATTCAGTTAATACTTGTAAATGACGACAGCCCTGATGAAAGTGAAATCATTTGTAAAGAATATGCCCAAAAATATCCCAATAACATTATATATGTAAAAAAACAGAATGGCGGAGTGAGCAGTGCCCGAAATTATGGATTAAAGTATGCTGAAGGTAGATATATTCAATTTTTGGATCCAGATGACTTAGTTTCAAAAGAAACTTTCGAAAATGTTTTAACTTTCTTTGAACAACATAAGAATGAAATTGATATTGTAGCAATTCCTATTTTTTTTGAAGAAGGAAGAACGGGAGAACATAATCTAAATAACAAGTTTTCTTGTACAAGAATATTGGATGTGGAAAAAGAACCACAGTATATATTAACCCATTGCTGTTCTACATTTATAAAAAAAGAAGCCTTAAAAAATATCAGATTTGATGAAAACTGTAAAATAGGTGAAGATGCAAAGCTAGTCAATTTAATTATATCGCGAAAGAAAAAATATGGGCTGGTTAAGGAAGCCAAATATCACTATAGAGTCAGAGAAGATGGATCTTCTGCCATGCAAACAGCTAAGGCTAATAAGAATTGGTTTAACCATTCACTTAATACCTTCTCCAAGAGTTTAATTGATATCACAAAGAATCATGAACAGAAAATACCGTTGTTTCTTCAATATATGGTTATGCATGATTTGAAATGGAAATTATTGATCAAGGATATTAGTGAAACACCCCTAGATGAAGATGAATACCAAGAATTTATAACGTTGATTCGAGAGGTACTATCGTATATTGACGATGATGTCATAATTGATACACAAAGTGTAAGCCATTTTTATCTGTATCATGCTTTGAAATTAAAGCACGGTGAAAATTATAGTAAGTATGTATATGAAAAAGAAACTGAACAAGATTATTTTTTATATAGAGAAGATGAAGTTGTTTCGAAATTATCGAATCAAACTCTAACTATTGAGATTTTAGAAGAAAATAAGGATTCTCTTCATATTGAAGGATTTTGGAGCTCTCTCTTTAATTCTAAAGGCTTTAATTTTTATGCTAAAATTGGAGAAACAAAAATAAAAGCAAAGAAAATAAAAAGAAGTCATAACGATTATATAAGTTTAGGAGAGGTAATAAAAAAATATCCTGGTTTTTCTATAGATATTCCCAAAAACTATCTTTCTGGCAATAACCATATTGAATTTTTTATAGCTAAAGGTAAAAAAAGAAAAATGGCAAAGCTTCGATTCTTTAAGTATTCAGGCTTGTCAAATGACCTATTTAACGCTTATACAGCTAAAAAGGATTATATCTTTTATTATAATTATAAAAAATTAATGTTCGAAAAAAACAATGTTAAAAATAGATTTATAAAAGAGTTTTGTTTCTTAAAATCCCTTCATAAATCAGGGGGAAAATCAAAAAAACGAAAATCAGCGATTAAGAAGGCACTTGTGGCAAGAATAGCACACCATGTTTTCACTATTTTTAATAGAAAACCAGTATGGTTATTCATAGACAGACAAGACAAAGCTGATGATAATGCCGAGCACCTCTTTAAATATGCAATCAACAAGAATGATGGAGTAAAAAAATACTTTATAATAAAAAAAGATAGCAAGGATTACGACAGAATTAAAAAATACGGAAAGGTTATACCATACAGATCTTTTAGACATAAAATTTTAACCTTATCCTCTTCCAAAGTAATATCGACACATGCAGATATATGGGTTGTAAATCCATTTTTCAATATGGAGATTTATTTTAGAGATTTATTTAATTTTGAGTTTGTCTTTTTACAGCATGGAATAACAATGGCTGATCATTCTGAATGGTTAAACAAATACAGCAAGAATATCAAATTATTAGTCACTTCAGCAAAACCTGAATACCGGTCTATTGTAAAAGGGAATTACAATTATAAAAGAGAAAACATCTTTTTGGGTGGATTTCCGAGATACGATAATCTTACGAAGAGTGAAGGGGAAAAGCAGCTTTTAATAATGCCGACTTGGAGAAAAGATATTGTATTACCGAAAGATCAGGCAAAAGGAGTCAGACCGTACAACCCCAAATTTAAAGATAGTGAATACTTTGTTAGGTACAATGCCTTGATTAATGATGAGCGGCTAATCGAATTTGCTAAGAACAATAATTATAAAATAACTTTCTTCCCACACCCAGACATTCAGCAACAGATTGAGGATTTTGAAAAGCATGAGTATGTGGAGTTTGCCGACTATAACAGCAGCTATCAAATGTTATTTAACTCTTCTAATATAATGATTACTGATTTTTCATCAGTTGCGTTTGATTTTGCATACGAGAAAAAGCCTGTGATCTATTATCAATACGAAAAGTCATACCATTTTAAACTTGATTACTATGATTATAAAAAAATGGGGTTTGGTGATGTAATAGAAGATCATAATAGCTTAGTTGATAAAGTTATCTATTATATGAAAAACAATAGTCGTATGGAAGAGAAGTATAGAAAAAGAGTAGATAACTTTTTTGCATATACTGATAAAAATAATAGAAAGCGGATTTATAATGCTATTTTGCAATTAGACAATATTAAAAATTGCTAAATGAGCTTGGATTTGGTCTTTAATGACACTTTAAAATTATGTGAGAAGTTTTGCGAGACTTCTCTTTACTTTTAAAAAAAACTCAACATTTGTTACAATATTCACCGATACTTTTAAATTTCTTTAACCTAAAAATCCAAAAAAACATTATGAATTTTTTAAAATCCTCTCATTCAAATGTTGGCGTAACTGGTTTGTATTTGGTATGGGATCCGTAACCGGTCATAACAGGTATCGGAGGAGTGCTTTTTATCGTTTAGATATTGGCTGGTTTGATTCTATGGTTATTTATTAGCTCGACGATTCTTGATGGATCAAACAATGTGTTTAAACGGATCAATATGGTCGCGAAATTCAATTTCCGATCAGTTCACTGCCTTCTGTTGTAATTGCTTCAAATTTAATTAGTTAAATTGTAATGATGGTTGTTTATGTCATTGGTCTTTTTGCAAGCGGTATTTACTTAGCTTGTATTGGATACAATATATTTACTATTTCATCTGCATGATTGTATTTATGTTTTCATTCATTTAGTTTGTTTAACTCTACAATCAGTGTACTTGTCAGATATTATTAATTTTTGCGGCGGGCCGCTGATCAGGTTTTTGCAGTTGATAATGAAAAACATACACTGACTTTGATACCTAAATAAAAAAAGGCTATTGGATGAATGTCCAATAGCCTTTTTGTTTAGATTTCTTCTTTGTTTAGTAAACCTTCCATAAATGGAACGAGCTGCTCGCGAAGCTCTTTATCCTGCATCGCAAACTCAAGAGTGGTTGTGATAAAGCCTAGCTTTTCACCAACATCATAACGCTTGCCTTCAAAATCGTAAGCAAACACTCTTTGAATTTCATTCAGCTTCTGAATAGCGTCTGTGAGCTGAATTTCTCCGCCGGCGCCAACCTGCTGCTCCTCTAAGTACATGAAGATCTCAGGCGTGAATACGTAACGACCTAAGATGGCAAGGTTAGAAGGTGCTGTGCCTTTAGGCGGCTTCTCAACGAAGTTTTTCACCTGATAACGGCGGCCTTCACTTGTCAGCGGGTCGATAATGCCGTAACGGTGTGTTTCTTCTTCAGGTACCTGCTGAACACCGATAATAGAAGAAAGTGTTTTTTCATATTCATCCATTAATTGGCGCAATCCTGGTGTTTCTGCCTGAACAATATCGTCTCCAAGCAGAACCGCAAACGGCTCATCGCCGATAAAGTTACGCGCGCACCAGACAGCATGTCCGAGACCTTTAGGTTCTTTTTGGCGGATATAGTGAATGTCAGCCAGGTTAGAAGCCTTTTTCACTTTTTCAAGCAGTTCGGTTTTCCCTTTTTCTTCCAGGTTTCTTTCAAGCTCAGGGGAGTAATCAAAATGATCCTCGATTGCACGCTTGCTTTTTCCTGTTACGATAATAATATCTTCAATACCGGCTTCAACAGCTTCTTCAATTATGTATTGAATGGTAGGTTTGTCAACGATAGGAAGCATTTCTTTCGGCATTGCTTTCGTAGCCGGGAGAAAACGTGTTCCTAAGCCTGCTGCTGGAATTATGGCTTTACGTACTTTTTTCATTTAAAAGGCACCTTCCTTATGATCGAAAAAATTTATGGTTAAACTATTCTCTATTTACCCTTTTCATTATGTTTTTACACATTTTTATGATATAGGATAAACCATTTTTAAACAAGCTTTATCCTTAATATTAAAAACTCATATCATTTTATTTGAATCAAGGATGAAATGATTTAAAATACTACATTTTCATGTAGAATATGTAGTATGAATTTATTTACTATAGCAGAAAATCAGGTGACAAATATGAAAAAACTAAAAGTTATGACCGTTTTCGGGACTAGGCCTGAAGCGATCAAGATGGCACCTCTAGTGCTTGAATTGAAAAAATATCCTGAAATAGATTCCTACGTAACGGTCACTGCACAGCACAGACAAATGCTCGATCAGGTGTTAGATGCGTTTCACATCAAGCCTGACTTCGATTTGAACATTATGAAGGAGCGGCAGACACTGGCAGAGATTACGTCCAACGCACTTGTGAAATTGGATGAGCTGTTTAAAGATATCAAACCCGATATTGTGCTTGTCCATGGTGATACGACGACGACGTTTGCCGGAAGCCTAGCAGCTTTTTATCATCAAATTGCTGTCGGCCATGTCGAGGCAGGGCTCCGTACAGGGAATAAGTATTCCCCATTTCCGGAAGAGCTCAATCGCCAGATGACAGGAGCGATTGCTGATTTGCATTTTGCCCCGACAGGCCAGGCGAAAGACAATTTATTAAAAGAAAATAAAAAAGCCGATTCTATTTTTGTAACGGGAAACACAGCGATTGACGCACTTCGCACAACGGTTAGGGACGGCTATTCACATCCTGTCCTCGATCAGGTGGGCGATGATAAGATGATTCTGCTGACCGCGCACCGCCGGGAAAACTTGGGTGAGCCAATGGAAAACATGTTCAAGGCCATCCGCAGAATTGTTGAGGAGTTTAACGATGTACAGGTCGTTTACCCTGTGCACCTGAATCCTGTTGTCCGGGAAGCGGCGCAGAAGCATTTTGGCGATTCGGACAGAGTGCATCTGATTGAACCGTTAGAAGTGATTGATTTCCATAACTTTGCGGCAAAATCGCATTTTATTCTGACAGATTCGGGCGGTGTGCAGGAGGAAGCTCCGTCTCTCGGAAAGCCGGTGCTTGTTCTGCGTGATACGACGGAACGGCCTGAAGGAGTGGAGGCGGGAACACTGAAACTTGCAGGGACGGATGAGGAAAACATTTATCAGCTGACAAAACAGCTGTTAACTGATCATGGTGAGTACAAGAAAATGTCCCACGCTTCTAATCCGTATGGAGATGGAGAGGCTTCCCGCCGGATTGTGGAAGAATTACTGTTTCATTACGGGTATAGGAAAGAGCATCCGGATTCATTTACAGGAAAATAAAAAAGAAGCTTTGCACATTGTGCGAAGCTTCTTTTTTGTTTTACTTTTCGAGGCTTTCCTTCAGCTCTTTTGTGATATCTGAAAGTGCGCTTTCATCAGCTTGGTAGTAGTAAATTCCATTGATTTTAGTGCCTGTGCCTTTCAGTTCGTGCTGTTTAATCTTTTTACGCGCGCCTTTGTAATCGGATTGGATATCCCACATGTCATCGAAGGTCAAGTTCGTTTTCACATTATTTTCAACGACTTTAAACATATCTCCGAATTTCGTGATGGATGAAATATTTGCGCCTTTATTAATGATTCCTTCTATGACTTGTCGCTGTCGGTCCTGGCGTCCGAAATCGCCTCTCGGATCCTCTTTTCTCATCCGGGTATAAGCGAGCGCTTCTTTTCCGTTCAGCGTGATTTCTCCTTTGCCGAACGAATAACCGTCATAGCTGAACGCGAATGTGCTGTTTACTGTGACGCCGCCAAGTGTATCAACAACGTCTCTAAAGCTTTCCATGTTCACTTTTACAAAATAATCAACTGGAACATCGAGGAAGTTCTCAACCGTGTCAACCGTCATCTGCGTGCCGCCGAAAGCGTATGAATGGTTGATTTTATCCATTGTGCCTTTTCCGATAATTTTTGTATACGTGTCACGCGGAATGCTGACCATGTCGGTTGTATTCGTTTTTGGGTTAACGGTCATATAAATGAGCGTATCGGCACGGCCTTTATCGCCGTCGCGTTCATCCACACCCATGATTAAGACGGAAAAAGGATCCTTTTTATTGATACTCACCTCTTTATCCCGCTTTTTCGATTTATCAATGCTTTCATGAATACTTGCCACGGTTGATGCTGCTTTATGCCATAAGTAGTATGCATAGCCGCCAGTTCCGAGTACAAGAAGTCCGATAATCGTTAAAATTGTCAGTAATAAAGTTTTTTTCTTCTTTCTGCGTTCGTTCCTCATCCTTTGCACCTCGTCTGTTAAATTATTTTCATTATGAGTTAAATTTCCAACAAATACAACTCTATTTAATACAAGAATGAAATCCTAAAATAGTCGTTTTTTATAAAAAAAAGTTTCACTGTTTCTTAATTTTTCTTTAAAATATAAAATAGGTTGACGATAAAATATAATGAGGTGAAAAAAATGAAAAAATTTATTGCTTTACTGTTCTTTATATTGCTTCTCTCGGGTTGTGGGGTTAATAGTCAAAAGAGTCAAGGTGAAGATGTATCGCCAGACAGTAACATTGAAACAAAAGAAGGTACTTATGTAGGGTTAGCTGATACTCATACAATAGAAGTAACAGTAGATAATGAAGCGGTTAGTCTTGATATCACTGAAGAATCGACAAGTGATCTTGATAAGTTTAACAATGGAGATAAGGTCACGATTACATATGAAAAAAGTAATGAGGGTCAGCTTCTGTTAAAAGATATTGAACGTGCCAACTAAGATATAGGGAGGAACCTGAAATTTTGAAATCTTGCAAACAATTGATAGTGTGTTCACTTGCTGCAATCTTATTATTGATTCCATCAATTACTTTTGCAGCAGACTCAAACATCTCAGTTAAGTTGTCAAATTATATTGGAAATAAATCAAGCATCAGTCTATCGCCTACAGGATTTTATAAAGTAACTGGAGATAATGTTGCTGTTACAAATCGCTTTGCAGGCGCTTCACGCTATGAAACTGCAACTCTTGCATCCAGCAGTCAGTGGAAAAATCCTAATACAGTGATATTGGTAAACCGAGATATTTTTATTGATGCATTGCCTGTTATTCCGTTGGCAAAAAAGCTGGATGCGCCAGTTTTATTTACTCAGCCTGATACGTTAACAAAGACTACTGAAAGACAAATTGCTAAGTATAACCCTGATAATATTTTAATCATTGGGGGAGCGCGAAGCATTTCAAAAGATGTAGAAAACAAGCTGAAATCATATGGCGCTGTAAAAAGAATAAGCGGAAAAAATAGATATGTATTATCAGAAAACATTGCAAAGCAAATGGGCAGCTATGATAAAGCGATCGTTGTAACCGGAAGAGTTTTTCAAGACGCTTTAGCCATTGCTCCATATGCAGCAGCACACGGATATCCTATTTTGCTTACAGATAAAGACAAGCTTCCGGATTATGATTTGCCAAAACAAGTCATCATTATAGGCAGTTCATTTAGCGTCAGTGATAGTGTAGAAAACCAAATTAAAAAAACTTCAACTGTGCAAAGGATTCCTGGATCGACCAGATATGAACTCACGGCAAATATAATTAAACAACTAAAGTTGAAGGCTGATAAAGTCGTAATGACGAACGGGACAAAATATGCAGACGTATTGGTAGGCGCAACGCTTGCCTCGAAGAAAAACAGCCAAATTTTATATATTAAACAAGATAGCGTTCCGGCTGCGGCTAAAAGTATAACGAAAGATAAAGCCACATATGCATACGACTTTATTGGAAGTACCAGTTCAATTTCTGCTGAAGTTGAGAATTCACTTGCTGATGAATTTTATTTAGCTAACGGTAACACCTATAATTTAAAAATCAGCAGCGGAAAATTAAATCTTGCAAACATCAAAACTTACGGAAACTCTCTAAGAATTAAACCAGAAAACTATTCTACTTCAAACAGGATTAGTCTTGATGGAAAGCAGTATCTTGGCACGGTTAATTTCTCAATTGAATCTACTAAATATATCCGACCGGTAAATGAAAATATTCCATTTGAGGATTACTTAAAAGGAGTGATTCCGAATGAAATGCCTGCTAGCTGGTCACTTGAGGCTCTTAAAGCACAAACTGTGGCTGCAAGAACGTACTCAATAACAAAAACAGGAGCTACTGTACCTGATACAACCGCTTTTCAAGTTTATGGAGGATACAGTTGGAATTCAAATACCAATAAAGCGGTTGAGCAAACGAAAGGGAAAGTTCTGAAATATAATGGATCACTTATAACTGCAGCTTATTCTTCCAGTAATGGAGGTTACACAGAAGCTAGTAATGAAGTATGGTCGTCAAGCGTACCTTACTTGATTGCAAAAAAAGATACAAAGGATCCTCAAATTGGCTGGACGCTTACCTTAGCAAAACAACAGCTAGATACGAATTCTCTGGACTTAACGAAGCCTTCTTCTTGGTGGTCTTCAGCAACTGAAACTGATTCTGCAAGACTTTCTGGAGTTAAGAACTGGATCTTGAAAAATAAAGAAACAAGCGCTGATTCTGTCAAAATTGCAAGTATTGAAGATTTGAGCTTTAGCGGTACGACGCAGGGGCAGCGCGCTAAAACAGCATCAATGAAAGTGAAGTATTTTGTTAAAAGCAGTACTGGCTCCTATAACTTGAGCAAAATTACAACCATAAGTGTACCAACGAGTGAGTTAAGAACAATGATTGGAGCGACTGTATTTAAAAGTACTTATGTAGCTGTAAAAAAAGATACTTCAAAGTACACAATTAGCGGTAAAGGATATGGTCACGGGATCGGAATGAGTCAATATGGAGCAAAAGCAAGAGCAGAAGCTGGAGATTCATATAGTTCAATTTTGAAATTTTACTATCCAGGTACAACTCTGACAACTTATTAATTATTTTAGGATAAACGCCTTTTAAGGAGGAAATCAATTGCGTTCTTATATAAAAGTCCTAACAATGTGTTTTTTGGGACTCATACTTTTTGTACCAACAGCTTTGGCTGATAACTCGGTGAAAAGAGTCGGGGGAAGCAATAGATACGGCACTGCTGTTCAAATATCAAAGCAAATGTATTCAACTGCAAGTACAGCTGTAATTGTCGGTGGGAGTTCTTATGCGGATGCAATTTCAGCAGCTCCTCTTGCTTATCAGAAGAATGCGCCACTGCTTTACACTAACTCTGATAAGCTTTCGTATGAAACGAAAACAAGATTGAAAGAGATGCAGACTAAAAATGTAATTATTGTAGGCGGAACACCTGCTGTTTCTTCCAACACTGCTAACCAGATTAAAAGTTTGGGGATAAGTATTAAACGAATTGCAGGAAGCAACCGTTATGATACGGCTGCACGGGTGGCAAAAGCGATGGGTGCGACTTCAAAAGCTGTTATTTTGAATGGCTTCTTATATGCAGACGCTCCGGCCGTCATTCCTTATGCAGCGAAAAACGGGTATCCAATTCTTTTTACAAATAAAACATCTATAAATAGTGCGACAACGTCCGTGATAAAAGATAAGGGAATTTCGAGTACCGTTGTTGTTGGAGGAACTGGAAGTATCAGCAATACGGTATACAACAAGTTACCTTCTCCTACAAGAATTAGCGGTTCAAACAGATATGAGCTTGCTGCAAATATCGTACAAAAACTTAATTTATCAACAAGCACCGTATATGTAAGCAATGGATTCAGCTATCCTGACTCTATTGCAGGAGCTACACTGGCAGCTAAGAAGAAGCAATCTCTTATCCTTACAAATGGTGAAAATTTATCTACAGGAGCCCGTAAAATCATTGGAAGTAAAAACATGTCAAACTTCACGATTATCGGAAACACTCCTGCTGTAAGCACCAAGGTTGCTAATCAGCTAAAAAATCCGGTAGTTGGTGAAACAATCTTTATTGACCCGGGTCACGGTGATCAAGATTCAGGAGCAATCGGCAATGGACTCCTCGAAAAAGAAGTCAACCTTGATATAGCGAAAAGAGTCAATACAAAGCTAGATGCTTCAGGTGCTCTTCCAGTCATGTCGAGATCTAATGATACGTTTTATTCTTTACAGGAGAGAGTAAATAAAGCAGCTTCAGCACAAGCAGATTTATTTATCAGTATACATGCTAATGCTAATGACAGCTCATCACCAGATGGAAGTGAGACGTACTACGATGCAACATATCAAGCAACAAATAGCAGGAGGCTAGCTGAACAAATTCAACCCAAGTTAGCTACTAATCTTGGAACGAGAGACCGGGGAGTAAAAACAGCTGCTTTCTACGTTATTAAATATTCTAAAATGCCGAGTGTTTTAGTTGAAACTGCCTTTATCACTAATGCATCCGATGCGAGTAAATTGAAGCAAGCGGTTTATAAAGATAAAGCTGCACAAGCTATTCATGACGGCACAGTATCTTATTACAGATAATCGAAAGAGACAAATCTAATCGCAGATTTGTCTCTTTTTTATATGAAATGATTAAAACAAATAGGACTTGTATATAAAATAGTAAAAGAGTATTAACAACATTTATCAGAAAAAACACGTAATTCACACTTCTTAACATACCATTTACATCCAATTAACATCCGTCTGCTAAACTGACTGGCATAGGTCATCATAACATCCCAAACAAATCGTGAGGTGTGTGTCAGTGAGTGCAGAGAAAAGCATGAATGTGAGTCGTGAATTCTCAGTTCAGCAAATACATTCTTTTACATTATCTGAAAAGACGGCTCGTTATTTGGCAATAAAGCGCGTAATGGATATTTGGTTTGCGCTCATTGGGTTGGCGATTGCGCTGCCAATGATTGCGGTATTTTCAATATTGATTTGTTTGGAGACGCCGGGGCCTGCCATTTATACGCAGGAACGCGTAGGGAAAGGCGGGAAACCATTTAAGCTTTATAAGCTTCGTTCCATGAAAATAGATGCCGAGAAGTCTGGTGCGGTTTGGGCGCAGAAGCAAGATCCGCGGGTGACAAGGATCGGAGCTTTTATCAGAAGAACGAGAATTGACGAGCTTCCTCAGCTGTTTAATGTGCTGAAAGGCGATATGAGTATGATTGGCCCTCGTCCGGAACGTCCCGTTTTTACGGAAAAATTCCAGAATGAGATTCCGGGCTTTACGCAGCGTCTGGCTGTTAAACCGGGATTGAGCGGCTGGGCTCAGGTGAACGGCGGTTACGATATGACGCCGAAGGAAAAGCTGATATTTGATTTATATTACATTCGCAACCTGACTT
This sequence comes from Bacillus sp. F56, assembly GCF_001748205.1. NCBI lineage: Bacteria > Bacillati > Bacillota > Bacilli > Caryophanales > Bacillaceae > Bacillus > Bacillus sp. F56. The sequence continues at coordinate 578,629 of NZ_BDFC01000004.1, forward strand.
TCACTTTAGAATTAAAAATTATGTTAAAAACTTGTAAAGTAGTCTGGACAGGTGATGGTGCAAGATAAAATGGAATGCCGGTATTCACCATCAATCTGAGCTTAAAAAGAAGTAGGGAATATGATGCCAAGTATTACAAAACAAATTATGAGCGGCGCAAAGTGGACAAGTATTTCAACTATGTGTATTACAATCATACAAATTGTTCAGTTTGCCCTGCTTGGAAATATGATGACCTTAACAGAATTTGGGCTCGTCGGCATGATCACAACGGTTACAGTTTTCGCCCAGATTGTGCTTGATATGGGTTTTGGCGCAGCGTTAATTCAGAGAGACGACGCGACGGAGCGTCAGCTATCCACATTGTATTGGCTTAACATTATGACGGGCGTTTTGCTGTTTGTTCTTTTATATGTGAGCAGTCCTGTCATTGCGGGATTTTATCAAAGAGAAGAGCTGGTGTTTCTAGTTCGGATTCTGGCGATTATGTTTTTGATCGCGCCGATTGGACAGCAATATCAGTATATGCTGCAAAAGCAGCTGCATTTTAATACGTTAAGCAAAATAGAGATTTTTTCAAATGTATTGTCATTCGGATATTTAGCGATTGCGGTTTTTATGATGGATGCGATTTTGGCGTACGTCATTTCTCAGGTCCTGCTCCAGTCCAGTAAAGGGATTTTATATTGGGCCGTATACCGGAAAAAGTGGCATCCTGCTTTTGTTTTTGATTTGAGAGGCATGAAGGAGTTCTTTTCTTTTGGAGCCTTTCAGCTTTCTTCCCGTCTTGTGAACAGGCTGGGAGCTAATATCGATATGATTTTGATCGGCCGGTTTATTGGTGCTGAAGCATTGGGGATTTATAACCTCGCCTATCAGATAGTCACCATTCCGGTTTTGAAGATCAATCCGATTGTCACACGGGTGGCATTCCCTGTTTTCGCAAAAAACAAATATGAAAACAGCGTGATCAGAGAAGGCTTTCTGAATATGACAAAAATGCTGGCGCTTGTTTCGTTTCCGCTGTTAATCGGGCTCGTATCTGTGTCCGACGCCTTTATCACAGCGGTTTTCGGGGAAAAGTGGCTTGCTGCTGTTCCGATCCTAAATGTTCTGGCGATTGTCGGAATACTAAGAGTGCTTATGAATCCAAATGGATCTGTGCTGCTTGCTAAAGGAAGAGCGGATTTAGCATTTTATTGGGATTCCGGTGTGCTGATGCTGTATGGATTATCACTGTTTGCAGCGGTACAGACGGGAAGCCTGCTGACAGTCGCATGGGTGTATGCCACTATCAGCGTTGTCAATTTCCTGATTGGGCGCTGGCTCCTGGCATATGTTATCAAGCTTAACCTTTCAGCTTATTTCCAGTCGATTATGAAGCCGTTTCTGATTACTGCGGCGATGGGCATCATCGCGTTTGGTGTAAGCCTGAGTACGGAACACTTCAGTATGCAGGCAGAAATGCGGCTGGCCATTTCAGTTGCGGCAGGGGCGCTGTGCTATCTCTTTCTTTTGGTAAAAGCGTACCCTCAAACGAAAAGCAAACTACTAAGAAAAGGACGTTTGTCATGAAGATTCTGTGGATTACAAGCGTATATCCGAGCAGTCTGAAACCTGGTGAAGGTGTGTTCCATGAGACACAGGTGCAAGAGCTGCAGAAACTCGGGCTTGATATCACTGTGATATGCCCAAGGCCTTTTCATTCAGCACCTGTCCGTATGCTGAAAAAGACATATCGTAAAAAGGATGCCAGACCGGAGTATGAGATTAGGAAGGGGATACCGGTTTACCGGCCTTTCTACCGGGCAGTTCCCGGCCAGCTGAAGTGGGCGCAGCCTCACCGGAGAATTGCATCAGCGGTTATAAAAACCATGAAACAACGCGACCTAAATCCGGATCTGATCCATGCGCATTTTGCCATGCCATCGGGCGGGGCTGCGGCAGTCGTGTCAGAGTCAGCGCGAATTCCTTATGTCCTGACCTTGCATGGCAGTGATGTGAATGTCTATCCGCATTACAGCAAAGGAGCGTTTAAAGCCTTCAAGCGTGCCGTAGGTTCAGCGTCAGCCGTTTTAGCAGTCAGCCACAAGCTTCAGGAAGAAGCCAAAAAGCTTTCGGGCTTTGACAGCTCGGTTTTGCCGATCGGCATACAGCTCAGCCGCTTTCAGGAAAATGAGCAAACGAAAGAAGAACTCAGAAAAAAACTCGGGCTGCCACTCGATCAGCGTCTGGCTGTCTATGTCGGCCGGCTGGTCAGGGAGAAAGGCGTTTTTGAACTGTCCGAAGCCATCGAATCCCTGCAGGACCCTCCTCAGGCAGTCTTTGTTGGGGATGGTCCCGCAAAATCGATGCTGACGCAGAAGGGGCATATCGTCACAGGCCAAGTCCCAAATCATCAGGTAAGAGACTATTTGCTTGCGGCAGACCTATTCGTGCTTCCTTCTTACAGTGAGGGAATGCCGACTGTTGTAATTGAGGCGCTGGCGTTAAGGATTCCTGTCATCTGTACAGATGTTGGCGGAGTGGCATCTTTATTCGGAAAGCACCAGCATATGCTGATTAAGCCAAAATCCGCTCAAGCCTTGGCGGAAGCGATCACTCGGTACGAACATGAGCAAGTATGGAAGCCGGAAGTGGCAGATGATTTGTATGAAACTGTGCAGGCTCAATTTGACGCAGGAAAAAATGCCAAGGCCTTGCATCATCAGTATCAGACGGTCATGAAAACGTCCGTTTAATCGTCAGAAACTGCGACCAATATAAATAGGAAGATCATTTTACAGGAGAGGGATGAGCGCTGTGAAAAAAATAGCTGTGATTGGAACAGGTTATGTGGGACTCGTGTCAGGCACTTGCTTTGCGGAAATCGGCAATAAAGTTGTTTGCTGTGATATCGACGAATCAAAAATCAGAAGTCTGAAAAATGGAGTAATCCCAATCTATGAACCAGGGCTTGCAGACTTAGTTGAAAAAAATGTGCTGGGTCAGCGCCTGACCTTTACGAACGATATCCCGTCCGCCATTCGAGCCTCAGATATTATATATATTGCAGTCGGAACGCCTATGTCAAAAACAGGTGAAGCTGATTTAACGTACGTAAAAGCGGCGGCGAAAACAATCGGTGAGCATCTTAACGGCTACAAAGTGATCGTAAATAAAAGCACAGTCCCGGTCGGAACAGGGAAACTGGTGCAATCTATCGTTCAAAAAGCCTCAAGGGGAAGATACTCTTTTGATGTTGTATCTAACCCTGAATTTCTTCGGGAGGGCTCAGCAATTCATGACACGATGAATATGGAGCGTGCCGTGATTGGTTCAACAAGTCATAAAGCCGCTGCCATCATTGAGGATCTGCATCAGCCATTCCATGCTCCTGTCATTAAAACAAATCTAGAAAGTGCAGAAATGATTAAATACGCTGCGAACGCATTTCTGGCAACAAAGATTTCCTTTATCAACGATATTGCAAACATCTGTGAGCGAGTCGGCGCAGACGTTTCAAAGGTTGCTGATGGCGTTGGGCTTGACAGCCGGATCGGCAGAAAGTTCCTTAAAGCTGGTATTGGATTTGGCGGTTCATGTTTCCCTAAGGATACAACTGCACTGCTGCAAATCGCAAAATCGGCCGGCTATCCATTCAAGCTCATTGAAGCTGTCATTGAAACGAACGAAAAGCAGCGTGTTCATATTGTAGATAAACTTTTGACTGTTATGGGAAGCATCAAGGGAAGAACCATTTCAGTCCTTGGATTGGCCTTCAAACCGAATACGAACGATGTGAGATCTGCTCCAGCGCTTGATATTATCCCGATGCTGCAGCAGCTGGGCGCCCATGTAAAAGCATACGATCCGATTGCCATTCCTGAAGCTTCAGCAATCCTTGGCGAACAGGTCGAGTATTACACAGATGTGTATGCTGCGATTGAGCAGACAGATGCATGTCTCATCTTAACAGACTGGCCGGAAGTAAAAGAAATGGAGCTTGTGAAAGTGAAAACCCTCTTAAAACAGCCCATCATCATCGACGGCAGAAATTTATTTTCACTTGAAGAGATGCAGGCAGCCGGATACATTTACCACTCTATCGGCCGTCCCGCTGTTCGAGGAACGGAACCCTCTGACAAGTATTTTCCGGGTTTGCCGCTTGAGGAATTGGCTAAAGACTTTGGGAGCGTCAATTTATAAAAAGAAAAAGTATTACTTGGCTGAAGCTGCCGGCTGCTAGGCTCGGCCGCCGGCTCCTGAAACATCAGGAAAGGGGTTAAACATGTGAGTATCAAACGATCAGCGGTCCATACGCTAGCGTTACTGGCCGCTGCTATATTAGGAGTCGTTCTATTAGTGGGAGCCATCCATAAAGATATAGGTTTCGTGCAGATGGCCGCTGTGCTTGCGGTGTTGGCAATTGGTCTGTTCGCGCTGGCGCTTGCAACCGCATTTACAACAAAAGAACGGCTCTTTATGGCTGTAATCTATATTTTGATCGCCTGCACTTTTTTAAATAATGCATTTTTCGCCATTCATCTTGGATTTTTCAGTTTGTTCCTTTACAGGCTTCTGCTCATTGCCGCCGGGTGCCTTCACATTATTGGCATGGTTCGGAATCGTACCCATATCGAAAGATGGAATGGGCTGCAAGTGAAAGGGATATTGCTCTTTTTCGCCTTTTGGTTTATATACGGCCTTGTTTCTCTGCTGTGGGCCAAATCGGTAACAGCCGGCCTCAAATATTTGGCCTTATTGGCAATGGGCATTTTCTTCATTTATCTCATTGTCATGTACGTGCAAAAAATCGAGCGGCTGATGATTGTTTATGCCATTTGGCTGGTGATGACAGTATTTCTGATGATCATTGGTTTTTACAATCATATCACCCACCATCATCTTGCGAGTTCCACATTATACAGCGGACCGGAGTATAAGCAGCATTATCCGACATCAGTCTTTTTTAATCAAAATGACTTTGCGACCTTTTTATCGATCAGCTTCTTTTTTTACATCACGATGATGAAAAACAGTAAGAATGGATACATCAAGGCGATTGGCCTTGTGCTCTCGCTCTGTGCGTTGTATTTAATTTTTGCTACTGGTTCAAGAGCCAGTCTTCTGGGGATTTTTGCAGGTGTTGCAGTTTACATTTTCATTGTTTTGCCGCCTATTTTAAAGAAAATGGCCATCTGGCTGTCGGTGGCGGGAATTGCTCTTTTCGCAGTTCTTTTCGCCAGCAAAATGTATTCGAAGTTTTGGGAGCTGTTTCTGGCCCCGCAGACGCTGCATTCATTTCATGACAGGCTTCCATCAAATGTGGCCCGGGCCAATCTGCTGAAAAACGCTTGGCATTTCTTCCTGGATTCATACGGATTCGGAGTCGGGGCAGGAAATGTATCCTATTATCTTGAGCATTATGCTTTATATGATACGGACAATGTGGCAGAGGTGCATAACTGGCTCGTTGAAATTCTTGCTAATTTTGGCTTGTTCATCATGCTGGGATATCTGTCCATTTATGCCTACCTTATATGGGTGCTTTACAAGTTTTATGAAAGAAAATTAGAAAATCAGTCAAAACTGATCACAGAAGGGCTTATTACCGCTATGGTCAGTTTCCTGGTATCAAGTATCAGCCCAAGCTCTGTTTCAAATTTATTTTTCCATTGGGTGTTTATGGCGCTCGTCATCGCCGCTGTGAATGTGTTAAGGCGGTCCAGACAAATGCCTGAGCCGATGTACAGATAAACAGACTACAAAAAGCAGGGAGACTTATATGAACGATATATTGATAAGAATAGCCCGTCGCATAAAAAAAAATATCATTTGGATCATAGCGGTGCCAATTATATTAGGTGCGGCGGGGTATATCCTGCCGTCACAAATCGCTGGTCAAAAGAGCTATACAGCTGAAGATACTTTGGCTGTGGGGAGCTATGATCATCCGGTTTATAACAGCACAGAAGAGATTCCGCTTCTGCTAAAGAGCGACTCTTTTTTGAAGGAGGCGCTTCCTGATGAAAAGGATGAAGATATAGCAGAAATCAAAGAGAAGCTTACAATCAAAACAGAATCTAAATCGTTACTGACTTTAAGCTATAGCGACGAGGATAAGGATCGAACTGAATCTGTCCTAAACGCCATTTCCTCCACCTTTCTCAAAAATGATCAAAAGCTGTATGCAGAAAGAGAAGCCGTCATCCGCAGCAGCATAGATGCGCTTGAAGGCGAGAAGGTGAGCGAGGATTCAAAAGTGGATAAAGAGAGATTTTTGTATGAACTTAAAAATACTCAGCTTAATCTAAAAGCGGCCAGTGTTACAGATTCTGAAACCGTGAGTGAGACAGCAGGCGGCGGAATGTCTCCGAAAAAGAAAGCAGTTCTCGGCGTTATGATTGGCCTTACGATTGCCTTTATGTTCGTTGTCATTCCTGAATTTTTCAGAGAATCCTTTTAAAATCATACGATGGAGATGTGATCATGACCAATTGGAAACCTCTCGTATCTGTCATTACACCTTCCTATAATGCGCGTGACTATATTGAAGACACGGTTCATTCGGTATTAGATCAGAGCCATCCTCATTGGGAAATGATTATCGTGGATGATTGCTCAACGGATGGGACCCGCGACATTTTACAGCAGTATGAAAAAATAGACGAAAGAATTCAAGTGGTGTATCTGGAGGAGAACTGCGGAGCTGCGGTTGCTCGCAACAAAGCGTTGGAACGCGCTCAAGGGCGCTATGTAGCATTTTTGGACAGTGATGACAAATGGAAAAAAGACAAACTGGAAAAGCAGCTCGCGTTTATGATGGAGCGCTCCTGTGCGTTTTCTTTCACAGGCTACAGCTTAATGGAGCAGGACGGAACCCCGCTCGATAAATTCATTCATGCGCCGGAGAGCCTGACGTACGATGACGCTCTGAAAAATACAATTATCGGCTGCTTGACGGTGATGATTGACAGAGAGCAAACGGGACAGATCCAAATGCCGAATATCAGAACGAGACAGGACTTAGCCACATGGCTGTCTCTTTTAAAAAAAGGATTTACTGCCTATGGAATGAATGAATGCCTTGCTGAATATCGGCTTGTCAACAACTCAATTTCCAGCAACAAATGGAAGGCTGCGAAAAAAACGTGGTTTGTCTACAGGGAAATCGAACGGCTTCACTTCATGAAAGCGACATGGTGTTTTGTTCAATATGCAAAAAACGCGGTGAAAAAAAGATTATAGCCGCAAACAGAGAGAAAAGGTGATGAAGGTGGAAACAAAAGAAGCAATCATTCATGTCATCGTTGCCACTGCTGAATGGGGAAAAGACCAATTGAGATACAGAAGGCACCGGCTGGCAGAATTTTTAGCTGCTCAAGAGGAAACGAAGGAAGTCATTTGGGTATGTCCGGCTCCGCGTGCCAAAGGGAAAGAATTTCAAGAAGTCCATTCTGGGATCAGGCAATTCGCTGTCAAAGACCTGCTGCAGAAAAAAATGTTTCGTTTTGGACGATATACAGATGTTTTTTACAGACATAAGCTCTCGCCATTACTCGATGAGCTTGCATCTGCTTCTTCAAACGGTGAACGCTGCTGTTTATGGTACACGTTTCCGGGATTCCCGTTGCTGTCTTCGCTGTATTCTTGGGATCAGGTCATTTATGATTGCAGTGACCTATGGGCTGCGCCGATCAGCGGGCGTTCAAATCTGCTGTCTGAATTCCGGCGAAAAGTCATAAAATCGGCAGAGCTGAGAATTATACAACGAGCAGATTCAATTACCTGTTCATCTGATTATCTTCATAAGGAAGTAGGCAAAAAACTGACTGCGGGACGAGAAAAGGTTCATACTGTGGAAAACGGTGTGGAGTTTGAGCTGTTTTCTGCACATAAACAAGCTCCCGATCGCAGTATACTGCAGGGGAGAGAAGGAACGGTGTTAGGTTTTATTGGCGGGATTAAACCGAAGCTCGATTTTAAAATGATTGAAGCCGCCGCCCTGCAAAAGCCTGATTGGACATTTTTATGGGTTGGCCCGGATGCCACCAATGGTGACGTTTCGTTTCAAGAGCTGCTGAGACTTCCCAATGTTATATGGACCGGTCCGGCAGATCCAAAAGAAGTGCCTCATTTTATGGAGCTTATCGACATTGGCATCATGCCATATAAACAATCACCGTATAACCAAGCTGTGTTTCCGCTGAAACTATTTGAATTTTTAGCGGCAGGAAAACCTGTTGTAGGCACTAATCTTCCGTCAACCTCAAAAATGCAAAAGCCTTATGTATACGAATATGTAGAGGGCGATCATCCGATTGATTTTATAGCCGCTTGTGAAAAAGTTCTCGGACAAAACGGAGACGAGACCTATAAAGAAATGCGCCGAAACATCGCCCGCACCCAAGATTGGGATTGCTTATTTAGACAAATTATGAAATATACAGGGATTCAAAAACATGCGTAGTCCTATAAATTGGGATGCGCGTTTTTTGATTATACGTGTTTCTTTTTGATGAAGCTTGTTATAATAACTAAGGAGAAGGTATAATGGAAGGAACGGTTCTCTATATAAATAAAGACTTTATTTAATTCCAAAGGAGACTTCTTTATGCTTGACGAACGCATGATTCGCATTGTTGTTGCGTTTATTGTCTCGCTGCTGACAGTTTTAATCATAACCCCAATCGTAAAAAGGATTGCGATTAAAATAGGTGCAGTTGACCAGCCCAGCAATCGAAAAGTACATGACAAAATCATGCCCCGGATGGGCGGGCTGGCCATATTTATCGGGGTGGTTGCAGGCGTGCTTGCATCCGGTATATACACTGAAACAAGGATGACGGCTATTACAGCCGGAGCATTCATCATAATTGTGTTAGGTATTCTTGACGATAAATATCAATTAAGTGCAAAAGTGAAGTTTTTGATTCAATTAGGTGTAGCCATTATGATTGTAAGCACTGGCTTAAAAATGGACTTTTTCTCAGTACCTTTTTTAACAGAACGATTTGAATTAGGATGGATGGCTTATCCGCTGACCGTATTATGGATTGTCGGCATCACGAACGCAATTAACCTGATTGACGGATTGGATGGCCTTGCTGCCGGTCTTTCTGTTATTGGCCTGTCAACAATCGCCGTCATGGCGCTATCCGGCGGAAAAGTGCTCATTCTGTCACTCTCATTAGTTGTTATTGCCAGCACGCTTGGATTTTTGTTTTACAACTTTCATCCGGCAAAAATCTTTATGGGAGATACGGGCTCACTTTTTTTAGGGTATAGTATTTCGATTCTTTCATTATTAGGCTTGTATAAAAGTGTCACATTGTTCAGTATCGTTATCCCGATTATTATATTAGGCGTACCGATTTTTGATACAACATTTGCTATTATCAGGAGAATCTTAAACAAACAGCCGATTTCAGCGCCTGATAAGTCACATATCCATCATAGACTGATGGCCTTTGGCCTTTCACATCGGATGTCGGTCTTAGTTATTTATATGATTGGATTTATTTTCAGTATCAGTGCGATTGTGCTTAAAACTGCCACAATTTGGCTCTCTTTGTTTATTATCTTCATTTTAATCATTTTTATGCAAATCATAGCAGAAGTGACAGGACTCGTGAATGAAAAATTCAAACCGTTTACGAAATTTTATAAACGGCTGGTGAAAAGGAATTAAAAACTCCGGCTTATGTGCCGGAGTTTTTTTCTGCGCAAAAATGCCCGATCCTCTAAAGGACCGGGCATTTTTTAATAGGATGAACCAGTTGTTGAATTCGTTGTACCGTTTGAGCTTGTGCTGCTGTCATTCGAATAGCTGCTTCCGCTCGTCGTGCCGTCAGTTGTTGTGCCAGTGCTGTCAGAACCGCTTGAACTGTCAGTCCCATCTGTTGAACTTCCGGTACCGGAAGTGCCAGTGCTGCTTGTATCTGGAGTATAATCTAAATGCTCTTGAAGCGTTTTTCTGACTTTCTCGAGATTTGTAGCATCAGGTTCAAAGTAATACGTGTTGTTAGGACCTAAATACAAATCAGATCCTGTAATGCTCAACGTGTCGATTTTTTTGCTGGTAAAGCCGCTGTAAATCTGCTGAAGCGCTAAACCTTCAGTAATACGAATATTGGTTTCAACGTTTTCGCTGGCTTTTTCTGCGATTTTATCAATTTTAGCAATGTTGCTTGCACTTGACATTTGGTCAATCAGCGCGTTTAAGATTTGTTTCTGTCTGTCATTACGGCCAAAGTCTCCGCGTTTATCCTGTTTTCTCATTCGGGCATACGCCAAGGCTTGTTCGCCGTTTAAATGCATCTCGCCTTTTTTGAAGTAAATCCGTTTGCTTTCGTTTACGTCACTTTTTTCATCGAAATCGAAAGGCACGTCTACATCAATACCGCCGACTTCATTTATCACATCTTTAAATCCGTCAAAATCAACTGTGACATATTTATCGATCGGGATTTGCAAGAAGTTTTCAACAGTTTCAACTGTCTCATCTTTACCGCCTTTGCTGTAAGCGGCATTGATCTTTGTCTTGCTTCCGGTTGTGTCACCGGCTAATTGCACACGTGTATCACGCGGAATACTCAACATTTTCATGGTTTTATTTTTAGGATCCAGGGTAACTACAATAAGAGAGTCTGATCTCCCTTTTTGTCCTTTAGTCGCGTAATCCTCTATTCCCATAAATAAAATAGAAAACGGTTTTTTCTTCATGTCTACAACTTCGCTGCGAAGATTTGATTTATTCCCGCGAGATAGGGCATCGTACGAATCGTCGGCAGCGTTAATGGTTTTATAAAGTTTATATCCGCCAAGCCCTACAACTACTAATAATGCGAGGACGAACAATAACATTATTCTTTTTATAATTTTCCTGCGTTTGCTCTTTTTCTTTTTTCGCACCCGCACTCTAACGCGTTCAGCCATTATTCAGTCTCCTTTATGTGATTGACGGCTTTTTCAAGATACGTCAACTCTCCCTCTTTAATATCACTCTTTCCATTTGTCAGTTCTGTCATCCATTCAGAAAAAGCATTTGTTTCCTTTTCTTCCACGTATGTTTCGAATTCAACATTTTCTGAATAATGGATTTCCTTTAACAGAAATTGTGACTCCCTTAATTCATTTTCAATCTTGCCAAGCCATGTGTAATCTGCGGAAGTATGCATGATTCGCATAAGCTTCCGTTCTACCACACCTATATGATTTAATCCTTCAGACACTGATTTCCCATAAGCGCGAATTAATCCGCCAGCCCCAAGCTTAATACCTCCGAAGTATCGTGTAACGACGGCGCAAGTATCCTTAAGTCCGCGTTTTTTTAATACCTCAAGCATCGGCACTCCCGCTGTACCGCTTGGTTCTCCGTCATCATTGGCTTTTTGGATATGATCATTCTCGCCGATAACGTAAGCTGAGCAATTATGAGTCGCATTCCAGTGCTGTTTCTTTATTTTCTGTATAAATTCCTGTGCCTCTTGTTCGGTAGAAACACGGCTTAAATGACAGATAAAACGCGATTTTTCTATAACAATCTCGTGTTCTCCTGCTTCTTTCACAGTAAAATAGCTGTGCAGCATGCTAGCTGACCCTCCTGCTAAGCATAAAAGACTGCCTATACAAATTCGTACAGTCTTTAGAATTTTTGTGCGTATTTTGGTATCATAAAGAGTAGATAGTATATAAAAATGTTTTTTTCTAGAATATACGCATTCTTTCATTATAATTCGACATAATTTGCAGATCAATTACATTTATAATAAAAATATATGACAACGCCGTGACGGAGGGAAATTATGAATAAAACAAAGATGGATTCCAAAGTGTTGGATTCTATTTTGATGAAGATGCTGAAAACCGTTGACGGGAGCAAGGACGAGGTTTTTCAAATCGGGGAGCAGTCACGCCAGCAGTATGAACAGCTGGTTGAAGAACTGAAACAAATTAAGCAGCAGGTGTATGAAGTGATTGAGCTTGGCGATAAACTTGAAGTGCAAACCCGCCATGCGAGAAACCGTTTATCCGAGGTCAGCCGTAATTTTCATAGATTCAGTGAAGAGGAAATCCGCAATGCTTATGAAAAAGCCCATAAGCTGCAGGTAGAATTGACGATGATCCAGCAGCGTGAGAAGCAATTGCGCGAACGGCGGGATGATTTGGAGCGCAGATTGCTAGGGCTTCAGGAAATCATTGAGCGGTCAGAATCATTAGTAAGCCAAATTACAGTTGTGCTTAATTACTTGAACCAGGATCTGCGCGAAGTCGGACTGCTTCTTGCAGATGCTCAGGCAAAACAGGATTTCGGCTTAAGAATTATTGAGGCGCAGGAAGAAGAGCGAAAAAGAGTTTCAAGAGAAATCCATGACGGACCCGCTCAAATGCTGGCGAATGTTATGATGAGATCGGAATTAATCGAGCGGATTTTCCGTGACCGGGGTGCAGAGGACGGATTCCAAGAAATTAAAAATCTCCGTCAAAATGTTCGGAATGCCCTTTACGAAGTGAGAAGGATTATATATGATTTAAGACCGATGGCCCTTGATGACCTAGGCCTGATTCCAACTTTAAGAAAATATCTATATACAACCGAAGAATATAACGGGAAGGTCAAAATACATTTTCAGTGTATTGGAGAAACAGAGGATCAGCGGCTTGCGCCTCAGTTTGAAGTTGCGCTCTTCAGGCTCGCACAGGAAGCTGTGTCTAATGCGCTAAAGCATTCTGAATCTGAAGAAATTACAGTCAAAGTTGAAATCACAAATGATTTTGTGATTTTAATGATAAAAGATAACGGTAAAGGGTTCGACCTGAAGGAAGCGAAAGAGAAGAAAAACAAATCATTCGGCTTGCTGGGCATGAAAGAAAGAGTAGATTTATTGGAAGGAACGATGACAATAGATTCGAAAATAGGTCTTGGGACATTTATTATGATTAAGGTTCCGTTATCTCTTTGACTATGATTTGTAAAATAGAGCCAAAAGGCATATTGACCGAATGCTAGAGTATATAGAACAATAATACAAGGAGGCGTGGCTTGTGACTAAAGTAAACATTGTTATTATCGACGACCATCAGTTATTTCGTGAAGGTGTTAAACGGATATTGGATTTTGAACCTACCTTTGAAGTGGTAGCCGAAGGTGATGACGGAGACGAAGCGGCTCGTATTGTTGAGCACTATCATCCTGATGTTGTGATCATGGATATCAATATGCCAAACGTAAATGGTGTGGAAGCTACAAAACAGCTTGTTGAGCTGTATCCTGAATCTAAAGTAATTATTCTATCAATTCACGATGACGAAAATTATGTAACACATGCCCTGAAAACAGGTGCTAGAGGTTATCTGCTGAAAGAGATGGATGCTGATACATTAATTGAAGCGGTTAAAGTAGTTGCCGAGGGCGGCTCTTACCTTCATCCGAAGGTTACGCATAACCTCGTTAACGAATTCCGCCGTCTTGCAACAAGCGGAGTTTCTGCACATCCTCAACACGAGGTTTACCCTGAAATCCGCAGACCATTACATATTCTAACTAGGCGGGAATGTGAAGTGCTGCAGATGCTTGCAGACGGAAAAAGCAACCGCGGAATTGGGGAATCATTGTTTATCAGTGAGAAAACCGTTAAAAACCATGTGAGCAATATTTTACAAAAAATGAATGTGAACGACCGGACGCAAGCCGTTGTGGTCGCCATTAAAAATGGCTGGGTAGAAATGAGATAGTATATTAGGAGACTTGCCTTTTTCTAGGCAGGTCTTTTTTTAGGCTGCCGTTTCCCTTACAATAGAGTTATAAAGCAATAAGGCAGGTATCGAAGCTATGAATATTGCAGTCGTAACAGACAGCACGGCATATATTCCGAAAGAAATGCGTGAACAACATCAGATACATATGATCCCTCTCCAGGTTGTTTTTGGGGAGGAGACTTACCGTGAAGAAATTGAGTTGGATTGGAAAAGCTTTTACGAAGAAGTAAAAAAACATAATGAGCTCCCGACGACTTCTCAGCCGCCAATCGGCGAGCTGATTGCGTTGTATGAAGAGCTTGGCAAATCTTATGATGCGGTCATCAGTATCCATCTTTCCAGCGGGATCAGCGGAACATTCAGCAGTGCGGCAACGGCTGATTCAATGGTCGACAATATTGATGTGTATCCATTTGATTCAGAGATAAGCTGTTTAGCCCAAGGCTTTTATGCTCTTAAAGCCGCTGAATTAATTAAAAACGGAGCATCATCGCCGGAAGATATTATAAAAGAACTGGAAGAAATGAAAAAAACAGTTCGAGCTTATTTTATGGTAGATGACTTAGCTCATCTTCAGCGCGGCGGGCGATTAAGCAGCGCCCAAGCCTTCATTGGTAGTCTTCTAAAGGTAAAGCCTATCCTTCATTTTGACAATAAGGTAATTGTGCCTTTTGAGAAGATTCGCACACGTAAAAAAGCAATTTCGCGAATTTATGAGCTTTTAGACGAAGATGCGAGCAAAGGGTTGCCTATGCGCGCTGCTGTTATCCATGCTAATCGCGAGGAAGAAGCAGCGAAAATCATTGAAGAGCTTTCTGTAAAATATCCTCATGTTGAATTTTATAACAGCTATTTTGGCGCGGTAATCGGCACTCATTTGGGTGAAGGTGCGCTAGGAATTTGCTGGTGTTTTAAATAAGGCCAAATCTCCGTTTTAGCAACGGAGATTTTTTTATATTTCTATTTTGATTGTTCGACAGAAACTATTCATTCAGGCATACTGTCTCGAAAGGAGGCGGTGCTATGTGAAGGTGCCAACTGAAAAGAACATTTCCTTTTCTAGAGAATTGCAGCAGACGCTTCAAAGCCGTCATTTGCTCAGGACTGAGCTCCCATTTTCCGATGAAATGATTGAATGGCATATCAAGAATGGCTATATCACCGCTGAAAATTCTATATCAATAAATAAACAGGGCTATAGATGTAATAGGTGCGGCCAAACTGATAAGCGGTATTTTTCTTTTTATCACTCATTTGGAAAAGATCAGCTGTATTGCCGTTCCTGTATCATGATGGGCAGAGTGAGTGAGGAGGTTCCTTTATATTCATGGAAAGAGGGAGATAAACAAAACTGGAAGTCTGTTAAGCTGACATGGGGCGGCAAGCTTTCAAGCGGACAGCAAAAAGCCGCCAATATTTTAATTGAAGCAATATCAAAAAGAGAAGAGCTCCTCATCTGGGCGGTTTGCGGCGCTGGTAAAACAGAAATGCTATTTTCTGGTATAGAATCAGCGTTAAATCAAGGGCTGCGTGTATGTATTGCAACTCCTCGCACCGATGTTGTATTAGAGCTTGCTCCAAGACTCAAGGCTGCCTTTCAGGGTGCTGACATTTCAGCGCTTTACGGAGGAAGCGATGACAAAGGGCGGCTATCTCCGCTCATGATTTCCACCACGCATCAGCTTTTGCGATATAAAGATGCATTCGATGTTATGATCGTTGATGAGGTTGACGCTTTTCCGTATTCTGTTGATCAAACCCTTCAATTCGCTGTTCAAAAAGCAAGAAAGAAAAACAGCACCCTCGTTTATTTAAGTGCAACACCTCCTAAAGAATTAAAAAGAAAAGCGTGGAACGGACAGTTACATTCAGTTCGCATCCCCGCAAGACACCACCGGAAACCTTTACCCGAACCGTGCTTTGTATGGTGTGGAAACTGGAAGAAGAAATTAAACCGAAATAAAATTCCGCCAGCGGTGAAAAGATGGATAGAGTTTCATGTGAAAGAAGGGAGGCCTGTTTTTTTATTCGTTCCCTCCGTTTCTATTCTAGAAAAGGCTGCTGCGAGCTTTAAAGATGTTAATTGCCGAACCGCGACTGTGCATGCGGAAGACAAGCATAGAAAGGAAAAAGTGCAGCGATTCAGAGATGGTCAGCTCGATCTATTAATCACAACAACAATACTGGAAAGAGGCGTTACGGTTCCCAAGGTGCAAACAGGTGTACTGGGAGCGGAATCTCCTATCTTTACGGAAAGCGCACTTATTCAAATCGCAGGAAGAACTGGCCGGCATAAAGAGCATGCAGACGGCGATGTCATTTTCTTTCACTATGGCAAAACAAAGAGTATGCTCGATGCAAAAAAGCATATAAAAGAAATGAACGGCTTGGCAGCAAAAAATGAATGAACAGACTAGCCATTATTTGAAAACGTGGTACAGTATACTCATATAACCGATGATGAGGAGCTGTAAAAATGCTTGTCAATTCAAAAGAAATCGTAATGAAAGAACTGCTCGACCGTTATATGGACCAGCTTCACATGGCCTGCACGTGCCAAGTATGCCAAAACGATGTACTGGCACTTTCTTTAAACAAAGTGAGACCATCCTACGTTACTGATCTTAAAAAGATCGCATATACGAAAGCAGAGATGGTAGATAAACAAAAAAATACGGCTATGCTTGTCATTTTGGCTGAATCTGCAGCTGTGGTATCAGAGAGTCCAAGCGATTTATGCCAAACAAAGCAGGAGGAGGCATTCATAAACTGATCTGTCTGCTATGCGATTCGCAATTTTCTCAAGCTGTTACATGGAGAGCTCTTTTTTTATTAAAGCCTGACGAGAAGGTCTGTCATTCCTGCAGAAGTAAATTGAAAAAAATCACAGGACATATCTGCACCATATGCGGCAGACCTCAATCCGTTTATGCGGTATGCAGGGATTGTGAGGCGTGGAAATCAAGGATCAGTCACAGCTTGCTGCTCCGCCAAAATCGTTCAGTTTACACATATAATGATATGATGAAAGAAACGCTCTCCCGTTTTAAATTTAGAGGAGATGCAGAAATTATAAATGCTTTTAAAAGCGATTTTTCTTCAACCTTTTCAAAGGTTTACCCCGATAAGCATTTTGTTCTTGTTCCTATTCCGCTAAGCAAGGAACGGGAAGAGGAGCGCGGATTTAATCAGTCACAGCTCCTGGCAGAATGTTTAGGCAGGCCCATCCACCATCTCCTCATCCGCCTGAATAATGAGAAACAGTCTAAGAAAAAGAAAACAGAACGCCTGCTTTCCGCGCGTATTTTTGATACGAAAAACAATTCAGCAGAAGGTATGAATATCATTTTAATAGACGATCTATATACAACAGGCGCCACTTTGCATTTTGCAGCGCGCTGCTTATTAGAAAAAGGAAAAGCCGCTTCAGTGGCATCTTTTACCTTAATCAGAAGCTAAATGATTCTGTTTTTATGCCGATATAATCACTAGAAATTGACACAGGCATATTATCGAATAAGGAGAAAAAAAGATGGGAGAACTGGCGAATTGTCCGAAATGTAATACTTTATTTTTAAAGACAAAGCTGCAAACCGTATGTCAGGCGTGTATTAAGGAAGAAGAAAAATCATTTGAGACTGTTTATAAATTTTTAAGAAAGCAGGAAAATCGGCAATCAACTTTGAACCGGATAACTGAGGAAACAGGTGTGGAAGAAGAGCTGATATTGAAATTCATCAGGCAGAAGCGAATTCAGATCACTCATCTTCCTAATTTGGCATACCCTTGTGAAAGGTGCGGAACATCGATTCGAGAAGGCAAGTTCTGCAAGGCTTGCCAGTCCGATATCAAGGCTCAAATGGATCATTTGAACCACGAGGACGCTCTGGAAATCGAGAAAGAAAATAGTAAAAAAGACACATACTATGCCTATAATACCAAAAACAGCTGATTCCCTAAACTAACTGAAAACGCAGTCGATAAAAGGGTTAAGATTGTTTAAAGACTGCAACGGAAAGCGAGAGGAATCCTATGAAAATCAATCAATTTGGAACACAATCCGTTAATCCATATCAAAAAAATTATGAAAAGCAAGCGGTGCAAAAAACTGCTGCACAGCCTCAAGATAAAATTGAAATTTCGTCACAGGCTAAAGAAATGCAAAATGCATCCGACGCAGTCGCTGGTTCACGACAGGAAAAAATTGCGCAGCTTAAAGCGCAAATCGAAAACGGGTCATACAAAGTAGACGCAAATCACATAGCGAAAAATATGATTAATTTTTATAAAAAGCACTAAAAAGGAGAAAGCCCATGTCAGCAAAGGCCATTATTGAACAATTAAAGCGACTTTGCGTTCTGCATGAGCACCTGCTCACGCTGTCTGAAGAAAAGACGGAAGCACTCAAAGCCGGTAAAACAAAGGAGCTTTCAAACCTTTTGACAAAAGAGCAAAAATATATTCAAGCGATCACGCAGACAGAAGATGACCGGATCAAAGCAACCTCCGCCTTTCTCGGATACAGCGAAAATAACACCATTACCGCATGTATCGCCAAAACCTCAGGCAGCGAAAGGGAAGAGCTGGAACAACTATACGAATCTCTTTCTACAGTTCTCGGACGTCTGAAAAAAGTAAATGAGATGAATAGGCAGCTGACGAGAGACGCGCTGCAATTCATCTCTATTTCGTACGATATGCTGGTTCCTAAGGAAAATAACTTCAATTACAGCAAATCAATTAAAGCTGAGCTGCCGAAGAGCAGCCGAATGAAACTTTTTGATTCAAAAGCTTAGCAGAAAGGAATTCAGAAAATGACATCTACCTTTATGGGGCTTGAAACTGCAAGGCGGGCGTTAAGCGCTCAGCAGGCAGCGTTAAGCACGACTGCAAATAACGTGGCAAATGCCAATACTGATGGTTATACAAGACAGCGGGTCTCATTGGAGGCAACTGACTATTTCCCTGCGGTATCCAAAAATGCAGAAAAAACAGCTGGACAAATGGGTACAGGTGTTCAAGGAAAGTCAGTTGAGAGAATAAGAGATATCTTTCTTGATTATCAATACCGTCTTCAAAACAACAGTGCCGGATACTATGACACGAAAGCTAAAGCGCTGTCGCAAATGGAAGGCGTTTTAAATGAGACGGATGACAGCGGCTTGAACAGTGTGCTGAATTCGTTTTGGAATTCCCTGCAGGAATTATCGAATAATACAAATGAAGAAAGTGCACGTTCTGTTGTTGCTCGAAAAGGACAAGCTGTAGCTGAAACGTTTAATTATATTTCTGAATCACTTACCAATGTTCAATCGAATTTAAAAGCGGAGTTAAATACAACTGTGTTGGATGTCAATTCTCTGCTTTCTCAATTAAACAGTTTAAATAAGCAAATTGCACAAGTAGAACCGGTCGGGCTTCTTCCGAATGGTTTATATGATCAGCGAGATTTGCTGATCGATAAATTATCCTCAATGGTTGATATCAAAGTCAGCTATAACAAATCAGGCGGGAATGCACTTTCGTCTGCTGAGGGAACTGTATCAATTGAAATCCTTGATAAAAATAAACAGTCGCTTGGGACTGTTTTGGACGGTAAAAATTACGAGGTTTCAGAACTTACAGCCAACTATGATAATGAAACTGGTTTAGTATCAAGTATTTCAATCGGAGATAAAGCTGTGCAGGCGGAGTCCTTCAGCAGCAAGGGATCTCTTTTAGGATTTATAGAGTCTTACGGGTATATAACAGCAGATGGTCAAGAAAAGGGCGTATATCCGGAAATGCTTTCTGATCTTGACAATATGGCGCTTGAATTTGCCAAAGCTTTCAATGAAGTGCACAGAAATGGTTTGACCAAGAGCGGTGAACAAGGCGGAGACTTTTTTGATTTTACCGGCGGTGAAACTGAACCTGCAAAGGGAGCGGCGGGCAAGATTAAAGTGTCTGACAGTATAATAGATTCAAAAGGCGCAAACATTGCTTTCTCACTGACTGGTTCAGCAAACGATAACGCCAATGCTACAAAATTAGCAAATGTTTTAACCGGTAAAATAACCATTAACGGCAAAGAAACTAGTGTGTTAGATTATTATGCGGGTCTGATTGGCGAGCTAGGGATCGAAGCTCAAGAGGCTAATCGGCTGGCGTCTAATACAGAAACACAGCTGAATGATGCAGACATAAACCGTCAGCAAATGAGCGCAGTTTCTTTAGACGAAGAAATGACCAATATGATTCAATTCCAACACGCATACAATGCAGCTGCAAGAATGGTGACTTTACAAGACGAATTGCTTGATAAAGTGATCAACGGCATGGGTGTTGGAGGAAGGTAGGTAAAGTCATATGAGAGTAACACAAGGCATGATACAGCAAAACTCACTGAGATATATCGGTTCGAGCTACTCGAAGCTGGATAAACTCCAGTCGCAGATTTCTTCAGGGAAAAAAATCTCAAAGGCTTCCGACGATCCTGTAGTAGCAATGAAAAGCTTAAAGTATAATACGCAACTGTCTCAAGTGCAGCAGTACAAAAGCAATGCTTCTCAAGCCTTTACCTGGCTCGAAAACACTGAAACAAACATTACAGAAGGAATTGACATCCTATCAAAGGTCAGAGAATTAGCGGTTGAAGCTCAAAATGATACAAACGGCGAGGCGGAGCGGCAAGCGATTGGCGTAGAAGTGAAGCAGCTAAAGGGACAGCTTTTAAATATTGCGAATACACAAGTGAACGGCAGATATATCTTTAACGGGACAAATTCAGATAAGCCTCCGGTTACAGATAACGGAGACGGAACTTATACAATTTCTGATACAGCTGATGTCGTAGTCAATATATCAAATAATATGTCATTGAAAGTGAATTCAGATCCAAAGTCAGCTTTTGGAGGCACTTCTGAAAGCGGACAGAATGTATTTGAAATGCTTGATTCTTTTGAGAAAGCACTAAGTTCTGGCTCGCTAGATGGCATGGACAGTGTTTTAGATGATATTGATCATTTTTCTGACGGCATGAGCGCTGAACGCTCTGATCTTGGAGCGAGATATAATCGTCTTGAACTGGTTAATACAAGACTTTCAGCTCAAGAAGAAACAGCTACCAAAGTGTTGTCAGACAATGAAGATGTAGAACTGGAAGAAGTAATAACTGAATTTATTGCGCAGCAAAGTGTGCACAGGGCAACTCTGGCTGTTAATGCGCAAATTGTTCAGCCTACATTGATTGACTTTTTAAAGTAAGCGGCTCTTAGGAGTTCGCTTTTTTTATAGTTCAGGAGGTAGAGTGATGCAGATTCCCAGATTGATTATGCATAGTGTTCAAGGGAAAATAGGTTTAACAACGACGCCCGCCAGCTTAAAAATGGAGCAGCCGCAAGCCGATCTTGAGATCGAACAGCCGAGTGCGGAAATGGAAATATCGGTGACACCTGGAAAACTCACGATTGACCAGACACAAGCATGGGAAGAATTAGACAGAAAGCATGTTTTCAAGAGAATCGAAGAAGCCGCCCAACAAGGACATGAGGATGTAATGGAGGGGATAGCCCGTACTGCCGAAGAGGGAGACGAGCTTATGAGAATTGAAAATAAGGGGAACCCAATCGCTTCACAAGCAAGGAGGAACTCTGAGATGCACCAAATTCAATTAGGCGAACATTATGCTCCTTCTCTTTCGAGAGTGAAAATACAATATACTCCGTCACAGCTCGATGTTCAGATTACGCCGCGAAAGCCTGTTATTCAGGCTGAGCCGCATAAGCCTATTGTTGAATATACGCCAGGAAATGTTAAGGTTGACATGCTCCAATACCCTGATTTAAATATAGATGTAGAATACCCGAAAGAATCACCCGAAAAGTAAAAAGAAAAGGATCGTGAACAATGATCATTCATACGAAGTACCATGGCCAAATGAACGTAAAAGAAGAACAAATCATTCTTTTTGAAAACGGAATTCCAGGTTTTTTAGAAGAAAAACAGTTCGTCATTCTTCCGCTTTCGGAAGACTCTCCATTCGTGGCACTGCAGTCCGTCACTTCAGAAAATCTTGCGTTCATCGTTGTAAGTCCGTTTATCTTTTTTAAGAATTATGAATTTGACCTTGATGAATCAACTGCTGAACGTTTGGATATTGAAAATATTGAAGATATAGAAGTCATGACAATACTGACCATGGCAGAGCCATTCGAAAAGTCTACTGCGAATTTATTGGCTCCCATAATTGTGAATCGCAAGAACATGATGGCTAAGCAAGTCGTTTTACACAACTCCTTATATACGACAAAGCATCCGATTGGAGGAGAATCATGCTAGTTTTATCGCGGAAAATAAACGAAGCGATTCAAATAGGCACTGATATTGAAGTAAAAGTGATTGCGGTTGAGGGAGATCAAGTGAAGCTTGGAATTGAAGCCCCAAAGCATATTGATATTCATCGGAAGGAGATTTATTTAACCATTCAGGAAGAAAATAACCGTGCGGCGTCGTTATCCAGCGATGTGATCTCCGCATTATCCTCACAAAAAAAGTGAGGATTTTTTTATTTTTGTATTAACAAAATCAAAGACAATCCGATATTAATGATGTAGCCGGGAGAGGGCACAAATGGCTCCGCCGATTACAAAATTGAGGCACAAGGACGTGCCTAAACAACATATTCAGGGAGGAAATAAAAATGAGAATTAACCACAATATCGCAGCACTTAACACACTGAACCGTTTGTCTTCAAACAACAGTGCATCACAAAAAAACATGGAGAAACTTTCTTCAGGTCTTCGTATCAACCGTGCGGGAGATGACGCAGCAGGTCTTGCGATCTCTGAAAAAATGAGAGGACAAATCAGAGGTCTTGAAATGGCTTCTAAAAACTCTCAAGACGGAATCTCTCTTATCCAAACAGCTGAGGGTGCATTGACTGAAACTCATGCAATCCTTCAACGTATGCGTGAACTTACTGTTCAAGCTGGTAACACAGGAACTCAAGATACTACTGATTTAGCAGCGATTCAAGACGAAATCAACTCTTTAAAACAAGAGATTGGTGGAGAAGCTGGAAGTAAAGGTATTTCTGACAGAACACAATTCAACGGTAAAAACCTTTTAGACGGTTCATTTGCAGCTGGAACTGCAGACCTTAAATTCCAAATTGGAGCTAATGGCGGTCAACAGCTTACTGTTAACATTGGCAACATGAGTGCATCAGCACTTGGAGTGAACACTCTTGATGTAACTACTTTTGCTGCTGCTGCAGACGGAACAACGTTTGATAATGCTTTAGCTACTATTGATACTGCAATCAATAATGTATCTACTCAACGTGCAAAACTTGGTGCGGTGCAAAACCGTCTAGAGCACACAATCAACAACTTAAGCGCTTCTGGTGAAAACCTGACAGCTGCTGAGTCTCGTATCCGTGACGTTGACATGGCTAAAGAGATGAGCGAGTTCACAAAGAACAACATTCTTTCTCAAGCTTCTCAAGCAATGCTTGCTCAAGCAAACCAACAGCCGCAAAACGTACTTCAATTGTTACGTTAATTTTAAAGAAGACCTTGGCGTTGCCAAGGTCTTTTATTATATTTCTAACTCCGAATCATTCTCCTTGCTTTCTCTAACTCATGATATAATAACTGGATTCTCTCCACTGATTTTTTATAAATGCATTTCCGAACAAGAAATCTAAAACAGATGAGTTTTTTTCCAAAAATATGTGTAATCTTATCTCGACTCAGTCGATATAAACGATAGATTGGGGCATAGGGGATGATCAATTGAACATTGAAAGGCTCACTACGTTACAACCTGTTTGGGATCGTTACGATACTCAAATACATAATCAGAAAGACAATGAGAATGCAGTTCCTGTTCATCAAGTTTCATTTACCAACCTTTCTGAAATGGTTGGGGAAATGAACAAGCTTTTGGAACCTTCGCAAGTGCACCTCAAGTTTGAGCTTCATGAGAAGTTAAATGAATACTATGTAAAAGTAATAGAGGACTCTACAAATGAGGTCATCCGCGAAATTCCGCCAAAACGGTGGCTTGATTTTTATGCGGCTATGACTGAATATCTTGGGTTATTTGTAGATGAAAAAAAGTAGATTAGGAGTGGTTTGAAATGGTCACGAGAATAACAGGTCTGGCGTCAGGAATGGATATAGATGATATCGTCTCAAAGCTGATGAAGACAGAAAGAGCACCGCTTGACAGGCTGACACAAAAAAAACAGACTCTCGAATGGCAGCGTGACAGCTATCGTGAAGTAAATACAAAAATAAAAGAATTCCAAGATTATATGTCTAAAAATACGTTAACATATCCGAGTACGTATCAGAGCAAAACTGTGACAAGCTCAAATGAATCTGTGTTAACTGCTACAGGAAGCGCAAGCGCGCCAAACTCTTCTTCTACTGTTGAAGTAGCGAGCTTGGCAACCGCGGCAACGTATAAGGCAAATAATTATACGGGATACACACAAGGCGATTATAATTTGGCATTTAACGTTGTGGCGCCTGGTGAGACAACGGCCAAAACAGTGAATATCAGTGTGACGAGCGCTGATACGATTGATAATGTGATTTCTAAACTTAACAGCTCAGATCTAGGCGTATCAGCATTTAAAGATAAAATTTGGAATGGAACAGAGTATGTGGAAACGATTGCATTCTCTTCTAAAGCAACAGGCGCAGGAGGCAGCATACAGGCAGCAGACGCTTCTACAGCAGATTTTATGTCCGGTCAGCTAGGTTTTTCTTTGGACGCTGATAATAAGATTACTGCTTACAAAGAAGGAACGAATGCAAAAGTCACGATCAACGGCTTTGAAATGGAGAAGCTGTCAAATAATTTCACAGTTAATGGCGTTACGTATTCGATCAAAAATACAACTGCAGCCACAGGCCCTGTTACCACATCTGTTTCAACTGATGTTGACGGGATTTACAATCAAATTAAAGAGTTTGTGGATAAATACAATGAATTGGTTGACAGCCTGAACGAAAAGCTGCAAGAAGAAAAATACAGAGACTATACGCCGCTGACGAGTGAACAAAAAGAAGCTATGTCCGATAAAGAGGTAGAACTCTGGGAAGAGAAGGCAAAAAGCGGTTTGCTGAGAAATGATAGCAGCATCAGCACAGGTACGAACCAAATGCGGACGGATTTTTATTCTAAAGTGAACGCGGATGGAAAATCCTATCAATTAACTGAATTTGGTATCACAACCTCAGGTGCTTACCAAATGCGGGGCCATTTAGAGATTAATGAAGATAAACTGAAAGCTAAAATACAAGAAGATCCGCAAAGTGTTGCCGCCTTATTTACAAGCGGAACAAACAGCAGTGCTTATAGTGATAAAGGGATTATGAAACGTATTGGTGACACACTGAAAAGTACGGTGAAAAGCATTGAAGCAAAAGCCGGTAACTCGACAATGGGAACCAATGACTATTCAATCGGTAAAAATTTAAACACGATCAGCACTGATATCACCAAAATGCAGGACCGGTTGACCACGATAGAAAACCGCTACTATACAAAATTCAGTGCAATGGATTCTGCGATTCAAAAAATGAACGAACAATCGTCCTATTTATCACAGCTTCTTGCACAATAAATGTAATTTGGAGGATGACACATGGCGATCCAAAATCCTTATACAGCCTATCAGCAAAATTCAGTGAATACGGCTACACCCGGTGAGCTGACGCTTATGCTGTATAATGGCTGTTTGAAATTTATAAGACTTGCCGCTCAGGCCATTGAGAATGATGATATGGAACGTAAAAATGAAAATCTGATTAAAGCGCAAAATATTATTCAGGAATTAAATTTTACACTTAACCGTAACATAGAGCTTTCCGCTTCTATGGGTGCGATGTACGATTATATGTATCGCAGATTGGTACAGGCAAATATCAAAAATGATACGGGCATGCTGGCTGAGGTTGAAGGTTATGTAACAGATTTTCGCGATGCTTGGAAACAAGCCATTCAAAGTGAACGGAAGGACCGGCACGGATCAGGCGGGATCGCATGAATAACATAGATCAACTATACACTGAGACGAAGAGTATGCTGTCACACATACAAAATACGCCGGAAAGCGATGAACTTTTAAAGCAAATTGAAGACTTTGTGGCTACACGGTCTGAACTGATTCAGGAGATATCTCTGCCGCTTTCAGAAGAAGAGCGAAAGCAGATGAAACTTATCTTGACATGGGATCAGCTGATTGTGAAGGAAATGGAAAGACTGAAGCAGTCAATCGCAACAGAACTTCAGCAGATGAAAAGAAAACGTGTGATGCATACGACGTATTTAAATCCATATAACAACATTACGATTGACGGCACATATTATGACAAGCGTAAATAGGTGAGTGCCTTGAAGAGCATAGAAGATTATACGCTTTTATCAGCTTATTATCATCTTCTTTTTACCATTGAAGAAGGGTTATGTTATTTGATAGAGGCTGAAGAGAATTTATCAAAAACAGAAGGGGATCGGATCTATCAAGATCTGATCCAAGCCTTTTTTTATTTGGATTCAACACATTCAACACTTCTCTTCATTATGGATACGCGATGTGCTGAAATTTGTGTGAAAGCATTTGACCAAATTTTTGCAGAGTTTGATCAATTGGTCTCTTTCTCTTTTCCCTCTCATGAGTTCTGCGAGTATTTAAAAGAACATTTTCTGATTCACTATAGAAAATGGATGCTGTCTATTCATCAATGTATGGACCCCTTTTTAATCAATTAGGCGTGTGTGAGGTATTTGTTTTGTTCAATCAGCATATACATATACCTCCGAACCGCCATTAGCAGAAAATACAAACAATATTCGACAAAGTTCACTGAATTTTCACAAAAGATTTATGTTTCAGCAGGAATTGTAAAGGGTAAAAGAGAAATAGATACATATCCTTAATAAAAGGGAGGCGTTCTTTGATGAACTATCACATCAGAGGAGAAAATATTGAAGTGACACCTGCGTTAAAGGATCATGTCGAAAAGAAAATCGGCAAGCTGGAGCGTTATTTTGACCATAGCGTGAATGCCGATGTGAACGTCAACTTGAAGTTTTACAATGACAAGGAGTCTAAGGTTGAGGTTACGATTCCGATGACAGATCTGGCGCTTCGATCCGAGGTGCATAACGAGGATATGTACAACGCAATTGATCTCGCAACAAACAAACTGGAACGTCAAATCCGTAAGCATAAAACGAAAGTAAACCGTAAATTCCGTGAGCAGGGCTCTCCGAAATATTTATTAGCCAGCGGCTTTGGCTCTGATACAGATATTGCGGTTCAAGATGATATAGAAGAGGAGGAGAGCTTGGACATCGTCCGTCAGAAACGCTTTAATTTAAAGCCGATGGATAGTGAAGAAGCGATCTTGCAAATGAATATGCTCGGCCATAATTTCTTTGTTTTCACAAATGCGGAAACAAACCTTACAAATGTCGTGTACCGCAGAAATGACGGGAAATATGGCTTAATTGAACCGACTGAATAATGAAGAGAAGCCTTCCGTGATGTCCGCGGAAGGTTTTTGTCTTTCTTATTTGCAAATTCTTTGGAAATAACAAAAGGTGTGATATGATAATGAGAGGTATACATGGACTAGTAAATTATTTATACATGCCTCTAAAATAGGCATGTGATGATAGAGGAGCGTTATAAATGCTTGGAATTTTAAATAAAATGTTTGATCCAACAAAACGTACGCTGAATAGATACGAAAAAATTGCTAACGATATTGATGCGATTCGCGGAGACTATGAAAATCTCTCTGACGACGCGTTGAAACATAAAACGATTGAATTTAAAGAGCGCCTTGAAAAAGGGGCGACAACGGATGATCTTCTTGTTGAAGCATTCGCTGTTGTTCGGGAAGCTTCGCGCCGCGTAACAGGCATGTTTCCGTTCAAAGTCCAGCTCATGGGGGGCGTTGCGCTTCATGACGGAAATATCGCGGAAATGAAAACAGGGGAAGGGAAAACGTTAACGTCAACTCTGCCTGTTTATTTAAATGCGCTAACAGGTAAAGGTGTACACATCGTAACTGTCAACGAATACCTGGCAAGCCGTGATGCTGAGCAGATGGGTAAAATTTTCGAGTTTCTCGGTTTGACTGTCGGTTTGAATTTAAACTCAATGTCAAAAGACGAAAAACGGGAAGCTTATGCCGCTGACATCACTTATTCCACAAACAACGAGCTTGGCTTCGACTATTTGCGTGACAATATGGTTCTTTATAAAGAGCAGATGGTTCAGCGCCCGCTTCATTTTGCGGTAATAGATGAAGTTGACTCTATTTTAATTGATGAAGCGAGAACACCGCTTATCATTTCTGGACAAGCTGCAAAATCCACTAAGCTGTACGTACAGGCAAATGCTTTTGTCCGTACGTTAAAAGCGGAGAAGGATTACACGTACGATATCAAAACAAAAGCTGTACAGCTTACTGAAGAAGGAATGACGAAGGCGGAAAAAGCGTTCGGCATCGATAACCTCTTTGATGTGAAGCATGTCGCGCTCAACCACCATATCAACCAGGCCCTAAAAGCTCACGTTGCGATGCAAAAGGACGTTGACTATGTAGTGGAAGACGGACAGGTTGTTATTGTTGATTCCTTTACGGGACGTCTGATGAAAGGCCGCCGCTACAGTGAGGGGCTTCACCAAGCAATTGAGGCGAAGGAAGGGCTTGAAATCCAAAACGAAAGCATGACCTTGGCGACAATTACGTTCCAAAACTACTTCCGGATGTACGAAAAACTTGCCGGTATGACCGGTACGGCAAAGACAGAGGAAGAAGAATTCCGCAATATCTACAACATGCAGGTTGTCACGATCCCTACCAACAGGCCTGTTGTCCGTGATGACCGTCCGGATTTAATTTACCGCACGATGGAAGGAAAGTTTAAGGCGGTTGCGGAGGATGTCGCACAGCGTTACATGACGGGACAGCCAGTTCTTGTCGGTACGGTTGCCGTTGAAACATCTGAGTTGATTTCTAAGCTGCTTAAAAACAAAGGAATCCCGCATCAAGTGTTAAATGCCAAAAACCATGAACGTGAAGCGCAGATCATTGAAGAGGCCGGCCAAAAAGGCGCAGTTACGATCGCGACTAACATGGCGGGGCGCGGAACGGACATTAAGCTTGGCGAAGGAGTAAAAGAGCTTGGCGGACTCGCTGTTGTCGGCACAGAACGACATGAATCACGCCGGATTGACAATCAGCTTCGAGGACGTTCCGGACGTCAGGGAGACCCGGGGATCACTCAATTTTATCTTTCTATGGAAGACGAATTGATGCGCAGATTCGGAGCTGAGCGGACAATGGCAATGCTCGACCGCTTCGGAATGGACGACTCTACCCCAATTCAAAGCAAAATGGTATCTCGCGCGGTTGAATCGTCTCAAAAACGAGTCGAAGGCAATAACTTCGATTCGCGTAAGCAACTTCTGCAATATGATGATGTTCTGCGCCAGCAGCGTGAGGTCATTTATAAGCAGCGCTTTGAAGTCATTGACTCTGAAAACCTGCGTGAAATCGTTGAAAATATGATTAAGTCTTCTCTCGAACGCGCAATTGCAGCCTACACGCCAAGAGAAGAGCTTCCTGAGGAGTGGAAGCTTGACGGTCTAGTTGAGCTCATCAACACGACTTATCTTGATGAAGGCGCACTTGAGAAGAGCGACATCTTCGGCAAAGAGCCGGATGAAATGCTTGAACTCATTATGGATCGCATCATCACGAAATATAATGCGAAGGAAGAGCAATTCGGCACAGAGCAAATGCGTGAATTCGAAAAAGTTATCGTTCTTCGTGCCGTGGATTCTAAATGGATGGATCATATCGATGCGATGGATCAGCTTCGCCAAGGAATTCACCTTCGTGCTTATGCGCAGACAAATCCGCTGCGTGAGTATCAAATGGAAGGCTTTGCGATGTTTGAGCATATGATTGAATCAATTGAGGATGAAGTCGCAAAATTTGTGATGAAAGCTGAGATTGAAAACAATCTGGAGCGTGAAGAGGTTGTACAAGGCCAAACCACAGCCCATCAGCCGCAAGAAGGCGACGATAACAAAAAAGCAAAGAAAGCACCGGTTCGAAAAGTGGTTGATATCGGCCGAAATGCCCCATGCCACTGCGGAAGCGGGAAAAAATATAAAAATTGCTGCGGCCGTACTGAATAGTTCGCCCCGGCAAGTTTACTGACCGCGGCGCCTGCAGGCGCCTGCGGATCTTTTAATGAGGTGAATGAAATGGAATTATCAGAAATCAGAGCAGAGCTCGAAAATATGGCTTCTCGTTTAGCGGACTTTAGGGGGTCTCTTTGACCTCGAATCAAAGGAGGCCCGCATTGCTGAGCTAGATGAACAAATGGCTGATCCGGAATTCTGGAATGATCAGCAAAAAGCTCAAACGGTTATAAATGAAGCAAACGGTTTAAAGGATTATGTCAATTCGTATAAAAAATTGAATGAATCCCACGAAGAATTACAAATGACTCATGATCTTTTGAAAGAAGAGCCGGACACTGATCTCCAGCTTGAGCTTGAAAAAGAACTAAAATCATTAACAAAAGAGTTCAATGAGTTTGAGCTTCAGCTTCTTCTCAGCGAACCGTATGATAAAAATAACGCGATTTTAGAACTGCACCCTGGTGCTGGCGGTACAGAGTCACAGGACTGGGGCTCTATGCTTCTTAGAATGTATACAAGATGGGGAGAGCGCCGCGGCTTTAAAGTAGAAACACTCGATTACCTTCCAGGTGACGAGGCTGGAATCAAGTCAGTGACATTGCTCATCAAAGGACATAACGCTTACGGGTATCTCAAAGCAGAAAAAGGTGTCCATCGTCTTGTGCGGATCTCACCATTTGATTCATCAGGCCGCCGCCACACATCTTTCGTTTCATGTGAAGTTATGCCTGAATTTAACGATGAGATCGATATTGATATCCGTACGGAGGATATTAAAGTTGATACGTACCGTGCCAGCGGAGCGGGCGGACAGCACGTCAATACGACAGATTCAGCCGTTCGGATTACTCACTTGCCAACGAATGTGGTTGTGACGTGCCAAACGGAGCGCTCACAAATCAAAAACCGTGAAAGAGCCATGAAGATGCTGAAGGCCAAGCTGTATCAGCGCAGAATTGAAGAGCAGCAGGCAGAGCTGGATGAAATTCGCGGTGAACAAAAAGAAATCGGCTGGGGAAGCCAAATCCGTTCTTATGTATTCCACCCGTATTCCATGGTAAAAGACCATCGGACTAATACAGAAATGGGGAACGTTCAAGCTGTAATGGATGGTGACATTGATACATTTATTGATGCCTATCTGCGTTCTAAGCTTTCCTAAGCTGAAAAACACACCTGATGCATATGGGTGTGTTTTTTTATTCCTCATATCCTTGATTTCACTGCTGCTTTAGCATATTACCACTGTATTTGGGTGTTATTTACATCTAATCAGGGAAGGATTAAAATGCTATCGGAGAGCATTGGAAGAAACGGAGGATATTTTGATGGACGTACGGAATAAAACATTATGGATTTTGCGGGATTATGTATACATACTGATAGGAGCAGCGATTACAGCCGTGTCCTTTAATGTATTTTTGCTTCCGAACAAGATCGCCGCCGGCGGTGTCAGCGGGATCAGTACGATTTTACAATCATACGGTTTTGAAGCAGCGTATGTACAGTGGATTATTAATATTCCTTTATTTATTGCGGGTGTCATTTTGCTCGGCGGGAAATTTGGGCTAAAGACGCTTGCGGGTTCTGTTTTTTTGCCGCTAGTAGTGTTTTTGACAAGGGATATTCAGCCAGCCACTCACCATGAACTCTTAGCGGCAATTTTTGGCGGTGTCGGGATAGGTGTCGGAATTGGCATTGTGTACTTAGGGAAAGGTTCGACAGGAGGAACAGCCTTGGCTGCACAGATCATTCATAAGTACTCCGGCCTGTCATTGGGGAAGTGTCTTGCTATCATTGACGGAATGATCGTTATTACCGCTATGATCGTATTTAATATTGAGCAAGGCTTATATGCCATGCTTGGCGTCTATGTGTCCAGCAAAACCATTGATGTTGTGCAAGTCGGCTTTAATCGTTCCAAAATGGCGCTCATTATTACAAAGCAGGAGCAGGCGGTCAAGGAGGCTGTCTTACAGAAGATTGACAGAGGCGTGACGAAAATTTCAGCAGTTGGCGGATATACCGACGATGACCGTCCGATTTTAATGTGCGTGGTGGGGCAAACTGAATTCACCAAATTGAAACAAATCGTCAAACAGATTGATGAGTCTGCTTTTGTGATTGTAGCAGACGCGAGCGAGGTGCTGGGCGAGGGTTTCAAACGCGCTTAAACGAGGTTATAATATGGAAGAGATCGTAAAGGAGTTGTGCTTCTCAACATGAAATCAAAGTTATCGATACTAATGCTTGGATTTGCGCTTTCTGTTCTGTTGGCTGCCTGTGGTTCAAACGATGCAAAAGAAGAGAAGACAGACACCGGCAGCAAGACGGAAGCCACTGCATCTGAAGGGGAAGAGTTATATCAGCAAAGCTGCGTTGGCTGCCACGGCAAGGATTTAGAAGGTGTGTCAGGACCTAATCTCCAAGAGGTCGGAGGCAAATATGACGAACACAAAATTGAAAGCATTATTAAAAACGGCCGCGGCAATATGCCAAAGGGGCTTGTAAATGATAACGAAGCCGCTGTTATTGCCAAATGGCTGTCAGAAAAAAAGTAAGATGAGAAAATCCTTGCCGAGTGCTGGCAAGGATTTTTTATACCATAACAATATGAATGAAAAGAAACTGTAATAGTATTATGTCTAAATTTGACGTATAATGAAGTGTATTGAAAAAGGAAACTTTCAGATTTTTCATCTTTTTACAAATGAATGGGTCATAAATTGTCGAATGCATTCGAAGAGTATGACCGTGTGATAGATAAAATGATATAAAAGATTAGGTGATTTCATGATAGAAATGAAGGAAGTATATAAAGCCTATCCGAACGGCGTAAAAGCGCTCAATGGGGTTTCTGTTGCCATTCATCCCGGCGAGTTTGTGTATGTTGTCGGTCCGAGCGGAGCGGGTAAATCTACTTTTATTAAAATGATTTACAGAGAAGAAAAACCGACAAAAGGACAAATTTTAATCAATCATAAAGATCTCGCGGCAATTAAAGAAAAAGAGATTCCTTTCGTGCGCCGTAAAATCGGCGTTGTCTTTCAGGATTTCAAGCTTTTGCCGAAACTTACTGTTTTTGAAAATGTGGCATTTGCCCTTGAAGTAATTGGAGAACAGCCGTCTGTCATTAAAAAACGGGTGCTTGAAGTGCTTGATCTCGTGCAGCTGAAGCATAAAGCGAGACAATTTCCTGACCAGCTTTCAGGCGGGGAGCAGCAGCGTGTATCTATTGCCAGATCAATTGTGAACAACCCTGATGTTGTGATTGCTGATGAACCGACAGGAAACCTTGATCCGGATACGTCTTGGGAAGTCATGAAGACGCTGGAGGAAATTAATAACCGCGGGACAACAGTCGTGATGGCGACACATAATAAAGAAATCGTAAACACCATGAAGAAACGTGTCATTGCAATCGAAGATGGTATCATTGTGCGTGATGAGTCAAGAGGGGAGTATGGTTCATATGATTAAAATTCTCGGGCGCCACTTGCGTGAGAGTTTTAAATCTCTCGGGAGAAACACATGGATGACATTCGCATCCATTAGTGCTGTAACCGTTACGCTGATTTTGGTCGGCGTGTTTTTAGTGATTATGCTGAATTTGAATAACATGGCTACGAATGCTGAGAAACAAGTCGAAATCAAAGTGTTGGTTGATCTGACTGCAGATCAGAAGGCGCAGGACAAGCTTCAGAACGATATTAAGGAACTGAAGGGCATTCAGAGTGTCACGTTTTCATCTAAAGAAAAAGAGCTTGACCAGCTGGTTGATAGCTTTGGCGACAGCGGAAAATCCCTGACGATGAAGGATCAGGAAAACCCGCTTAATGATGCGTTTGTCGTCAAAACGACAGATCCGCATGATACGCCGAACGTGGCGAAAAAGATCGAGAAAATGGATCATGTTTATAAAGTCACTTACGGAAAAGAAGAGGTCAGCCGTTTGTTTAAAGTAGTCGGCGTTTCCCGCAACATCGGAATCGCGTTAATTATCGGCTTGGTATTTACGGCGATGTTCTTAATTTCCAACACCATTAAAATTACAATTTTCGCAAGAAGAAAAGAAATTGAAATCATGAAGCTTGTCGGCGCGACAAACTGGTTTATCCGCTGGCCGTTTTTCCTTGAAGGATTGCTGCTAGGCGTATTCGGTTCTGTGATCCCGATTGCATTGGTGCTGAGTACGTACCAATACGTCATCGGATGGGTCGTTCCAAAGGTTCAAGGATCATTTGTCTCTCTTCTTCCTTATAATCCATTTGTATTCCAAGTTTCGCTAGTGCTGATTGCAATCGGTGCAGTAATTGGAGTATGGGGAAGTCTGACTTCCATCCGCAAGTTTCTGCGAGTATAAAGTGAAAAAGCCGTCCCGCTTTCGGGGCGGCTTTTTCATTTGCCTTCTTTTTCTTCTATGATTACATGAAATCTCCATCCTTTACATATACTATCTCTAGGTTTTGATAAAGACAGTCTGGCATACAGGAGGAGTAAAGGATGAATCAAAAAATAATGGCTGTGATAGCAGCAGGGAGCATGCTGTTTGGAGGCGCCGGTGTATATGCGGGAATCAACCTGCTTGAGATGGATAAGCCCCAGACTGCAGCAGTTCCCGCGACGGCACAAGCTGACTCTGAACGGGATAAAGCTATGGACAAAATCGAAAAAGCGTATGAGTTAATTTCGAATGAGTACGTAGAAAAAGTTGATAGAGAAAAGCTGCTCGAGGGAGCCATCCAGGGAATGCTGTCTACGCTAAATGATCCTTATTCTGTTTACATGGACAAGCAGACAGCTAAGCAATTTTCTGATTCTCTTGATTCCTCATTTGAAGGCATCGGGGCTGAGGTTGGCATGGAAGACGGCAAAATTATTATTGTTTCCCCATTCAAGAAATCGCCAGCGGAAAAAGCCGGGTTGAAGCCTAATGATGAAATTATCAGCATCAATGGAGAATCGATGGCCGGCAAGGATTTAAACCACGCTGTGTTAAAAATAAGAGGAAAGAAAGGGTCCAGTGTTTCAATGAAGATTCAGCGGCCCGGAACGAAGAAACAACTGTCATTCCGGATCAAAAGAGCTGAGATTCCGCTCGAAACAGTTTTTGCATCAGAGAAAAAAGTGCAGGGGCATTCTGTCGGATATATCGCCATCTCTACTTTTTCTGAGCATACCGCAGAGGATTTTGCAAAAGCATTGAGAGAGCTTGAGAAAAAAGAAATAGAAGGACTAGTCATTGATGTACGCGGCAATCCGGGCGGATATCTTCAAAGTGTGGAAGAAATACTTAAGCATTTCGTTACAAAGAATCAGCCGTATATACAGATTGCTGAACGCAATGGTGATAAAAAACGTTATTTCTCAACATTGGCCCATAAAAAAGCGTACCCTGTCAACGTGATTACGGATAAAGGAAGTGCCTCCGCATCAGAAATTCTTGCCGGCGCGTTAAAGGAGGCTGGCCATTATGATGTTGTAGGCGATACGTCTTTTGGCAAGGGAACGGTTCAACAGGCTGTGCCAATGGGGGACGGCAGCAACATCAAATTAACGCTTTACAAGTGGCTGACGCCAAATGGAAACTGGATTCATAAGAAAGGAATTGAGCCGACCATTGCGATTAAGCAGCCCGATTATTTCTCCGCAGGGCCATTGCAGCTGAAAGAGCCGCTTAAAGTGGACATGAACAATGAAGACGTCAAGCATGCGCAGGTATTGTTAAAAGGTCTCAGCTTTGATCCGGGACGTGAGGATGGCTATTTCAGCAAAGACATGAAAAAAGCGGTTATGGCCTTTCAGGATCAAAACAAGCTGAATAAAACGGGTGTAATCGACACACGCACTGCAGAGGCACTGAATCAGCAGATAGAAAAGAAAAAATCAGATGAAAAAAATGATTTGCAGCTTCAAACAGCATTGAAATCATTATTTGTCAATTAAAGGAGATGGTATTCCATCTCCTGTTTCTTTATGCTTAAAGAGATTATGGATCATAAGTCACATAAAAAATGAGTTTTTGACAAGAAATTAAAAAAATTTTCACAAATAAACATTTATAAAGGACTGTTATTACCCGATATCAATATATGAGAGAGACTTTCTAACGAGTTAATATGCATTTAAAATGAAACTTTTGCAAGTTGCCTAGTCTTTGTTTACTTCATACAATATAAGAAGGTTCTAAAAAGAACAGTAATCAGGTTTATGGCAGCTGAACGACAGGTATTTAAAGAGTAACGTTAGCGAGAATGCTTGTTAGCACTCCAGTACTGCTGCGTATACTGGCCCGTGCTTATCTGGATAAAGAAAATGGGGGTTCACAATTGAAGAGGGCAAGTATTGTGCGTGAGAAAAAATATTATGAATTAGTGGAACAATTAAAAGACAGAACACAAGACGTAACATTTTCAGCTACAAAAGCACTAAGTCTTCTTATGCTGTTCAGCAGATATTTGGTCAATTACACCAATGTCGAATCAGTAAATGACATTAATGAGGAATGTGCCAAACATTATTTTAACTACTTAATGAAAAACCATAAGCGATTAGGAATTAATTTGACAGATATAAAAAGGTCGATGCATCTAATCAGCGGGTTACTGGATGTGGATGTAAACCACTATTTAAAGGATTTTTCACTATCGAATGTCACGCTGTGGATGACGCAAGAGAGATAAACTCTCCTGAGGATATCCAAGCCATTTAATATTTGATAGAATATGAGTAACATGTTTGGCTTGAGGCGGTGAGAGATAGTGTCTGTTCAATGGGGAATTGAACTGTTAAAAAGCGCGGGCCTGTTCTTCTTACACCCGCTTTTCTGGTTTTTTATCATCATAACTCTGGCTTTCGGCTATGTAAGAATCAAACGAGAACGCAAAACCTTTCATACAAGAATAGCAGATATTTATGATGATCTGAAATTTACATATACAAAGGGACTGATTCCAGGTTTTCTTTTGTCAGTTGTTTTAGGTGGACTCGGATTATCGATTCCTCTCGGTTTACTTGCGATTATTGCCGTTATTACTGCAGCGGCAGCGTTCACTCTTCGCGCAAACTGGATGTCTGCTGCATATATCGTCAGTGTGAGTATGCTGATAGGTTTTGGACTGCAAGTCTATCAGGCTGAGCCCTTTCTGGAGAGATTTCCGCAAGGATTTGCAGTTGTTTGGCCGGCTGTGGCTGTGTTTCTAGGTTTGCTGATTATCACTGAAGGAGCGGTTGCTTATCGTTCTGCGCATGTGAGAACATCACCGGCGCTTGTCGTAAGCAGCCGCGGTTTGCCGATCGGACAGCAGCTGGCAAACCGGGTTTGGCTTTTGCCGCTGTTCCTTCTCGTGCCCGGTAATGGTTTAGAATCGCATCTTAGCTGGTGGCCGGTGTTTACTGTTCCCGGCGGCTCATTCCATTTTCTATGGATTCCTTACTTTGTCGGATTCGGACAAAGGGTACAGGGATCGCTGCCTGAAACGAGTATAAGGATCACAGCGAAACGCGTTTGTATTCTCGGCCTTGCCGTCACAGTTCTTGGTGCAGCGAGCTTGCTTTGGACGCCGCTTGCGGGTGCAGCCGTCTGTACAGCTTTGTTAGGACGCATTTTTCTGTCTATAAAGCAAAGGGTGAATGATAA
Organism: Bacillus sp. F56; assembly: GCF_001748205.1. Lineage (NCBI taxonomy): Bacteria > Bacillati > Bacillota > Bacilli > Caryophanales > Bacillaceae > Bacillus > Bacillus sp. F56. The sequence goes on from NZ_BDFC01000004.1 coordinate 616,240, forward strand.
CGCGGCTCCGTTTTATTTCTCGAAACGGGATCAGGGCTTGATGGTGCTTGGGATTATCCCCAATACGCCGGCTGAGGACCTGGAATTGAAAATCGGAGAAATCATTACAAAAGTCAATGGGATACCGGTTAAGAACGTTTCCGATTTCTATGAGGCGCTCCAGCATAACCGGGCATATGTGAAGCTTGAAATTATCGGTTTGAATGGAGAAATTCGTTTTGACCAGCGAGCTTCTTATGAAGGAGAACATCATGAATTGGGCATCCTCTTCGTAAAGGATGAACGTGAAGACGAAGCAGCCGCTTCGGGATCATAAAAGGCAGCCCGGCACCGCAGGAAGATGCGGGGCCGGGCTGTTTTGTATTACGCTGAGTTTTTTTCAATCCGTGCCGTTTCATCAGATTTGATGCCCAATGAAACAAAAACGCCGATAATGGATACAGCAAAGAGAATCATAAATAGGGTGTGATATCCCGAAATCAGGCCGATTAAGGCTGATGAAATGATGCTTCCGAAATAGCGGAAGGTCGAGAAAATGCCGGATGCCACTCCTGACATACTAGGATCTACTGTGGCAAGGGATGACACCTGCATGCTGGTCAGACCGACTCCGGAAGCAAGTCCGCCAAGGATAAGAGACAGCATGAGAAACAAGACGGAATGCGAGCTGCTTAACAGCAAAAATAATAGATTCGCTCCAGCCATCATAGCAAATGAAAGAAAAATGATTTTTTTTGCTCCCCACTTATGATGGAACTGTGCGCCCACCCAGTTGCTGGCTGACATGAAGATCGAAAATACAGAAAGCGCCATCCCGCTGTTAGACGTAGTAAGCCCAAATTGGTTCGTCATGAACAACGGCATGATCAATAAGACGGCATACATCATTAAATTGCTTAACAAGACTGATAGATTGGCATTTGTAAAGGTTGAGCTTTTAAACAGTGCAAAGTCAATGATTGGATGCTGCGTACGTTTTTCTCTTCTGAAAAAAAGCGGAACAAAAAGAAGTATTAATACACTGTATACCGCATAACCCCACGAAGCCTCATTTTTCGTCAGCAGGATAATGGAAACGATGCTGCCTGCAAGCAAGAGAGAGCCGATGATATCCAGCGGCGCGTCAGATTTATTTTCTTTATATTGAGGAAACATCGTTAATGCCGTAAATAAAGCAATGGCGAGGAACGGAATGTTGACCCAAAAAATCGAATGCCAGCTGAAGCTGTCAATCAGTATAGAGCCGATAAAAGGCCCGAGTGCTGCACCAAGTCCCGCGCCCAGTCCGAAAAATCCAAACACTTTCGGCAGGCGTTTTTCAGAAACCACATGCCGGATAATGGCAATGCTGTTTGGCGTAAGCAATGCCCCGCCGACTGCCTGCAATGCCCGAAAGACAATTAACAGGAGCAGACTTGGTGAGAGAGCGCAGCCTAGGGATGCGAATAGAAATAGGCCGACTCCCCATAAGTACATTGTTTTATTGCCGTACATGTCACCGAGCTTTCCTGCAATCGGCTGTGTGACTGCCATCACGATTAAATAAACGGTAACCACCCAAGTGATGCTTGCGAGGGATTCGTTATACGTATGGGAAATAGATGAGAGCGCGACCGCGATCATCGTTGAGTTAATGGGAACCAGAATGGCCCCCAATAATAGCGAGACGATCAGCGCCCATTCTTTTCTTGAGCTCATTGGGATCCTCCTTTTTATTATGCCAAGGAGTTAATCAGCAGAAATTCCTTTGACAAATAAAGCTGTGCTGTGCTCCAGCATTTTTTCCTGGGGCATTGATATGACCCGATTTCCTAAATGGAGACGGTGAATGAAATAACCGAAGATAATCGACATGAACACGTCGGCATGCTCCGCTTCATTTCCTGTCTGAATAACCCCTTTTTCACCCATCGTTTTGAGATAATCAACCAATAGCTGTTTCATAGATTGGGGATATTCAGTGACGTGGTTAATGACATCCTGAAACATGGCCGGTTCACGAAAGCTGATTTTAATGATATCTTTTCTATGTTCGAGCTCCTCCAAGAGACAGGTTCCGATATGAAGCAGGTCTTTGTACAAATCCCCTTCGGTTTGTTCCAAAATGCTGCTTCTGTTTGGAGAATGCTGAGAAAGCAAAGCCTCAACTAGTCCTTGTTTGTTTTTAAAGTTTCTGAAAATCGTCGCTTCACTTACGTTTGCTTTTTCTGCGATTTCTTTTGTAGTCGTTGCGCGATATCCTTTTTGGACGAGCAGCTGCATGGCAGCGTCAAGGATTCTCTTGTTTGTCGGTCTCAATACGTTTCACCTCACGAATATACTGGCAGGACAAGTATACACCCGCCCCGCTTGTATAAGAAAGAGGGGACGCATCAGGACCGGCTGACAACTGTGATTTTGCCGCTGCTTCCGTCAACCGTGATGATGTCTCCGTCTCGCAGTCTTTCTGTTGCCGTGCGTGTGCCGAGAACGGCTGGAATGCCGTATTCACGGGCGATAATCGCAGCGTGAGACAAAATGCCGCCCGTGTCTGTAATAACCGCTTTGGCGTCTTGAAACAGGCTGGTCCATAGCGGTGTGGTCATCTTGCAAACGAGTACGTCCCCAGGCGCGAATTGAGAAAATTCATTGGCGTCCCGAATGATCTTCACCGGACCTGTCGCAATGCCGCTTGACGCCGCAATGCCAAAAATATGATTCTCTGTGTTTTTTTCATCCTCTATCACAGCGCCGACAATTTCTTCAGCAGCTTTTAGCTGTTCTTTTGTCGGAGTGCCGAGATAGGCAGGGGCTTGGGCCAGCTCATACTCATGAAAGGTCTGCCTGCGTTTTTCAGCCTTTTCTTGCAGGGATACAGGATGAAGAAGCGCGTGTTCCACTTCGTCGTCATATAAGAACCAAAGATCCTCACGATCTTGAATAACACCGTTTTCCGCCAGCAATTCACCTACCTTCAGCAGAAAGATTCTCGCCTTGGCATCCAGCATGGCGTCAATATAAAAGTGGTGATCATCTTTTATATTTGCAGAGTTCAGCGTCCATTGATAAAGGCGGTCAAATTCTGTGCGTAAATCGGGATCTTCTATGTTTTCCAAGAATTCATTGTATAATTTCTCTCGTTTTTCTTTCGTTTTCTGAAATTCATTGTCAAAGTGATAGCCATTACGGACATAATTTTGAATATTGGCTAGAGCAAAATACGGATTTTCCGCCCAGATTTGTTCAATCAGATCATGACTTTTTACAGATCTCCATCCGTATTCATGCAAGAATTCATGGATATTCTTCAGGAAGCGTCTTCCCTCATCTGTTTGTTCCAATTTCTCTTGGAGCTGTTCAGGCTTGTTGTTTTCAAAAATGGCCAGAAGGTGCGGGTTCTCCTGAACTTCAACGGAAAAAAGCCATAGGCAGCGGTCAGTTTCCAGTGATTTGTTCATTTTTCCTGTCAGCATCTCGTAAAAATGAGCGTTTTCGGACTCTCCTTGAATGTCCTGATACATCGCTTGCAGTTTGTTTGTTAAAAGGATTTGCGGGAAAACGATATTGAAGTGCTCTTCATAAGCCGTGAGATAAAAGGCCTTTAGTTGTCGAAAAGCATCCAGTGCGCTTTCTGCAGTATGCTCAGTTTGTGCGAGCTGGTCCAGTGTCCGGTAAAAAGGAAGATAGGTGTGATTGATGATGTCATACATCCGCTCCGATAAAATTGGGAAAAGCTCTTTGCCACAGTCTTCAGAAGGAGGCTGTTGTCCTCCTTGATTTTTGGAATAAATATGTCCGCGATAAAGTTTTACTTCATCAACAACTACACCAATCGGGAACTTTTGCATGCTCTTCTTTAAGCCATATTCCAATGCCGGCACGATGAAGGATGAAAATAACGGACTCACCGGACCTTCAATATTAGACTCCATGTTAAGCCAGAAGTCATTCATATCAGCGTCGGTAATCATGAAGCTGCGTTTTTCTTCTGCCGCTTTTTTGTCCTGTTCAATGGTTGTAATCGGGCGAGCTTGCAGAAGGTATATTTGATGATCAGCAATTCCAAATTCTATATCAACAGGATACCCGTACAGGTCTTCAGTTTTTTTTGTGATTTCAGCCAAATCAATCACTTGTTCATCTGTAAGGCAAAAACGGCTGCGCATGTCTTCACTCGTTTCCTTTTCAGCAATTCCTTCTGCCGCAGACTCCATGTAGATTTCTTTTGCCCCTATTTCTTTCTGAATCTCAAACGAAGATTTATGAACAATGAACGTGTCTGGGGTAACACTTCCTGAAACGACAGCTTCACCCAGCCCGTAGCTGGCGCTGATTAAAAGCTCTCTATCATCATGGGTAACAGGGTTGCGGCTGAAAATAACACCTGACACTTCTGAATCGATCAGCCCCTGAACGACCACTCCCATTAACGGCTCTGTAATTTGATTGTTCATTTTTTTCTTGTAGCTGCTGACCCGCCCTGAAAAAAATGAGGCCCAGCACTCTTTCACTTTAGCCAGAAACTCTTCCTCTGTTTTGATATTTAAGTAGGTTTCATACTGACCCGCGAATGAGGCGCCTTCTAAATCTTCCGAAGCAGATGAAGAACGCACGGCTACGGATCGATATGATTCTCTAAGCTGATAAAAAGAACTAGTCAGCTCATTTTTCAGCTCTTCCGAAAATGTTCCGGAAATGATCCCGCTTTCGACGCTCTTGCTAGTCTCTTGAAGCTGGTTGTCCTCCATAAAACGTGCGAGCGCGTTCGTTTGAATAATAAACCCATCCGGAACAGGAAGACCGTGTTTGGTCAATTTAATCAAATTCATTCCTTTTGCTCCAGCCAGCTGGCTGGACTCTTCTGCCTGGCGAAATAAAACAGAATACATAGTTGAAACCCCTCTCTCCTTCATTTTATTTTTCTCTCTAGTCTTTTTATGGCGGAGCCTGTGTTTAAAAATGATAGTAAACACTATCATTCCATTGTAGGTTTTCAGGAAAATGCTGTCAAACGCAGAAAGTCCTAAATAAAATGAATAGTTAAGTTAGTTATATTATCATGAAATATACGGATGAACTGGTGCTGTATACCTATTTTCTTTTATTCTAGGAATCTGGCGGCGGACTTGATGATGTAATAGAAAAAGTGCCGCTGTGTGGGACAGCAGAACAATGTCCAGCACCAAAAATGCAAATATGGTGATTGATTTTGGATGAAAAGGGGTATGGTGTAGGAGAGGGAGCGAATGCATGATTGTCCGATTCTTCATTTTTTACTATAATCAGATCAGATGAAGAATCCCTGAGGAGGGTTTTTGTTGATTACAAAAGCCGTTTTTGCATTGTTTTTCCCTTTTATGCTTGTCGTTCTATTTACTAGAGTCACGTTTAATCATTATGTGGCGATCGCTCTAACAGCTGCATTGCTGTTTGCCTCTTATTTAAAAGGCTATACAGAAACGTATTTTATTGTAGGATTGGATGTTGTATCTCTTGTGGCTGGCGGACTGTATATGGCCAAAAAAGCTGCAGAGAAAAAAGAAGAATAATCGGACATAATGAATATAAAGACCGAATACCTGCTTTTACGTTTAAAAAGCAGGTTTTTTATACACAAAAACAGCTGGAAATAAAAAACCACCGAACTTTAGTTCGTATTTTTAGTGATTTTGCTTTCCATTGTGTTACTATATCTATAGGAAGATTTCGTTAAAGAAACGGAGGCTTATTTTTGTGAAAGATCGCTTTGAGTTAGTCTCGAAATATCAGCCCCAGGGAGATCAGCCGAAAGCCATTGAAAAGCTTGTAAAAGGAATTCAGGAAGGCAAGAAGCATCAGACTCTGCTGGGTGCGACAGGAACTGGGAAAACATTTACGGTGTCCAATTTGATTAAAGAAGTCAATAAGCCGACTCTCGTGATTGCCCATAACAAAACTCTTGCTGGACAGCTTTACAGTGAGTTCAAGGAATTTTTTCCGAACAATGCTGTCGAGTACTTTGTCAGCTACTATGATTATTATCAGCCGGAGGCGTATGTGCCTCAAACGGATACATTTATAGAGAAAGACGCTAGTATTAATGATGAAATTGATAAACTGAGACACTCCGCCACATCGTCTCTGTTTGAGCGTAGAGATGTCATTATTATTGCGAGTGTGTCTTGTATATACGGCCTCGGTTCGCCTGAGGAATACCGGGAAATGGTCGTGTCATTGCGGAGTGAAATGGAAATTGAGCGCAACGAGCTGCTCAGAAAACTTGTAGACATTCAATATGCCCGCAACGATATCGACTTTCAGCGCGGTACATTTCGTGTGCGCGGGGATGTAGTGGAAATCTTCCCGGCATCCCGTGATGAGCATTGTATCAGAGTTGAATTTTTCGGTGACGAAATTGAACGGATTCGGGAAGTGGATGCGCTGACAGGAGAAATTCTCGGCGATCGTGATCATGTTGCGATTTTCCCGGCGTCCCACTTCGTAACGCGGGCCGAGAAAATGGAGAAAGCGATTCAAAATATCGAGAAAGAGCTTGAGGAACAGCTGAAAGTTATGCACGAAAACGGCAAGCTGCTTGAAGCGCAGCGTTTAGAGCAGCGGACAAGATATGATCTTGAAATGATGCGTGAAATGGGTTTCTGCTCGGGTATCGAGAACTATTCAAGACATTTGACGCTGCGGCCTCCAGGTTCAACGCCGTATACGCTGCTTGATTATTTCCCAGACGATTTTATGATCGTAGTGGATGAGTCGCATGTGACCATTCCTCAGGTGCGCGGCATGTTTAACGGAGACCAGGCGCGGAAACAGGTGCTCGTGGATCACGGCTTCCGGCTTCCATCAGCGCTTGATAACCGTCCGCTTCGTTTTGAGGAATTTGAAAAGCATATGCATAATATCGTGTATGTATCAGCAACACCAGGGCCGTACGAGATTGAACACACAGATGAAATGGTCGAACAGATCATTCGTCCGACGGGGCTTCTTGACCCGCTTATCGACGTTCGTCCAATCGAAGGCCAGATTGACGACTTGATCGGCGAAATTCAAGCAAGAATCGAGCGGAATGAACGGGTGCTTGTGACAACTTTGACAAAGAAGATGTCAGAGGATCTGACCGATTATTTAAAGGAAATCGGCATTAAAGTAAACTATCTGCATTCTGAGATTAAGACGCTTGAACGGATTGAAATTATTCGTGACCTGCGCCTTGGCAAGTACGATGTGCTTGTCGGCATCAACCTGCTGAGGGAAGGCCTGGACATTCCCGAAGTATCCTTAGTTGCGATTTTGGATGCGGATAAGGAAGGCTTCCTTCGTTCGGAGCGTTCGCTGATCCAGACCATCGGGCGGGCAGCGAGAAATGCGGAAGGCCGCGTCATTATGTACGCCGATAAAATAACGAAGTCTATGGAAATTGCGATTAACGAAACAAAACGACGCCGCGAGCAGCAGGAGCGGTTTAACGCAGAGCACGGCATTACGCCGAAAACGATAAATAAAGAAATTCGCGATGTCATTCGTGCCACAGTAGCAGCTGAGGATAAAGCGGAATACAAAGCAAAAGCCGCGCCGAAGCTGTCGAAAATGACGAAGAAAGAACGCCAGAAAGTCGTTGAACAGATGGAGCATGAAATGAAGGAAGCCGCCAAGGCGCTTGACTTTGAAAGAGCCGCGGAGCTTCGCGATTTACTTTTAGAGCTAAAAGCGGAAGGATGATGAACAAATGGCTATGGATCGGATAGAGGTGAAGGGAGCCAGGGCGCATAACCTGAAAAATATAGATGTAACGATTCCGAGAGATCAGCTTGTCGTTGTCACGGGTTTGTCCGGATCAGGTAAATCCTCCCTTGCCTTTGACACGATATATGCTGAAGGACAGAGACGGTATGTCGAATCGCTGTCTGCTTATGCCCGCCAGTTTTTAGGGCAAATGGATAAGCCTGATGTTGATGCAATTGAGGGACTGTCTCCCGCCATCAGCATTGATCAGAAAACAACGAGCCGCAATCCGAGGTCTACTGTCGGTACGGTAACGGAGATTTATGATTATCTGCGTCTTTTATATGCGAGAGTAGGGAAGCCTCATTGCCCAGAGCACGGAATTGAGATTACATCCCAGACCATCGAGCAAATGGTGGACAGAATTCTGGAATACCCGGAACGGACGAAGCTTCAGGTGCTGGCGCCGATTGTCTCGGGTCGAAAAGGCGCTCATGTCAAGGTGCTTGAACAGATTAGAAAACAAGGCTATGTCAGAGTCAGAATTGACGGCGAGATGGCTGAGCTTTCCGACGATATCGAATTAGAAAAGAATAAGAAGCATTCCATTGAGGTTGTCATTGACCGGATTGTGGTGAAAGAAGGCGTGGCAGCCCGGCTGTCAGATTCATTGGAAACGGCACTCCGTTTAGGTGAAGGACGGGTTATGATTGATGTCATCGGTGAGGAAGAGCTGATGTTCAGCGAGCATCATGCCTGTCCGCACTGCGGATTTTCAATTGGTGAGCTTGAGCCGCGGCTGTTTTCGTTTAACAGTCCGTTTGGGGCGTGTCCGACGTGTGACGGTCTCGGAATGAAGCTTGAAGTGGATGCCGACCTTGTCATCCCCAATCAAGATTTGTCATTGAAGGAGAATGCGGTCGCCCCTTGGACACCGATCAGTTCACAATATTATCCTCAGCTGCTTGAGGCAGTCTGCACCCACTACGGGATTGATATGGATGTGCCGGTCAAAGATCTGCCGAAGCATCAATTGGATAAAGTGCTGTACGGCAGCGGAGACGACCTGATTTATTTCCGATATGAAAATGATTTTGGACAAATTCGTGAAGGTGAAATTCAATTTGAAGGCGTATTGCGCAACATTGAAAGACGCTATAAAGAGACAAGCTCTGATTTTATCCGTGAGCAAATGGAGCAGTATATGTCCCAAAAATCTTGTCCGACGTGCAAAGGCTATCGGTTAAAGAAAGAGGCGCTTGCCGTATTGGTTGACGGACGCCACATCGGAAAAATTACTGAGCAGTCTGTAGCCGATGCACTCGCCTTTTTCAAAGGCCTTACCCTTTCTGAGAAGGATATGCAGATCGCTAATTTGATTTTACGCGAAATTGTGGAGCGCTTAAGCTTTCTGGACAAAGTCGGCCTCGATTACCTGACATTGAGCAGGGCAGCGGGAACGCTGTCCGGTGGAGAGGCACAGCGCATCAGGCTGGCGACTCAAATTGGCTCGCGCTTATCCGGTGTGCTTTATATTTTAGATGAGCCGTCTATCGGTCTGCATCAGCGTGATAACGACCGCTTGATCAGCGCACTGAAAAATATGAGAGACCTGGGGAACACGCTGATTGTTGTCGAACATGATGAGGACACGATGATGGCAGCGGATTATTTAATAGATATTGGACCGGGTGCCGGCATTCACGGCGGACAGGTGACATCTGCAGGTACGCCGGAAGAAGTGATGGAAGATCCAAACTCATTAACTGGCAGCTATTTATCAGGGAAAAAGTTTATCCCATTGCCTCCTGAAAGAAGAAAGCCGGACGGACGTTACATTGAAATCAAAGGCGCTTCAGAAAACAACCTGAAAAAAGTGAATGCCAAGTTCCCGCTTGGGACGTTTACAGCAGTTACAGGTGTTTCCGGTTCAGGAAAGAGTACACTCGTTAATGAAATTTTGCATAAGGCGCTGGCGCAAAAGCTTCATAAAGCGAAAGCGAAGCCCGGCAGCCATAAAGAAATAAAAGGTTTGGATCATTTAGACAAAGTCATCGACATTGACCAGGCGCCAATCGGTAGAACGCCGAGATCCAACCCTGCGACATACACCGGTGTATTTGATGACATTCGCGATGTATTCGCGCAGACAAATGAAGCGAAGGTCCGCGGCTATAAAAAAGGCCGCTTCAGCTTTAACGTGAAGGGCGGTCGCTGTGAAGCCTGCCGCGGAGACGGGATTATTAAAATTGAAATGCACTTCCTTCCTGACGTATACGTTCCATGCGAGGTATGCCACGGCAAACGCTATAACCGGGAAACGCTTGAAGTGACGTACAAAGGAAAAAGCATCTCTGATGTGCTTGATATGACGGTTGAAGATGCTCTTTCTTTCTTTGAAAATATCCCGAAAATCAAACGCAAACTTCAAACCCTTTATGATGTTGGTTTAGGTTATATTACGCTCGGCCAGCCGGCGACGACCTTGTCGGGCGGAGAAGCGCAGCGCGTGAAGCTCGCATCAGAGCTGCACAAACGCTCGACCGGACGCACGCTCTACATTTTAGATGAGCCGACGACAGGTTTGCATGTCGACGATATCGCCAGACTTCTTGTCGTGCTGCAACGATTGGTAGACAACGGAGACACTGTACTGGTTATTGAGCACAACCTTGATATCATTAAGACGGCCGATTACATTGTGGATTTGGGCCCGGAAGGCGGAGCCGGGGGCGGAACCATTGTCGCGTCAGGAACGCCTGAGGAAATCACCGAAGTGGAAGAATCGTATACAGGCCGTTATTTGAAGCCTGTTATGAAGCGTGACAAAAAACGCATGAAATCGCTCTTGGAAGCGAAAGAAACGGCTACATCTTAAAAAACTTTATTAAGAGAGAACAGCTTGTCAGCAAGTCCATCCATGGGCTTAGCAGGCAAGCTTTTTCTTTACGGCATAATAGGTTTAGAATCGTCTTTGGGTAAAATTTCTTTGGGAAAACGCCTAAACATTTACAAATTGCTGTCGATATATGAATTGAAAGGCGGATGAAGATTTCCAAATCAAGAAGACAAACCCTATTAAGGGGTTTAAAGGCATCTTAATCAATAACTGAATCTACATAGGTTAGAAGCTTTATTGGAATCTCATACGCCAGAAATCAAAGAAAAGGAAGTCTTTGATTTCAAAATAAATACACATGGAGGTAATTTACACATGAGAATTAACCACAATATCGCAGCACTTAACACACTGAACCGTTTGTCTTCAAACAACAGTGCGAGCCAAAAGAACATGGAGAAACTGTCTTCAGGACTTCGCATCAACCGTGCGGGAGATGACGCAGCGGGTCTTGCGATCTCTGAAAAAATGAGAGGACAAATCAGAGGTCTTGAAATGGCTTCTAAAAACTCTCAAGACGGAATCTCTCTTATCCAAACAGCTGAGGGTGCATTGACTGAAACTCATGCAATCCTTCAACGTATGCGTGAACTTACTGTTCAAGCTGGTAACACAGGTACGCAAGATGATACTGACCTTCAAGCGATCCAAGACGAAATGGACTCTTTAATTGAAGAGATCGGTGGGCAAGACGGAAGTAAAGGTATTGCGGACCGTACGCAATTTAACGGTAAAAACCTGTTAGACGGTTCTTTTTCAGAAGCAAGCGGTAAACAGCTTACATTCCAAATTGGAGCGAATGGCGGACAGCAGTTAAGTGTAAACATTGAGAGCATGAAAGCTGCTGACTTAGGTTCAGACGCTATCAAAATCAAAGATATTAAAGTAACAGATTTCACAACTAATTCATTTGACGATCAACTTGGAGCTATCGACGCAGCAACGAATCAAGTATCTGCTCAACGCGCTAAACTTGGTGCGGTACAAAACCGTCTAGAGCACACTATCAACAATTTAGGGGCTTCTGGTGAAAACCTGACAGCTGCTGAGTCTCGTATCCGTGACGTTGACATGGCGAAAGAAATGAGCGAGTTCACAAAGAACAACATTCTTTCTCAAGCTTCTCAGGCGATGCTTGCTCAAGCAAACCAACAGCCGCAAAACGTACTTCAATTGTTACGTTAATTTCTGAAAAGCTATCTCTTTCTGATAGTCACAGCTTGCCGACAGAGTCCATTTACTGGATGTGCCGGCAGGCTTTTTTTGTTACAATCATGGTGTGACAGCTAGGGAATCACTTGTTTTTTCAAAACAAAAAAGGCAAGATATTATCATCTAACCTTTAGCTTTGTTTCAGTTATAATGATGAAATGTTTTCTGCAATTATAAAGTCTTCTTATACAGCTGCTTACTTACACTCATTAAATCTTGAACAATATGCGTGCTGCTGCTATCGAGGAGCACTTTTATATATTGGATATCGTGAGAGATCGGGAAGGGACCGTGAATCTGTTCAAGCTCGGCGATCATTTCACGATTCATTCTTTTTTGTTCATGAATCAGCTTTAACACGGATTCTTGTGTTACTGTATAGTCACTGGTATCTTTCTCCATTGCTTGTCCAGCCTCCTTGGTTGCCGTAAGCTTTTTACATATTGTAATCGGTATAGCCGGAAGATTCTACTTCTAAAACTTTTTAAAATCCAATTTCCGTAAATCGGAGCATGTCTAAAGAATGAATTTGAAACCTGAAGAGATTTTAAACGTATAAATAAGTAAAACGTCCCTGATCTTTTGTCATGGGCAATTCACAATAGGAGTGAGGATTAAATTGAACCGTAATCAAGCTATTATTGCATCACTTTGTTACTTCAGTGTGTTCATTGCGCCAATCATTGTGCCGATTGTCGCTTATTTTGTAGTAAATGAGAAAGAAACAAAACGCCATGCGATACGTTCTCTTATTTCTCACATTGTTCCGTTTGTCGGCTGGCTGTTCCTTTTTATTGCTTTACTTGGCGGAGCTATTGCGATTGATGGAGACAGCCTTCTTCCCGTATTTGTAATCATTGGGGGAGCGGTTATTTATTTCTTGGTTGTCATTGGCATTATCATTTGGAATGTGATTCAGGGCATTAAGGTCCTGCGTGCAGCATAAGTAGACAATGGGGAGGAGATCGTAATGAAGCAAGAAAAGGAACGAATCCTTAAGCTTGTTGAGGAAGGGAAGCTTACCGCACAAGAGGCTTTGACACTGATTGAAAAGCTTGACAGCGACTATAAGGAAAAAGAAGAGAAAATCACAGCGCTCTCAGTTCACGTTCATGACGAGGAAGAGCCATTTACAACGGCAAAAAAAGAGAACGGTAAGCCGTCTTTAGGAGCCAAGCTATTTGACTGGATTGATTCTGCTGTGAAAAAGGTCAAGGAAGTTGACCTTGATTTAAACTTCGGCCATGCATATGATGTTCAGCACATTTTTCAATTTAAAGATACTGACTTTTCCAGTGTTGAGCTGCAAATTGCCAATGGCAGCGTGAATATCGTCCCTTGGGAAGATGAGGATATCAGAGCGGAATGCCAGGCAAAGGTATATCGCGCTGACAGCCAGGATGCAGCGAGACATGCATTTCTTCAGCATATTGAATGCGAAATCAAAGGAAATAAGTTTTTTATCCGTACTGAGAAAAAGACGATGAAAACGAATGTCACTTTGTATATTCCTCAAAAGGAGTATGATAAGATTCGGGTGAAGCTGTTTAATGGACCGATCAGAGGGGAACATTTACATGTAAAAGAGTTCTCAGCGAAAACGACAAACGGCGTGCTGTCGTTCTCACATTTAACAGCTGGAAAAGCCATTGCTGAAACGGCCAACGGGCAAATTAAGCTCGCCAGCCACAGCTGCGGAACGATAGAAGCGGAAACCATTAACGGATTGATCGATCTCCGAGGGAAAAGCGAATCCATTGACGTTCAAAGCTTTAACGGAAATATTGCGATTAACGTAACAGAATCAGACTGCCGCTCCATTTATGCAAAAACAACGACTGGGAGTGTGGAGCTTGCGATTCCAGACGATCTCGCAGTGAAGGCAGAGCTGAAAAGCAATCTTGGTTCGCTGTCCCATGAATTAATGGATGTTGAGATGCTGAAGGAAAAAAATGAAACCATTCAAAAAGAAATGATGTTCACTTCAAATCAGGCACATGATCAAAACATCACCGTCTTCTCAGAATCACTAACAGGCGCCATCAAACTAAAGTACTCACAGAGGTGATCGAATGAATAAGCTTTATCGCTCAGAAAAAAATAAGAAAATCGCCGGTGTTATCGGAGGTCTCGCGGAATATTTCAATTGGGACGCATCACTCCTCAGAGTCATAACTGTCATCTTAGCCATTATGACAAGTGTCTTGCCGGTTTTGCTCATTTATATCATTTGGATTTTTATCGTCCCGTCAGAAAGGGATATGAAATGACATGGTAAAATGGGCAGTCAGCATTTTAGTCAATGCATTGTTATTAATCGTCATTGATGGATATATTGACTCCATCCATATCAGCAGCATTGGGGCAGCGATTATCGCCAGCCTCATTTTATCGATCTTAAACGTGCTGATTAAACCGCTTTTAATTATCTTTACACTGCCGGTCACCATGGTGACGCTTGGGCTCTTTTTGTTTGTGATTAACGCCATCACGCTGATGATGACCGCGTCCATTATGGGTGACAGCTTTCAAATCGACGGCTTCGGCACAGCGATATGGGCATCCGTTATCCTGTCGGTCTTCCATTTGCTGATTCAAAAAGGCATTTTAGAGCCGCTTAGAAGAAAATAAAAAAAAGCTGCCGCAAAGGCAGCTTTTTTACATGTGGTGTTTGATGTTATTCTGCGAGCGTTGCATGTGGGGCACAAGGCAGAAACTCAATACAGCAAATACAACTCCTAAAAGTCCAAATGACATGGCTGACGGCATTAGTGTAAGCAGATAAGCTGATACCATTGGACCTGCCGCCATCCCTGTATACCTGATAAAGTTAAACATTCCGATTGCACTCCCTCTGTTTTGCTCAAATTCATTGGTGATCATTGTGGAGTACAATGGAGGAATGGCCCCCATTGAGATGCCAAACAGAGCCAGTGTGAGAGCCATGAGAATGAGAGAAACGGAATGTGTAACAGCGAACAAGATGATACTGATGGCCGCGATCACATTGCTGCCAATAAACAAGGGGTGCAGCCCGATCTTTGCCTGTATTCTTTTAAACAGAAACGTCCCTGCAATCGTGCTCAGCGCCAGCGGCAAATATAGCAGTCCTGCTATGCTTACATCAATATGATAGTGCTCTGTCAGCAATATTGGGAGGTAGACGATCACCGCAAAATAAATGAAAAAGAGAAAAAAACTTAAAGTCAAAATGACGTTTCCTGTTCGATTTGTAAATATTGATTTATAATGAGCGAACAAATTGCCTTTGGCTTGCTGTTTAGATCCAGTAGGAGAATCTTTAGGAAAGGCGATGCTGTTTGTCACCAGCATAACGATAGAGATGGCCGTAAGGATCCAAAAAATCCCTTCGTACCCGGCTGCTCCTCCTATGAATCCCCCTAGAACTGGGGCGATAGCCGGTGCGGCGGACAGGAGCATTTGATACGTTCCCATTGCACTCCCGCGTTCACTGCCCGTAAACAGCTGGCTGATCGTTGTGGCAGCAATAAGAGGCAGTGCTGCGGAACCGGCTGCCTGTATCATTCTGAATATCAGAAACAAAGTAAAGTCAGTAGTCACCGCACAGCCGATGCTGGCTGCTGCCGTTGCCAGAATACCGGTAATCAAGACGATCCGAGCGCCTTTAAAATCAATGATGGCTCCTAATATAATTTGCATTATTGCTGTCACAATCATAAAAACTGAGACTGACAGGTTCACCATAGCTGCGGAAACATGGAATGATTCTTTAATGATCGGGAGAATAGGTGAATAAATGTTCTGGCTTAAAGATGCAAAAAATGCACTGAAGCAAACAGTGTATAAGATCAATGCCTTTGATTTTGTATGAGCCAAAGTGTACACCGCCTTTTAGTTTACTTTACAGGTTTGTTCGAAGTCCTATCGGTTTGTTCTGCTTCAAGTGTTGACGTCAACTGCTCTAGAAACTTCAATACAGCCTTTTGTTCTTCATGTGAAAATGAATCGAGGAATTGGTAAAAAGCCTGCTCCTTTTTTTTATGCAGTTTCTCATGTAAGTCGAAAATCCGTCTGCCTTTACGGGTTAATTTAAAATAAACTTCTTTTTTGTTATCTGTCAGCTGATAGCTGTTAATGAATTCTTCCTTGATCAGTTTTGTGCTGATTTTCGTTACATTCGCTTTCGATAAATTCATTTTCCTGGCGATCCCCGCGTTGTTAATGGGTTCATGCTGGCCGATACAGTCAATGACATGAATGCTTGTGATATTTTTAGGGATATCAATCACATCAATCACATCCTCTTCTGCAGCCTCCTTAAAAAATTGCTGAAGTGAAGTGTTCGCTTTTTGTTCATTAAGGTGCAGCATTCTCACGTATATGTCGTATATCATCTGCTTTGTCAAATCAGGCATAGGCTACCTTCTTTCTTAGGAATAATAGTTTACGATAAAACAATAAATAAAATTGTTTACTGGTGAACTATTTTATTTTATCTTTTCTTGCCTTCGTTGTCAATTGCTGGTGTTTAAACTTTATCCGGTGTTATGTCATGCTGAATAGGAGTGTAAAAAGTGTGTGAAAAATGTGATATTTACATTTATTTGAAAAAATATGTACTATTCATATTGACGGGTGGAACAATAAGGGATAAAATGACTAATGTTTACTAGTAAACATTTATTATGACATGAATATGAAAAAAGAAGTTTTGAAACTTAAAATAATTCACTTAGAAACTTTAAGTGCTGCCTGCCATTCGTCTTGTTCAGTTGTGCCAGTTATTCTATCTCATTTTTGAGGGTGATGACTTAAAGCGGGATAAGTTTTTAGAGGTGAATGAGATGACCGAAATGGTGACGGAAAGAAAGCCTGTAGTTTTTACTGCTGAGTCACTGACACAAAACTGCAGAGAAATATTTGAACGGCGCCGGCATGTTTTGGTGGGGATCAGCCCATTTAACAGCAGGTTTTCTGAGGATTATATTTACAGGTTGATTGGATGGGCAACAGCTGAATTTAATAGCGTTTCCGTTTTGCTTGCGGGGCATGAGGCGGCTAATCTTCTCGAAGCGCTCGGCACTCCCAGAGGCAAGGCTGAACGAAAGGTAAGAAAAGAGGTATCGCGAAACAGAAGATTTGCAGAAAGGGCTCTTGCGGCTCATGGCGGAGATTCGAAGGCGATCCATACATTTTCTGATTTCACGGAAAACAAAGCTTATCAGCTGATGAGACAAGAAGTTGAACATGCATTTTTTGAGGATCCTCATTTTCGGCATGCTTGTTTGGACATGTCTCGTGAAGCGATGATCGGTCGTGCGCGCGGAATCAGTTTGATAATGGAAGAGGTCAGTGAGGATATGCTGAATTTGGCTGTGGAATATGTCATTGCAGAGCTGCCGTTTTTTCTCGGAGCTCCGGATATTCTTGAGGTGGAAGAGACACTCCTTGTTTATCATCGTCCGTGGAAGCTCGGTGAGAAGATCAGTAACCATGAATTTTCTATTCGTATGCGGCCTAATCAAGGGTATCTCATTGTGCAGGAAACGGCGCAGATGCTTTCTGAAACACGGATCACATCTGAAGGATGATAGGGGGAGTGAACATGAATCAATCAATTAAGTTGTTTAGTGTGCTTTCTGACCAATTTCAAGAAAATCCATATGCTTATTTTTCACAGCTGCGGGAGGAAGATCCAGTTCATTATGAAGAGTCGATAGACAGCTATTTTATCAGCCGCTATGAAGACGTCCGCTATATTCTTCAGCATCCAGATATTTTCACGACAAAATCACTTGTTGAGCGCGCTGAACCCGTCATGCGCGGTCCTGTACTGGCCCAAATGCATGGGAAAGAACACTCCGCAAAAAGAAGAATTGTAGTGAGAAGCTTTGTAGGGGACGCATTGGACCATCTGTCTCCATTGATTAAGCAAAATGCAGAAAACTTATTAGATCCTTATCTAGAAAAAGGGAGAATCGATCTCGTCAATGATTTTGGAAAGACGTTTGCGGTGTGTGTCACGATGGACATGCTCGGGCTGGATAAAAGAGATCATGAAAAAATCGCTGAGTGGCACAGCGGAGTTGCCGATTTTATTACGAGTATCTTTCAGACTCCTGAAGCGCGGGCGCATTCTTTATGGTGTAGCGAACAGCTTTCCGATTACTTGATGCCGGTCATTGAGGAACGCCGCGTCAATCCGGGATCAGATTTAATTTCCATCCTATGCACTTCTGAATATGAAGGCATGGCGATGTCGGACAAGGATATACTGGCACTGATTTTGAATGTGCTGTTAGCCGCAACGGAACCGGCAGATAAGACGCTGGCACTGATGATATATCATTTGCTCAACAATCCCGAGCAGATGTATGATGTTTTGGCTGACCGTTCGCTAGTGCCAAGAGCCATTGCGGAGACGTTGCGTTATAAACCGCCGGTTCAGCTGATTCCGCGGCAGCTGTCCCAGGATACGGTGGTCGGCGGTATGGAAATCAAAAAAGATACGATTGTTTTTTGTATGATTGGAGCGGCTAATCGGGACCCAGAAGCGTTTGAACATCCTGACGTGTTTAATATTCATCGGGAAGATCTCGGCATCAAGAGCGCTTTTAGCGGCGCCGCTCGGCATCTCGCTTTCGGATCTGGCATCCATAACTGTGTAGGAGCAGCTTTTGCCAAAACCGAAATCGAGATTGTAGCCAATATTGTGCTGGATAAAATGCGGAATATCAGGTTAGAGGAAGGTTTTCGTTATGCTGAGTCCGGTCTGTATACACGCGGACCTGTTTCACTTCATATTACGTTTGACAGGGCTCAATAAGATTGAAAGGTCTCTCCCATGCGGGTGAGACTTTTTTTACATATATTTGATCCACAAGTTGAAAAACGCAGTCACTGTTTTTAAATCATCAATTGAAAATTCATTGAAAAGCTGTTTATATTGCTCCTTTGCTTTCTCATGAAGCTGTTCATGTAATGCCGCCAATTTTCTGCCGCTATCAGTTAGCGTATAAAAAATTTCTTTTTTGTTGCCAGGCTTTTTGGTTACTGTAATGATATTGTGTTTCAACAAAGCTTGAACCGCTTTTGAAACAGCGGCTTTTGAGATGTGTAAACGGGATGCTAAGAAGCTGTTGTTCACATTTTGGCTGGTATGTATGCAGGAAACAATGTGAAGCTGGGTCAAAGTCCAGTCTTTTTTGGGATGATCGTGATATTGTGAGGATATGCCAATGGATGGTATCTGCACCTTTTGCCAGACGCGTTTATCCCTTTTTAATGCGAATTGTTGTATAGCTTGAAATAATTCATCATGAATGCTGTTGTCCATCAATTTGCCTCTCTGATTTAATTGTTAACTGGTTAACTATCCTTAGTTTACTGGGTAATAGTGGGATTTTCAAGAGGTAGACGTTTTTTTGTTCTTTATGCACAAAAATGAACTCATAAGCTTCCCTGTTCAGACGCAAAATACATGAAAAGGGAGGTGTTTTGGTGAGGAAATACATTGTTATCGCTTCAGTACTATTGTTTTTTCTATCCATTTTATCTGGCGGCCATCATGAATCGAAAGCCGTTCCTGCTATACAGCAGGAACTATTTCAAACGCCTCATTACATACCTTTGCTTGAAAATCCTCCTCAAATTGATGTGAAAGCTGAAATGAGAAGCAACCTAATGATTGAGGCTCAAGTTCGCGACAATTCGTATCAAGCATTTTCCGCCTTTCTTTTTTACAAACAAAGTAATGAGCTGGGCTACAAAATGGTGCCGATGGATCCGACACCCGGGGCGGTCCGCAAGTTTTTGGCACAAATTCCGAAACGTTTGATTTGGAACAGCGAGCTTGAGTATTACATTGTGATGTCGAATGGGAAGCAGCGGGTGGAGTCGGAGACGCAGAAACTGAAGCTTGAAGGATACCAGGCTGACCTTGCGCATATTCCAGAGCTTCTGATCACAGAGCTGGCGGTTGATACGAAGAACATAGGACGCGCAGACGGTTATGAATTTATTGAGATTTATAATACGACTGACAGAACGATTGATTTTAAAGACTACCATATCCGTTACCGCTACCCAAAAGAAGGGCCAGACTCCGATTTGATTTGGAGACCTGATGAAAAGATCTTGATACCATCCGGCGAAACGTTTGTCATCTGGCTGAAGCCTGCCGGGCATCCAGAATTGACGCCGGAGGATTTCAATCGGTATTATCAGACACAATTAATAGAAGGGAAAAATCTCGCGGTGATAGACGAGACAGAGGGTATGGCCAATACGAGACCGCGGGCGGTTGTGATATCAACGAATACAGGAAAGGATATTTCGGCAGCGCATTATCGGAAACATGCGTTGCGCCGGCTGTCATCTGTGCTTTACAAGTATCCGCTAAACGGAACTGCAGAACTTTTGAACATTTCAATCGGGGAAAAAAATCCGTCTCCCGGAACCGTATTACAGGCACAGGTACCCGAGCAGAAACGGAAAATCAAGCTGGATAAAGAAAAGCCGGTTATTGAGGATTTGACTGACCGCAAGCCTGTCCGCCCTGCTGAAAGCATTGAGCTGCGGGCTGACATAAGGGATCGCAGTCTGGTGAAAACAGCAGCTTTTTACTACCGGACGGATGAAAACAAACCGTTTAAGCGAATTCTTGCTGAAAAAGACCACAACGATAATCTTTACCATTATATTGTGTATTCACCTGAACTGATTGGGAAAGATCAGCTTGAGTATTACGTGGCGGCCGGGGACGGGATGAATGAAGCAAGAACACCTGTTAAAATGATTGATATTAAACAAACAAGCAAGTCGCACGGTTTGCGGATGAACATTGAAAACAGAGACACGCTGTCGGGAACTCAGTTCCTCAAAGCCACGACAGACGGGCAAGCTGACAGCATTAAGCTATGGATTGACGGGAAAAAACAAGTGACAGAGCCCGCGATGGAAAAAGAAGTATATTTTGCATTCGATACGAGGAAAACGAACCTTTATTTTAAAAACGCGGTAACGATGGAAGGCAAAGTGCTAAAGGTGTTCGATGATACGACAAATAAATACCGCACCTATTCTGTTCCATTGCCGGAGACGCTGCTGCGCAAAGGGAAGCAGCTGCAGCGTATTACAATACGATCGGGTTCGAAGGTGTCTCCGTTTGATACGGCTGAAAACCGTGATGACTTCTTAGTCAAAAACGCCCGATTGGTGTTATCGGATGGAACGGTGATCAGGGATCAGAGGGTGTCTCCTGAGAAGGAACTCTTGATTGGCGATAATCAGCGCTCGAATAAAAGCTGGCAATTTCAGTTCAATCTGCCTGACGGACTATTTACATCACAGCTGCTGGAGTGGGACACATCAAAGCTTTCTGAAGGCGCTCACCATATTCAAGCAAGCGACGGCAAGGAAAATGTCAGCCTGGTTGTACGGGTAGATAATTCAGGACCTCACATTGAGCCGAATATCACCGAGGGGCAAACGTATAAAGGAAATCTTATCCTGCAGGCGGATATGTATGATAAATGGAGCAAAATTGAGGAAGCGGAAGCGTCTTTAGATGGAGAAAGCATTACACTCCCATATCATACGTCCTCTTCTGATCTTTTGCCGGGAAAACATTCTCTAAAAGTGACAGCAACGGATCTCGCGGGCAATAAAACAGTGATTGAGAGGATATTTAAAACCGAACGAGAGCATCCGGACCAGCCGGAGGTTATAGACAGCGAAGCCGACACGCATAAGGCCAAGCTTTCTGTGCGGGTGAAGGATCCGACGAATGATGCCATGGATGTTGGTTTTTATAGGGGATTTCAATATACAGCGCGCAATCATGTGAAAATATTTAAGCACGCGTCACTGACTGAACCGCCGAAAAGCTTTGTGCCGGAAAGGGAGACCCCATTTACGAATAAAGAATTGGAGCGGGTATCAGCTACTGATGGAAAAACAGTATCGACAGAAAACAAAGAGCTTTTCCCTTATCATCGCTTTGAAGTGACGGTTGATCCATCAATTGATGAGAATGATCTGGCAGAAGCGGTTTGGAAGGGCAGTTCTTTGCCGGGGAGAAAGGTGACGATGTATGCTTGGAATTATCGGACAAACGAATGGCAGCCTGTTGACAGCTTCGTCGCGAAGGATGACAAACCGTTTACGCTGAAAGCGTCTGTGATTGCCGCCGGTTTTGTACGGGAGTCGAAAATGAATGTGATTGTACAGGATGAAATTCCTCCTGCGAAGGATATGTACACATTTGTCTGGATGTCTGATACACAGTATTACGCCGAAAGCTATCCGCATATTTTTGATAAACAGACCGAATGGATAAAAGATAATCAAAAGCAGCTCAATATCAAATATGTGTTCCACACGGGTGATATTGTAGATGATTCTGCCGATATCAGACAGTGGAAAAACGCTGATCGGTCAATGTCCGTTCTGGATAAGAGCGGAATTCCATACGGCGTGCTGGCCGGTAATCACGATGTCGGACATAAGGATGGTTCCTACAGGGCGTTTGGCAAATATTTTGGCAGCGATCGTTTTGATAAAAAATTGCATTACGGCGGTTCCTATAAAAACAACCGCGGACATTATGACCTGATTTCGAGCAACGGCAACGATTATATCATGCTTTACATGGGATGGGGCATTACGGATGAAGACATCGCGTGGATGAATCAGATACTGAAGAAGCACCCTGACCGGATGGCTATTTTAGCTTTTCATGAGTATTTGCTGGTCAGCGGAAACAGAAGCCCAATCGGAGAGAAAATATTCAAAGAAATCGTAAAGCCGAACCCTAATGTTGTGATGGTGTTGAGCGGGCATTATCATAGTGCGATGAGAAAAACAGATGAGCTTGATGATGATGGTGATGGGAAACCGGATCGTCTCGTGCATCAAATGCTGGCCGATTATCAGGGCGGGCCAGAAGGCGGGCAAGGGTATTTGCGTTTGCTTCAATTTGACCAGGCCAATGACATGGTGCACGTATCGACGTACTCTCCGTATGTAAAGGATAAGAATTACTATGATACGGATACCTATGGCAACAAGGATGAATTTTCCCTTTCGCTTGATTTGAAGCCACGAATCAAAAAGGTGGAAACCGATTATTTTGAATGTAACGTATATACCAATGAAGAGCTCGGAAAACGAGAGCAAGTGAAGAGCGGGGATACAGCTGAATTCCGCTGGGATCATCTTGAACCGCAGTCTGTTTATTATTGGTACATTATAGTGGAAGACAGTTTTAACGGCAAAACGAAATCACCGATCTGGAAGTTCAAGACGAAAAAAGAGACATATCGTCCGGCACCAGACCAGTTTGATTTTCGCCATGTCTCCAATCCTTAAAAAGGGTTGGAGGCTTTTTTTATGAAAGACGATCCATATAGTGGACAAATGTATAACGGTCGCCTCTATATACGGATTTTGCATGCTCAAAAGCAGTTCCGTTCTGCAGATATGTTGTTCGTTTAATTAATAGGACAGGCGCTCCCTTTTGGATACCAAGAATGTGTGCTTCTTCCGAGGTGGCAGCGCTTGGTTCAAGCTCCTGTTTGGCACGGGCAATCGGTATGTTGTTGTACCTTTCAATATGCTCGTAAATCGACGACTGAAAATGCGGTTTATTTAATTCACCCGCAAGCTCAAACGGAATATGTGAGGACTCAATCGCCATCGGAATATCATTTGCCAGCCGCACCCGAGTGATTTTATGAATAGAGGAGGGGTGCCCGCAGCCTAATATAGCCGCGAGCTCCTCAGTTGAATCAAT
This sequence comes from Bacillus sp. F56, assembly GCF_001748205.1. NCBI lineage: Bacteria > Bacillati > Bacillota > Bacilli > Caryophanales > Bacillaceae > Bacillus > Bacillus sp. F56. The sequence goes on from NZ_BDFC01000004.1 coordinate 639,828, forward strand.
AAGCTGATAATCAATGAGCTTACTGCCCGGTTTCATTCCGCGGCTTTTCATATCCTCGGTAAAGCTTGTCAGTCCTTGGAGGGCTTGTTCCATTTTTGGCTTGCTGACAAAGGTGCCCCGCCCTTTCAGGCGATAGAGCAAGCCTTCATTAACTAAATTAGAGAGCGCCTGGCGAACCGTCATCCGGCTGATCCCGAATTGTTCGGCATATTCGCGCTCAGAAGGAAGAGGCATGTCCGGCTGCAGCTCTCCGCTCTTAATTTGGTTTTTTAGTTGCTCCATAATCTGATAATAAATCGGAATAGGCGATTGTTTATTGATATGCATAAGTCAGCATGTTCCTTTCAAGGTCTTAATGACGCGGCTTCACGATCAATCAAAACCGTAACATCGGAATGCAGGTGCAAAGCAGATGCGGGAAACTCTTCGCTTATGTTTCCTTCTAACAGCTTACTTACAGCTTCCGCTTTGCTTTTTCCAGAAATGATCAGCAGAATGCGCTTGCTTGAGAGTATTGTTTGAATTCCCATTGTCAGTGCTTTTTTCGGCACGCTGTCTATGGAAGGAAAATATCTGGCATTCGCTTGGCGGGTTTGCTCATTTAATGTCACAACATGAGTTCGCGACTTGAAGGACGTTCCCGGTTCGTTAAAGCCGATGTGTCCGTTTCGCCCGATGCCGAGAAGCTGTATGTCAGTGCCGCCCAGGGATTCGACTAGCTGTTCATACCGTCGGCATTCGGCTTCCAAATCGTCTGCATTTCCATTTGGAATAAAATGCCGGTTAGGCTTGCTGTTGATATGCTGAAAAAAACGGTCGTTCATATAGAAGTGATAGCTGTTCGGATCGTTGTTTGAAAGTCCGGCGTACTCATCCAAATTAACTGTAGTGACGTTTTGAAATGAGAGATTCTCAGTTTGGTGCAGGCGGATCAGCTCGCGATATGTGCCTTCCGGCGTGCCGCCTGTCGCTAAACCGAGAACGGCATCAGGCTTATCTTTGATTGTAGCTGCTGTTATTCTGGCTGCTTTTTGGCTTAGCTCTTCATACGTTTGACATTCCATTACTTTCATATCTGGTCAGCCTCCTTGGATATAAATGCAATGTTTCCGCGGCAAATGGTGAGAATCACCTCACAATCACTGCTGACAATCACCAGATCTGCATCTTTTCCCACTGCCACACTGCCTTTTCGGTCAAAGATGCCCAGCTGTTTGGCCGCGTTTGCAGAAGTTATATTAGCTATATCCATCCAAGAGCAATTTGTAAACTCACGCATATGCCGTGCGCCATCGTTCATTTTGAGGATCGAACCGGCAAGGGTTCCGTCTGAAAGAAGAGCTGTTCGTCCTCTTACCGTCACACTTTGGCCGCCGAATTCATATACGCCGTCCTTCAGTCCTTTTGCCCTCATGGAATCAGTAATTAAAATGAGCTTGCTGCTGCCTTTTGCCAGAAAAGCAAGCTTTGCCGATAAAGGATGGGAGTGGATGCCATCGGCGATAAGCTCTGTCACAAATCCATCATGAGCCAGTGCCGTTCCAATTACTCCGGGTTCTCGGTGATGAAACGGGCTCATCGCGTTGTACAGATGGGTCATATGGGTCGCGCCTGCTTTGACGGCCTCCGACAGCAATGCGGAATCGGCATCTGTGTGCCCCATGGACGCAATAATCGATTCGTCTTTCAAATGGCGGATCAGTTCAAAATGCTGATCCTCCTCCGGCGCAAGTGTAACAATTTTGATCAGTCCGCCCGCCTCCTGCTGCCACTTTTTGAACAGCGCAACATCAGTAGGCCTGATCCACTCTTTTGGCTGGGCTCCGGCTCTTTTAGGTGAAACAAAGGGACCCTCTAAATGAATGCCGAGCAGTTCTGCACCTAATAAGGAGGACTCTTCAGCCGCTTTCCACTCTCTTGCATTCACCAACGCTTGAGAAATGTTCCCATGCTCTTGGGTAATCGTTGTGGCTAAAAAGCTCGTCGTGCCTTCTTCGGGCAGTCTTGACGACATGATGTCAAGGGCGGAAAAGCTTGCGTCCATCATATCCGCTCCATAGCCCCCGTGGATATGAATGTCTATCATGCCGGGAAGCAAAACGGAATCCGCAGGTGCTTGAATCTCTTTTGAATATGACTCCTTGGGCCGTTCTGTTGAGACTGTGCTGATTTTTCCGTCATTGATTCCGACATAGCCGTTTTTGATTACTTCATTTTCTGTCACGATCGCAATGTCTTTGATAAGAAGACTCTCTGCCATAGATGATCCGCCTTTCTGGAATTTGAATACCTTTATTTTACTCTTTTTCAGACTAGTGATCTAGACCAGCTGAGGTGTTTTCCCGCCTTTTATAAAATCTGTTTTAGGTTCAAGCCTGAAAGTGATAAAATGAAAGTATTGTGAGCAAGCTCGGGGCAGCCCGGAACAGGAGGAACATATCGTGGCAAAGGTTCGCACAAAAGACGTAATGGAACAGTTCAATTTGGAATTAATCAGCGGAGAAGAAGGAATTAACCGCCCGATTACAATGAGTGACCTATCAAGACCAGGCATTGAAATTGCCGGATATTTTACATATTACCCGAGAGAGCGCGTGCAGCTTCTCGGAAAAACAGAGCTTTCTTTTTTTGAACAGCTTCCGGAAGAGGATAAAAAGCAGCGAATGGAGTCTCTGTGCACTGATGTAACACCAGCTATTATTCTTTCTAGAGATATGCCCATCCCGCAGGAGCTGATTGATGCTTCTGAGAAAAATGGGGTGCCAGTCCTCAGATCGCCGCTGAAAACGACAAGACTGTCAAGCCGTTTAACCAACTTCCTTGAGAGCCGGCTGGCGCCTACCACGGCGATTCATGGCGTTCTTGTCGATATATATGGTGTCGGCGTGCTGATCACAGGAAAAAGCGGTGTCGGGAAAAGTGAAACAGCGCTGGAGCTTGTGAAAAGAGGGCATCGCCTTGTCGCCGATGATTGCGTTGAAATTCGGCAGGAGGATCAGGACACCCTTGTCGGAAACGCTCCGGAATTAATTGAGCATCTCCTTGAAATCAGGGGGCTTGGCATTATCAACGTGATGACGCTGTTTGGCGCCGGCGCGGTCAGAAGCAATAAACGAATCACGATTGTCATGAATCTTGAACTTTGGGAGCAGGGCAAGCAATACGACCGTCTCGGGCTTGAGGAAGAAACCATGAAAATCATTGATACAGAAATCACAAAACTGACGATTCCCGTCCGTCCTGGCCGAAATCTGGCAGTCATCATCGAAGTGGCAGCAATGAACTTTAGATTGAAGCGGATGGGGCTGAATGCCGCTGAGCAATTTACGAACAAGCTGGCGGACGTCATTGAAGACGGTGAACAAGAGGAATAGGAGTTGGCGTTAAATGAATGAAGCGATAGAACCACTCAATCCGATAGCTTTTCAGTTGGGGCCGTTAGCCGTCCATTGGTACGGAATCATTATCGGTCTCGGCGCTTTGCTGGGGCTGTGGATTGCGATGAGGGAAAGTGAGAAACGGGGGCTGCAGAAAGATACGTTTATTGATCTTGTCTTGTTTGCCATTCCGATTGCAATTATTTGTGCACGAATTTATTACGTTGCCTTTGAATGGGATTATTATGCGGCACATCCGGGAGAAATCATTAAGATCTGGAAGGGCGGCATTGCCATTCACGGCGGGCTAATTGGCGCCATTTTAACTGGTTATGTGTTTTCAAGAGTGAAAAACCTTTCGTTCTGGAAGCTTGCGGATATTGCCGCGCCAAGCATTTTGCTCGGCCAAGCGATCGGCCGCTGGGGGAACTTCATGAATCAGGAAGCGCATGGCGAGGCTGTCAGCAGAGCATTTTTAGAAAGCCTGCACCTGCCTGAATTTATCATCAATCAAATGTACATCAATGGGCAATATTATCACCCTACCTTTTTATATGAATCACTATGGAGCTTTGTCGGCGTTATTGTTTTACTGCTTCTGCGCAGAGCGAATTTGCGAAGAGGCGAGATGTTCTTGATCTATATCATCTGGTATTCAATCGGAAGATACTTTATTGAAGGAATGCGGACTGACAGCTTAATGCTGACAGAATCACTTCGCATTGCTCAGGTGATTTCAATCGTATTGATTGTTTTGGCTGTGGCAGCCATCATCTTCAGACGCGTCAAGGGATACTCGAAGGAGCGGTACGCGGAGTAGACGTCAACAAAGGGGGATGGGGGATGAAGAAGATCTTTCTGGCCGGTCTTGCGGCAGGTCTTCAAACAACATGGACACTCGGTAAAGTCATTTTCCCGGTAACACTATTGGTCACTTTGCTTCAGCATACGCCTGTCATGGATTGGCTTGTACGGCTGATCACACCGGTAATGGGTCTCTTCGGGCTTTCCGGTGAAGCGGCCATTCCGCTTGTGCTGGGAAATATGCTGAATCTGTATGCGGGAATTGCCGGGATTTTGACGTTGGATTTGTCTGTAAAAGAAGTCTTTATTTTAGCTGTTATGCTTTCATTCTGTCATAATTTGATTATCGAATCGACAGTTGCCGCAAAGGTTGGCATCAGAATTGGCGTTATATTGGCGGTGCGTATCGGTTTGGCCGCTGTGTCAGCCATCGTCATCAACCTCATTTGGCATGGCGGACAGGAAACGGCACAGTACGGTTTTATCGCTGCGAAGAGCGTTGCGCCGGACAGCTGGCTGGCAATGCTGGCAGAAGCCTTAACGAAAGCCGGGCTTGGTGTTTTGCAGTTGGCGGCAATAGTAATCCCGCTGATGATCATCATCCAGTTTTTAAGAGATTTAGGCTGGCTGCATCGGTTCTCCAGGTGGCTCTCGCCGTTTACGCAGCTGCTTGGCATGAATAAAAATACGTCTATGACGATGGTGGCGGGACTGACGATTGGTCTGGCCTACGGAGCGGGTGTCATGATCAAAGCTGTCGAGGATGACGGCGTGAGCAAGCGGGACATGACTTTGGCATTTATATTTCTCGTTGCCTGCCATGCGGTCGTGGAAGATACACTTGTCTTTATTCCGCTCGGCATACCGGTCTGGCCTCTTCTTTTGATTCGTGTCACCACAGCAGTTCTGCTGACAATGGCTATTGCGCATACATGGAAAAAGTGGAAACCCTCAGCGGTTGGAAAGGAAGCAATATGAGTGACAAACAAGTAACGACGATTCTGTTTGATTTAGACGGAACGCTTATTAATACGAATGAATTAATTATCGCGTCCTTTTTGCATACACTGGAGCATTATTATCCGGGCAAGTATAAACGAGAAGATGTCCTTGCGTTTATCGGGCCGTCTCTTTTTGAAACGTTCTCCTCGATGGACCCTGATAAATGCGATGATATGATCGCTATGTACAGAGCGTACAATCATGACATGCATGATTCACTCGTCACTGAATATGAAACGGTATATGAGACCCTGGATGCATTAAAAAAAGCCGGCTTTCAATTAGGAATTGTGACAACAAAATTAAGAGATACTGTCAATATGGGCCTCAAGCTCACGGGAATCGGCGAATTCTTTGAAACGGTTGTTACCCTTGATGATGTGACAAATGCGAAGCCTGATCCCGAGCCTGTGCTGTTAGCGCTGAAACAGCTAGGAAGCAAGCCTGAGGAAGCCATTATGGTCGGTGATAATTACCATGATGTGCTGGCAGGGAAAAACGCCAGAACAAAAACCGCAGGAGTCGCATGGACGATTAAAGGGCCGGAAATGCTGGCGAAGCATGAGCCTGATTTTATGCTTGAGAAAATGAGTGATCTATTACAAATTGTTGGAGTGAAGTAATCTGTGAGAAAAACAGATCGTCATCCGGTCTCAGGAGCTAACTCACTTTGGCATGTCTATCAAACGGTCCCTTTTGTAAAGGTCGTTAAAAACTTCATTGTCATACAAATTGCGAGATATACACCGTTTATAGGGATGAAAAACTGGCTGTACCGTACATTTCTGCGGATGAAGGTTGGAAAACAGACATCCTTTGCCCTCATGGTGATGCCAGATATCATGTTTCCGGAAAAGATCTCAGTCGGAACGAATACAATCATCGGGTACAATACGACTATTTTGGCCCATGAGTATTTGATTCAGGAATACCGGATCGGCAAAGTTCTGATCGGAGACGAAGTAATGATTGGTGCCAACACGACTATTCTGCCCGGAGTGGAAATAGGGGATGGCGCAGTAGTGTCCGCCGGAACGCTTGTCCATAAGGATGTGCCTGACGGGGCATTTGTCGGCGGGAATCCGATGAGGGTCATCTATACGAAGGAAGAAATGCAAGAAAGATTGAAAAAGTCCGCTGAATAAACATCAGCGGACTTTTTTGTTAAAATTGAATATTGTTGTTTTCGTAAATATGCTGAACGCCAATCCATTTTTGACCGACATGAGAGTAGCGTGTGTTTGTCATTCTGACCGTGCTTGTTTTGCTGTCCGTCCGGAATATCGCTTCCTTCATGTTTGTGATGGTGCACTTATCAATGATCACATCAACGTGGAAGGTTGAACCGCCAAGCTGTCTAATGAACTTTCCGCCAATGTCTGCCGTGAAATTTTTCACTGTGAATGTACTGGCTTTATTGATTTGGAAAATCTTATCAGACGCTTTTTGAGCAGAGCCGCCGTCGATGGTCACTTTACCTTCCTTCTTCACGGTTAACGCATCCTCACCAACATCTTCCCACTTCACATTCTGAATGTTAACGTTTCCATAAGTGTGCACGCCATCAGCAGCAGGTGCGCCAAGCACCACATTTTTCAGAGTTGCTCCATCCTCCACACGAAAAACAGGTTTTTGGTTTTCGGACTGGCTTCCGTCACCTAGTTCTTTCCCTGCCACAAACCGCTGTCCTTTCCCGTCATATGTTGTATTTTTTGGTACGATAATTGTTTCGTGAACCACTTTGTCAGCTGCAAAAGCAGTTGATGACTGAAACTGGCTGAAACCCATAACCAAACCGAGCATACATAGGATAGACACGATTTTTTTCAATGATAAAATCCTCCCCAGATATCTTTCATTTTTTGCAAGAGAAGCGTCAGCGACTTGCACCGGCTTCTCTCACATAGATCGGGGCAAGGCTGAATCTGTTTTAATCATAAAAACAGACAGCCTGAAAGTAAAGATAATTTTGGAAAGTAAATGGAAAATGAATCAATCTTACCGATTGAAACAAAAAGCATGAATATCGTCGTGTTTGCTCAGGATAGAGCAAAGTGGGGATTCAAAATGTTTATTTTTGAATAACGACGGCTTGGCTGCCCATTTGTTTCCATGCTTTTTCAAAGCTCGTCCTATCGGTTTTTCTGTTTTTATAGCCATACGGGTCATTGAGATACACATATTTCTCATCATATCCCGTAACGGCGACGCTGTGTTCGCTGTACGTAATCTCTATCGTTCCGCTTGGCGTTTTCCATGTCTGCATGTTGTCAACTGGTGCAAAGCTGGCGGTCGTAATGACCCAAACTGGATTGCCTTTTTCAAGCTGCTGATAAACAGCGGAAATACTTTTTCCAGTCAGATCTGATACTTTGTCTCCGGCATAGGTTTTCGCCAGCTGATAGATCGGTCGATGGTAGACACCGAGACCAGGGCCATTTGCCATATCCCCGACAAATCCGTCATTCGGATTACCTTTTAATCCGCTGCTGTATGTCAAAGGCACTGTGGCAATCTGGTTTGCCAGGGTGTTTTTTGTCACGTCGTATCCCGCGTAATTCAGCACCATCGCAAGGCTTGTTACTTCACAGCCGTTATAGAGCCGGGGCGCGTCCATTTGATTGTAAAGGATGACATCAAGCGGCTTTGCGCTTCCCTTCAGCTCCTTTTTGCTATTCGCACCTGTATCTGTATCGCTGTCAGAAACCGCTTTTTTAAGACTGTTCAAAAAAGGAATATCTATATCTTTTGCATCTATTTTAAGTCCGAAAAAAATAACGCCTGAAAGAATCATCAGGACACATAGAGTTCGCAGTGTTTTCATCTTTATCTCCTTGTTCTCTATTTGATTTGTATTATAGCATGCCAAACATAAAGAATTTGAGATATTACGTACCTTTAATACATTGTTCATGATTTTTTCATAATGAGGAGAAGGATATTTGGACTAAAAAAATTCTGGCTGAAGTTAAGCATTGATTTTCATTCTTTCATCTGCTAACATATTATCATATTAGCGAACTAAAGGATTCGGAATTTTCCTTCATAAGATGACAACGGAGGTGCGCGGGTTGATGTTTATGTTTGAAAAACCGCACGGCATGAGAGATACACTGCCCGGTTTATACGAAACGAAAAAAAAGGTGAGACGATCGTTAACCGATTTGATTGATAAATGGGGATATCAATTTATGGAAACGCCGACACTGGAGTTTTACGATACCGTTGGCGTCAAGTCAGCAATAGAAGAGCAGCAGCTGTTTAAGCTTCTTGATCAGGACGGCAAGACATTGGTGCTTCGACCGGATATGACGGGGCCGATTGCAAGGGTGGCAGCATCAAAGCTTTTGAAACACGATCATCCGCTCAGAGTCGGCTATGCGGCAAATGTATTCAGGGCTCAGGAGCGTGAAGGCGGACGTCCTGCAGAGTTCGAGCAGGTTGGAGTGGAGTTAATCGGTGACGGCACGACGAGCGCGGATGCGGAGGTTATTGCTTTAGTCGTCGGTGCATTAAAAAACGCTGGGCTGGCATCCTTTAAAATTGCCATCGGCCATGCCGGTATTGCGGATGCTTTGTTTGTTGAGGTGCTCGGAAACGTTGAACGGGCTGATGTGCTGCGGAGGTTCTTATATGAAAAGAACTACGTCGGCTACAGAGAGCATGTCAAATCTCTCCCGCTTTCCTCCATTGATAAAAGCAGGCTGCTTGAGCTCCTCGAATTGCGGGGCGGCATAGAAGTATGCGGACGTGCTGAGGAAATCGTCGATTCTGCACAAGGAAAAAGCGTGGTTGATGAACTGAAGGCGCTGTGGGATATTCTTGAGGATTACGGATGTACGGAAAATGTCCGCCTGGATCTGAATATGGTCAGCCACATGAGCTATTACACAGGGATTTTATTTGAAGTGTACGCTGAGAATGTCGGTTTTGTCATTGGAAGCGGCGGCCGTTATAACAAGCTGTTGGGTCATTTTGATTCACCTGCTCCGGCAACAGGTTTTGGGCTTCGGATCGACCGGCTGATTGAAGCCCTTCATATGAAAGACGAACCTTGTGATATAGATGCTGTTATTTTCAGCAAAGAGCAGCGGGCGCAAGCCATCGCTTATGCGAATGAAGAACGGATGAAAGGGAACAAAGTGGTTCTTCAAGATTTATCGGGAATAGAAAATATCGACCAGATGACAAAATCTTTTGCAAACGTCACTTATTTTATCGGTGCCAGAAAGGAAGAGCAAAATGGGTAAGTTACTCACAATGGCGATGCCAAAGGGCCGGATATTTGAAGAAGCGGCAGGGCTGCTGAGGCAGGCGGGCTATAAGCTCCCTGAGGAGTTTGAAGATTCGAGAAAACTGATCATCGATGTGCCGGAGGAAAATCTCCGTTTCATATTAGCGAAGCCGATGGACGTAACCACGTATGTGGAGCATGGCGTGGCAGACGTCGGAATTGCGGGCAAGGATGTCATGCTGGAGGAAGAGCGCGATGTGTATGAGGTCCTGGATTTGAACATCAGCAAATGCCACTTGGCAGTCGCCGGACTTCCGAATACAGACTCGAGCGGCGTAGCGCCACGAATCGCGACAAAGTATCCGAATGTGGCCTCCAGTTATTTCAGAGAGCAGGGAGAACAAGTCGAGATCATTAAGCTCAACGGGTCAATTGAGCTGGCCCCCCTCATTGGACTTGCAGATCGGATAGTGGACATTGTTTCCACAGGACAGACGCTGAAAGAAAATGGGCTTGTAGAAATGGAGCACATTTGTGACATTACCTCCCGCTTTATTGTCAACCCGGTAAGCTATCGAATGAAAGACGATGTGATTGACGAAATGGCATCCCGCCTATCTCTTGTTGTGGAAGGAGAAACGGCAAAATGAAGATCAAAACCATCAGCGGAGCAGAGCGGCTTTCTCTCAAGCGTTCCATCGATGCAGGAACGGAAGAGCAAAGAAAGACGGTCCGGTCCATTATTGAAGATGTAAAGGCAAATGGTGATCAGGCGGTCCGCAGCTATACAGCGAAATTTGACGGGATCGACATAAACAGCCCGCTCGTCACAAAAGAGGAAGTTGAGGAGGCATACACCTCGCTGGATTCACATCTTCTTCAAGTGATTAGGCAGGCAATCGAAAATATTAGGGAATATCACGAAAGACAGCTGCAATCCTCCTGGTTTTATCACAGAAAGGACGGCACAATGCTGGGACAGAAGGTGACGGCGCTTGATTCCGCCGGTGTATATGTGCCAGGGGGAACGGCCGCATACCCTTCATCTGTTTTGATGAATGTGATTCCGGCGCTTGTAGCAGGCGTTGAAAGAATCGTTCTCGTCACGCCTCCGGGAAAAGACGGTCGGCTGTCTCCGGGGGTTTTGGTTGCTGCTGCTGAGCTTGGCATAAAAGACATTTACAAAATGGGCGGGGCTCAGGCAATCGCGGCGTTAGCATACGGAACAGAAACCATTGAGCCAGTGGATAAAATCACGGGTCCCGGCAACATTTATGTCGCGCTTGCCAAACGGGAGGTGTTCGGTGATGTCGATATCGATATGATTGCCGGACCTAGTGAAATCGTCGTGCTGGCTGATGAAACAGCGATACCGCATGAAATTGCGGCCGACCTGCTTTCGCAGGCGGAACACGATAAGCTCAGCTCATGTGTGTTTGTCACAGATTCCATGGCACTGGCCGAGGCGGTTTCAGCCGAGGTGAATGAGCAGCTGAAAACCTTGCCGCGACGAGAAATAGCGGAAGCTTCGGTGAGTGATTACGGTTGTATCTATGTGGCAGACACAATGGATGAAGCGATTGATACCGTCAATACGCTCGCGCCAGAGCATTTAGAAATCCTCACACAGTCTCCGGAAGCTTTGCTTGGCAGCATCAAACATGCGGGTGCGATTTTCTTAGGCAGATACAGCCCTGAGCCTGTCGGTGATTATTTCGCCGGGCCAAACCATGTGCTCCCGACAAACGGAACAGCCAGATTTTCAAGTCCTTTAAACGTAACGGATTTTCAAAAGAAATCGAGCATTATTTCTTACAGCCAATCAGCTTTTGAAGAACATGCCGAAAGCATCGCGGCTTTTGCCAGACTGGAAGGGTTAGAAGCCCATGCCAGATCAATTGAAGCGAGAGAACGGAGGAATTCTAAATGAGAAAAGCGGAACGCGCCAGAAAAACAAACGAAACAGATATTGAGCTGGCATTCGCAATAGACGGCGATGGACAGGCGGATATCAAAACAGACGTGCCGTTTATGACACACATGCTGGATTTATTCACAAAACACGGACAATTCGATCTTTCCATAAACGCAAAAGGCGATGTTGATATAGATGATCACCACACGACTGAAGATATCGGCATCTGCTTAGGACAGGCGCTGCTTGAAGCGTTGGGTGATAAAAAAGGAATCAAACGCTATGGCTCGGCGTTTGTGCCGATGGATGAGGCAATTGCTCAAGTTGTGATTGATTTAAGCAACCGGCCGCACTTGGAAATGCGCGCTGACTTCCCGGCGGCGAAAGTCGGAACTTTCGATACGGAGCTTGTACATGAATTTTTGTGGAAGCTGGCGCTCGAAGCCCGGATGAACCTGCACGTCATCGTTCATTACGGCACAAACACCCACCACATGATTGAAGCTGTTTTTAAAGCGCTGGGGCGCGCGCTTGATGAAGCGACAACGATCGATCCGCGTGTTAAAGGAATACCGTCAACGAAAGGGATGCTGTAAATGATCGGCGTGATAGATTACGGAATGGGCAATTTATACAGTGTCTCAAAGGCGCTTGAGCGTGTCGGCGTACCGTACTTTGTTTCTGAAAAGCCCGAGGCACTGAAAGAAGCCGATGCCTTCATTTTGCCGGGAGTCGGTTCATTTGGAGACGCGATGGACAATTTGCGCCACACGAAGCTCGATCAATTGATTCACGATATGGTCTCAGAGGGAAGGCTGCTTCTCGGGATCTGCCTTGGCATGCAGCTTTTATTTGAAGAAAGCGAAGAAAACGGCACCGCTTCAGGGCTCGGGCTGCTAAAAGGAAAAGCAGTCAGGCTGAAAGCAGAAGATGAAAAAGGAAACAAGCTGAAGGTTCCGCATATGGGCTGGAATCGCCTTTCCTTTCATAACGAATCTCCGCTGCTGTCTGAAACAGAACAAGGCTACGCTTACTTCGTTCATTCTTATTATATTGACGGGATGGAGGGGGATGCGCTTCTGGCAAGCGCCGATTATGGTGTGCGAGTGCCTGCATTAGTCGGAAAAGGGAATGTCTTCGGCGCCCAATTTCACCCGGAAAAAAGCAGCACGGTCGGAATGTCCATCTTAACCCAATTCACGAAAATGGCAGCAGAACAGAAGGTGAAAAAATGAGTGCTTTTACATTATATCCGGCAATTGATATGAGAAACGGCAAATGTGTCCGCCTTGTTCAAGGTGATTATAATAAGGAAACAATATATGGCGATTCACCGTACGACATGGCTGAGTTATTTGCGAGAGAGGGTGCCGAATGGATCCATCTCGTTGATCTCGACGGAGCCAAAGAAGGGAAAAGAGTGAATGACCGCCATGTGATTGAGATTGCGCAAAAGCTGAATCTGAAAGTTGAAATCGGCGGCGGGATCCGTTCTGAAAATGACGTCTATGAATATTTATCAGCAGGAGTCGATCGGGTGATCCTGGGAAGTTCAGCAGTTTCTAATCCTCCGTTTGTCAAAAAAATGCTGAAACAATATGGTGAGAAGATTGCCATCGGACTGGATGCGAGAAACGGTTTTGTTTCAACAGAGGGATGGCTGGAAACATCAACCCTTAAGGCAGCTGAACTGGGCAAAGAGCTGGCCAATGAAGGTGCGGAAGTCTTTATTTTTACTGACATCGCAACAGACGGAATGCTGTCAGGCCCAAATGTTCAAAGCACGGTCGAGCTTGCTAAGGAAACGGGGAAATCGGTGATCGCGTCCGGCGGAGTCAGCTCTGTCGCGGATCTCGAAGCCCTCGCCCGCTATCAGGCGGATGGCGTCTCTGGAGCGATCATCGGAAAAGCGCTGTACACCAATCAGTTTACGCTGAGTGAGGCGCTTGAAAGGGTGGAGCGCAAATGATCACAAAACGGATTATTCCATGTCTTGATGTCAAAGAAGGACGCGTTGTCAAAGGAATTCAATTTCTCGAATTGAAGGATGCCGGTGATCCGGTTGAACTTGCCGAAGTGTACGACCGGGAAGGTGCGGATGAACTGGTCTTTCTTGATATCTCCGCCTCGCATGAAGGACGAAAAACGATGGTAGACGTCGTGGAGCAGGTTGCCGCGAAGCTTGCGATTCCGTTTACAGTCGGCGGCGGCATCAATCAGCTCAGTGATATGAAAACGATTCTGCGTGCCGGAGCAGACAAAGTGTCGGTGAACACGGCAGCTGTTCTCCGCCCTGAGCTGATTACAGAAGGAGCCGAATTTTTTGGTTCCCAATGCATCGTTCTTGCCATTGATGCCAAGTATGACAAAGAATCTGACACATATAAGGTCTACACGCACGGCGGCAGAAAGAAAACAGATTGGGATGTCACCGAGTGGGCAAAAGAAGGCGTCAAACGCGGGGCAGGAGAAATATTGCTGACAAGCATGGACTCTGACGGTGAGAAAAAAGGGTTTGACCACAGGCTGACAAAGCTTGTTTCTGAAGCTGTCCCCGTCCCTGTTATCGCTTCGGGAGGCGCGGGAAGCGCGCAGCATATGCTTGAGGCTTTTACAAAAGGGGAAGCCGACGCTGCGCTGGCCGCCTCAATTTTTCATTATAAAGAAACATCAATTAAAGAAGTGAAATCATACTTGAAAGAGTACGGGGTGAATGTGAGATGAAACAGGCAGATGAACTGCGTTTTAACGAGGACGGATTAATTCCTGCCATCGTGCAGGATGCGGCAAGCAAAGAAGTGCTGACACTTGCCTATATGAATAAGGAATCGTACGAAAAAACGCTGGAAACGAAGGAAACATGGTTTTACAGCCGCTCCCGCCAAGCGCTATGGCATAAAGGAGAAACCTCAGGGAACACGCAAGCCGTCAAAGGTATCCGGTATGACTGCGATCAAGACGCGCTGATCGTACTCGTAGAACCGTCAGGCCCGGCATGCCACACTGGCAGCTACAGCTGTTTTACAAAGGAACAAACAGAAGAACAGGCCGCGGGCCGATTCGGCATCATGAACGAACTGGAGCGGGTAATCGCGGAACGCCAAGCGGAAATGCCTGAAGGAGCTTACACCACGTACCTCTTCCGTGAAGGCGTCGATAAGATTTTGAAAAAAGTTGGAGAAGAAGCATCCGAAGTCATCATCGCCGCGAAAAACCGGGATCATGAGGAACTCAAATGGGAAGCGGCAGACCTGCTGTATCACCTGCTTGTCCTGCTCAGAGAACAAGCCTTGCCGCTGGATGATGTGCTTGATGTATTGAAAAAACGCCATTCTGAAAAATAAAAGGATTGGAGCTGCTCATATGTCAGCTCCTTTTTTATGTATTTGTGGCAGCTGAACCATTTGTCTTGTCCTAATAGAAGAAATGAAAAAACCAATCGAATTTCCTATTTAACAAAAATTTCCCATGATGTAACATGACTAAGAATGAAAATCCCAAATGGATATCGGGTCTTTAGGATTATTTTATACAAACCGGTCAGGATAGTGAGGAAAAGACATAGTATGAAAAAGCGGCTGCTAATTATTCGAAAAATGAGGAGAGAATGGTGAACGAAAAAATTGATGAACTGAACAAAAGAGTTGGACGTTTAGAACAAGAACTGGAAAGTGTCAAAAGGGAGATCGCATATCTCGCTGCTGGCAAGAAAGAACAAACAGTAGTCAAAACGGAAGAGCATCCAAAAATCAACAAGGAAACCGAAGTTCCACAAAAGACGCCGGCTCCGCGAAAAGAGAACCGCACATTAGAAAACATGGCGGGAAATTGGCTTCCGAAGATCTTTATTTTTGTTTTTCTTCTTGGTATGATTTGGGCATTTGTGGCAGCTGCAGAAAAAGGCTGGATCAACGCATATATGAGGGTAGGGGCGGGACTTATTGTCTCTATTGTGCTATATGTTCTCGGTAGCAGGTCACATAAGAAAAATGCCAGTGTATTGGGCAGTTCATTATTGGCGGGCAGTAATATTGTCTATATTGTTTCTTTGTTTGCGGGTAACATGCTGTACCAGATTATACCGACGCCGCTTACGATGATCCTTCTTGCTGCAGGCGTTGCGGGCGGTGTGTACATATCAAGAAAATACCGATCACAAACGCTAATCGCCATTATCGGCGCAGCTGTTTACTTGTATCCTTTTTTATTTGGCGGGAAACAAGGAAATGAATACATCTTTTATGTATATGAGTTATTGGTTTTCGCAGGCTTAATATATGAGACAGTTAAACAAAAGTACAGCGTGGCATGGAATATAGCAAACTATGCTTTTATATTAGCGATTTTTGCTTTCTTATCATTTACAGATGCGCAGGTGACGGGTTGGACACTTGCTGTATTTATCCTACAGCAGGCGATTACGATTCTATCAGCCTTACGATCGAACAGCCAATTTAAAAAAGCTGTCTATCTCACAGCTGTTACAATCGGAGCTTTTGTCGTTTTCATTACAGGGGTTGTCCTGTACATGAAAAACGATACAGCCTTATACGCTTTTTATACTGCTGCATTTGTGTTTTACCTGTTGTTAAGCTTATGGAAAAGTAAAGAATTTGCCGAAATCAAACATACGTTTTTTCTCATTTCTATGATTTATTTTAATGTATTGGCAGCGGATGCATTAGCTGAAAATGTGAGCTTGCTGTACATCATATTCACCTTACAAGGAATCATGATGTGTTACGTGTCATACCGCAAAAAAAGCTGGTTGATCGGCATTGCCGGAGTGATTGTATTATTACAGGCAGCCTGCGGCCTCATACAATACCCGGCACGTTCATTACACGTTCTGAGCATTGTCTCTTGGCTGCTGCTGATCAGCTCACTATTTGGCGGCTATCTGTATTCGAAGAAAATACATTATAAACAAGTCACAACTGTTGTTTCGTACGCTGTTTCATTGCTGCTGCTTGTATTCTTCAGCAAATTATCCATATGGATGTCGGATAGGATTGACGGCGTATCAGTAAACGTCGGAGTATCCCTGTCTTGGTTTATATTTGTCATTGTGATGTATGCTGTTTATTACGCAACCAAAGACAAGACATGGAACCGAATTGGGCTGATCTTTTTATTCATTACACTTGCCAAAATAATTTTAATAGATTCTGCTTCGATTGATATTGTTTGGAGAGCGGTCTTATTCATCTTGTTAGGGGTCATTGGCCTGTTTATATCCAGAGTATTTTATTCGAAAAAAGAGTAACAATCATGTCTGGTCAAGACTGCCGATAGAACGCGGCGGTCTTTTTTCAGTATGATTCTATATTGTAATACGGCTAGAACTAAATAATCATGTTGTAACAATCTATCAGTTAAACCCGTGGAGGTTTGTCATGGAAAAAATCATCTTGCTTTGCTTCTGCTTATTACTTACTCTGACAGGCGGATGCAGTATGAACAACAAAGAAAAAAACAACACAAAAGAAAATAACACAGAAGCTCCAAAACCAAAAGACATGGATCCAAAAGATCTGCCGCAAGTTCCGGCATTTCAGGACGAGAAGACGAGAGAGTATATGGTGTCAACGAAAGAAGAGGAGCCAGGGTATTATTTGCTGGAGTCTAGGCTGAAAGGGTTTAGGATGTTGTTTCCGGAGGATGGTGAGTATCTTCCTAATTATTCCACATCAAATGGAAAGAATAGCGAATCGATAGGATTTCAAAGCTATAATGAAAAATCAAATATACTCTTAGATGCACAAATTAGCTACTATAACAAATCTTCTTTTATTAATAATCCAGAGACAATGTTGCGCCAAATTAGTAATGAGAATGGTTACAAAGGTGAATTTAAGAAAGAAAAAACTGACGGGAAAATAGTATATACTGCATCAAAAAAAAGCACTTTTAAAAACAGTGATCGTAAATACAATTATTCCTTTCGTTATTTTGGATATATAAAATCTAGTGATGAAGAGTACTTGGGAATAGTATATTCTTTTATAGTTCGTTGTAAAAAGGTTGATCAACCCTGTGCTTTGAATGGAGATCAAGCAAGAGAAAGAACTGATACTCTCATTCATTCTATTATCTTTTATAAGAAGAGGAGTAGAGATGGACAATAAGAATGTTTTCATGAACGAAAATATAAAGCTCTTTATAATTAACTCAGAGTATGACTATAAAGAAAAGTTTACACAGAATCACTTTTCAATTGGATCAGTAATATTGATTAGTTAAACCTATTGGAGGTTCGTCGTGAAAAAGACCATCTTGCTTTGCTTCAGCTTATTACTTGCCCTGACAGGCGGATGCAGTATGAGCGTCAGTGATAAATACACCACAAAATACAATAAAACAGAAGCCGTAAAACCAAAAGACATGGATCCAAAAGACCTGCCGCAAGTTCCGGCATTTCAGGACGAGAAAACGAGAGAGTATATGGTGTCAACGAAAGAAGAGGAGCCGGGGTATTATTTGCTTGAGTCTAAGCTGAATGGATTTAGGATGTTGTTTCCAGAGGATGCGGAGTATTCCGACTCTGAAACTTCAAAGACATACGAGTCACTATTTTTTGATAGCTTTAATAAAAAAACGAATATAGTAATGAATGCTTCAGTAAAGTTCTATCAAAATGAATCGTTTATAAACGAACCGGAGAATATGTTGGATATTATTAGCGGTAAAAATGAATACAAAGGTGATTTTGAGAAATTAGAAACGAAGGATAAAGATATTTACTTTGCCTCAAGACAAGAAAACTTTGACAAAGAAGAGACACCATCTTATATCTTCCTTGGTTATATAAAATCGAAAAAACAAGATTATTTAGGGATGGAATATTCTTTTATGTTTAGCTGCTCCGCCAATGCAAATACATGTAAACAAAACCCGAAAGACAATGAAGAAAAAGTTAAAAAAATAATAAACTCTACTACCTTTGGCGATATGTAAAGGAAAATACGAAGAAAGAGAGATATCTGCTCAAAAGAAAAAGGCTTTTGATGATGTAGAGGGAAAGAATAGTTTTTCTTATAGAGAATTATCGGGAAATAGAGTATTCGTTTCGATTTTCCTACTATAAAGATGAAGAGGTTAAGGTAAAAGCCGTATGATAAACGACATTATGAAAAAAGAAATAGGTATTTTGATGTGTTTGTGATGTTTTGCTTGATTTGTTAATGAAAAGAGAACGAAACAGAGTCAGATTTCCTATTTATCCAAATTCAGCCATGATGTAACATGAAAGAGGATAAAATAATCATTTCTTAACCAGGTCAATAGAATTATTTTCGGAACGAAAATAGAATTCTATTCTCACAAAACCCGTGGAGGTTCGTAATGAAAAAGATCATATGTATTTGCTTCAGCTTATTACTTGCCCTGACAGGAGGATGCAGTATGCATGACAATGATAAAAACACCACAAATGACAATAAAACAGAAGCCGTAAAACCAAAAGACATGGATCCAAAAGACCTGCCGCAAGTTCCGGCGTTTCAAGATGAGAAGACGAGAGAGTACATGGTGTCAACGAAAGAAGAGGAGCCAGGGTATTATGTGCTTGAATCTAAGCTGAAAGGGTTTAGGATGTTGTTTCCGGAGAATGGGAAGTATTCAAGCTATTTGTCTAGCCGTGATGAAAATGAAGAAATCATCGCATTTGATAGCTATGAAAAAACAAAAAATAAAATGCTAAATGCACAAATAGAGTATTATCAAGGAGTAACTTTTATTAACAATCCTGAGACAATGTTAGACCAAATTAGTAGTGAAAATGGTTATAATGGTAATTTTGAAAAACTAGAGAGCGAAGGTAAAGATATTTATATCGCCTACAGGAAAAATAATTTTGAAAACGATAAAAATAAATATAATTTTTCGTACAGATACTTCGGTTATATTAAATCTACTGAGAAAGACCAAAGAGGTATTGTGTTTTCGTTTATGTTTAGATGCCCAAATAATGATAAGCCTTGTACGTTAGACAAAGATAACTTAGGAGATCAGGTTAAAAAGCTCGTAAAATCTATCACCTTTTTAAATAAGGAGGGGAAAGATGGCTAACAATAATATATTTTCAAATGAAAATGTAAAACTGCGGTTAATAAATTTAGAGTATGATTATAAAAAAAAGTTTGCATCAAATAATCCTAAAGAAATAAAAGAAGCAAAAGTAGAATTTGAAGCGGAAGTCCGCAGGATCTATAAAGAAGAAACTAATCAAAATCTTCCTAAGGATATTGAGATTTATACATCTAAAGAACTGATTAAGAAAAATAACCAAAAAGATAAGTCAATAAAAGAATCGGGTTATGATGGTACGGCAATATATATAAAAGATAGTAAAAATCAAATAGACCAACTTCATATTATTTCGGAGGGTAGTGCTGATAACGAGGATTGGTCTTATAATTTTTTTGGCCTTTTCTTAGGGATCGACAGTAGCCAATACAGAGCAACGAGAGAATTTACTAAGGAAGCAAAGAAAAGAGCTGGAAATTCTGATGAGCTACATACTTACGCTCTTGGGCATTCACTTGCAAATAACAACCAGGTAATGGTTCAGTTAATAGATGGAGAGTTTGATGAAGTATATGGGGTAAACGGTGCTCAGGTTAGTGTAAATCATTTGTTACAAGCTGATAAAGATTTACTTGATGCTATGATCAATAAATTTAATGTTCTGAATACTGATGAACTTGAAAATGTCCGCAAAGAAGACCTAAAAAAAGCAATCACCCAATACTACAATGACAAAGGCGTCACAGCAAACATCACCCAGCGTATTTCCAAAGATGACCCGCTTTATGGCGTCAGCGGAAAGGCTGATTTTATTACATTTGGCAATGTAAAGATGAAAGATACAAATACAGATGTCAAAGGAATCAGAAGCATTATAGATAAGATTCCTGATGAGGAAGTCCGCTCTATCCAAACTTTTTTACGAAAGTATTCGGAAGAATATAAAAAAGGTGGGCTGAACGGATTTGTCATGGCTTCGACTGGGATAGATGCAGAGCTTGTCGGCAGTATTATTAGTGCTGATGGAAATATGGCGAAAGGGAAAATAGTTAAAGACCGGTTTGGTGACATACAGGTAATGGTTAAAAATATCGGGGAAAAAATGCCGGCCTTTATCAAATTCTTTCATACTATCTTGAATAATAGCGGAACAGTTGTGGATCAGCTTGAAGAGAATGGGTACATTAATGATACGCAAAAGAAGAGTATCAAAAAACAGTTAAAAATAGTTAATAATAAGATAGGCGATATAGAAATTCAATATAAACAGTTAAAATACGCGCTTTCTACTAATAATGTAGTTGCAATTGTTTATTATGTCTGTGAGTTAATAGGTAGTGTTAATGAATTAAAAGATGCATTTGAAACACTCGACACAGAAACAAAAGACGCACTAAAACTCATCGTCGACGGCCACAGCATCGTTCAAATGCTCAACGCCTTGTCGAAGGAAAAAGGCTTCAGCTATAAAGGCTCAGATATTTATTTTACAGGCAAGAGCGGCTCGGGAGAAACAATTCAAGTCAATCTCTCATCCGCTGTCAGAATCTATCAAAACGGTATGAAAATCGTTGAAGATATGGAAGATGCGATTTCTCAGTACCAGAAGGTTTACAGTCAGGAAATAGATGAAGACTTCATAGACAAAAAACAGGCGATCACCACGGCGATTCATCATATGGAAGAAAACCCTTCGCATTATGCCTTCGACCTTCAATTCCGGCTTGCAGCTGGTTTCAGCCACACATTCGATAAATTGGAAAAAATCTCAGTTCATGAATCATTCCACACAGGAGCGCTTCCTGCTAATGATGGAATTGTTGCTGAATTAAAAAAACAGACAACAGAAAAAAGAGATTTTATCAAAAATATCCGCGAGAGTATTGAAAAGCTGTTTGAAAAAGAAGAAATGATTTCTCAGTTATTTGATTTTCAGCCTTAGGAGGAATTTGAAGAGTGACTTCCTTATTTTCAGAAAGTGAAACAGAAATTGTATCAACCACCTATATGTTTCTGACCAAAGATGAAATGAAGGGGAAAGCGGGCACCCTCAATCAACCGATCAATGACTTTCTCAGCCTGACAAAGAAATTTGAGTCTTCATTAAAAGAGGAAATCAAAGGGCAAAAAGGGTTGATTGTAAAAAAAATAAAAGAAGAACTCGAGTCGAAAAGTGAGAAACGAAAAGCTGCCCTTCAGATGATAAAAGAAGAACATACCGCAAAAGTTGATCGGTACAAAATGATCATTGAAGACCTGCGGCAGCAGGATGTAACATTGACTTACAGAAAAAAGAAGCCAGTGAAAGATGTCTAACATAAAAAATCTCCTATTCAAACAATGAGTGGGAGATCTTTTATTTTCATCACAGAAAAAATATACTGAAAAAGTCTCTCGCCATTGATATGATTGAGAAAGAGTAAAAATCATCCTTTTGCTATGACTTTTCACCTTTCTGAACGCTGAAACAGGAGGAAAATATATGCCAACCCAGAAACAAAAATCTAAAAGTAAATTGAAACCCTTTTTTGCCTTAGTAAGACGGACCAATCCTTCTTATGGAAAGCTCGCCTTTGCGCTTGCCCTCAGTGTTGTAACCACGCTGGTCAGCCTGCTCATTCCATTATTAACGAAGCAGCTTGTCGATGGTTTTTCTATGTCAAATCTGTCAGGCACGCAAATCGGGTTGATCGCGCTGGTGTTTTTCGTTCAGGCGGGTTTAAGCGCTTATGCCACCTATGCGCTTAACTATAATGGGCAAAAAATCATTTCCGGGCTGCGGGATTTATTATGGAAGAAATTAATTAAGCTTCCTGTCTCTTATTTCGATACAAATGCTTCCGGAGAAACAGTCAGCCGTGTAACGAACGATACGATGGTTGTCAAAGAATTGATTACAACCCATATCAGCGGATTTATTACAGGCATCATTTCTGTCATTGGATCATTGACAATCTTGTTTATTATGAACTGGAAGCTGACACTGCTTGTGTTAGTGGTCGTTCCGCTGGCCGCTCTTATTTTGGTGCCGATTGGAAGGAAAATGTTCTCCATTTCACGGGAAACGCAAGATGAAACGGCCCGTTTTACAGGCCTGCTGAATCAAATTCTCCCGGAAATCAGGCTTGTTAAAGCTTCAAATGCGGAGGATGTCGAATACGGCCGCGGGAAAACGGGGATTTCCTCATTATTTAAGCTTGGCGTTCGAGAAGCTAAGGTTCAATCACTTGTCGGCCCGCTTATCTCACTCGTGTTAATGGCAGCCCTTGTCGCAGTCATCGGATATGGCGGCATGCAGGTATCTTCAGGCGAGCTCACAGCCGGAGCGCTCGTGGCTTTTATTTTATATTTGTTCCAAATTATTATGCCGATGGGCCAAATTACAACATTCTTTACACAGCTGCAAAAATCAATCGGTGCAACAGAACGAATGATTGAGATCTTGGCAGAGGAAGAGGAAGATACAGTGACGGGAAAACAAATCGAAAATGCGCATCTGCCTATCCAGCTTGATCGCGTGTCTTTTGGATATAAGCCCGATCAGCTGATCTTAAAAGAGATCAGCGCCGTCATTGAAGCAGGGAAAGTGACAGCGATCGTCGGTCCGAGCGGCGGAGGAAAAACGACGCTGTTTAAGCTGCTTGAACGCTTTTACTCTCCGACTGCAGGGGCTATTCGGCTGGGGGACGAGCCGATTGACACTTATTCGCTTGAATCGTGGCGGGAGCATATCGGATATGTATCACAGGAAAGCCCTTTAATGTCGGGGACTATCAGAGAAAATATTTGCTACGGATTAGAACGAGATGTAACAGATGATGAGATCGAAAAAGCCGCGGAGATGGCATATGCGCTCAATTTTATAAAGGAGCTGCCGAATCAGCTTGATACAGAAGTGGGCGAACGCGGCATCATGCTGTCAGGCGGACAAAGGCAAAGAATCGCGATTGCGAGAGCGCTTCTCCGTAACCCAAGCATTCTTATGCTTGATGAAGCCACTTCAAGCCTTGACAGCCAATCTGAAAAGTCAGTTCAGCAGGCGCTTGAGGTGCTGATGGAGGGCCGCACAACAATTGTTATCGCTCACCGCCTTTCTACCGTTGTAGACGCGGACCAGCTTTTGTTTGTTGAAAAAGGGGAAATTACCGGTCGTGGAACACACCATGAATTAATGGCTTCCCATGATCTTTATAGGGATTTTGCTGAACAGCAGCTGAAAATGAACGCGGATTTAGAAAACAAAGCCGGGTAAATTTTGGTCGAATCAGCCAATAAAAAAGAGGAGGGAATTTCCCAATCCTTCCTTTTGAACTATTGAGGGGCTTACGATTTATGGTATACTACTGACGGTAATATTGTATAAAACGGAGGGTAGTTGTGGGAAAACACACTTCTGAACATAAAAATCACGCACAAATTGTCCAGCTGCTTCAAGATGGACAATATTTTTTTCATAAAGGTTTGAAAGCGTATAAAGAGCGCAATCTGAAACGGGCAAGCAAACTGATTCAGCGCGCGGTTCATTTGGAGCCGGAGGATTCAGAGATGCTTTCACAGCTTGCGGTCATTTACTCGGAAATGGGCCAGTATCAAGAGTCGAACGATCTTCTTGACTATATCATGGCTAATCTGGAGGCCGAAATGCCGGAATGCCATTACTTTAAAGCGAACAACTTTGCCCACCTGGGGCTCTTTCAAGAAGCTTATAAAGAAGCGGTCGCTTATTCTGATGCGGACCCGGACGGTGAATTCGCCGAAGAAAATGATAGTCTGCTTGATTTACTCGATCTAGGGGACGATGGTATTGAGGATTCGTTGTATGATCAGGATGAACTGCTGATGAAACAGGACCGGGCAAAATCATTGCTGGAAAGCGGCCAGCTTGCTGAAGCGGTTGCAGCGCTTGAGGAAATCACAGCTGAATATCCGGAGCTTTGGTCAGCATACAACAATCTGGCGCTTGCCTATTTCTATTCCGGAAACGTTGTAAAAGCGAAGCAAACCGCGTATGAAGTGCTTTCTCATAATGAAGGAAATCTTCACGCCTTATGCAATCTTCTCGTTTTCTACTATTATGAAAGAGAAGATGAAAAAGTGGCGGAATTGAGTGAGCAGCTTTCTAATGTCTATCCAATGCTGTTGGAACAGCGTTATAAACTGGGTGCTACCTTGGCGCTTGTCGGCCGTTACGAGCTTGGGTATAAATGGCTCAAATCATTATATAAAACCGGCTTTGAAGGTGACGACACATTCTTTTACTGGCTCTCGTGCTCTGCTTATTTTACGGGGCATACCGACTTTGCCGAGACGATCTGGAGAAAAGTCGAGTCGCAATATCCCGGAGAAGACCGCCCTGCGCCTTGGGTTGAGCGAAGGGAGGCACTTCCTTCATCCGTAGAACAGCGTCTTGCAGCCTATTATATAAGCAGTACAAAGGGAGAAACGGAGCATCTTGAAGCGGTAATACGCTCAAAGAGAATTACCGCTCCTTTTGAAAATCACTTTGTAAAGCTGCTTTTGAATGGAGACTCTGTGGCAGCTGACGTTTCAGAGGATGCTCTGTTCGCCTATCAAACGGTCAAATTATTAGAGCAAGCTGAAAAAGAAGAGATGACAACAGAAGTCATGAGCTGCTGGGTTTTCCATGTCATCCAGCAAATCCGCGCAGCCGCTCCGTTGAAGAATGAGAAAGGCTGGGCGGCAGCGATCTGTTATATTTGGAAAGAAGCCCATGGCAAGCAAGACACGAAAAAAGTCACAGCAGCCCGATTTGGCATCTCTCCGGCAACGTTGACGAAATATATGAAATATATTGATGATATTCTAGAATAGTATATTTTGAAGAGTCGATTTGTTTAATCGACTCTTTTTTTGTTTGATAGATTATATTAAGAAAATAATATCGACAGTTTTTTTACACGCTTAAGAAAAATGACAAATGGTGTGTGGCTTGACATCTGTTTGAAACATAAATGTAATAAAATTTATCGCTAATTTGTCGAAACTTGATGGTATAATGATTCTCGTACATAAGGAATTAGTGTTTTTTACATATGATGTGAAATAAACGCTATACAACCAGAATAAGAGATGCACAGAATAATTAACCATAAACAACCATCATTCCTCGTAGAGTATGAGGAACGAAACTTGATGTTCAAAATACGATTCCAAATGAGGACAGGTTCACAGTAAAAGGGAGGATATAAAAAGTGAGAAAGAGTTTAATTACACTTGGTTTGGCTTCCGTCATCGGGACAAGCAGTTTTTTGATCCCATTTACAAGTAAAACTGCATCGGCGGAAACATTAGATGAAAAGAAACAAAAAATCGAAAGTAAGCAATCTGAGGTTGCTTCCAGCATTGAAGCGAAGGAAAAAGAATTAACTGAGCTTCAGGAAAATCAATCAAAGATTGAAAAAGAACTGCAAGACATTAACGCTAAGGCGCTTGATACAAGCAACAAGATCGAAGATAAAAAAGAAGAAAACGATAAAACAAAAGAAGAAATCAAAAAACTGAAAAAAGAGATTAAAGAAACAGAAGCACGCATCGAAAAACGCAATGAAATCCTGAAAAAACGCGTTCGTTCTTTACAGGAAAGCGGCGGATCTCAAGGATACATAGATGTTCTTTTAGGATCAACAAGCTTTGGTGACTTTATCTCTCGTGCGACTGCGGTTTCATCTATTGTGGACGCAGACAAAGATTTAATCAAACAGCAAGAGCAGGATAAAGCGAAGCTCGAAGATTCTGAAGCGGATTTGAATGACAAGCTGAAAGAAGTTCAAGCTGCATTGGCTAAATTAGAAACAATGCAAAAAGACCTTGATAAACAGCTTAATGAAAAAGACAAGCTTTTCGACGAAGCAAAAGCAAGCCAAAAGAAAACGGCTAAAGCGATTTCTGAATTAAAATCAGAGGCGTCTGAACTTGCAAATCAAAAAGCAAATACTGAAGCTGAACAAGCTCGCATCAAAAAAGAACAAGAAGCAGCTGCTGCTTTGATCAAAAAGCAGGAAGAAGCACAAAAAGCATCTGATGAAACACAAACAGATGACAGCCAAACGGCTACAACTGAATCAGCAAAAGCAAGCTCATCTGATGATTCTTCAGACAATTCTTCTAACGGTTCATCAGACAGTTCGTCTAACGGCTCATCTTCTAAGAAGAGCAGCGGCTCAAACAGTAATTCAGGCGGCACTGTTATCAGCAACTCCGGCGGAATTGAAGGCGCGATCAGCGTTGGTTCAAGCATTGTAGGACAATCTCCATACAAGTTTGGCGGCGGGCGCACTCAGTCTGATATCAACAATCGTATTTTTGACTGCTCATCATTCGTACGCTGGGCATACGCTTCTGCAGGTGTTAACCTTGGACCTGTTAGCGGAACGAGCACTGACACTTTAATTAATAAAGGAAGAGCTGTCAGCCCGTCAGAAATGAAGCGCGGAGACTTAGTTTTCTTTGACACATACAAAGTAAACGGTCACGTTGGGATTTATTTAGGAAACGGAACGTTCCTTAATGACAATTCTTCACATGGTGTTTCAATTGATTCTATGAATAACCCTTACTGGAAAAAATACTTCAATGGTAATGTAAGACGTGTTGTTCAATAATAAATAAGACAAGGGCCTTCTATGGACAGAAGGCTCTTTCTTTAATATATACATACCCTTTTGAAATACATTTAATCGCGTTTCAAAAAAAATGAGCAAAAAAATAGCGTATCACCATGAGATTTTATAGGATATGGGTAAGGAATACGTTTGATGGGGATTCTTATCTTATAAGAAAGAGCCCAAACTTGAAAAGATGGTTTAAGGAGTGAATAGTGTGTCAGAAGAAAAAATTTATGACGTGATTATAATCGGCGCGGGCCCTGCTGGGATGACGGCCGCTGTATACACATCGAGAGCAAATTTATCGACATTAATGATTGAAAGAGGAATTCCCGGCGGACAAATGGCCAATACGGAAGATGTAGAAAACTATCCTGGATTCGAAAGTATCCTTGGGCCTGAGCTTTCTAACAAAATGTTTGAACACGCGAAAAAATTCGGCGCCGAATACGCTTATGGCGATATTAAAGAAGTCGTTGACGGCAAAGAGTACAAAGTAATTAAAGCTGGTTCAAAAGAATATAAAGCGCGTGCTGTCATTATTGCTGCAGGTGCGGAGTATAAAAAAATCGGTGTGCCTGGCGAGAAGGAATTAGGCGGACGCGGTGTATCTTATTGTGCGGTATGTGACGGGGCTTTCTTTAAAGGCAAAGAGCTTGTTGTTGTCGGCGGCGGAGATTCTGCGGTTGAAGAAGGTGTGTACCTGACACGTTTCGCTTCCAAAGTAACGATCGTTCATAGACGTGATAAACTCCGTGCGCAAAGCATTCTTCAAGCGAGAGCATTTGATAATGAAAAAGTTGACTTCCTATGGAACAAAACCGTGAAAGAAATTCATGAGGAAAACGGCAAAGTCGGTAACGTAACGCTTGTCGATACGGTAACCGGTGAAGAAAGTGAATTCAAAACAGATGGCGTATTCATTTACATCGGCATGCTTCCTCTATCTAAACCGTTTGAAAACCTGGGCATTACGAATGAAGAAGGCTACATCGAAACAAACGACCGCATGGAAACTAAGGTTGAAGGGATTTTCGCTGCCGGAGACATTCGCGAAAAATCACTGCGCCAAATCGTAACTGCTACAGGAGACGGAAGCATTGCGGCACAAAGCGTTCAGCATTATGTCGAAGAGCTTCAAGAAACGCTGAAAACCTTAAAATAAAAAGGGCTGTCATACGAGTTTCATATTACGTTACTGGGTTTTAATTCCGCTGTAACACATGTGTAATGCTTTTCGGTTATGATTAATAAAGTAATTGACCCCCTTTTTATAATGAATACACTTTTTTGGCACGGATTCTCCAGTTATCCGTGTCCTTTTTTTGTCCAAAAATAAAAGATGAATGCCGATTAAAGCAAAATCATCTGAATTAACGAAAGAATATGCTGTAAAATAGAAGAAAAGATTGTCAATGTCTCTTCATTGTGGGAGGCATCTTGAAGCGGTATAATAAAGAGACGATGACAGGACGAAGGTTAGGTGACGTACTTGCAAAGAGTGACAAATTGTGTGCTTCAGACGGATGACAAAGTTCTTCTGCTGCAAAAGCCGAGACGCGGCTGGTGGGTCGCGCCGGGCGGCAAGATGGAGAGCGGAGAATCAGTCAGAGACTCCGTCATCAGAGAGTACAGAGAAGAGACTGGTATCTATATCATAAATCCTCAATTAAAAGGCGTTTTTACCTTTATTATTAAAGACGGTGACCACATTGTCTCCGAGTGGATGATGTTTACGTTTGTCGCTGATTCTTATACAGGACAAAATGTATCAGAATCAGAGGAAGGCAAACTGCAGTGGCACGATGTCAATGACATTCAGAGCCTGCCTATGGCCCCTGGAGACGGCCATATCCTTGATTTTATGATGAAGGGACAAGGGCTGCTGCACGGCACATTTACGTATACACCGGACTTTGAGCTGCTCAGTTATCGTTTAGACCCGCAGCATATCAAATAGAAAGACAAGTCAGGGGGGAGAAAGATGAGTGTTAGTGAATCACATGATATTCAGCTTGTCATTATAACCGGAATGTCGGGAGCGGGGAAAACTGTCGCCATTCAAAGCTTTGAAGATCTCGGCTATTTCTGCGTCGATAATCTTCCGCCTTCATTGCTTCCGAAGTTTTTAGAGCTGATGAAGGAATCAAATTCGAAAATGAGCAAAGTTGCGCTCGTGATGGATCTGCGCGGCCGCGAATTTTTTGACCGGCTGATTGAAGCGCTGGATGAAATGGCCGAGAATCCGTGGATCACACCGCGAATTTTATTCCTGGACGCGAAGGATTCCATTCTCGTCACGAGATATAAAGAAACGAGACGCTCGCATCCGCTGGCAGCGACTGGCCTGCCGCTTGAAGGCATTGCGCTGGAACGAGAGCTGCTTGAGGAATTAAAAGGCCGTTCTCAAATTATTTACGATACATCTGACATGAAGCCGCGTGATTTGCGCGAAAAAATTGTAAAGCACTTTGCCTCAAACCAAGGAGAGACATTTACCGTAAATGTGATGTCATTTGGTTTTAAATACGGTATCCCGATTGACGCAGATCTCGTCTTTGATGTCAGATTTTTGCCGAATCCGTACTATATCGAAAGCATGCGGCCGCTGACTGGCAAGGATGAAGAGGTTTCCTCTTACGTCATGAAGTGGAATGAAACGCAAAAGTTCAATGAGAAATTAATTGATCTGCTGAGCTTTATGCTTCCATCTTACAAAAGAGAAGGAAAAAGCCAGGTCGTCATTGCGATCGGCTGCACAGGGGGCCAGCACCGCTCTGTGACACTTGCCGAGAATCTAGCTGATTATTTCAAAAAGGATTACTATACTCATGTTACTCACCGGGACATTGAAAAGAGAAGCCGGAAATAAAATGGGACAAAAGCCGAAAATCGCAATCTTTGGCGGCGGTACAGGCCTTTCTGTATTGCTTCGGGGCCTAAAGCATAAACCTGTTGACATCACGGCCATTGTAACAGTTGCCGATGATGGGGGAAGCTCTGGCCGTCTGCGGAATGAACTGAAAATTCCGCCTCCCGGAGACATCAGAAATGTGCTTGCCGCTTTATCCGATGTGGAGCCGCTTGTTGAAGATCTTTTTCAGCACCGCTTCAATAAAGGGAATGACTTAACAGGCCATTCTCTCGGGAATTTGATTTTGGCAGCGATGACAAATATAACCGGTGATTTTTTTCACGCTGTCACAGAAATGAGCAAGGTGCTGAATGTAAGAGGGAAGGTTTTGCCAGCCGCAAATACCAGTGTTGTTTTGCATGCTGAGATGGAAGATGGCCGCGTGGTCTCAGGCGAGTCAACGATCCCGGCATACGGACAGCGCATTAAGCGTGTTTTTCTCACGCCTGAACAGATTGATCCGCTGCCGGAAACAATAGACGTGATCAGGGAAGCGGATTTGATTATTATTGGCCCGGGAAGCCTCTATACAAGCATTCTTCCCAATTTGCTCGTCCCAAAAATCGGGGAAGAAGTGATAAAGGCGCCGGCGAAAAAAGTATACATTTGCAACGTGATGACTCAGCCCGGTGAAACGCTCCATTACACCGCTGCTGATCATGTGAAAGCGCTCAATCAGCATATGGGCTGCGGTTTTATTGATACGATATTAGTGAACAGTGAAGACATTCCCGACGAAATAAAGCGTAAGTACGAAATGGAATCTGCACGTCCTGTTGATTTTGATATCGATGAGCTGAAAGCGATGGGGCTTGAAGTCATCAGAGACCAAATCGTAACGTATAAAAATGACGTAATTCGTCACGATACACATAAAGTGGCCTCTCTTCTTGTTGATTTACTGAAAGAATGAAGCCTTGAAATGAGGTGGCTATATGTCATTTGCATCAGAAACAAAAAAAGAATTAACCAATCTGGAAGTGAAAGACTGCTGCATTAACGCCGAGCTGTCTGCACTCATCCGGATGAATGGAGCTTTATCATTTACAAACCGCCATCTCGTACTCGATGTTCAAACCGAAAACGCGGCGATTGCCCGCCGCATCTATACATTGCTGAAAAAACAATATGACGTGTCGGTCGAGCTGCTGGTCAGAAAGAAAATGCGGCTGAAAAAGAACAACGTCTATATTGTGCGTTTTTCAGAAAATGCAAAAGCGATCTTAGAGGATTTAAAAATACTCGGGGAGAATTTTGTGTTTGAACGAAGTATTTCGAAAGAGCTGGTCAAAAAGAGATGCTGCAAGCGTTCTTATATGAGAGGAGCATTTTTGGCAGGAGGTTCGGTCAATAACCCGGAAACCTCCTCATATCATTTAGAAATCTTCTCTCTTTATAAGGAGCATAACGATTCATTATGTGACCTGTTAAATGAGTTTCAGTTAAACAGCAAAACGCTTGAACGGAAAAAAGGCTACATCACCTATTTAAAAGAGGCTGAAAAGATTACAGAGTTTCTGAACGTAATCGGCGCTCACAACTCGCTTCTGCGATTTGAGGATGTCAGAATCGTCCGGGACATGAGAAATTCGGTCAACCGCCTCGTCAATTGTGAAACAGCCAACTTAAATAAAACGATCGGCGCTTCGCTGAGACAGGTGGAAAATATTAAATACATCGATGAAAGAATCGGCCTGGAGGCGCTTCCTGAAAAACTTCGGGAAATCGCGCAGCTGCGGATTGATTATCAGGAAGTGACGCTGAAAGAGCTGGGGGAAATGGTAGCAAGCGGGAAAATCAGCAAATCAGGGATCAATCACAGGCTGAGAAAACTTGACGAAATCGCAGAACAGCTGCGGACAGGGCAAACCGTCACTTTAAAATAACCGTAAAGAAAAGGGGAGATCTTATGGTTCAACAGAAAGTGGAAGTTCGATTAAAGACAGGACTGCAAGCACGTCCTGCTGCTTTGTTTGTACAAGAAGCAAACCGGTTTACGTCAGATGTGTTTCTTGAGAAGGATGGGAAAAAAGTAAACGCCAAAAGCATCATGGGGCTGATGAGCCTGGCGGTAAGCACAGGCACTGAGGTTACCTTGATTGCCCAGGGAGAAGATGAACAAGAGGCGCTGGAGAAGCTGGCTGCTTACGTTCAAGAAGAAGTTTAGGTGATAAAAATGAGTGACTTTCTAAAAGACTGCTTTCAGAAAATCGGCTGGGAGAAAGACCATGTCAGCTTCGGCGATCTTCCTCTTTTTCTCAAAGCAATGGCATACCGTTTTCCATTTGAAAACCGTGCCGTACTCGCAAAAGAGAATTATAGGGTAACAAAAGAAGATCTGTGGCGCCGCCTGGTCAAAGAACAGCACGGCGGCCTATGCTACGATTTAAATGGCTTCCTTTATTTTGTCTTGCGTGATGCCGGGTTTCATGTGAAGCTCATTCGAGGAACGGTTTATGCAGGCAATCAAGAGGGATGGGCGCTAGAAGGGACGCATGCTGCTGTATTGCTGTCTGCGGAAAACGGCGATTACCTCGTTGATATTGGCTTCGGCATCAACCTGGCGCTTCAGCCGATACCGCTTTCCGGAGAAACGGTACAGTCACCAGTCGGGTCATTCCGAATCAAAAAAGAAGAGACAGAAATGGGCAGCCATTTGCTGCTGATGGACAAAGGAGAAGGCTGGCAAATTGGGTACGCCTTTACCCTTGAAGAGAGCGATCTCTGTGATTTAGATAACATGAAGGACATGATTCACTCTCATGAAAAATCTCCTTTTAACAAATCACCGCTTGCCTCAAAGCTGACACCGAGCGGAAGGATGGTCATGTCAGACCGCCATTTCACGATTCATGAAAACGGCGGTGACATTCAAAAAAGGGATATCGGCCCTTCAGAATTTGAAGAGAAATTAAATACTCATTTTTTGTAATGTGAAAAGCTTGCAGGTTATCTGCAAGCTTTTTCTTATGAGCAAGTGTAGATTGCTGTATCAAATGCGTCTTCAGGGATATACAGTTTTCCCTTTTCGTATTTATAAGGAATCTCATTCTCTTTAAAACACTCTTTGGTATAGTCAGTTAGTGTATCTCCAATTTCTATGTATTTCCCGGTATAGTTGGGCTGACATGCTGAAAGAATTGACGTAATGGCCAGAAACAGCATGATTTTCTTCATCACGACACCTGCCTATTATGAAAATTTTACCTATACCATTCTATCATATCGAAAAGAAAAAGACCGATTTACTATTCTGCACATGCTATAATAATTTTGGAATCTTCTAGAAAAATCATCGTGATGTACATATAAGGGGGATCAACGTGTATCAGATTTTGCTTGTGGAAGATGATGAGCGGATTGCTTCTTTGCTGGGCGGTCATCTTCAAAAATACGGATATGAAGTAAAAATTGCTGAACAGCTGAATGATATAAAATTGGAATTTGCAGAAATGAAGCCTGATCTTGTCCTGCTTGACATCAACCTGCCTTTTTTTGACGGGTTTTATTGGTGCAGGCAAATACGTACGATTTCTAATGCGCCGATTATCTTTATATCAGCACGGACCGATGAGCTGAATCAGGTAATGGCGATTGAAAATGGCGGCGATGATTATATCACAAAGCCGTTCCATATAGAGGTAGTGATGGCCAAAATCAAAAGCGTCCTGCGCCGCACATATGGTGAATATTCGCCCTCTTTGCCGCAGGAATCAAGAATAGTGGAACTTGGCGGGCTGACGATTTATCCTGATCAGAATGAAGCGGAGTGGAACAGTGTCCGAATTTTGTTTTCCCAAAAAGAATTCCAGCTTCTCTCGATTTTTGTGAGGGAGCATAAAAAAATTGTCTCCCGTGATGTGCTATTGGAGGCGTTATGGGATGACGTTGATTTTGTCGATGACAATACGTTAACGGTCAATGTCAACCGGCTGCGGAGAAAACTGGAGAATGCCGGACTGAAAGATTGTATTTCAACAATCAGAGGACAGGGCTATCAATTTCAAGTCAATCGGAAGGATGAAGCGGAGTGTTAAAGACGTATCTCATCGACCGTTTCGCCATTATACTATTTTCATTATTAGGGATAGGGGCCAGCATGCTGATTGCGTATTTAAGCATCATAGAGAGCGGCGCAGAACCATCTAAAGAAAATATGGTGTATATATGGATTTTGCCTGGTGTTCTTTTAGCTGCCGGTTTTGCAGCTGATTACGTTCGGCAATATTCCTTTCTCACCTATGTCAAAAAGCTTGCAGAGCAAGCGTCTGCTGCAAATGACATCGGACAGTCTTTGAAAGCCCGAAAGCCAAGAACAGGAGAGCAAGCGCTTTGGACGAAAATGATCAACGCGCTCGGGCAGCAATACGAAAGCAGGCTCTCACAATATATCAATCAGCAAAAGCAGCATTATACCTTCACCAATCAATGGGTCCACCATATGAAAACACCGGTATCCGTCATTTCCTTAATGATTCAGGAAGGAAAAAGCGGAACCGCACCCTCTTTTCCGACGTTTTTAGAGGAGCTGGAGGATGAGAATGAGAGATTTCGCCACGGTCTTGATATGATGCTGCAAACGGCTCGGCTGGAGGAATTTTCCTTTGATGTAAAACCGCAAACCTTTGATTTGGCAGAAATGGTTCGTTCACTGATCAATCAGGAAAAACGTCAGTTTATTAAACGGCGCCTTTTTCCAACATTACATGTGCCGCCAAATGCCGTTCAGATTTCCAGTGATCAAAAGTGGCTTTCCTTTGTTGTCGAGCAAATCCTTTTCAACGCTTTAAAATATTCAAAGCAAGGTGTGGGAGACCCTATTACAATCCGGATTGAAACGGAGGGACATGAGACGCGCCTGTCGGTTGCTGATGAAGGCATCGGTATACCGCCGCAGGATCTGCCGCGGATTTTTAACGCGTTTTTCACCGGAGAAAACGGACGAACCATGAAAGAGGCAACTGGAATGGGCCTTTATTTAGCAAAACAGGTGTGCAGCCGTCTCGGCCATAAGCTGTATGCGGAATCAGAAGAAGGAGCTGGCACTGTGATGACCATCGTGTTTTCAAGTGACACCCTCGTGAATGTGACAGCATTGTAAGGTTGGGGAGCGGAATTGCAAGAAAGTTCGATGGGAGGATGCTGACTTCCTTTTTATAATAAAGAAAAAGGAGGAGCAGAACATGAACGTGTTGCAAACAACGAACCTATCGAAAACGTACTATTCAAATAAAGGGACAATCTCATATCAAGCGCTCAGCGGCTTTGATCTCAGTGTGGCAAAAGGAGAATTTGTCGGGATTATGGGGCCGTCTGGAAGCGGAAAAACCACGCTCCTGAATTTGCTGGCTACCATTGATAAGCCGACGCAGGGCGAGATGATGATCAACGGCATTCAGCCGAAAACGTTAAAGGATCAGGACCTGGCTATGTTTCGCAGAAGAGAACTCGGCTTTGTCTTTCAGGACTTTAATCTGCTCGATACGCTGACAATACGTGAAAATATTCTCTTGCCGCTCGCATTAGATAAGGTAAAGCTGAAAGAAATGGAAGCCCGTTTGGATGAACTGGCGGATACGCTGCAAATTAAGCATATTCTTGACCACCGGACATACGAAGTGTCGGGCGGGCAGCAGCAGCGGGCAGCCTGTGCCAGAGCGATTATTCACAATCCGGCCCTCATTCTTGCAGATGAACCGACAGGAAACCTCGACTCAAAATCGGCAAAGCAAGTGATGAACACACTGGCTCAGCTGAATGAAGAAAAGGAAGCGACGATTTTATTGGTTACGCATGATGCTACAGCGGCAAGCTTCTGTAAACGGATTGTGTTTATTAAAGACGGACGTTTCTTTTCAGAGATTCACAGAGGAACAAACAGGCAGGTGTTTTATCAAAGTATATTGGATACCTTGAGTGTGTTGGGAGGCGATTTTCATGAATTTGAGAACCATCGCCCGTAAAAACATTCTTGGGAATCTGCAACGATATGTCGCCTACTTTTTAAGCTGTGTGTTTGCCGTTTCGGTGTTTTTTGTCTTCACATCTTTTATTTTTCATCCTGATGTCAATGAAGACAATATATATGGCGGAAGCCTTGTCAAAACATGCTTGAGTGCAGCTCTTGTCGTCATCATTGTGTTTTGTATATTTTTCATCACATATTCCAATTCGGCTTTTTTGCAGGCAAGAAAGAAAGAGTTTGGCCTGCTGACGCTGTTTGGCACATCAAAGCAGCAGCTTCGCAAAATGATTTATTATGAGCAATCACTCATTTCTCTTGCAGCGATTGCGGCCGGCATTGGAGCAGGTCTTTTATTTTCAAAACTGTTTTTTATGATCATGACATGGATGCTCAGCGTGAAGGTGCCGATTTCGTTTGCCATTGTACCGAAAGCGTTTGTGATGACAGCTGTCGGTTTTCTCATCCTGTTTCAGACGCTGCTCATTTTATCACTGGGGCGGATTCGGAAGCTGGAAATCATTGAACTGATTAAATCGGCCCAAAAGCCGAAAAGCCTGCCGGTCTATTCGAAATGGCTCACTGTGCTGTCTTTGCTATGTCTTGGCAGCGGTTATTACTTATCTGCAACAGCCAATGCGATCGACATGATGTTTCGTGTCTTTCCAATTTTGATCTTAGTATTGATCGGGACGTATTTCTTTTTTACCCAAAGCAGTGTGGCGTTCTTCCGCATGCTGTACAGAAAGAAAAACAGCTTCTATAAAGGCACGAATATTATTGTGCGTTCCAACATGATATTCAGGCTGAAGGATCATGCACGCATGCTGTTTTTAACCTCTGTCATTACGGCGGTCATACTCACAGCTACAGGTGTCATCTATATGTTT
Source organism: Bacillus sp. F56 (assembly GCF_001748205.1). Classification (NCBI taxonomy): domain Bacteria; kingdom Bacillati; phylum Bacillota; class Bacilli; order Caryophanales; family Bacillaceae; genus Bacillus; species Bacillus sp. F56. The sequence continues at coordinate 676,579 of NZ_BDFC01000004.1, forward strand.
TATTCCGATTTACAAACGCAGGAGGAGCAAAGCATTCCTCAGTCTGTTTCCTGGGTGGAAAAAGACGCGTCGCGATTTCAGGTCATGAAGCCTGAGACGGCTGAGCATACATTGAAAAAAGCTCATGCTGTTATCAAGTATAAGGTGGATACAACAGGGATTCCGGTCACTTTCCAATCAGATTTGCCGTATGGAAACAAGAAAACAGAAACGGAAGCCTTGCTGATTCCAGCAAATATCTATAATCTAGTCGCAAAGGAAAAAGGGCTTCCAGTTATTCATTTACAAGAAAATGAAGCATTTATTAATGTTCCTTTTCAAATGATGGTGAAAGACACATTTGGAGAAGGGGAAACAGCGGCATTTCATATGAAGTCAGGAAAAACACTTTCCTACACAATGAAAAAGCAGCAAAACAAAGGGATATTGATGTCAGTCGATGGAGTCAGCCGTTTATTGGTCGTCAGCGAAAAGAGCTTTGACAGTCTGTCACAGAATGTGCCGCTGAAGGAACAGATGAGAGTGGTAGGTTATGAGCTTGAGAATTGGCAGGAGACGGTGGATGTCTCTGAAAAGCTTGAAAACATGGTGCCGAAAGAACATACATCTGATTTTCAAACGCGTGCTCCAAGCTATCAAATCGTGAAGCAGGGAGTTGCATTAATGCTGTTTATTGGTCTGTTTGTCAGCGTGCTGTTTTTTATCGTGCAAGGAAGCATGCTGTATTTGCGGATGTTTACAGAAATAGAAGATACAAGAGTGCAAGTTTTAGCATTAAAGAGAATGGGAATTACGGACAGAGAGATTCACTCGATCCTTGGAAAACAAATTGGATTTTTGTTCTTCATCCCATTTATTGCGGGCACAATTCACGCCGGCTTTGCGTATGCTGCGTTAAGCAATATGCTGAATTCCAACTTATTTTTTGAGGCAGTAATTGTCATCTTCATTTATTTTGTGTTCCAGGCTGTTTATTATATCGTTACCCGCCATATTTATAAGCGTGCTGTTCTTCAGCGTATGTAATATAAAATCCGGTCTGTATCAGACCGGATTTTTGATTTATTGAAATTCTCTTGTGAGATTTTTCGGTGTTTGTCCTTGAATGGCTGCGATCATATTTTCGGCAGCCTGTTTGCACATGTTGAAGCGCACTTTAGCTGTTGCTGAACCAATGTGAGGAAGCAACGTGACATTATCCAACTGTAAGAGCGGGTTATCTTGGGTAACAGGCTCTTTTTCGTATACGTCTAAGCCGGCTCCTCTGATCCAGCCTTCCTGAAGGGCGCGAATCAGCGCTTTTTCATCAACTGTCTTTCCCCGGGAAATATTGACGAAAATTGCTGAATCCTTCATCATCTTAAATTCACGTTCGCCTATCATATGGTACGTTTCATCTGTTAGCGGCGTAATGAGCAGAATAAAATCAGATTGCTTCAGCAATGTATCAAGCTCAGCGTACTTAACGCCGATGCTGTCTTCCGTTTCTTGTTTGCGATGGCGGTTATGATAAAGCACTTCCATATCAAAACCAAATTTGGCGCGTCTCGCTGCTTGTTCGCCAATTCTACCCATGCCGATAATGCCTAACGTTTGATGATGAACGTCAATGCCGAAAAGCGCTTCCTCTTCAACGGTTCCCCATTTTCCCGCTCTGACAAAACGGTCCAGTTCGGCAACACGTCTGGCAGAAGACAGAATCAAAGAAAAGGCCAGATCTGCTACTGTGTCATCCAGTGTATAAGGTGTATGAGTGCCGACGACTCCTCTTTCTTTCATTGCTTCTATATCGAAGTTATCGTAGCCTACTGATTGGTTGCTGACCACCTTGAGCTTTGGCGCGTGTTCCAGCAATTCACGATTGATTGACGGTCCGGACGTTCCTGACGTTAAAAGCCCTTCCGCATCTTTTAATTTCTCAAATAGCACATCACTCGGAAGCGTATCCTCCTGCCATACCTCATAACGGCAATGTTCACCGATGAATGCTTCAATCTCTTCAGGAATCGGTTTTGTGATAAATACAAATGGTTTCAACAAGGCTCCCCCTTTATGGCTGTCGTCCATTTTATTATATCGGAAATAAATAGATGTTAAAAATATGGCTGCGTCCATTTTAATTTCTGGTTCTTTTGAACTTAAAATGGAGATCGGACAGCTAAATCCGCTTAAAAAAGTTTTTTAATTATCAGAATTCACCTATATTTTTTGTCAGACAAATCATCAATATCGAGTTGGAGCCAGATTATAGGATTCAATAAATATAAATTTTATTATCTTTGAAAGATATAAATGTTTATGTTTTGATTCTACAGTCCAATTATAGTGTCTTTTTTTGAAAGCCTTTTCGCAGTGAATTCCTATGCTATAATTCCTTACTGTAAGCTGGGGAAGAAGGCTTGCAAAATTATATGGATGGGAGATGAATCAAATGGTTTCTTTAACATCAATTTTGGAACACAATCAGTGGTTTGTCAGAGAGAAGAAGTATGAACCGTACAAAACGACAAAGTTTCCTTCAAAAAAGCTCGTCATTGTCACCTGTATGGATACAAGGCTTACAGAACTTCTTCCGCAAGCAATGGGGCTTAAAAACGGTGATGCTAAAATTGTAAAAAACGCGGGAGCCATCGTTTCTCACCCATTTGGAAGCGTGATGAGAAGCATACTGGTGGCGATTTATGAATTGCAGGCTGAAGAGGTATGCATTATCGGCCATCATGAATGCGGAATGTCAGGACTGAATGCTTCCTCAATTCTTGAGAAAGCAAAGGAACGCGGAGTAGAGGATAGCTGCCTGAATTTGCTGACGAGCGCCGGACTTGATTTGAAAACGTGGCTGACCGGCTTTCACAGCGTGGAAGAAAGCGTTTCCCACAGTGTGAATCTGATCAAGAACCATCCGTTGCTGCCGAAAAAGGTGCCGGTACACGGGCTTGTCATTCATCCTGAAACAGGAAAACTAGATGTGGTCATTAACGGTTATGAAACTGAGCTCATAAACACACATTTATAAGGGAGGTTATAGCAAAATATGCGATTCTCAGGGAGATTCAAGGGATACAATTTGCAGAAATTTCAGAAAGATTTAATTGCAGGTATTGTAGTAGGTGTCGTGGCAATTCCATTAGGGATGGCGTTTGCCATTGCCTCGGGAGTCGAGCCTGAATATGGGCTGTACACTGTTGTTATAGCTGGGATTTGTATTTCTTTGTTTGGAGGATCTAAATATCAAATTGGCGGTCCGACGGGCGCCTTTGTCCCAATTTTATTCGGCATTATCATGCAGTATGGCTTGGAAAATCTGCTGATTGCCGGGTTTATGGCAGGAGTGATGCTGGTGCTGTTCGGGCTGTTTAAGCTCGGAAAAATAATGAAATTCGTGCCGAAACCCGTTATCGTCGGTTTTACAGCCGGAATTGCCGTGCTGATCTTTACGGAACAAATCGCTAATTTTCTCGGATTGAGAAATGTTGAAAAACATGAGAACTTTCATCACAACATGTTTGAAATTGTGCAGCAGCTCGGCACCTTTAACGTGTATGCCATTTTGACAGCTGTGATCGGGCTCGTCATTTTGCTTGTATCCGCCAAGGTGATGCCTAAAGTGCCGGGCGCTTTGTTGGCGCTTCTTATTTCCACAGTGGTCGCGGTTGTCTTTTTCCCTGACCGCATGGCAACGATTGGGTCAACTTATGGAGAAATCCCCCGCCATTTGCCTGAATTTCAGTTTCCTGAGCTTACTCTGGATAAAATGGTCATGCTGTTTCCGGCAGCGCTTGTCATCGCGCTTCTTGGAGGACTTGAGTCGATTTTGTCGGCAATGGTCGCTGATAACATGAAGGGCTCAAAGCATGACAGCAACAAAGAGCTTGTCGGCCAGGGGATTGCGAATATGGCAGCGCCCATGTTTGGCGGAATCCCGGCTACAGGAGCGATTGCGAGAACGGCGACCAATATAAAAAACGGAGCGGTTTCCCCCGTTTCCGGCGTCGTTCACGGTGTAGTCGTTCTCCTTGTCCTGCTTGTATTCGCGCCTTATGCCTCCCATGTGCCGCTTGCCAGTATGGCACCGATTCTTATGGTGGTGGCGTGGAATATGAGTGAGCGCAAGGAAGTCGCAAATATGCTGAGACTGAAAAACGCTGATTCCTTTATTTTGGCGGCGACCTTCGCCCTCACGGTTCTGTTTGACTTAATCATCGGTGTGGCAACCGGATTGCTGCTTGCATTCGTGTTCTTTATCAGAAGAATGAGCGAAGCGACCCGCATCCACAATCAGGAATCGCATCCTGTTCTGGCGAAGAGAGAAGATCCATCTGTCAGCATGTATGCAATAGAAGGGCCGCTGTTTTTCGGATCAATTGATTCGCTTGAATCGTCATTGCTGGAGCATGTACAGAAAAAACCGAAAACCCTCATCCTGCTCATGAATAAGGTGCACTATATGGATACGTCAGCTGAAGCGGTGCTAGGGAACATTATGAATCGAATTAAGCGCCACAATGGAAAGCTGATGATTGTAGGATTACAATCGCAGCCGAAGGAGCTGCTGCATAAAACAGGCCTTTTTCACAAAATAGGAAAACAGCATTTCTTTGATCACCATGATGAAATCACAGGTTAAAAAAAGCGGCCATTGCGGCCGCTTTTTTCATGCATGCTCAAATCGTTTTGTCAGTTTTTCTTGGTGGGCCTTCATGACGTCTTCTAAAGAGACACCATACATATCAGCAAGAATGGCGATATTTCCGATGACATCTCCCATTTCTTCGATCAATTCTTGTTTTTTCTCAGCGCGTGACGATTCTTTCTCATCCGGCCGGTCTCTGCCAATTTCATACGCCCTCACAGCCCGGGCCAGTTCTCCGGCTTCCTCCATTAAAAAGCCGACCCGAATAAACGGCCCGTATTCTGTCCAGCCTCTTTTTTCGTAAAACTCTTTCATCCATTTTTCTGCATCAGCCAGCTGCAACATCATCACTCCTGCATTCTTTATGTATTTCATATTGATATTATCACATGAAGATGGGACAATATATAGTGTCTTTCGGGATATTTAACACGATATATAGATGCGGAGATGACAAGATGAAAACCATTTGTGTATTTGCAGGGTCAAACCCAGGGGGAAATGAAGCGTATAAAAGAAAAGCGGCAGAGCTTGGCACGTACATGGCTGAGCAGGGAATCGGGCTTGTCTATGGGGGCTCCCGCGTAGGCTTGATGGGCACGATTGCTGACGCGATTATGGAAAACGGCGGAACTGCAATCGGGGTCATGCCGAGCGGTTTGTTCAGCGGGGAGGTTGTTCATCAAAACCTGACTGAGCTGATTGAAGTAAACGGGATGCATGAACGAAAGGCTAAAATGAGCGAGCTGGCGGACGGCTTTATCTCAATGCCGGGAGGGTTCGGTACATATGAAGAATTATTTGAAGTGCTTTGCTGGGCACAGATCGGCATCCACCAAAAACCAATCGGACTGTACAATGTAAACGGATATTTTGAACCGATGATGAAAATGGTGAAATACAGCATACAAGAAGGGTTTTCTAACGAATCGCACCTAAAGCTGATTCACAGCTCATCACGGCCGGATGAGTTAATTGAGCAAATGCAAAATTATTCTTATCCGATTTTAGAGAAAAAGTGGACGGAAATTTAAAAAAGAGCCTTTCTCGTGAAGGACGTATTTGGTCTAATTGCCGGGCAGAGAATGTATTAAAAATCGAGTTTTTTAACAATGTGAGGTTTCCAGAAGGAAATCTCTTTTTTATTTCTCTTTTGCCTGTATTGTATATTTAGCAGTAATAGAGGACTTTTTCACTAGTTTGGATAATAAGCACAGTTAAGGAGGGGATGAAAATGGCAACGTTGTCAGATGTGGCAAAAAAAGCTAATGTTTCGAAAATGACGGTATCACGAGTGATCAATCACCCTGAGACGGTGACAGATGAATTGAAAAAGCTTGTTCATTCTGCGATGAAAGAGCTGAATTACATCCCTAATTATGCGGCAAGAGCGCTCGTGCAAAACAGAACACAGGTTGTAAAACTATTGATTCTTGAGGAAATGGATACGACAGAACCATATTACATGAACCTGCTGACCGGAATCAGCAGGGAGCTGGATCGCAATCACTATGCTCTCCAGCTTGTGACAAGAAATTCTCTCAATATTGGCCAATGTGACGGCATTATTGCCACCGGCTTGAGAAGAACTGATTTTGAAGGTGTAATAAAAGCGTTTGAGAAGCCGCTCGTCGTATTCGGGCAAAATGAAATGGGCTATGACTTTATCGATGTGAATAACGAGAAAGGCACTTTTATGGCAACCCGACATGTGATGGGGCTGGGTGAGCGGGAGGTGGTCTTTTTTGGCATTGATTTAGATGAGCCTTTCGAACGTGCAAGAGAACAGGGGTATATACGGGCGATGAATAAAAGCTTTAAAAAGACGAATATGTTTCGGGTCGACAACAGTTCTACGAAAAGTGAAGGCCTTGCAAGAGAACTGCTGACATCCATGGACAATCAGGCGGCATTTGTCTGCGCATCTGATCGAATCGCGCTCGGCGTCATTCGTGCGGCACAATCGCTTGGAAAGCGAATTCCAGAAGATGTGGCGGTTACCGGGAATGACGGTGTGTTTCTTGATCGCATCTCCTCACCGCGGTTGACTACGGTCAGACAGCCTGTTGTTGAAATGGGAGAAGCCTGTGCGAAAATGTTGCTGAAAAAAATGAATGAAGACGGTGCTGCTCAAGGAAGCCTATTTTTTGAACCAGAGTTAATTGTACGAGAATCAACGCTGTAAGCGCCTTATTCTGTTATCGGTAACAGGGGGAAAAGGATTGTTCCTGCTATTCCGTCATGATACTTTCAAACTATGAGCCGGCTTCAATAACACGGAAATCAAAGGGGGAAAGATGATGGAATATGCAGCGATTCACCATCAGCCATTCAGTACTGATGCTTATTCTTATGATGGGCGGACAGTGCATATCAAGATTCGGACGAAAAAAGATGATGCAGATCACATTCGAGTCATTTGGGGTGATCCCTATGAGTACAACGACGGCAGCTGGTCGGCAAACGAGCAGCCGATGAAGAAAATTGTCGCAACAGACGTGCATGACTATTGGTTTGCTGAAGTGGTGCCGCCATTTAGGCGTTTACAATATGCGTTTGTTGTAACAGACGATCATGAAGACATCTTTTTCGGAAGTTCGGGTGTATGCCCTTATAACGAAAAAACACTGGAAACGATTCATTATTACTTTAAATTTCCGTTTGTTCACGAGGCTGATACATTTCAAGCGCCTGAATGGGTCAAGTCAACGGTTTGGTATCAAATTTTTCCGGAGCGTTTTGCAAATGGAAGAGAAGACTTGTCACCGAAGAATGCATTGCCGTGGGGGAGCAAGGACCCGGGCGTCAATGATTTTTTTGGAGGAGATTTGCAAGGGATTGTTGACAAGCTTGATTATTTAGAGGATTTAGGGGTGAACGGCATTTATCTGACGCCGATCTTTTCCGCGCCTTCTAATCATAAATACGACACGCTGGATTACTTTTCTATTGATCCGCATTTTGGGGATCCGGAGCTTTTTCGTACATTGGTCAGCCAGCTTCATCAGCGGGGGATGAGAATTATGCTAGATGCGGTTTTTAACCATATAGGAAGCGCGTCTCCGCAATGGCAGGATGTCGTCAAAAACGGAGCTCGATCCCGCTATAAAGACTGGTTCCATATTCACTCTTTTCCCGTCATAGGCGACAATTATGACAGGTTTGCTTTTACAGCTGATATGCCGAAGCTAAACACGGCTAATCCCGAAGTGCAGAAATATTTGCTTGATATTGCTTTGTACTGGATTCGCGAATTTGACATTGACGGCTGGCGTTTGGATGTCGCAAATGAAGTGGATCACGTGTTTTGGAAGACATTTAGGCAGGCTGTATCTACTGAAAAGCCTGACGTTTATATTTTAGGTGAGATCTGGCATTCTGCCGAACCCTGGCTTAGAGGGGATGAATTTCATGCGGTGATGAACTACCCTTTTACAGAACCTATGAATGAATACTTTGCTGACCAGACGATCCCAGCCTCACGTATGGCCCACCGTATCAATGCACATTTGATGAATGGGATGAAGCAGGCCAATGAGGTGATGTTTAATTTACTGGATAGCCATGATACAAAGCGCCTTTTGACCAGATGCCGCAATGATGAGAAGAAAGCTCGCGCGTTGCTGGCCTTTATGTTTGCCCAGACAGGCTCACCATGCATCTATTACGGAACGGAAATCGGGCTGGACGGTGAAAATGATCCATTGTGCCGGAAATGTATGGTTTGGGAAAAGGAAAAGCAAAACCAGGACATGCTGCGATTTATGAAACGGTTAATTGCTTTACGCAAGCAGGAAAACACTTTGTTGACTGAAGGACATCTTGAGTGGAATCTGCTGGATGACAAAAATGATTTTATCAGCTTTTCGCGGACTCTCGATGAAAAAATACTGATTTATTTCTTTAATCAGGGGAATGCGGTTCAACACGTCAGTTTACGAGATTTAAATATTGAAAGGAATAAGAAAATCTGCGATGCATGGACAGAGCAGCCGCTTCATCATCACGATGTCATTGCCGTTCAGCCGGGGGAATTTTTGATTTTGAGTGCTGCCGCCCCAGTATAACATTCTGTTATCGGTAACAAATCAAAAGTTGTTGTAACCGCTTTCTGCAGGACAATACAATTGTTATAGTTTCGTAAATAGAAGGGGGAAAAGAGATGGTTCTTTTTAAAAAGGGGTTCGCCATATTGGCGGCATCATTTCTGGCAATCAGCCTTGCCGCCTGCTCAAGTTCAAAAAATCCAGCAAGCGCTGATGGCAAAAAGGTGCTGACTGTGTCTGTCGAGGAAACGTATAAAGAATACATTGAAAGCATCAAAGCAAAGTTTGAAAAAGAGAATGATGTCACAGTAAAAATTGTTGAAAAGCAAATGTTCGAACAGTTGGAAGCGCTTCCTCTTGATGGCCCGGCGGGTAACGCGCCTGATGTTATGCTTGCTGCATATGACCGGATCGGCGGTTTGGGACAGCAGGGGCATTTGCTCGACATTAAGCCCTCTCATACAAAGAGCTTTGGAGAGAAAGAAATGCAGCAGGTGACAGTTGACGGCAAAGTGTACGGAATGCCGCTAGTCATTGAGACACTTATTTTGTATTACAACAAAGATCTTTTAAAAACAGCACCCAAAACATTTAAAGACCTTGAAAAGTTAATGGAGGATCCTCGATTCGCGTTTGCTTCGGAAAAAGGAAAATCAACCGGATTTTTAGCAAAATGGACTGACTTTTATATGTCGTACGGCTTATTGGCTGGATACGGCGGATATGTATTTGGAAAAAACGGCACAGATTCCGGGGACATCGGCCTGAACAACAAAGGGGCTGTGGAAGCGGCGAAATATGCAGAGAAATGGTTTAAAACCTATTGGCCGAAAGGAATGCAAGACAATTCAAGCGCAGACGACTTTATTCAGCAGATGTTTTTAGAAGGCAAAGCGGCTGCGATCATTGGCGGACCGTGGTCAGCTGCCAACTATAAAGAAGCTAATTTGAACTACGGAGCAGCTCCCATTCCGACTTTGCCAAATGGAGAAGAATACGCCCCTTTTGCCGGCGGGAAGGGCTGGGTTGCTTCGAAATATACAAAAGAACCCGAGCTGGCTGAAAAATGGATTGAGTATGCTGCAAATGATGCCAATGCTTACGCTTTTTATGAGGATACAAACGAAGTTCCAGCCAACACTGCTGCAAGGAAGAAAGCCGATGAGCAAAAGAATGAACTGACGTCAGCTGTGATTAAACAATATGAAACAGCAACGCCGACTCCAAATATTCCGGAAATGGCTGAGGTATGGACAGGAGCGGAAAGCTTGATTTTTGATGCAGCTTCAGGAAAAAAATCCACACAAACAGCAGCGGATGATGCTGTAAACACCATAAAGGAAAATATTAAAGAAAAGTATGTGAAATAAAACGGCGGGATAGCGTCCGGAAGAATAGAGGGCGGAAAAATGAATAAACATCATACACTTGCAAAGCAAAAACGAAAGGCAGGGCTTTTATCGATCATTCCAGGACTTGGGCAGATTGCGAATCAGCAGTTGTCAAAGGGGCTCTTATTTCTTGCCATCACAGGCTTGTTTGCTTTTGAATTATGCGTTTTCGGTATTCAGGCGCTAACCGGATTGATGACATTGGGAAGTGTTGCCGGTGAAGACCACTCGCTGTTTATGCTGATTGAAGGCACGCTGCAATTGATCGTGACGGTGATTTTCCTCATGTTCTATATCTTTAATATTCATGATTCGCGTAAGACCGCCGCAATGAAAGCGGCGGGTTTGGAGATCAATACATCGGCCAAGGATATGCTCAGTTATGCGGGTGATAAAGGGTTTCCATATCTCTTTACACTGCCGGCATATATCATGATGGTATTTGTGATTATCTTTCCGGTTTTGGTGACTCTGTTTGTTGCATGTACAAACTATGATTTTTATCATATACCGCCTAATCATCTGATTGACTGGGTCGGGTTTAAAAATTTCTTGAATATTTTTTTCCTTGGCTCCTATCGTGAAACATTTGTAAATGTACTCGGCTGGACGGTCATCTGGACCATTTGTGCAACAACGCTGCAAATCATTTTAGGTATTGTGACGGCCCTTTTCGTCAATCAGGATTTTATCAAAGGCAAGCGGATATTTCGAATGATTTTCTTATTTCCATGGGCTGTTCCGGCGTTTATTACAATCATGAGTTTTTCCAACATGTTTAACGACAGCATAGGAGCGGTGAATGCACAGGTGATTCCACTATTCAATCATCTGCCGTTTGTTGAGCTGCCTGCGATCGCGTGGAAGACCGATCCTTTCTGGACAAAGACAGCCCTCATTATGATTCAGACGTGGCTGGGCTTTCCATATATTTATGTCATGGTAACGGGAGTGCTTCAGGCGATTCCAGGTGAATTATATGAAGCGGCAAAGATTGACGGGGCCACTTTTATTCAGCGTTTTCGGCATATTACATTTCCGATGATTTTATTTGCGACAGCACCCGTGATGATTACTCAGTATACGTTTAATTTCAATAATTTCTCGATCATCTACTTATTTAATGAGGGAGGACCAGGCAGTGCGGGAGCCGGGGCCGGGTCGACCGATATCTTAATTTCGTGGATTTATAAACTGACAACAGGCACATCACCCCAATATTCTGTTGCGGCGGCTGTGACACTGTTAATTTCTTTCATTGTCATTGGAATTTCACTGATTGCTTTCAAAAAATCGAATGCTTTTGGCAATGAGGAGGTTATGTAGGTGAACGCGAGAACTGCCAGATTCCTTAGTAGAATCTGTACGTATTTGTTTTTAACGCTTTTAAGTATTGTCATTATATATCCGTTGCTGATTACGGCATCATCAGCCTTCCGTGTGGGGAATTCGGCGGCTTTTCAGCTCGATTTTTCGGGGGCTTGGACATTGGATCATTTTAAGCGGCTATTTGACGAAACGCTTTATCTCAATTGGTACAGCAATACACTCGTCATCGCGCTATCGGTTATGGTTTTGCAGGTTACAATCGTGACGCTTGCCGGGTACTCGTACAGCCGTTATCGGTTTGCAGGCAGAAAAAAGAGCCTGATATTCTTTTTAATCATTCAAATGGTGCCGACGATGGCAGCGCTGACTGCTTTTTATGTCTTAGCGATGCTGATAGGCGCACTCGATCAATACTGGTTTTTGACAGCCATCTATATCGGCGGCGGAATACCGATGAACACGTGGCTGATGAAAGGTTATTTTGATACTGTGCCGAGAGAAATTGATGAAGCCGCGCGAATTGACGGAGCGGGCCATCTGAGGATTTTCGCTTCAATCGTTCTGCCGCTTGTTAAGCCAATGCTCGCGGTGCAAGCACTTTGGGCGTTTATGGCACCGTTTGGCGATTATTTGCTGGCAAAGTTTTTGCTTCGCTCACCGGAAAGGCTGACCATTGCTGTAGGGCTGCAGTCCTTTATTTCAAATCCGCAGCAGCAAAAAGTCGCTCTATTTGCGGCTGGTGCCATCCTTGCCGCACTGCCGATATGCGTTCTATTCTTTTTTCTCCAAAAGAACTTTGTGTCCGGTTTGACAGCCGGCGGAACAAAGGGGTAATTCAATGAAGAATCTGGAGAATAAAAGCTTTATCATCCGCTGCCTGAAGGCGGTTGCATCTCCATCAGGTGTTTGCCGCTGCGGGAATACCTTCAGCTGGCTGCAGCTCTCTTTTCTCTTTATGTTTGTAACGGCCTCCTTGATGGCACCGTTGACAGTTTCGTTTCTGAAAATGGATCGTTTCAGCGTTGCATCTTTCGTGCCGTCAGCGATTCAAAAGGTGAATGATACATTTGCTGATCAATTACAAGGTGTTCAAATCAGAAATGGAAAACTAACAGGCGTGAAGAGCTCTGAGAGGATTGAAGATGGGCAGAATGTGATGGCGGTCGATATGAAGCATGAATATGAGACAAACGGTGAAAATGGGCGATTGAAAGTGAAGGGATTTGACAACGCCATCGTATTTCAGCCTGATCGACTGGTAATGACCGATCAAAACGGAGCAGGGTTTTCTGTTGGCTATGCAAAAATGGACGTTAAGCTCGAGAATCCAAACGCCCATGATGTAGAGGTTTTGATCGATACATTGTGGTTGGCGCAGTATAAGCCGATGATTATGCTCCTGGCATATGCGGTGATTTTGATGATCCAGCTGTTTGTAACGGTTGTTCTTGCCGGAGGCCTTTGGATCACAAAAAGATCAAACATGGTCTCTATTGCGTCATTCAAGGAAGCGGCATCTATAGCGATTTGCGCTTCAGCACTGCCGGCATTTGCGGCAGCTGCTATCGGCCTGGTTCATTTTGACTTAATTACTGTATTGATGATCCATTCGTGCGGCGTCACTTTGATGATCACTTTGGCATTTAGATATTTGACAAAAACCCGCCGTGATAATGGAAACTTACATTCGGGAGGAAATGATGATAAATCAGCGGTTATTTGAGATTGATGAATGGAAAATCAAAACAAATACATTTCAAAAGGAGCACATGCGGCTGCTGGAAAGCCTGACGTCTCTTGCCAACGGCTATATGGGGGTCAGAGGGAATTTTGAAGAAGGCTATTCAGGCGACAGTCACCAAGGCACATATATTGCAGGCGTGTGGTTCCCTGACAAAACGCGAGTAGGCTGGTGGAAAAACGGGTATCCGGAATATTTCGGTAAAGTAATCAATGCGATGAACTTTATGGGCATAGGCTTATATGTTGACGGTGAAAAAATTGATCTCTATCAAAATCAAATCGAATCATTTGAGGTGGAACTCAATATGAAAGAGGGGATTCTGCGGCGAAGCGCTGTTGTCCGCATTCAGGATAAAACCGTCAGAATCAGCTCGGAGCGATTTCTTAGCCTTGCTGTAAAAGAACTTTGCGCGATTCATTATGAAGCGGAGTGTTTGACGGGAGATGCTGTCATTACGCTTGTTCCATACCTGGATGGAAATGTGGCAAATGAAGATTCTAACTACCAAGAACAGTTTTGGCAGGAAGAAGTGAAAGGGGCTGATTCCCACAGCGGCTATTTAGCGGCAAAAACGATCGAAAATCCATTTAGAACACCGCGTTTTACTGTTTTAGCCGCAATGGCAAACGTGACAGATGGCTTTGTGAGTGAAAGCTCTCAAACAGCCGGGATGTATGTTGAGAATCGCTACAGCTACCAAACGAAGGCATCTTTGAAAAAGTTTATTATCGTCACGACTTCCCGTGATTTTCGGGAAGAAGAATTGTTAACGAAAGCTAAGGAGCTTTTGGCGAATGCTGTTGAGAACGGTTACGAAGAAGCAAAACGGAGGCACACTGATCAATGGAAGGAAAGATGGTCAAAAGCGGACATTGAGATTAAAGGGGATGAGGAGCTTCAGCAAGGAATCCGCTACAATATCTTTCAGTTATTCTCGACATACTACGGGGGCGATGCCCGTTTGAATATCGGGCCAAAAGGATTTACTGGCGAGAAATATGGAGGTGCCGCATATTGGGATACAGAGGCTTACGCTGTTCCGATGTATTTGGCGACAGCCGAGCCAGAGGTGACGAAAAACCTGCTTTTGTACCGCTATCATCAGTTGGAGCCTGCTAAACGAAACGCCGCAAAATTGGGGATGAAGGGGGCCCTTTATCCGATGGTGACGTTTACAGGGGATGAATGCCACAACGAATGGGAGATCACCTTTGAAGAAATTCACCGCAATGGCGCGATCTGCTATGCAATCTACAATTACATCAATTATACAGGCGACCGCGGCTATATGGAGGAATATGGGATAGACGTTCTTGTGGCAGTCAGCAGATTCTGGGCCGACCGCGTTCACTTCTCGAAACGAAAAAACAAGTATATGATCCATGGCGTCACAGGGCCGAATGAATATGAAAACAACGTTAACAACAATTGGTATACAAATGTCATTGCGGCTTGGACGTTGGAGTATACATTAGAAAATCTCGAAAGTATCTCAGCGGAGAAACGCCGCCTTCTTGATATACAGGAAGAAGAATTGAGCGTCTGGAGAGAAATCATCCAGCACATGTACTATCCGTATAGTGAAGAACTGCAGATTTTCGTTCAGCATGACACATTCTTGGACAAAGACCTGCAAACAGTTGATGAATTAGATCCAGCTGATCGGCCTCTTTATCAGAATTGGTCATGGGACAAAATTCTCCGCTCCAATTTTATTAAGCAGGCAGATGTTCTCCAAGGCATGTATTTTTTTAATGACCTTTTTACAATAGAAGAAAAACGGCGACACTTTGAATTTTATGAACCGATGACTGTTCATGAATCAAGCCTATCGCCCTCTGTCCATGCGATTCTCGCAGCCGAACTCAGGCTGGAACAAAAAGCGCTCGAATTATATAAGCGCACAGCAAGGCTTGATCTTGATAATTACAATCATGATACGGAAGAAGGCTTGCATATTACTTCAATGACGGGAAGCTGGCTGGCAATTGTTCACGGTTTTGCGGGCATGCGCACCGCGAATGAGACGCTGTCATTTCATCCGTTTTTACCGAAGGAATGGGACGGCTATTCATTCAACATCAATTATCGAAACCGATTACTCAATGTGACGGTTGACGAAAGGAGCGCCGTGTTTGAGCTTGTAAAAGGCGAGCCGCTGCATATGAAAGTTTATGAGGAACCGGTTGTCCTAAAGGGACGATGTGAAAGGAGAATCCCTAATGAATGAATGGTGGAAAGAAGCTGTCGTTTATCAAATTTACCCGCGCAGTTTTTATGATGCCAATGGAGATGGATTCGGGGATTTGCAAGGTGTGATTCAAAAGCTGGATTACATCAAAAATCTCGGGGCGGATGTCATCTGGCTCTCCCCGGTGTTTGATTCCCCGCAGGATGACAACGGCTACGATATCAGTGACTACAAAAACATGTACGAAAAGTTTGGGACAAATGAAGATATGTTTCAGCTGATAGATGAAGTGCATAAACGCGGAATGAAAATCGTCATGGATTTGGTTGTGAACCACACGTCGGATGAACATGCCTGGTTTGCTGAAAGCCGTAAATCGAAGGACAATCCTTACCGGGATTATTATTTTTGGAAAGATCCTAAACCGGACGGCTCAGAGCCGAATAATTGGGGATCGATCTTTTCAGGCTCGGCGTGGACATACGATGAAAGGACAGGACAGTATTATTTGCACTACTTTTCGAAAAAACAGCCTGATTTAAATTGGGAAAATGACGCCGTTCGCCGGGAAGTTTATGATGTAATGAGATTCTGGATGGATAAAGGCGTTGACGGCTGGCGAATGGATGTGATCGGCTCCATTTCCAAACACACCGATTTTCCGGACTACGAAACGGATCACACCCGCAGCTATATCGTCGGCCGTTATCACTCTAACGGCCCCCGACTTCATGAGTTTATTCAAGAGATGAACAGGGAAGTGCTTTCTCATTACGACTGCATGACGGTTGGAGAGGCAAACGGCTCTGATATTGAAGAGGCGAAAAAGTACACAGACGCAGGCAGGCAAGAGCTGAATATGATCTTTACATTTGAACATATGGATATTGATACAGAACAAAACTCGCCAAATGGAAAATGGCAGATCAAACCGTTCGATTTGGTTGCTTTAAAAAAGACGATGACAAGGTGGCAGACTGGGTTAATGAATGTCGGCTGGAATACCCTGTATTTTGAAAACCATGACCAGCCGAGGGTTATTTCCCGCTGGGGCAATGACGGGAAGCTGCGTAAGGAATGTGCGAAGGCATTTGCAACGGTTCTGCACGGCATGAAAGGAACGCCGTTTATTTACCAGGGAGAAGAAATCGGTATGGTTAACAGCGATATGCCGCTGGAGATGTATGACGATCTTGAAATCAAAAATGCTTATCGTGAGCTAGTCGTTGAAAACAAAACGATGTCAGAAAAAGAGTTTCTCAAAGCCGTGATGACAAAAGGACGGGACCATGCGAGAACACCGATGCAGTGGGATGCCGGAAAACATGCGGGATTCACAGCCGGAGACCCGTGGATACCGGTAAATTCCCGATATCAAGCTATCAATGTGAAAGAGTCCTTGGAAGATCAAGATTCCATTTTCTATTACTATCAGAAGCTCATTCAATTACGAAAGCAATATAAGATCATCATCTATGGCAATTATCAGCTGCTGCAGGAAAATGATCCGCAAGTTTTTTCTTACCTCCGAGAATATCAAGGGGAAAAGCTTCTCGTCGTTGTGAATTTGTCGGAAGAAAAGGCGCTGTTCGAAGCGCCTCCGGAACTGATTCATGAGCGTTGGAAAGTGCTGATTTCGAACTATCCGCAGGAGCCGGCTGACTTGAAAAGTATTAGCCTCAAACCTTATGAAGCTGTGATGGGCATTAGCATATGAGAGCGGTCATTTTTGATTTAGACGGAGTGATAACAGATACAGCTGAATTTCATTTTCTTGCGTGGAAGCACATCGCAGAACAAATCAATATCCCCTTTGACAGAGACATGAATGAAAGGCTAAAAGGAATCAGCCGAGAAGCGTCACTTGAAAGGATACTTATTTTTGGCGGAGCGGAAAAAAAGTATACAAATGCTGAGAAACAAGAACTCATGCATCAAAAGAATCAATATTATCAAACATTGATCAGCAAATTGACGCCGGAAGATCTTTTGCCGGGAATCGGCAGTTTTCTTTGTGAATTAAAAAACGAAAATATAAAAATCGGGTTAGCATCCTCTAGCCGCAATGCCCGCGCGATCTTAAAACGTTTGGCGATTAGTGATGATTTTCATGCCATTGTTGACCCGGCAGCTCTTGCGAAGGGGAAGCCCGATCCTGAAATCTTTTTAACAGCTGCAGCGCTGCTCGATGTTTCCCCGGCTGATTGCGCGGCAATAGAAGACGCAGAAGCAGGCATTTCCGCAATCAAATCCGCAGGGATGTTTGCGGTTGGAGTCGGTCAAGAACAGTCGATGCTTGGTGCTGATCTGGTTGTGAGGCAGACGAGTGATCTGACACTTGAGCTGTTACACGGGGAATGGGAGCAGTATAGAATCAAAAGTGTTTAAATGAAAAAACCTGCAAGAGACGCAGCTCTTGCAGGTTTTGTTGTGACTATTTGTCTTCTGTGTGAGTCAAAATTTTGTCAATCAGGCCGTATTCAAGCGCTTCTTCAGCAGACTTGAAGTTATCACGGTCTGTGTCGCGTTCGATTACTTCAAGCGGCTGGCCAGTACGTTCAGCAAGGACTTTGTTTAATTTGTCGCGAAGCAAGAGAATGCGTTTCGCGGCAATTTCAATTTCTGTCGCTTGACCTTGCGCACCGCCAAGAGGCTGGTGAATCATGACTTCACTGTTTGGAAGCGCATAGCGTTTGCCTTTTTCACCGGCTGCAAGCAGGAACGCGCCCATTGACGCAGCCATACCGATACAAATTGTAGATACTTTCGGTTTAATAAACTGCATGGTATCATAGATCGCCATACCGGCTGTAATAGAGCCGCCCGGGCTGTTGATGTAAAGAGAAATTTCTTTTTCAGGGTCTTCTGCTGCTAAGAATAAAAGCTGTGACACGATGGAGTTCGCAACGTTGTCATCAATCGCAGATCCAAGCATGATGATACGATCCTTTAATAGACGAGAATAAATGTCATATGCTCTTTCCCCGCGGTTCGTTTGTTCAATGACTGTAGGTATTAAATTCATAATGCTCCTCCTTCACCTTTTAGGTAAGTATGTAGTTACATGATACATTTTTGGTCAATAAAGGTCAAACAAAAAGCTGGCCTGATATGCAAAGTCGTCTCTTTTTCCCATTTTCCCCAAAAATACAGGGGTTCAAACCATCTTATGTCAAATTGCAAATTAAGATGCTGTGTCTATTTAAAAAGCGGCCTCTCGAAATAGAGGGTTGTTATTTGAATGAAATTATCGTATAATTAGTTGTGCTGACGTTCCATAACGCAGTCCATATGCGCTCGTAGCTCAGTTGGATAGAGCGGTGGTTTCCGGTACCACGTCTGTCGGGGGTTCGAATCCCTCCGAGCGCGTCCAATAGAACAACAGGAAAGACAAGGGTTTGGCATTTTGCCGCTCTTGTCTTTTTTGTTTCATAAATCTTTCTTGCTGCAACATAAATTTTCCTCCTCTCGGGCAGTTTATGAGATGTGCGATATTGAATTTGCGAGGAGGATGAACATGGGTATTTTAAGCGGAAACCCGCAGGATGAACCGATGCATTATGGTGAGATATTCGGCTTGTGGAGTTATGTGATGGCGGGCAATAAAATGGTCGGCAATTACCAGATGCTATTGCATCATGTCGGTGATGACGACCTGAAGAAGCTGCTACGTGAGTCTATTGAGAAATGCCAAGATGAAATCAAACAGGTCAGCACGATCCTGAAAGAAAACGGGGTGGCGCTGCCGCCGGCTTCTCCTGAACCGCCGACAGCAGATCTTAACGATATTCCGCCTGGTGCACGGTTTCTCGATCCGGATGTGGCGGCCTCCGCGGCAGCGGAAAATGCTGCAGGTCTTGTGACATGCAGCAAAATGATGGGGCAATCGATTCGTGAGGATATTGCCATGATGTTTGGGCAATTTCATATATCAAAAGCGGCAACCGGCGCAAAATACTTAAGGCTGCTAAAAAACAAAGGCTGGCTCATCCCGCCGCCGCTTCATCTTCAAAAACATCACGACGCTTAATGGCAAAGGCATATACAGCTGTATATGCCTTTATTTTATGAAGAAGACGTAAGACGCAAGCCGATGACGCCGGCTAGGATAAGGCAAAGAGAAATCACCTGTGAGAGCTGAAACCGCTCCTTAAACCAAATGAGCCCGACTGCCGAAACGCCAATGCTGCCAATGCCGGTCCAGACGGCATAAGCGACTCCGGCAGGCAGGACGATCATCGCTTGGGACAGGCAGTAAAAGGATAAGCCGAATCCAAGCGTCATCACAATGATCGGCCATTTTTTTCTTGTCCCATCAATATATTTCATGGCAACGGCAGCTATAATTTCTTCTATGCCGGCAATCACTAATAAAAACCATGCCATTATTGTTCACCTCCCGGCTGAGATTTGCTTTCTTTCGTAAATAATTTCATTCCTAAAATGCCAGCCAGCAACAAAGCTAGAAAGAACATCTGGGCTGCTGAGAAGGATTCGCCCAGAACAATTCCGGTCATATATGTTCCGACGGTTCCGATTCCGACAAACACAGTGTACGCCGCGGCCATCGGGATTTTTCGATAAGAGCGG
Source organism: Bacillus sp. F56 (assembly GCF_001748205.1). Classification (NCBI taxonomy): domain Bacteria; kingdom Bacillati; phylum Bacillota; class Bacilli; order Caryophanales; family Bacillaceae; genus Bacillus; species Bacillus sp. F56. The sequence goes on from NZ_BDFC01000004.1 coordinate 696,503, forward strand.
ATCAACAATAGAAAGCTGATCGCGATCAAGATAAAAATGATGACCCAATCCAAAAGCGAATCGGCATGTTTGAGGGAAGAGGCCCAAACAACTTCTAAAAGTCCTGCAATCAAAACAAGAACCCAATTCAAATGAAACACCTCTCTAATTTATGAATGAACGTCAGTCATTTTCAGGGCGTTAAAAAATGAGCGGTGTTACCCAGTCATTTTTTAAGCAGTACCTAAACTTCGTTTTAAGAAAGTAAAGATTTCTTTTTTATACACTTCAACATTTTCATCTTGTTCAAATCCGATATAGAATCGTTCCGCAGTGTTCTCGACCAAGTTGATAATCGTTCTGGCCGTCCATTTTGAATTGATTCCTTCCGTTATCTCATGGTTTGCAATGGCCTTATTGATGATTTTTTCAAGCCAGGAATAATAAGGCTGATAGATCGTTTCCCATTTTTCCATGGAGTGGTCGATCGCAAGCCCGGAATAACAGAGGACAATAATATCCTTATGGCGTTCTGTAATGAGAAATGTCTCATCAATTAATATATCTAAAACGGTCCAAAAATCCTCGTCCCCATGCAGCCTGCCTTTGATTTGATCAAATGTATGGGTGAGAAGATTTTCTGCAATGGCCGGTATGAGGGCATTTTTAGATGAGAAATACAAATAGAATGTTCCTTGTGCAGTGCCGGCCTTTTTGACAATATCAGAAATAGAAGCCTTATCCAGGCCTTTTTCAGAAATGACTTCTATGGCTGCCAGCAGAATTTTTTCATATTTGCCCGATGTTTGTTTTGGCAAGAGGAACACCTCCTAGAAATGACTGACTCTCATTCATTTTATCGCGTGTATGTATGTTTGTAAAGAATAAAGAAGCAAGAAAACCTCTTGCTTCTTTATTTATCATAATCAATTGCGGCTTTTGGGAGCCCGGTATACTTTGCCCAGTAATAAATCGCCAGTGAGCCGATCGCGACTAAAATGAGGTCGACGGGATTGCTGATGATCCCTAAACCATGTCCGAAAGAACCGATGTAGGAAAAGATCAGCATCATAATATAAAACCCGATAAGCCACCAGGCTGATTTCAGCTGCTGAGCGAGGCTGACATCTTCTTTAGGCGTATATTTGCTGAAACAGAGATAGATCAAAAACATCACGAGCTGTGAACCGAGCAGCCAGGAGACTGTTCTCCATCCTGACCAGTACACGATAAACGCTGTAAATATAAAGGAAAGCGGACCGATAATGCTCATTCCTTTTAAATAAAACGGCCTGTCTAAGTCCTTCGCGTTAACCCTCAGCGCAGCAGAAGAAATAGGTGCAATCGCATATGAAAGAATGAGCGCGACTGAACAGACATTGACGAGCGCGTTCCACGAAGGAAAGGGAAGTGTCCAGAAAATGGACAGGGCAAACGAAAGCCAAAGTGAAGCGCGGGGTGTCCCCGTTTCTTTATTGACCTTTGAGAATATGCCAAATAATGTCCCGTTGCGCGCCCAGGCGTAAACGAGCCGAGATGTCGTATTCATAAAAATATTCCCGTTTCCTCCTGGAGACAGAATGGCGTCTAAAATGACAAGCGTTGCAAGCCAGCCTAACCCAAGCATGACCGCAATATCCTTAAACGGCAATGAGAACTCCCGGCCTATTGCCGGCCAGCCATGCTTCAGCGTTTCTGTCGGAATTGCACCAATAAAGGTGACCTGCAAAACAGTGTAAATGATGGTTGAAACGATGATGCAAATGATTAAAGCGATCGGGATATTACGCTTTGGATTTTGCACTTCACCTGCTACAGATACAATTGGATGCAGGCCGAGATACGCAAACATCACGCCGCCTGTCGAGATGGCGGCCTGAATACCTGTAAATCCAAACGGTGCAAATCCTTCAACGGATAAGTTCTCCGGCTGAAAATGAAAGATCAGCACGATAATGATGGTAATCGGCACAATGTATTTAAAAATCGATATGATGAAATTCGCCTTAGCGAAGGTTTTGACGCTCCAATAGTTCAGCAGGAAAAACAAGCATAATAAGGCAAACTGCAAGATCCAGCCGGAAATGGTCGGTGAATCAGATCCTTTAATGGTCAGGCCGGGAAACCAATAAGCCACATACTGGCGCACAGCGGTCACTTCAATGGAAATCAAGCTTGTGTAAGCGACAATCGTGACAAACGAAATTAAATAGCCGACAAGGTGGCCATGTGAATAAACGGGGTATCGAATGATGCCTCCGGTACGGGGCAGAGCGGCTCCGAGCTCTGCATATACGAGCCCGATTAACAAGATAATGGCTCCTCCGAGGATCCAGGAAAAAGCGCCGGAGGGCCCAGCTTTTGAAGCGACATTACTGACAGCGAACAGCCACGCTGATCCAAAGATGGCTCCCATCCCAATTAAAATCAGATCAAACAGAGACATTGATTTCTGAAAATTTCCTTGTTTAGACATTCGCTTCCTCCTTCGAAACCAGCCTTATATTCCTTACAATGCCCAATATGTAACAGAGAATACCGCCCTTAATAAAAAAACAGGCGCAGCCTGCGCTGCACCTGTTTTTATTTATGAATCGAATCAAAGTGTTTTACTGTTATATTTTTGAAGGAGGCTGTGCCGCCATCAGAAAAAAGGGTAATGCCTTTATCTTCAGGCTTTGGGAAGACTTCATTTGAAAAAACGGTTTTCCCGTCGCCAACAAATACTTCTATCGTTGTTTTATCAACAAGTATTTTCAAATGCACCTTACGTTTGCTTCCATCATAAGGAGCTTTGCTTTCGACATAGGTATTGCTTTTGTCAGGCTGATTTGTGGCTGCTCTATTGACATATGCATAGCCGCCTTCAGCGAAAATGCCGACATCAATATGGCGTTTTTGGTCTTCTGATTCTCTTAGCCTGACGCCTGCATTCTTTAGCACTGACCAAGAAAGATCCGTATCAAGCTGGTACGTATCACCTGTTATCGACAGTGTTTTTGATCCGTTCACATCCTGATCCTCTATTTTGTCAGTTGAAACAGTCAGCTGCTCCAAAGCTTCAATCGGCTGTGAGACGAGGCTGTATGTTCCGTCCTGCTCCTGCAGCCGGAGTTCGCGTATGACAGAATCTGTGCCGTTAAAGCCATTCTTCATTGTCGGGGTGTTGTTGGCATAATCCCAATTGTTCATCCAGGCAAGCGCATACCGCTTTTCTGATGGATCTGTGCTTTTGCTGTCTTCGAACGTCACACCGCCGTACCAGTCAAAACCATAGTCAAGCCATTGGGCTTCAGTCTGATCCGCTGTGAATTCTTTTCCGTCGAAGCTTCCGGTCCAGTAGGCGTACGTATTTGGTTTGCCCCACGGTTTACCGTTAGCGCTCGCACCGAGAACCCATTTATTCGTTCCGTCGCTTGCCCGCATCATGTAGAGGTCAGGACATTCGACCATTCCCGCCTGCTCTGGGAAGAATCCGCTTGTGTAATGCCAGTCCTTAAGATTATCGGATTCATAAAAGCCGATTTTTGATCCTTCAGCCATGACCATGACCCATTTGTTATCCTGGTCATCCCATATCACTTTCGGATCTCTAAAATCGTCTGTGCCCGGATTAGGCATAACGGGGTTGCCACTGTAGAATTTGAATGATTTTCCTTTGTCTGTGCTGTACCACAAATATTGTTCCTGTTTTTTGTCTTTGGCTGAGGGCTGTGTCACAATCGCGACAAGCGCATTTTTCCCGAAGCCGGCTGTGTTCTCTTTATCCACCACGACGGAACCGGTCCAAATATCACCGTCCGGGTTTGTATATTTCGGAATCGCCACGCCTTCATCGGTCCAGTGCACCAAATCCTCTGAGACGGCATGGCGCCATTCTGTGCCGTTGCCTTTGGGGTAATCCCGGTTATATAGATAGAAATAATGATACTTGCCATCAAAATAGATCGGTTTTTGAGGGTCATTTTTCCATTTATCCGGCGTCGTAAAATGATATGCCGCCCGGTAGTCCGGTTTCTGTGTTGTTTTTGTTTTTTGGTCATGTCCTTCTTTTGGAAATAAGTCGATAAACAGCAATATTCCTAAAAAGCTCAGGAATACGGTTAGCCATTTGCCTGTTTTTTTATAGTTCATATGGGATTCACCTTTATGATGTTGATAAGAAATAAAAGAAAATGCCAATAGGATATCGGCATTTTCTTTTGCGTTTTTATTAGTTAACTGTTAATTGTCCTTGTTCAAGGATGCTGTTTTTCACAACAGATGTTTTCTTGCCTTTGATGTTCAGCAGGAAGCTTGGCGCAAACGTTGATTGTTTGTCTGCGTAGAATCCTCTGTTTGTCATGTAGCTTGTAATCACGACATTGTTTCCTTTCGCTTGAGGTACAGCGAAGTGTGAGTAAGTAAAGGTTACATCGTTAGGATCAAGATCCATTTTTAACACAAGGCCAGTTTTGTTCAGCGGCTTGTATGGGCCAGTTAAAGAATTAGAAACATAGCCAAGCATGTAAATATCGTTAGACGTGATGCCGTCAATCGTCATTTTTGACCCGCGGGAGTCAGTGAACAGATACCATTTGCCGTTCATTTTAAAGACGTTCGCACGTTCAATTTCGTCTGTTACTGTGTTAGATGCAATCAGCGGTTTCATCACTTTTTTCAGTGTGTAGTCATCGTTTAGCTCAATCATGCCGAGTGCGCCGTTAGCTAATTCAGCAGTGCGCTTTTTATCACTTTGCAGAAGTTTTTGACTTTCTTGACGGAAGAACGATGTGCTTTTGCCATAGTATGCTTTGTTAAATAAAGATTCTTCGCCTTGGTAGCCATCTTCAGTTCCAGTGTTTGCTTCAAATACTAAGTATTTGTGGCCTTTATCTTCTACGTAGTGAGGATCTCTCAGCGTATGGTTATCGCCTGAGCTGTAGTTGCCTTCATCGATGAACTGCTGTACATTTTGATACGTTTTGCCATCGCCGTCAAAGATTGATTTATGATCCTCTACACCGTTAATGTTCAAAGAGTTGTCTGATGTTGATACGTTAACTTGTGCAGTTGTCAGTGTTTGTTTGCCGTAATGTGTACCGGAAAAGTCAGTGTAGAACAAACGGATGTGACCGTCAGATGTGAATGTCGCTGAGCCAGACCATTCTTGTGTTTGTTCTTTCAGGATTGAATCATTTGCATCGAATTTGTCGCTGTCTTTGAAGACGCGGCCAGCGTTTTTCCAGCTGTCAATAGAAGTTTCGCCGACTTTTTGATAGAACATGTAGATAGATGTGTCATCCGCATTTTTAGGATCTCCGGCTAATGCAAAGACGATGTGGTAGCCGTGATAGTTTGCGACTGTGCCGTCAGCGTTTTGCAATGGCCAGCTGTCCCAAACGTCAAGGCCTTTTGCAGAAGAGATGTTTTTAATTGTGGACGAATCGAATTCAGGCACTTGATATTTTTCATTTTTTTGCTGTTCAGGGATTTGCAGCATATCATGGCGTGTAATATGGGAAATGCCGTAAGTTTCTTTATATGGTTTTTGAGTTGTTTCTTTCGCAAACGCTTGAGTTGCGCCTCCTGCCAGCAGTGCAGTAGTAAAGGTTAGTACTGTTGCTTGTTTTGCAAACTTTTTGATGTTCATCGTTCATGTCTCCTTTTTGTATGTACTGTGTTAGCGGTCTGCTTCTTCCAGCCCTCCTGTTTGAAGTTGGCAAGTCAGTTACGCACAATAAAAAAGACCTAAAATATGTAAGGGGTGACGCCAAAGTATACACTTTGCCCTTTACACATTTTAGGTCTTGCCTGCTTTATCAGTAACAAACCTGCGTGATTTACTTTTCGACCTCATTCTATTAGACTCTCGTTTGGATTGCAACTGGTCTATTTTCCTCTTTTGTTTGATAGAAAAACATAAACGGATTATAAGATTACAGGTCTAAGGAACTAAAATATCTATCGATTTCTTTTCGTTCTCTGCATTTTTTATTGCCTCTGTCGCATAGGCATAAAGTTGTCTTTTTAATAATAATTCAGAAAATACCACATGATCTCATCCCGCTAAACAAACGTGAACGGCGTGTATACGTGATCGATTAAAAAGGATCTCTAACTGAGGGATATTTCAAAATATTTGAAACGTTCATAGCCTGGTAACGTACAAAGCTATGGGAGGTGGAGGAATGAAGCAGAATAAAAGAAAGCATTTTCAGACGTTATTTGAGACATTAGGCGAAAAACATCAGTTTAACGGGACGGTTCTGGCTGCGGAGGGTGGCGATATTTTATATCATCACTCTTTTGGTTATGCGGAAATGACTGAAAAACGCCCGTTGCAAACCAACTCTTTGTTTGAGTTAGCGTCTCTGTCGAAGCCTTTTACAGCTTTGGGAATCATCTTGCTGGAGGAGATGGGGATTCTTGGCTATGAAGACCAAGTGGGTCGCTGGCTGCCTGGCTTTCCGTATCAGGGTGTAACGATTCGGCATTTATTGAACCATACGTCAGGGCTTCCTGATTATATGGGATGGTTTTTTGCCAATTGGGATCAAAACAAGATTGCGGTGAATCAGGATATTGTCGATATGCTGATGAATGAGGGGCTGCCCGGTTATTTTGAGCCAAATGAAGGCTGGCTGTACAGCAATACAGGGTATGTTCTGCTGGCGGTTATCATTGAAAAAGCATCTGGCATGAGTTATGCGGATTTTATGAAAACAAGTATTTTTTCACCGATCGGCATGAATGAAACAAGAGTGTATAACAGGAGGCTTTTGCCTGAGCGAATTGACCATTATGCATATGGATATGTGTATGATGTACACTCCGAAACATACGTCCTTCCAGACGACCTGGAGGAAACGAACTATGTTGTGTACCTTGATGGCATACAAGGGGATGGGACGGTGAACTCTGTCACAAGCGATTTATTTCGTTTTGATCAGGCTTTATACCAGGACGAATTCATCAGCAAGGCTTCTAAGGAATCCGCGTTTTCTCCAGTGCGCCTCAATAATGGAGAAACAATTGATTATGGCTTTGGCTGGGTACTGCAAAACAGTCCTGAAAAAGGGCGGGTTGTCAGCCACAGCGGAGGATGGCCCGGCTATTCGACGATGATGATCCGATATATCGATCATCGTAAAACGCTGATCTATTTGAGTAATAAGGAAGAGGATACTGAATATGAACAAGCGATTCTGAAGGCGGCGGAACATATTCTATTTGGCCAGCCATATGAGGTCCCGGAACGTCCTGCTGATAAAAAGAAAAAAGCAATTGATACGGCGATATACAGCCGCTATGTTGGCAGCTACTTGTTTCAGGATGGGACGGCTGCACAGGTGACAGCCGAGAATGAACGGCTTTATTTGGAGATCACCGGGCAGCTGAGACTGGAGTTATTCCCTTCCTCGGAAACGCGTTTTTTTCTGCGAGCATTGTCTGTTGAAGTCGAGTTTATGTTAGGCGAGGATGCTGCGAAAAGCTTTATCCTCTATGAGGATGGCTCAGAGGAAGAAGCGGTCCGTACGAATTAGAAAGGAATGAATTTGATGATCGGAATATTAGCCGGAATGGGGCCGAAATCGACCTCGCCGTTTATTGATAAGGTGATTGATTACTGTCAGAAGCTGTATGGGGCTTCAAACGATATTGACTACCCGCACATGATGATCTATTCATGCCCGACGCCCTTCTATGCAGATCGTCCAATTGACCATGCTGAGATGAAAAAAGCGATTATCGACGGGGCGGTAAAGCTCGAGAAAACAGGCGTTGATTTCATTGCGCTGCCTTGTAATACGGCGCATGTCTACTATGAAGAGATTCAGCAGGCACTGTCGGTTCCTATGTTGCATATTGTTGAGGAAACGATAAAAGAGATTCCGCATCCTGCAAAAAAAGCGGTGGTGTTAGGAACAGAGCCAACCATCCAATCCGCCATCTACCAAAAAGTTCTGGAGGAAAATGGACAAGAAGTTGTTCACAAGGACCATTGGCAGCAGACTGTGAACCAGCTTATCGCCGCAATCAAACAGCCTAATCATATGGAGCATACACAAGCATTGTGGCAGACGCTATATGAAGAAATCAGTCAGCATGCAGACATCATCATTTCAGCCTGCACGGATTTAAATGCGGTGTTAGATCATATTCAAAGTGAGATTCCGATGATAGATTCCTCTGCCTGTCTTGCAAAAAGCACTGTCAGCACATATCTTGCGTATCAAAGCTAGCTTAAGACAAGGACTGTCTTCAAACAGTCCTTGTTTTTTTATGTTCCTATTGTTTGACAGTTAACTGCAATGGTGTTAAAGTAGACATGTAAATAGTTACATGATTTTTTCTGAAGGTGAGGTGGCTCTTGAAGAAGCCGATTTTAAAACCATTCTCCTCTTTAGAGATCAAGGTTGATCCGCCTATCACAATTGGTGAGACAGGCCTGGGACTGAGACGATTTATTCCGGTTCGTTCGGGAACAATAACCGGGAAAGTAAAGGGACGTATTTTGCCGGGCGGCACCGATTCGCAAATGATACGTGCTGACGGCAGAACCGATTTATCTGCCAGGTATGTAATCGAAACAGCAGATCATGAACTGATTTACATTGAAAACAATGGAATACGGCAAGTCAGCGAGCCGTTTCGAAAACAAGCGGCAGCCGGGGAAATCATTGATCCGGAGCATGTTTATTTTCGTACGGTACCGACGTTTGAAACAGGCAGTGAAGCCTATCAATGGCTGCATGACCGCTTGTTTATCGGTTCCGCAGAAAGAACCCCTGATTACGTTCGACTAGACATTTATGAAGTACAGTAAAAGACTAAGGAGAGTGTGAAAGATGGAAAACTTTATCGGAAGCCACATGATTTATACGTATGAAAACGGTTGGGAATACGAGATTTATATTAAAAACGACCATACAATTGATTATAGAATTCATAGCGGAATGGTTGCCGGACGCTGGGTTCGGGATCAGGAAGTGAATATTGTCAAACTGACAGAAGGCGTATATAAAGTGTCTTGGACAGAGCCGACTGGCACGGATGTTTCATTAAACTTTATGCCAAATGAAAAACGCATGCACGGCATTATTTTCTTCCCGAAATGGGTGCATGAACATCCTGAAATTACAGTGTGCTACCAAAATGACCACATTGACTTGATGAAAGAATCACGCGAAAAATATGAAACGTATCCAAAATACGTTGTACCTGAATTTGCGGAAATTACATTTCTGAAAAATGAGGGAGTCGACAATGAAAAAGTGATTTCGAAGGCTCCTTATGAAGGAATGACAGACGATATTCGTGCGGGAAAATTATAAGAAACATCAAAACCCGGAAAAGAGATTTACTTCTCTTTTCCGGGTTTTCTTTTTGCTGAGTATGTGGGAACCATCATAATTCCCGCGAAAAACAGTGTGATGCCAGTCCAGCGCATAGGCTGGTAATAGGCTGTGTCCCGTAAACATAACACGGCCGACAAAATAATGATACAAGCTGCCACAATAATGGCAGCACCAATATATCCTGTTTTCCTCATGTTTATTCTCCTTTTGAAGGGAATAATTTCTGCCTTTTTTCAGAATCCGGATCGTTTTCGATCACAATCTCCGAATCAAAAATCAGCGTCTCTCTCGTTTCTTCGTGATACGCCGGCCAATTCACAGCTTCGGTGCTTGGGTTTCCTGTTTTGGCGAACGTGATCCATGCTGATTGTATCGTGTGAGAAAGCTGTTTCACCTCATCCGTAACCTCCGCGTTTGCCATCCGCTTCAACCCGTCCAGATTTCCAAAGACAAAAGGAAGCTCTAATGCGTGAAACGCTTTATTGTACGGCGGCTGCTCCGAGTGCCAATCGAACCTGTACATCCAAACCGGGGCGTAGTGGGACTGTGCGGATGCATAGGCAACGGCCGGGCGCCAAAATAACAAATCAGTCATCATGTGAATCTGGCTTTCCAGAGAACGCGGATACAGATCGGCGGCTTTCTTGGCCAGCGGCTGCCCTAATAAATACTCGAGTGCAGCATCAAGCGTTTCCTGAGAATGAACGTCTGAATCAGGGGTGAAAAATAAATATCCTTCATCACGGGTTGTTCCGATTAATAGAGGAATGCCGGCAGCAGCCCCTTCTGCTATTGCTTTTTCTGGTTCAGCAGGCAGCGTTTTCGGATCAAGGGCGGGCTGGAAAAACAGATGAAAGATATTTTCTTTTTCTGCGATCCGAAGCTGATCAGCCGCCTTTAGCAAATCTTCCGCAGAAACCGTATGCAATTTCTCCAATTGGCTCTCGTTAATCCCAAGGATCTGTAAAAAGGCTGCCGCGGTGCTCGCCGCTTGTTCTTTCGTCATCGTTCGAGAAGCGCCGCTTTCCATGATGGCTTTCTGGAACAGGCCTTTTGCCGCAGGCATTGCGAGCAGCGCGGCAATGCTCATGCCGCCGGCGGATTCTCCAAATACTGTTACGTTATTGGGATCACCGCCAAACGCTGAGATATTCTCCCGCACCCATTTCAGTGCGGCGGCTTGGTCTAAAAGCCCAAGGTTATCGGAATACGCCTCATCAAATGAAGACAAGTGCAAAAAGCCAAACGGCCCCAGCCGATAGTTCAGTGTAACGACAATGACTTCTCCCTGCGCCGCAAGTTTTGATCCGTCATACAATGGATCACTGCCCGCTCCAAGATAAAAAGCGCCGCCGTGAATCCACACCATGACAGGCAGGTTTTGACTTGGAGTGTCAGGCGCAAATACATTGAGACACAAGCAATCCTCGGACTGGCGCGGCAGTTCAGCATACGATAGTGAAAGTAAATCAGTCGGCTGCGGACAAACAGGGGCATAGGCTGTAGCATCAAGCATACCTTCCCATACTTCAGGCGGCTCAGGTGCTTTAAAACGCAATTGTCCGACAGGCGGTTTGGCAAAGGGGATGCCTTTCCATATATGTACGCCGTTTTCCGTTGTGCCTTTTACTTTGCCGTATTGAGTCGTTACTATTTGATGAGTCATTGTGTCCTCTCCCTTTTTCACCCATTATAAACAGATTTACCCTGAAGGTGCGAACGTTAGCCCTCTAGCCGATCATCATCTTCCCATCGTTTTTAAAAAGGATTTGACTTCATGGACAGTCAAGCCGATTTCTCTTGCTTCCGCCATCAGCGCTTTCCATTCTTCTATATTGGATTCCGTCAGTTTACGGTTGCGGTAAGAAGCCGTTTCAGGCTGTTCTTTCTTGAGTCTGTTCGTAAAAGTGAACAATTCTTCCTTTTCCATTCCGGCTTGTACGGCTTGCACTAAATGTACGCGCCACTCTTCTTCACCGCCGCTGATTTTTTCATACATCATGGTTTCCGCGTCAAATAATTCTGTTAATTCCACATCCAGTGTCGCCGAAACTTTTTTTAAAAATTGAACGGATGGATTCGTGTGAACGCCTCTTTCAATCTTGCTTAAATAGGATTTGGATACACCTGACTCAACCGCCAGCTGATTAATAGAATAGCCTTTTCTTTTACGGTATAAACGGATAATTCTTCCAATCATAATGTGAAATTCTCCTCTATTCCTGTCGTTATTTTGTTCATTATAAGGAATTATTCGTTCTTTATAAAATTTAAAATAATAAGGGAAGTGCAGTAAATTAGAGGAAAATCATGATTTTGTTCTCTAAAGAGAACTTATTGGCTTATTTTGCAATTTTTAAATAATACTATTTTCTTTTATAATCCAATCATTAACAGAAAGGGGCGCGGGAAGCCAGCCGCGGGAAGGCTGAAGGCTATGAATACATGAATGAGAATATGAGTTTTAAAGAATTATATGCGATTGTCAGACACAGATTCGTGCTGATTCTGCTCATCACAATCGGCGTTACCCTGATTACGGGTTTTGTGCAATTTAAGGTTATTTCACCGACCTATCAGGCGTCGTCACAGGTGCTGATTCATGAATCAGACGGTGAAGAAAACTCGAATCTCAGTGACATCCAGCGAAATCTTCAGTATAGCAGCACGTTCCAATCGATTATGAAAAGCACTGCCTTGATGGAAGAGGTCAAGGCGGAATTGCACCTATCTGAATCGGCTTCCTCGCTGAAAGGAAAAGTAATCACCAGCAGTGAAAATGAATCAGAAATTATCACCGTTGCCGTCCAGGATCACGATCCGGCGAAAGCGGCTGAGATTGCGAACACATTAGTGAACAAGTTTGAAAGAGCAGTAGATGAAAGAATGAATGTACAAGGCGTACATATATTATCAGAGGCGAAGGCTTCGGAAAGCCCGATGATCAAGCCGGCCCGGCTGCGAAATATGGTCATGGCTTTTGGCGCTGCTGTCATGGGCGGCATTACACTGGCATTTTTTCTGCATTTTCTCGATGATACGTGCAAAAGCGCACGGCAGCTCAGCGAGAGAACCGGATTGCCATGCTTAGGCTCCGTTCCTGATGTTCAAAAAGGGCGGAATCGCGGGATAAAACATTTCGGGGAGTGAAGCGAGTGATCTTTAGAAAAAAGAAAGCAAGGCGGGGTTTGGCTCAAATATCTGTTTTACACAATAAATCAGTTGTTGCGGAACAATATCGCACCATCCGGACAAACATTGAGTTCTCATCTGTCCAGACCAACTTGCGATCCATCCTCGTCACCTCCTCTGTGCCTGGTGAAGGTAAATCGTTCAGTGCAGCGAATCTTGCGGCTGTCTTTGCGCAGCAGCAGGAAAAGAAAGTACTGCTGGTGGATGCCGATTTAAGAAAGCCGACCATCAATCAGACGTTTCAGGTTGAGAATGTAACCGGGCTGACAAATGTGCTGGTCGGTAATGCTTCACTCAGTGAGACGGTGCAAAAGACGCCGATCGATAACTTATACATCCTGACAAGCGGCCCGACCCCGCCAAATCCGGCAGAACTGCTGTCTTCAAAAGCAATGGGAGATTTAATATCTGACATCTATGAACAATTCAGCCTCGTCATCTTTGATTCCCCTCCGCTTTTGGCTGTTGCCGATGCTCAGATTCTAGCAAATCAGACAGACGGCAGCGTGCTCGTCGTTTTAAGCGGAAAAACAAAAACCGATACCGTCCTGAAAGCAAAAGATGCACTGGAACAATCCAATGCGAAGCTGTTAGGCGCTCTTTTAAACAAAAAGAAAATGAAAAAATCGGAACACTATTCCTACTAGTTTTTGGAAAGGTGATGTCTCCTGACCTGTATCAATGGAGGCACTCGGCTCTGCTGTGGGCAGCTGAAGTTGCTGCCTTAGATGCTGGTCGTCGCTGGCGGGGCGTGAGGATGGGTTAAATGCCCACTTATCTGATATATACATAGGACGTGTTATCGGTTTAGCTGCTGCCGATGTTTTGGAGAGACGAAAACCGCCGCAGCTAAACCGATAAAAGAATTAGGGGGGAATAGGTTGAGTTACCGGAGAAGACTGTCAATGATTATTGCGCTGGATACTTACCTCGTTTTAAATTCAGTTATTGCAGGATATCAATTTTTAAAAGATTCCTATCAATTTTATGACTCCGGAGCATTACTGCTTACCGCTGTCAGCTTGCTCCTCAGCTATCATGTGTGTGCTTTCCTGTTCAATCAGTATAAACAGGTGTGGACATACACCGGGCTCGGCGAGCTGCTTGTCCTGCTTAAAGGCATTACGCTTTCCGCCGCTGTGACCGGCGTCATTCAGTATGCTGTGTATCATACGATGTTCTTTCGTCTGTTAACCGCGTGCTGGGTGCTTCAGCTTTTGTCCATTGGAGGGACGCGTATTTTATCCAGAGTATTAAACGAAAGCATTAGAAAAAAACGCTGCGCCTCGTCTCGCGCGCTGATTATCGGGGCGGGCTCAGGTGGGACTCTGATGGTCAGGCAGCTGCTTTCGAAAGATGAACCTGATATCATACCTGTCGCTTTTATTGATGACGACCAAACGAAACATAAATTAGAAATCATGGGGCTGCCCGTAATCGGCGGAAAAGAAAGTATCATGCCTGCGGTGCAAAAGCTCAAAATTAACTATATTATTATTGCCATTCCTTCACTCCGCACCCATGAGCTTCAGGTGTTATATAAAGAATGTGTGCGAACCGGAGTAAGCATTAAAATTATGCCTCATTTTGAGGAAATGCTGCTCGGCACACGAACTGCCGGACAAATCAGAGATGTAAAAGCTGAGGATCTGCTCGGCAGAAAGCCGGTGACCCTCGACACTAGCGAAATTTCAAACCGCATCAAAGGAAAAACAGTTCTCGTCACGGGAGCGGGCGGATCAATCGGCTCGGAAATCTGCCGGCAGATCAGCGCGTTTTTGCCTAAGGAAATCATTCTGCTCGGCCATGGGGAAAACAGCATTCATTCGATTTATACAGAGCTGAATGGACGATTCGGCAAACACATTGTGTTCCATACGGAAATCGCTGATGTGCAGGACCGCGATAAAATGTTTACCTTGATGAAAAAGTACGAGCCGCATGTTGTCTACCATGCAGCTGCACATAAGCATGTCCCTTTAATGGAACACAATCCTGAAGAGGCGGTCAAAAACAATATTATCGGAACAAAAAATGTCGCGGAAGCAGCCGATATGTCGGGAACTGAGACATTCGTGCTGATTTCATCGGACAAAGCGGTGAATCCAGCCAATGTAATGGGGGCGACAAAACGGTTCGCGGAAATGATTATTATGAATCTTGGAAAAGTCAGCAGTACCAAATTTGTTGCTGTCCGCTTCGGCAATGTACTCGGGAGCCGCGGCAGCGTTATTCCGATTTTCAAAAAACAGATTGAAAAAGGCGGCCCTGTGACAGTAACACATCCGGCAATGACCCGCTATTTCATGACGATTCCCGAGGCATCAAGGCTTGTAATTCAGGCCGGTGCACTGGCGAAAGGGCGCCAGATTTTCGTTCTCGATATGGGAGAGCCCGTAAAGATTGTGGATCTGGCCAAAAACCTCATCCATTTGTCAGGCTACACGACAGAGCAGATTCCAATTGAATTCACAGGCATTCGTCCCGGCGAAAAAATGTATGAAGAATTACTGAACAAAAATGAAGTCCACGCTGAACAAGTCTTTCCAAAAATTCATATCGGCAAAGCGGTAGACGGCGACTGGCCGGTGCTGATGCGCTTTATCGAGGATTTCACTGAACTGTCGGAAGCCGACCTGAGAGCGAGGCTGTTTGCGGCAATCAATACATCAGACAACATGACGGCTGCCGGTGTTCATTAGGGGGAGTGAAAATGACGAAAAAGATATTGTTTTGCGCGACTGTTGATTATCATTTTAAGGCCTTTCACCTCCCTTATTTTAAATGGTTCAAGCAAATAGGCTGGGAGGTTCATGTCGCCGCGAGCGGACAAACCAAGCTGCCGTATGTGGATGAGAAATTCTCCATCCCAATTCGCAGGTCACCTTTTCACCCTCAGAATCTATCCGTTTATAGGCAGCTGAAGAAAGTGATCGACACCCATGAATACGACATGGTTCATTGCCATACACCGGTAGGCGGCGTTCTCGCCAGGCTGGCGGCGCGGCAGGCGCGGCGGTGCGGAACAAAGGTGCTGTACACAGCGCACGGCTTTCACTTCTGCAAAGGGGCACCGATGAAAAATTGGCTTTTATACTATCCGGTCGAAAAGTGGCTTTCAGCATATACGGACTGCCTGATCACGATCAATGAAGAGGATTACACACGGGCGAAAGGACTTCAAAGGCCGGGCGGAAGGACGCAGAAAATACACGGCATTGGCGTCAATACCGAGCGTTTCCGGCCTGTTAGCCCGAAAGAGCAGCAAAGACTCAGAGAAAAACACGGATTCCGTGAAGATGATTTTATATTGGTTTATCCGGCTGAGCTTAATGTGAACAAAAATCAGAAGCTGTTAATTGAAGCCGCAGCCTTGCTGAAAGAAAACATTCCTTCGCTCCGCCTTGTGTTTGCCGGGGAAGGGGCAATGGAACAAACGTATCGAACGTTAGCTGAAAAGCTTGGCGCTTCCGCCAATGTCCGTTTTTACGGCTTTTGCCGTGACATACATGAGCTGATTCAGCTTGCAGATGTATCTGTCGCATCCAGCATGAGAGAGGGCCTCGGCATGAATGTGCTTGAGGGAATGGCGGCGGAAAAACCGGCGATCGCCACAGATAATCGCGGGCATCGGGAAATCATCCGCGACGGAGAAAACGGTTTTCTGGTCAAAATCGGTGACAGTGCTGCTTTTGCCCGCCGGATTGAACAGCTTTACCACAAGCCGGAACTCTGCCGAAAGCTTGGACAGGAAGGCCGAAAAACAGCCTTGCGCTTTTCGGAGGCGCGAACCGTGGAAGAAATGGCAGATATTTATTCCGCGTACATGGATATGGATACAAAGGAGAAAAGCGTATGAACTCAGGACCGAAAGTTTCTGTCATTATGGGCATTTATAATTGCGAGCGCACGTTGGCAGAAAGCATAGAATCCATACTCAGCCAATCCTATAAAAATTGGGAGCTGATTTTGTGCGATGATGCGTCAACAGACGGCACGCTCCGCATCGCGAAGCAGTATGCCGCGCATTACAGCGACCGCATCAAACTGATTCGAAACAAAACAAACAAGCGGCTTGCCGCATCATTAAATCATTGTCTTTCGCATGCGACAGGCGATTATATCGCACGTCAAGACGGAGATGACCTTTCGTTTCCGCGCCGTCTTGAAAAGCAGGTCGCGTTTTTAGAAAAACACCGCCACTATCAGGTGGTTGGCACCGGCATGCTTGTGTTTGATGAATTTGGCGTAAGAGGCACCCGCATCCTGCCTTCTGTTCCGGAGCCGGGCGTCATGGCAAAAGGGACCCCATTTTGCCACGGCACGATTATGATGAGAGCGAGTGCCTACCGCACGCTGAAAGGCTACCGATCGGTGCGCAGGACGAGACGAATGGAGGATATCGATTTGTGGCTTCGTTTTTTTGAAGAGGGCTTCAGGGGCTATAATCTTCAGGAAGCCTTGTATAAAGTGAGGGAAGACAGCGATGCATTCAAACGGCGGTCATTTACGTATTCGATTGACAACGCCATTCTTGTCTATCAGGCGTGCAGACGCTTGAAGCTTCCTGTATCTAATTACTTATATATCGCAAAACCGTTAATCCGCGCGTTTATGCCTCCAGCCGTGATGAATCGCTACCACAAAAAAAGGGTAATGAACCAAAAGGAAGGGCTTGTCAAGCATGAATAGCGGCCAAAAACGCGTGCTCCATGTTCTCAGCGGCATGAACAGGGGCGGCGCGGAAACCATGGTGATGAATTTATATCGGAAAATGGACAGAAGCAAAGTACAATTTGATTTTTTAACGTATCGAAATGATCCGTGCGCTTACGATGAAGAGATTTTATCCTTAGGCGGGCGGCTTTTTTATGTCCCGAGCATTGGGCAAAGCAATCCCCTTACATTTGTGAGGAATGTGAGTAACGCGATAAAAGAAAACGGGCCGTTCAGCGCCGTTCATGCGCATACAGATTTCCAAACGGGTTTTATCGCTCTTGCGGCAAGGCTCGCCGGAGTGCCGATCAGGGTCTGCCATTCCCACAATACGTCTTGGAAGACCGGCTTCAATTGGAAGGATCGCTTGCAGCTGATGGTATTCAGGCGGCTCATCTTGGCGAATGCGACAGCGCTGTGTGCCTGCGGAGAGGATGCGGGCAGGTTTTTATTTGGACAGTCCAACATGGAGCGGGAGCGTGTTCACCTCCTTCCGAACGGGATTGATCTTGAGCTGTTCGCCCCAAATGGGCAGGCGGCTGATGAAGAAAAAACAGCCCGCGGTATTGCAGCTGACCGGCTCATCATTGGCCATGTGGCCCGGTTTCATGAAGTGAAAAACCATGCGTTTCTCCTGAAGCTTGCCGCACATCTCAAAGAAAGAGGCGTTCGCTTTCAGCTTGTTCTCGCAGGAGACGGGCCGTTGCGAGGGGAGATAGAGGAGGAGGCGCGGCGGCAGGATCTGTTGTCAGAGGTTCTCTTTTTAGGCACTGAAGACCGCATTCATGAATTGATGCGTACTTTCGATGTATTTGTCATGCCGTCTCTGTACGAAGGCTTGCCGGTTGTGCTTGTGGAAGCGCAGGCGTCGGGGCTTCCATGCATCATTTCAGACAGCATTACAGAAAAAGTCGACGCCGGGCTCGGGCTGGTCACAAGATTAAGTCTCTCTGAGCCGATCAGCGTTTGGGCTGAAACCATTGCAAGAGCGGCCGCCGCAGGCAGGCCGAAGCGAGAGCTCATCAAGGAAACACTCGCCCAACTTGGCTACGATGCACAGCAAAATGTAGGAACGCTGCTGAATGTATACAACATCCGCACGGAAAAGGACAATAACCGATGATTGTATATGCCGTCAATATGGGGATTGTATTTGTTTGGTCTTGGTTCGCTAAAATGTGCGGCGGCCGTGACGATTCGCTTGCCACGGGGTATCGGCCGAATAAGCTTTTGATCTGGATTCCGCTCGCTTCACTTGTGCTCGTGTCAGGCCTCCGCTATCGAGTTGGCACGGATTTTCAGACGTACACGCTGCTGTACGAATTGGCGGGCGATTATCAAAATGTGTGGCAGATATTCGGTTTCGGCACAGCAAAAACGGCGACAGATCCGGGGTTTACCGCACTCCTTTGGCTGATGAATTTTATCACGGAAGATCCGCAAATCATGTATTTTACGGTTGCGGTCGTGACCTATAGCTTTATTATGAAGACACTCGCCGATTATGGCAGGCCGTTTGAGCTGAGTGTCTTTTTATTTTTGGGAACCTTTCATTATTACGCGTCTTTTAACGGCATCAGGCAATACATGGTGGCAGCTGTTTTGTTTTGGGCGCTCCGTTATATCATCAGCGGGAACTGGAAGCGATATTTTCTCATTGTGCTGGTCAGCTCGCTCTTTCATTCGTCCGCGCTGATTATGATTCCAGTGTACTTTATTGTCAGAAGAAAAGCCTGGTCTCCGGCGATATTCGGCCTATCCGCTTTATTTCTCGGCATGACCTTTTTATATCAAAAATTTATTTCTGTGTTTGTCGTTGTACTTGAAAACAGCTCATACAGCCATTATGAAAAATGGCTTATGACAAACACAAATGGAATGAATGTGATCAAAATCGCTGTTTTGGTTCTGCCGCTGTTCCTTGCATTTTGCTATAAAGAACGACTGCGGAGTCTGTGGCCGCAAATTGATATTGTCGTCAATTTGTGCCTGCTAGGTTTTTTGTTCGGCCTTTTGGCCACAAAGGACGTGATTTTTGCCAGATTCAATATTTATTTCGGTCTGTATCAAATGATCTTAGTCCCTTATTTCGTCAGGATATTTGATGAAAAATCGAATGCTCTTATCTATATTGCTATCGTTGTTTGTTATTTTCTTTACAGTTATTTGCTTATGCCGGTTGATTCATCGGTTCTGCCTTACAGAACGATTTTTTCCCGGTAATTTATGCACGAGGAGCCGGTCATTATGGAAACACCTGCGGTTAGTCTGTTAGTCGCTGTTTATAACACAGAAACATATATCAGAACGTGTCTCGAATCACTGCGGAACCAGACAGTGGACAATATTGAAATCATCATCGTCAATGACGGTTCAGCTGACGCCAGCCCGGATATCGCGGAAGAATACGCCAAAATGGACAACAGGTTTAAGGTGATTCATCAGGAAAACCAGGGGCTCGGTGCGGTTCGGAATAAAGGCATTGAGGCAGCACGCGGCGAATTTATCGCGTTTATCGATTCAGACGATTGGATCGAGCCTGATTATTGCGAGCAGATGCTCCGCGCAGCAGGCGATGAAACTGATCTGGTCATTTGCAATTACGCCGCGGAGTTTGAGGATACTGGCAAAACCATGGACTCAGACATTGCCCAAACCTATCAGGACCAGCCGAAGGAGCATTATATCAAGGCGTTATTCGAAGGGAAGGTCAGAGGGTTTTCATGGAACAAACTGTACAGAAGAAGCATGATTGAAGCACATCGGCTGTCGTTTCCGCTCCGAGGCGAGCTGGAGCATGTCGAGGATCAGTTTTTCAGCTTCAGGGCTCATTTTTTCGCCCGCTCGGTATCCTATGTAAAAGCGCCGCTCTATCATTACCGAATTCACCTTTCCTCCATTGTGCAGCGCTATCAGAAAAAACTGTTTGAATCAGGGCTTGCGCTGTATGAGGCGAATGCGGCGTTTTTACAGGAGAACAACAAACTGGAGGAGTACCGCAAGGAGCTTGATACCTTTATCGTTCTTCACAGCAGCATCTGTATGCTGAATGAATGGAAAACGCGCGGCAGCCGCCGGCTGTTTGAAAAGCTTAGAAATGTTGGCGTGATATGCGCGGATCCGGTGTTTCAAGAAAGTCTTTCAAAAACGGGAACAGCGCCTTTTGACGCAAAACGGTCATGCCTGCTTCTGATGGCGAAATACAGAATGATTCCGTTCGTCGCGATGGCATCGGCTGTGTATCAGCGGGTGATCGAGTACAAAATGAGAAACAGAGGGTGAGGACATGTCGTTACAATCGTTGAAAATTAATTTTGCAGAATGGCTGCTGCTTAAGTTCAAATACCCGTCCCAATATTGGCTGGGAGCGGCAGACCAGCCGGTAAAGGCCGCAGCACATCAGAAAAAAATCATACTGACCCTGCTGCCGTCACATGATAATTTGGGAGATCACGCAATTGCTTATGCCAGCAAGACATTTCTGGAGCAAGAATACCCGGACTTTGACATCATCGAGGTCGATATGAAGGACATTTACAAATCAGCAAAAAACCTGATCCGCTCGCGCCATCCGGAGGATATGGTCTTTATCATCGGCGGCGGAAACATGGGGGATTTATACCGTTATGAGGAGTGGACGCGCCGCTTCATCATTAAAACATTTCATGACTATCGGGTTGTCCAGCTTCCGGCAACGGCTCATTTTTCCGACACGAAAAAAGGGCGCAAAGAGCTGAAGCGGGCACAGAAAATTTATAATTCGCACCCGGGCCTGTTGCTGATGGCACGGGATGAAACGACGTATCAATTTATGAAACAGCATTTTCAAGAAAAAACAATTTTGAAGCAGCCTGACATGGTGCTGTATTTAGACAGAAGCAAGACCCCCGCAGAGCGCGAAGGGGTTTATATGTGTTTGCGCGAGGACCAGGAAAGCGTGCTTCAGAAGGAGCAGAGAAACCGGCTCAAAGCTGCGCTATATGAGGAATTCGGCGAGATCAAATCCTTTACGACAACGATCGGGCGCCGGGTCAGCCGCGATACACGGGAACAAGAGCTTGAAGCACTGTGGTCTAAGCTGCAAAGCGCAGAAGCCGTCGTCACAGACAGGCTTCATGGCATGATTTTTTGCGCGCTGACAGGAACGCCGTGTGTTGTTATTCGCTCCTTCGACCATAAGGTGATGGAAGGCTATCAATGGCTCAAAGACATCCCATTCATGAAGCTGATTGAACTTCCGGAGCCGGAGCGTGTAACAGCCGCAGTCAATGAGCTTTTAACAAAAGAAACACCCCGTGGCGGCTTTCCGAGAGATGTGTATTTTAAAGGTCTGCGTGACAAAATCAGCGGTGAAGCACAATGACCCCGCTCGTCAGCATTATTGTCCCGATGTATAATGTTGAACCATTTATAGGGGAGTGCATGGATTCTTTGCGTTGCCAAACGCTTTCTGATATTGAAATCATCCTTGTGAATGACGGAACACCGGATCGGTCAGGCGAAATTGCAGAGGACTATGCAAAACGGGATGCGAGAATCCGGGTCATTCATCAATCTAACGGCGGGCTTAGTTCAGCGCGAAATACGGGAATAAAGGCCGCGCGGGGCACTTACATCGGTTTTGTAGACGGAGACGATTATGTATCTTCCGCCATGTTCCAGAGACTGGCTGAAGAAGCGGAGCAAAATCAGCTCGACATCGCCGGATGCGGTTTTTACAAGCAGTCACCGGACAGGCGGACATATGTGGCGCCGCAGCTTGAGGCAAACCGCGTGCTGACAAAAAAAGAAATGACTGAATGGCTTAAATATGCTCACGAAACGAGATTTATCTGGTATGTATGGCGTTATCTTTACCGTCGTGAGCTTTTTGATAGGGCGAATCTGATGTTTGAGGAAGACATCCGTTTTGCTGAAGACTCTCCCTTCAATTTGTCCGCTTTTCGCGAAGCGGAGCGGGTGAAAATGCTTGATGAAGGATTGTACATTTATCGTGAAAACCCGAACAGCCTGACAGAAACTCCTTATAAGCCGGCGATGGATGAACATCTTCAAAAACAATATCAGGCTAAAATCGCATTCTACAATCACTATGGCTTAGCAGGCGCATGCCAAGAAGATCTGAATGTGTACATTTGCAGGCACCAGCTTCCGATGCTTTTGGCAAATGCCTGTGCTTCTCCGAATTCGCCGAAAGACATCAAAAAGAAGATCAGACAGATTTTGTCCTATGACATGGTGCGGCAGGCTGTCAGACATACACCGTTTCAGCATGAGAAATTATTAAGAGGAGAGCGTTTGATATTAGCACTGTGTAAATGGCGGCTCACTTTTCTCATCAAGCTGTTTTTCGAGCAGCGGGGGACGATGAAAGGCAGTGCGAAGCAGGCATGAAATTCACGATAAACTTCAGCGCGAACCTTACGGCTTTTCTCTTGTCTGTTTTCCTGTCGGTTTGGATGACGCCTTTTATTGTCAAAACGCTCGGTGTGGAAGCGTTCGGCTTTGTTCACTTGACACAAAATGTGATTAATTACTTTTCGATTATCACCGTGGCTCTCAGCTCGGTTGTCGTTCGCTTCTTTTCTGTTGCTGCCCACAGGGGAGAGCGTGAGAAAGCAAATGCGTATATCAGCAATTATTTAGCGGCCTCTGTTTTGATTTCATTGCTTCTCTTGCTGCCGCTTGCGGGCTCGGCTTTTTTTGTTGACCGCGTTATGAATGTGCCGCAAGCGCTTTTGGCTGATGTGCGTGTGTCGATTTTGATCGGCAGTCTGCTGTTTATCTTAACGTTTTTGACGGCTGGTTTCGGGGCTGCACCATTTTATGCCAACCGCCTTTACATCACCAGCTCCATTCAGGCGGTGCAAATGCTTGTACGCGTGCTGTCTGTGCTGCTCCTGTTTGCATGCTTTGCGCCAAAAATCTGGCAGATCCAGCTTGCCGCTTTAGCTGGTGCTGTCATCGCGTCTGTGCTGTCTTTCTATTTCTTCAAAAAGCTGATTCCATGGTTTTCGTTCCGTATGAAGGATCTTTCATTCCGCACAAGCAAGGAGCTGTTTCAAGCGGGCGCATGGAGCTCCGTCAATCAAATCGGCGTCCTGCTTTTTTTGCAGATTGATCTGTTAACCGCCAATTTGATGCTTGGAGCGTCCGCATCCGGGAAATACGCGGCGATTATCCAGTTTCCGCTGCTTTTGCGCAGCTTGGCAGGAACGGTCGCATCCCTGTTTGCGCCTATCATGACTTCATATTATTCAAAAGGCGATATGGACGGATTGATGAATTACGCCAATAAGGCAGTGAGGCTGAATGGCCTTTTGCTTGCACTTCCTGCTGCCTTATTGGGCGGGTTGGCGGGGCCTTTTCTGACAATCTGGCTCGGACCGTCCTTTTCGTCGATAGCACCGCTTTTATTTATTCATGCCGGATACTTGGTGATCAGCCTCGCCTTTATGCCGCTGTTTTATATTTGGACCGCTTTTAATCAACAAAAAACACCGGCGATTGTTACCCTGCTGTTAGGCGCAGTGAATGTGGTGCTGGCCGTCACGCTGAGCGGGCCGGCTCATCTCGGTCTGTACGGCATAACATTGGCCGGGGCGATTTCCCTTATTTTAAAAAATGCCGTTTTCACGCCGCTTTTTGTATCCCGCATTACAGGCTGCAAAAAGCACGTGTTCTTTAAAGGCATCATCGGGCCTCTTTCAGCCGCTGTGTTTGCCTGGACGGTCTGTAAGGCCATGCAATTTGTTGTGAAGATTGACGGCTGGACGTCACTGATAGCGACGGGAGTGACAGTCAGCTTCTGCTACGCTGTTTTCGCTTTTATGCTCGTTTGTACAAAAGAGGAAAGACAGCTGGTACTAAAACGGTTTCGAAAAACGAAAGGAGCTGTGAATCTTTGATCCTGAAACGACTTTTTGATCTGACGGCCGCCATTTTTTTGTTGTGCTGTACGAGTGTGATCATTTTGTTCACCATCGCCGTTGTCAGGCTGAAAATAGGATCACCTGTCTTCTTTAAGCAAGTAAGGCCGGGCCTGCACGGCAAACCGTTCACCCTGTATAAGTTCCGGACAATGACGGATGAACGGGACAGTGAAGGAAATCTGCTGCCCGATGAAGTTAGGCTGACGAAAACAGGCAGGCTGATCAGAAAGCTAAGCATTGATGAGCTTCCGCAGCTTCTGAATGTTCTGAAGGGCGATCTCAGCCTTGTCGGGCCGCGGCCGCTTTTGATGGACTATCTGCCCCTTTATACAGAAAAACAGGCACGGCGCCATGAGGTGAAGCCGGGTATCACAGGCTGGGCGCAAATCAATGGCAGAAACGCGATTTCCTGGGAAAAGAAATTTGAATTAGATGTTTGGTACGTTGACAACCGATCATTTTTTCTCGATTTGAAAATTCTATGTTTGACGGTGCGAAAGGTTCTTGTTTCAGAAGGGATTCAGCAAACCAATCATGTGACCGCGGAACGGTTTACCGGAAGCAGAGATGTGTCCTCATGAAAAACGTGGCCATTGTGGGTGACGGCGGACACGGAAAGGTGATCAGAGAGCTGATTAACGCCCGCGCAGATACGCGTTTAGCCGCGGTGCTGGATGATAAATTCAAAACGTTCGAAGGCGGAAAAGAATGGTACACAGGCCCGCCGGAAGCCATTAGTGAATTGCGCAGGCTCATTCCCGATGTGCTGTTTTTGATTGCTGTTGGAAATAACAGTGTCAGAAAACAGCTGACTGAGCGACTGGGACTGAAGAAAGATGATTTTATTACATTGATTCACCCGTCAGCCATCGTCAGCAAATCGGCTGCTATCGGGAAAGGGACAGTGATCATGGCGGGCGCAATCATTCAGGCGGATGCGCGCATCGGCGCCCACTGCATCATCAATACGGGCGCAGTGGCAGAGCACGACAATCAAATCAGCGATTACGTTCATCTGTCCCCGCGTGTCACACTGTCAGGAGCGGTTTCCGTTCAGGAAGGCGCTCACGTTGGAACCGGTGCGTCCGTCATACCGCAGATCACAATCGGGGCTTGGAGCATTGTCGGCGCCGGCTCTGCGGTAATCCGTTCCATACCGGACAGGGTAACGGCGGCCGGTGCACCGGCACGCATCATTTCTTCCATTCAAACATCAAACAAAGGATGATTCTATGCATAAAAAAATCTACTTATCTCCCCCTCACATGAGCGGCAGGGAGCAGCACTATATTTCGGAAGCCTTTCGCTCAAACTGGATCGCGCCGCTTGGGCCGCTCGTGAATTTATTTGAAGAACAGCTGGCAGAACGCGTCGGTGTAAAAGCAGCAGCTGCGGTCAGCTCTGGAACGGCTGCGATTCATCTGGCGCTGCGTTTGCTTGACGTAAAAGAAGGAGACAGCGTGTTTTGCCAGTCCTTCACATTTGTAGCAACCGCCAATCCGATTTTATATGAAAAAGCGGTGCCCGTCTTTATTGATTCTGAGCCTGACACATGGAACATGTCGCCGAAAGCCCTTGAAAGAGCATTGCAGGAAGCGAAAAGAAACGGAACTCTGCCAAAAGCCGTTATTGCCGTCAATCTATATGGGCAGAGCGCGAAAATGGATGACATTGTAAGCCTGTGTGATGCATACGGAGTTCCTGTCATTGAGGACGCAGCCGAATCTCTCGGAACAGTCTACAAAGGGAAGCAAAGCGGGACATTCGGGCGCTTCGGCATTTATTCATTTAACGGGAACAAAATCATCACCACATCAGGCGGAGGGATGCTCGTTTCAAATGATGAAGCCGCAATGGAAAAAGCAAGATTTCTCGCTTCGCAGGCTCGAGAGCCGGCTGTTCATTATCAGCACAGTGAAATGGGGCATAATTACAGGCTGAGCAATATTTTAGCCGGTGTCGGCATTGCTCAGCTTGAGGTGCTGGATGAGCGCGTAGAGAAAAGAAGGACCATTTTCACGAGATACAAAAATGCGCTCGGTCACATAGACGGCGTCCGCTTTATGCCGGAGTACGCAGCAGGCGTATCCAATCGCTGGCTCACCACGCTCACACTTGATAACGGGCTCAGCCCCTATGACGTAGTTCACCGTCTTGCTGAAGAAAACATTGAAGCCCGTCCGCTGTGGAAGCCGCTCCATACCCAGCCGCTGTTCGATCCGGCTTTATTTCATTCCCATGAAGATACAGGAAGCGTATGCGAAGAGCTTTTCAAGCAAGGGATCTGTCTCCCATCCGGGTCAAATATGACAGAAGATGAGCAAGATCGGGTTATTGACGTGCTACTGCACTTATTCCAAAATGCCGAGGTGAAGAAATGGACAGCAAGCATTCGATGATCAGCCTGAAACAGAAACTGTCCGGGCTGCTCGACGTCATTCCGAAACAATCCGAAATCATATACGCCGACTATCCTCTATACGGAAATGTAGGGGATTTATTTATTATGAAGGGAACAGAAGCTTTCTTTAAAGAACACGGAATCCGGGTCAGAAAACGCTGGAATCCCGACAATTTTCCCGTCGGCCGAAAGCTGGATCCAAATCTCATCATCGTCTGCCAGGGAGGCGGCAACTTCGGGGATTTGTATCCGTATTATCAAGGCTTTAGAGAAAAAATCGTCCAAACCTATCCGAACCACAAAATTGTGATCCTGCCGCAATCGATTTATTTTCAAAACAAAGACAACCTCAAGCGGACGGCGGAGATATTTTCTAAGCATGCGAATCTCCACATCATGACAAGGGAAAAAGCCTCCTATGCTACGGCACAGGCTTATTTTTCAAGAAATCACATTCAGCTTCTGCCTGATATGGCTCATCAGCTGTTTCCCGTCATTCCCACGCAGCAGCCGTCTAATCAAAAGCTGAGATTTATCCGAACAGATCATGAAGCAAACCAGGAGCTTCAGGAACACGCTAAAGCGGAGAGCTACGACTGGCGCACGGTCCTGTCAGCTTCAGACCGCCGGACGATCGCTTTTCTGCAAACGCTCAACGTCCTGAACAAAAAAGCGGGCAACCCTTTGCCTATTGCGTATATATGGGGAAAATACTCGGATTATATCGTCAAAAAAGCCATTCGGTTTTTCAGCCGTTACGAATCGGTGGAAACATCAAGGCTGCACGGCCACATCTTGTCTTCTCTTCTTCAAAAAGAAAACACGGTCATTGATAATTCCTATGGGAAAAACGCCAATTACTTCCATACCTGGATGGAAGGAGTGCCAAGCACCCGGCTCATCCAGGACGCCTCAAAGAAGGAAAACCTTCCTGCTCACGTGTGAGCGGAAGGTTTATTTTGATTCTCCACGTTTGACTTTGTTGTATGCTTCATCTAAATGCTGAATCCGCTTTAAGACGACAGCGTTTTTCGTCAGCTGGTCTTGCACGAGCGTAGAGACGACGGAACGGTAGTAGCTATTCATCGCGTGGATTTTATCCTCAGACTGATTCATTTCAATATGCTGTTTTAAATTCTCAATAAAATAAGGGACGGAAAAAAGTTCAGACATTTCTTCGGCAGCTCCTTTTTCATAAATGTATACGGTGTGATCTCAATCATGTACAATGAAGAAAGGGGAGTGAGCAAGATGGATATGAAACTTCAGCAAGTACAAGTATTAAAGCCTCAACTGACACAGGAGCTCAGGCAGGCCATCACGCTGCTTGGCTATCATTCGGCAGAGCTTGCCGAGTACATTGATGAGCTCTCACTGGAAAACCCTCTTATTGAACGAAAGGAAACAGACACACCGCCACTATCTTACCATAAAACAAATAAAAACAGGATGAATGCACAGGAAGCGGGCCTTCAATTAAGTGATCCGCAAAAAACATTGCAGGATGCGTTAAAACAGCAGTCACTCGATATGAATCTGTCAAACACTGAAAAAAAGATTTTTAATTATCTGATTTATTCGCTTGATTCAAACGGATACTTGGAAGAAGATGTGGAGGAGGCGGCACAGCGCTTATCTGTATCGGCCAAGGAAACAGAGGCTGTTTTGGCAAAACTCCAGTCACTAGAGCCGGCTGGAATCGGCGCGAGATCTTTGCAGGAATGCATCCTTCTTCAATTACAGCGGCTGCCGAACAGAAATGAACAAGCGGAAATGCTTGTTTCTGCTCATTTTGATGCATTTGCGCAAAAAAAATGGAAAGCGCTTTCAGCAAAAACTGGAATTCCGCTTGATACCATTCAGGATATATCAGATGATATATCGGCTCTTCATCCAAGACCGGGTCTTCTGTTTGCCCGTCCAGAGCAAGATGTGTATATCGAGCCTGACATTTTTATCACCGTAAAAAACGGGCACATTGCAGCGGAGCTGAATACCCGCTCGTTTCCCGAAATCGATCTGCATCCGCAGTACAGTACGCTTTTATCATCCGGCTCCTGTCAGGATACTGTCTCTTATTTATCTGCGAAATATCAGGAATGGCGCTGGCTGAGCCGCGCGCTGCGGCAGCGAAAACAGACGATTACGAGAATTGTCAATGAGCTGATCACACGCCAAAAGGATTTCTTTCTGAAAGGGCGAAGCGCAATGAAGCCGCTGACTCTCAGAGAGATAGCGGACTGCCTAAGCCTTCATGAATCAACTGTGAGCCGGGCAATCAAAGGAAAAACGATACAAACACCGTACGGATTGTTTGAGATGAAACTTTTTTTCTCAGCAAAAGCTGAGGCTTCAGGAGATGGAGAGGCATCTAACTACGCAGTTAAAACGCATCTTCAAGACCTCATCAATCAAGAGGACAAAACAAAACCGCTTTCAGATCAAAAGCTTGCCGATTTGTTATATGAACAGCGCGGCATCCAAATCTCCAGGCGCACCGTGGCAAAATACCGCGATCAAATGAACATTCCGTCATCGGCAGCGAGAAAACGATATAAATAAAATCCTCCCATGAAGGGAGGATTTTTTTAAGGAATCATCCAGCTGAACACATGATGCTGCAAAAAGGTAATGATGCAAACGAGCAGCAGCAAAAACAGGCTGTGCTTAATCGTAAAGCGGAAAAGATCTGATTCCTTTCCGGCGAGTCCTACCGCGGCGCACGCCACCGCAATCGACTGCGGCGAAATCATTTTTCCTGTGACACCGCCTGAAGAGTTGGCGGCGACAGACAGAACAGGGTCCATGCCGACCGACAACGCGGTGACTTTTTGCAGGTTGCCGAACAGCAGGTTGGCAGAAGTATCTGAGCCGGTAATGAAGACGCCGAGCCAGCCGAGAACAGGCGAGAAGAAGGTAAACATCGAACCTGTGAGAGCGAGTGTCATCCCGAGTGTCGTGCTCATTCCCGAGGAGTTGGTGACATAGGCAAAACCGACGACAGAAGCGATGGTCAAAATCGGAAACTTCAACTCTTCGATCGTTTCTTTAAAAACCGCTCCCCAGTCTTTCCACGAAATCGCCGTGATGAACTTTGACAGTACAGCGGCAATCAAGATGGCGGTGCCGGCTGAACCGAGCACGTCAAGCTTGTAAACCGCTTCAATCGGCGTACCGTCAGCATTGGCAATCTGATTGTTCAAAAAAGGCACACCAGGGGCAAAAGTCAGTTTTTCCCCAACAGCATTCAGCCATGTCAAGAACACAGCAGAGCCTTCATAATGCCCTGTCAGCGCGGATTTGACAGATGGAATGCCCCATATAGAAATCATCACCGTCAGCAGCAGAAATGGCGACCAAGCCTTGAAAATCTGTCCGCCGCTGTACGCAGGCGCAGCCGGACTCGTTTTCGCCGTTTCAATCGCGGCGGCCGATTCCTGTTCACCGGCAAACCGGAATGTTGTTTTCGGCTTCCACCATTTCAAAAACACAGCAAGCGCAGCCATTGAAACAAGCGCTGACAAAACATCAGGCAGCTCAGGCCCTAAAAAATTGGAACTGAGATATTGAACAACAGCAAAGGAAACACCGGATACGAGAATTGCCGGCCAGACCTCCAAGGCTTTCCTGAACCCGCTCATAATGATGATTAAATAAAGAGGAATAAATACGGATAAAAACGGCAGCTGCCGCCCGACCATTTGTGAAATCTCCATCGCCGGAATCCCTGTCGGCCCTTCTACGGCTGTAATTGGAATTCCAATTGCGCCAAAGGCGACAGGCGCCGTATTGGCGATCAAACAGATCCCCGCCGCATAAAGAGGATTAAAGCCGAGACCGACCAAAAGCGCGGCAGAAATGGCGACAGGCGCTCCGAAGCCTGCTGCCCCTTCTAAAAAAGCCCCGAATGAAAAAGCGATCAAGAGGGCTTGAAGCCGCCGGTCATCAGTAATCGAGAGAACCGAACTGCGAATGATATCAAACTGCCCCGTTTTCACAGTAATTTTATACAAAAAAACAGACGTCACAATGATCCAGCCAATCGGCAATATTCCGTAAACGGCTCCTTGTGTCGCCGACATCAGCGCTTTTTCCGCAGGCATCCGATAAACCAATACAGCAATGACAAGGGCGATCCCCAATGTGGCCAAGCCCGCTGTATACCCCTTCATCCGTTTAATCGCGAGTGCCCAAAAAAAGAAAATAATCGGTACAAGTGCGGCAAGCGCTGATAAAAGCAAATTTCCCCCTATAGGCGTATATGCCTGTGTCCATTGCATCCCAAACCCCTCCTTGAAACATAAACTGGCGTTGTATGTAAGCGGTTTCTATAGATGATATGATCATCTGATGACTGGGTAATAAGACCAGTTACTTAGCATTATATTTTGAAAAAAATCAAAGTACAAGACTTTTTGACAAAATAGTCAAAATCTTTTGGCGGCCCACAAAACAGAGTATAATAGATCGTAAACAGCCAGACCTACAAGTTACGGGGTGAATTGCATTGAAATACAAACAGATTAAAACAAAAAAAATATATGAAGAAGTAGCGGATGCACTATTAGATATGATCAAAAACGGCGAATTGAAGCCGGGGGATAAACTGGACTCTGTTCAGGCGCTTGCTGAGAGCTTTCAAGTCAGCCGTTCAGCGGTTCGCGAGGCACTTTCTGCGCTAAAAGCGATGGGGCTTGTCGAAATGAAACAGGGAGAAGGCACGTATCTGAAGGAATTTGAGCTCAATCAAATTTCTCAGCCGCTCTCAGCCGCCCTTCTTATGAAAAAAGAGGACGTCAAGCAGCTGCTCGAGGTCAGAAAACTGCTTGAACTCGGCGTGGCGTCATTAGCTGCTGAAAAAAGGACAGAAGCAGATCTCGAAAGAATTTATGATGCACTAAAGGAAATGGGGAGCATTGAAGCAGACGGGGAGTTGGGAGAGAAAGCAGATTTTGCATTTCATCTGGCGCTTGCGGACGCTTCTCAAAATGAACTTCTTAAACACTTGATGAATCACGTATCATCATTGCTGCTGGAAACAATGAGAGAAACGCGGAAAATCTGGCTGTTTTCCAAGAAGACCTCAGTTCAGCGGCTGTATGAGGAGCACGAACGGATTTACAATGCCGTGGCTGCCGGGAACGGTGCACAGGCGGAAGCCGCCATGCTGGCGCACTTGACGAATGTGGAAGATGTGCTTTCGGGATATTTCGAGGAAAATGTGCAATAACCAACTCATTTCCCGGGCAATTCTGCCGGTTCCGGATGATACGAACAACTGAGACTGAACCGCGAATGGTTCAGTCTTTTTACATGAGGAAGCCAGTGGCTTTGTACGCTTGACATTTTTGAAAAAGAAAGTAAAATATTTTACTAAAATGAATGCGAGCTGCATAATGGAGGCAGATGCAATGGCGACAATTAAAGATATCGCGCAGGAAGCGGGATTTTCAATCTCAACCGTTTCCCGCGTTTTAAATAACGATGAAAGCCTTTCTGTTCCTGACGAGACACGGGAGAAAATCTATGAAGCGGCGGAGAAACTCAATTACCGCAAAAAAACAGTAAGGCCGCTGGTGAAACATATTGCGTTTTTATATTGGCTGACAGATAAAGAAGAATTGGAAGATGTCTATTTTAAAACGATGAGATTGGAAATAGAGAAACTGGCGAAAGCATTCAATATCGATATGACCACTTATAAAATATCAGATGGAATCGAGTGCATTCCTGAACATACGGAAGGGTTTATTGCCGTCGGCACATTTTCAGATGAAGAGCTGGCTTTCCTTAGGAATCTCACTGAA
Source organism: Bacillus sp. F56 (assembly GCF_001748205.1). NCBI lineage: Bacteria > Bacillati > Bacillota > Bacilli > Caryophanales > Bacillaceae > Bacillus > Bacillus sp. F56. The sequence goes on from NZ_BDFC01000004.1 coordinate 728,871, forward strand.
AACGGCGTCTTTATCGATTCAACTCCTGATCCCGATTATTTTGACTCGGTAAGGCCTGACTTAGCACAAATGACAAGGAAGACGGTAAACATCCTGGCTGAGAAGGGACATAAAAGCATCGGCTTTATCGGCGGCACATACAAAAATCCGAACACCAACCAGGATGAAATGGACATCCGTGAAGAAACCTTCAGATCCTATATGAGGGAAAAAGGCATGCTGGACGAGCGGTATATTTTCTGTCATCGCGGATTCTCTGTAGAAAACGGCTACCGCCTGATGTCAGCGGCGATCGAGACATTAGGCGACCAGCTTCCGACTGCTTTTATGATCGCAGCGGACCCGATTGCAGTGGGCTGTCTGCAAGCCCTGAACGAAAAAGGAATTGCCATACCGAACAGGGTAAGTATTGTGAGTATCAACAACATCAGCTTCGCGAAGTATGTCTCACCTCCTCTGACGACGTTTCATATTGATATACATGAATTATGTAAAAACGCTGTTCAATTGCTGCTTGAACAAGTGCAGGACAAGAGAAAGACGGTAAAAACTTTATATGTGGGCGCGGAATTAATCGTCAGAAAGAGTATGAATTAAAAACGGCTTAGGACACTAAGCCGTTTTTTTAATTAGGTAAAATAATTTACCTAAAGTAGTAAATAGTTTGTTTACACATTTTCTTAAGCGTGCTATATTATTTTAAAAGCGCTTTCATTCATACCGAAAGGGTGACAATCAATGAAAAAGGCAAAAAGGTGTTCCGTACTCATGCTCTGCGCAGCTGTCAGTTTATCCTTGGCGGCTTGCGGCCCAAAGGAAAGCAGCAGCGCCAAATCGAGTTCAAAAGGGTCGGAGCTTGTCGTGTGGGAGGATAAGGAAAAAAGCAACGGCATTAAAGACGCTGTGGCTGCGTTTGAAAAAGAGCACGATGTGAAGGTCAAAGTCGTTGAAAAACCGTATGCCAAGCAGATTGAAGATTTGCGAATGGACGGACCGGCCGGCACAGGCCCTGACGTGTTAACAATGCCAGGTGACCAAATCGGAACGGCTGTCACGGAAGGATTACTCAAGGAATTACATGTCAAAAAAGACGTTCAATCACTTTATACTGACGCTTCCATTCAGTCTCAAATGGTCGATCAAAAGCTTTATGGACTGCCAAAAGCAGTTGAAACGACTGTGCTGTTTTACAACAAAGATCTCATCTCAGAAAAGGAATTGCCCAAAACGCTGGAAGAGTGGTACGACTATTCCAAAAAGACTGCTGATGGCAGCAAATTTGGCTTTTTAGCCTTATTCGATCAAATTTATTATGCGGAAAGTGTAATGAGCGGATACGGCGGATACATTTTTGGAAAGGACAAAGACGGCAGCTATAACCCGTCAGACATTGGAATCAATAATGAAGGCGCTGTCAAAGGTGCGGCGCTGATGCAGACGTTTTACAAAGAGGGCTTATTCCCGGCAGGCATTATTGGAGAACAAGGGATTAACGTGTTGGAATCACTGTTCACAGAAGGAAAAGCCGCCGCGATTATTTCTGGTCCATGGAATGTAGAAGCCTTTTCGAAAGCAGGGATCAATTATGGCATTACGAAACTGCCGAAGCTGGAAAATGGGAAAAACATGAGTTCCTTTATCGGCGTCAAAAGCTACAACGTCAGCGCATTTTCAAAGAATGCGGAGCTGGCGCAAGAATTAGCCGTATTCCTGGCAAATGAAAAAAATTCTAAAACACGATATGAAGAGACGAAAGAAGTTCCTGCTGTAAAATCTCTAGCCAATGACCCGGCTATTATGAAAAGCGAGGCGGCACGGGCTGTTACTGAACAATCCCGCTTCTCAGAGCCAACACCAAATATTCCGGAAATGAATGAAATATGGACGCCGGCTGATTCAGCATTACAGACAGTTGCAACAGGGAAGGCGGATCCGAAACAAGCATTGGATCAAGCAGCTGAAACGGCCAAAGGACAAATCAAGGCAAAGCACAGCGGAAAATAAAGAGAAAGCTAGATTTGTATTGTAATAGAGGTGAAAACGGTGCAGCATCGTCAAATCGCTTTGTTGCTGTCTATCATCCCGGGGCTCGGGCAATTTTATAACAAGCAATGGATAAAAGGCTTTGTCTTTCTTTTCTTAGGCGCATCGTTTTTTGCGGTCTTTGGAGATCTGCTCAATATGGGGTTTTGGGGAATCTTTACACTGGGAACAGAAGTGCCGCGGGATAATTCCGTTTTCTTGCTGGCGGAAGGAATTATCGCTGTCATCGTGACCTGCTTTGGCCTTGCGGTGTATTATGTGAATCTTCGCGATGCGTTTCAAAGCGGAAAGCAGCGTGATGAAAACAAGCCATTAAGTTCCTTAAAAGAACAATACCGGCATATCATTTCTGAGGGCTATCCTTATGTCGTCAGCGGCCCATCTTTGTTTATTTTAATTTTCGCCGTGATCTTCCCCATTTTATTCAGCTTTGCATTAGCGTTCACAAACTATGATTTGTATCATTCTCCTCCTGCAAAATTAATTGATTGGGTCGGTTTTCAAACGTTCGCAAATATATTCACAGTTGATATTTGGAGGTCGACCTTTTTTGATGTTTTGGCTTGGACGGTGGTTTGGACACTCGCTGCATCCACACTGCAAGTCAGCTTGGGGATTTTTCTCGCGATCATTGTCAACCAGAAAGACCTTCGGTTTAAACGCTTTTTCCGGACGATACTGATTTTGCCATGGGCCGTTCCCGGTTTTGTGACGATTTTAATTTTTGCGGGGCTGTTTAATGATAGCTTTGGTGCGATGAATCACGACATCTTGGCTTTCTTCGGGATAGATCCGCTTCCGTGGATGACAGATGCCAATTGGTCGAGGCTTGCGTTGATTCTCATGCAGGGCTGGCTCGGATTTCCGTACATCTTTCTCGTCTCAACAGGCGTATTGCAATCCATCCCGGACGATCTGTATGAAGCAGCTACGATTGATGGCGCTTCTGTCTTTTCAAAGCTGAGATACATTACGCTTCCAATGGTGTTCATCGCCATGGCTCCGATTATCATTACTCAGTTTACGTTTAATTTTAATAACTTTAATATTATCTATCTATTTAATGGCGGAGGTCCGGCTGTAACCGGATCGACAGCCGGCGGGACAGACATCCTAGTTTCATGGATTTATAAGTTGACAATGCAGTCCAGTCAATATTCACTTGCTGCGGCTTTAACGATTTTATTATCTGTGTTTGTCATCTCCATCGCATTATGGCAGTTCAGACAGACAAAGTCTTTTAAAGAGGAGGCATGAGTCATGCTGGCAGATATGAAGGTCAGAAAATATTTCCGTCTCCTTTTCTCTTACTTGTTGTTAGCCTTTATGGCGGTCATCATTGTTTATCCTCTCCTTTGGACGGCAGGCGCAAGCTTTAACCCCGGCAACAGCTTAATCAGTACATCCATCATTCCGAAGCATCCGACATTCGATCATTACAAGGAATTATTTGCGGGCAAGGAAAGCCTTCAATATGTGCAGTGGTATGTCAACTCAATGAAGATCAGCCTGTTTACAATGGCAGGGTCTTTGCTCTGTGTGACGTTTACGGCCTATGCGTTTTCGCGCTTTCGGTTCAAAGGGAGGAAATACGCTTTAACCCTCTTTTTATTGCTGCAAATGATTCCTCAGTTTTCGGCTTTAATCGCTTTGTTTGTATTGGCGCAAATCTTGGGCATGATCAATAGCCACTGGCTGTTAATCTTGCTTTATATCGGCGGCCTGATCCCGATGAATACGTATTTGATGAAAGGGTACATGGATTCGATTCCGATGGATTTAGACGAAAGCGCCAAGATTGACGGGGCCAGCAGCACCCGAATCTTCTTCCAAATCATTCTGCCATTATCAAAACCGATGGCGGCAGTGGTGGCCATGAACAGCTTTACAGGACCGCTCGGAGATTTTGTGCTGTCCTCAACGATATTGAGAACGCCTGAATCATATACATTGCCCGTCGGCCTATTCAATTTAGTGAATGATGTTATGGGGGCCAGCTATACGACATTTGCGGCCGGAGCCTTGCTTATCAGCATTCCGGTTGCCGTCATCTTTATCATACTGCAAAAGAATTTTGTGTCCGGATTAACCGCAGGCGGAACAAAAGGCTAAGAGAATAAGGAGGAGAATGTGATGTCAAAGCTTGAAAAAACGCACGTAACCGAAGCAAATTTTATGCTTCATGGGGGAGACTACAACCCCGATCAGTGGCTGGATCGGCCCGATATTTTAGCTGACGATATCAAACTGATGAAGCTTTCTCATACGAATACGTTTTCTGTCGGCATTTTTGCATGGAGCGCACTTGAGCCGGAGGAGGGCGTATATCAATTTGACTGGCTGGATGATATTTTTGAGCGGATTCACAGTATAGGCGGCCGCGTCATATTAGCAACGCCGAGCGGAGCCCGTCCGGCCTGGCTATCACAAGCCTATCCGGAAGTTTTGCGCGTCAATGCCTCCCGCGTCAAACAGCTGCACGGCGGAAGGCACAACCACTGTCTCACATCTAAAGTCTACCGAGATAAAACACGGCACATCAACCGCCTATTAGCAGAACGATACGGCAATCACCCGGCGCTGTTAATGTGGCATATTTCAAACGAATACGGGGGAGATTGCCACTGTGATCTATGCCAGCATGCTTTCAGGGAGTGGCTGAAATCAAAATACGACAACAGCCTCAAAACATTGAACCGTGCGTGGTGGACTCCTTTTTGGAGCCATACATTCAATGACTGGTCACAGATTGAAAGCCCTTCGCCGATCGGTGAAAACGGCTTGCACGGCTTGAACTTAGACTGGCGCCGGTTCGTCACCGATCAAACGATTTCGTTTTATGAAAATGAAATCGTTCCGCTGAAAGAACTGACGCCTGATGTCCCTATCACAACGAACTTTATGGCTGACACACCGGATTTGATTCCATATCAGGGCCTCGACTACAGCAAATTTGCGAAACATGTCGATGCCATCAGCTGGGACGCTTATCCTGTCTGGCACAATGACTGGGAAAGCACAGCTGATTTGGCGATGAAGGTCGGCTTTATCAATGACCTGTACCGAAGCTTGAAGCAGCAGCCTTTCTTATTAATGGAGTGTACGCCAAGCGCGGTCAATTGGCATAACGTCAATAAGGCGAAGCGCCCGGGCATGAATTTGCTGTCATCTATGCAAATGATAGCCCACGGCTCGGACAGCGTTCTCTATTTCCAATACCGCAAATCACGCGGGTCATCAGAAAAATTGCATGGGGCGGTTGTGGATCATGACAACAGCCCGAAGAACCGCGTCTTTCAAGAAGTGGCCAAGGTCGGCGAGACATTGGAACGGCTGTCCGAGGTTGTCGGAACGAAGAGGCCGGCACAAACCGCTATTTTATATGACTGGGAAAATCATTGGGCGCTCGAGGATGCTCAGGGGTTTGCGAAGGCGACAAAACGTTATCCGCAAACGCTTCAGCAGCATTACCGCACATTCTGGGAACACGATATCCCTGTCGATGTCATCACGAAAGAACAAGACTTTTCACCATATAAACTGCTCATCGTCCCGATGCTTTATTTAATCAGCGAGGACACCATTTCCCGTTTAAAAGCGTTTACAGCTGACGGCGGCATCTTAGTCATGACGTATATCAGCGGAATTGTGAATGAGCATGACTTAACATACACAGGCGGATGGCATCCGGATCTTCAAGCAATTGTCGGAATTGAGCCTCTTGAGACTGACACGCTGTATCCGAAAGATCGAAATGCTGTCAGCTACCGCGGCAAAACATACGAAATGAAGGATTATGCAACCGTGATTGATGTAAAGACTGCTTCAACAGAAGCGGTGTATCAAGAGGATTTTTACGCCCGTACGCCAGCTGTCACAAGCCATCAATATCAGCAGGGCAAGGCGTATTTTATCGGCGCGCGTTTGGAGGATCAATTTCACCGTGATTTCTATGAGGGTCTGATCACAGACCTGTCTCTTTCACCTGTTTTTCCGGTTCGGCACGGAAAAGGCGTCTCCGTACAAGCGAGGCAGGATCAGGACAATGATTATATTTTTGTCATGAATTTTACGGAAGAAAAACAGCTGGTCACGTTTGATCAGAGTGTGAAGGACATGATGACAGGAGAGATATTGTCAGGCGACCTGACGATGGAAAAGTATGAAGTAAGAATCGTCGTAAACACTCATTAGCCTGATGCTCCGCTCGATATGGGCGGATTCTTTTTTCTACATTTTAGAAAACGCTTACTAAATCGTGAGGGGTGGAATCATGAGGAATGGAGTGAAAATGTGCTTAGCGGCTGCCATCGTGTGGAGTGCATTCAGTTCACCGGGATCTGCCGCTGCCGTTGAGAAGGAGAAGCATGTGCCAGAGCTTCGGGCAGAGGATCTTTTTGTTAAAAAAGTAGAGGGAATGAACAAGGACTTTATTAAAGGGGCAGATGTGTCCAGCGTTATTGCTTTGGAAAACAGCGGTGTCACCTTTTACAATACAAGCGGAAAACGACAGGACATCTTTACAACTTTAAAACAGGCTGGGGTCAACTATGTTCGCGTCCGCATTTGGAATAACCCGTATGATTCAAATGGCAACGGGTATGGCGGAGGAAACAATGATATTCAAAAAGCCATCGAAATCGGAAAAAGAGCGACAGCGAACGGAATGAAGGTGCTTGCCGACTTTCATTATTCTGATTTTTGGGCAGATCCCGCGAAACAAAAGGTGCCCAAAGCTTGGGCGAATCTCAGCTTTGAAGCAAAAAAAGCCAAGCTCTATGAGTATACGAAACAAAGTCTGCAAAAGATGATCAAGGAAGGCGTTGACATCGGCATGGTTCAGGTCGGAAATGAAACAACAGGAGGATTTGCGGGCGAAACCGATTGGACGGAGATGTGCCAATTATTTCAAGAAGGAAGCCGAGCGGTCAGGGAGACAAATCCAGGCATTTTGGTCGCCCTGCATTTTACCAATCCTGAAACGGCTGGAAGATATTCATTTATTGCAGAAACACTCAGCAAAAACAAAGTAGATTATGATGTGTTCGCGAGCTCCTATTATCCTTTCTGGCATGGCACATTACAAAATTTGACCTCCGTGCTGAAGGCTGTTGCCGATACGTACGGCAAAAAAGTTATGGTGGCGGAGACGTCGTACACCTATACCGCTGAGGATGGCGATGGGCATGGAAATACAGCACCAAAAAGCGGACAGACGCTGCCATATCCCATTTCTGTTCAAGGGCAGGCAACTGCAGTAAGAGATGTAATGGCGGCAGTAGCGAATACGGGTAAAGCAGGACTTGGCGTTTTCTATTGGGAGCCGGCGTGGATTCCAGTCGGGCCGAAGACGCAGATAGAGAAAAACAAAGTGTTATGGGAAACATACGGGTCAGGGTGGGCCTCAAGCTATGCCGCAGAATACGATCCTGAGGACGCCGGGAAGTGGTATGGGGGAAGTGCTGTAGATAATCAAGCTTTGTTTGATTTTAATGGACATCCGCTGCCTTCTTTGCAGGTGTTTCAATATGCGGAATCAGGCCATATTCCAAAGAAACGCTGAAAAAGAAAAATCCATGAGATGTAACAAATTATTGTTATGTCTCATGGATCATTTTATTTTACATCCACTAATATAAAACATTCATCATCACTCTTATGATGAGCTTCCTTTTGATGTTGCAGCGATGTAAGGATTTTCTCCCTCAGGTCAGTGATTGGCGAATCAGGATGCTCTTTTAGTAAATTAAATAAATAGCATGAAGCCGTAGGATCCATCACGCCATCCGTGTATAGAAGCAGTCTTCCGCCATCCGTATATGAAAGGCTGCTTGACTGAAACACTAAGTCTTCAAACATCCCGATCGGAGGCGAGGTCGCGTGAAGCAGATGTTGAGTTCCGCTGTCGTCCTGCCATAGTGCCGGCGGATGCCCTGCGTTGACATAATCAATGCTTTGCCTTGCTATATCAATCTCAAGATAAATAGCAGTGCAATAATGTCTTGCTTCCTCATCATTTTGAAACAAGCTGTGAAGGTGCCGGTCTAATTCTTTCATGACGTTAACGGGACTGAGACCTTGCGTGATCTGGCGCTGAAACAAAGGATGAAGTGACATCGTAATCAATGCCGATGAAATCCCGTGCCCCATCACATCAAGGATAATAATGCCGTAACGGTGTTCATCGATTTGATAGAATCCGTAAAGATCCCCTGACAAATCACTCGATGCATTATAATAAGAGTCAATTTGCACCTGATCGTTTACAATCGGTTCAGTCAACGAGTTTTTCTGGATCTTTCTGGCGAGTTCAAGCTCTCTTTTGGTGTTTAATTTAAATTGTTGATTTTGTTTATTGATCTCAAGAAGTTCTTCTTGTTTTGCTTTCAGCGTTTCCAAGGCATTTTCTAACTCTGCATTTGCTTTCTGTTTAGCAAGCAAAGCTTCTTGAGCCGCGTTTCTGGCTATCAGCAGCTCATTTTCATATTCATTTCGCTTCCGCATTGGAATGAGAACACAATCGAAGACAGAAGCCCCGCTATCGTGTCTCGCAATAGCATTGACAAGGACGGGGACTTCTTCTCCATCTCTTGCTTTCAAGGAAATGTATATTTCTTCGATGTGGTGCTCCAATTTCAAAAGCGGAAAAAAATAAAGCTGGCAGAAAAGCTGTGCGGGAACGGTCAACATCGTATTCATATGCTGGCCAATAACCTGCTCCGCCCCATAACCCAGAATCTTGATAAGGGTCCGGTTGGCAGCTAAGATCGACCCCTCTTCTGACAAAGTGAGGAAACCGCATGGTGCATCATTCAATTGTTTGTCCATTAAGAGGGTCACCTCTATCCCTTTCGTTCCGCTATCACACGTGTGCTTTTAAATAATCGCCGATCAGCTGTATCGTCTCATCTGGATGGCTCATATGAGGGCAATGACCGCGAGCCTCCATTTGTTTCAGACTGCTATAAGGCAGATGCTTATGCATATAATCACCTACTGTTGCAGGTGCGATGATATCATCTGCACATTGGAGAATAAGAGAGGGAACCGTTACCTTCGAAAGATCCTCCCGGTGATCAGAAAAAAACGCCGCTTTCGCGAATTGGCGGGCAATGACAGGGTCAGTAGAACAAAAACGGCTTTCCAGCTCTTCCTTAATTTCAGGCCGATCTGGCTGATTCAGAACGGTTGCCGCAAATACAGTTGCCCAACCGATATAGTTTTTCTCCATCATCTCCAGCAAACCAAGGAGCTGCTCCTCTTCAAATCCTCCATAATACTCAGGCGGATCATTCAAATAGCAAGGAGAAGGCCCTACCATCACCAGTTGGGAAAAAAGCTCCGGGCGGCGGATTGATGCTAGCATCCCAATCACGGCTCCGACGGAGTGCCCCACAAACACGGTTTCCTCTAGATCTAATGCTTCACAAACATCAAGAACATCTTGAGCATAGCCGTCAAGTGTCTGGTAGCGATTCAGGTCATATGCGCGCAAATCTGAATGTCCCGAACCGACGTAATCAAATAAAATGACCCGATGCTCTTCTTCAAAGGCCGGTGTCACGGCATTCCACACGCTTTGATCGCATCCAAAACCGGGTGCGAACATAATAGATGCTTTGCCGCTGCCTTTCACCTTCACATGATTTCTAGACAAAATCGCTTCGTTCATGATTGGCTCCTTTCAGCCGGAAAGTAATATAAAGTTCAATGTGTCTATCATAACACTCGGACGGTTTGAAGAGTGTACTTTCTATGAAAGTCATAGCAGTTTAAAAGAAAGGGGACATGCGGCATAGAAAAGGTGATTGAATTGGAAGATGCAGAGGATGGATTGCCTAGACACTAACGGTGAGAAAGAATATGACATTTGTCACTCTATCATCATGACACCCCATACTAACAACAGCTGCTCAGGCATTTTACAATCAATGTAAGCCATCAGGAGGTGCTCATGTGATGAATGAGGCAGTATCAGTAAGCAACGTGACAAAACAGTTCCAGCAAAAAACAGCTGTAAACAACATCAGCTTCAGCATGAAAAAAGGAGAAATCGCAGCCATTCTCGGACCGAATGGAGCAGGGAAGACGACTGTCATCTCTATGATATTAGGATTGCTGAAACCGACTAAGGGAGAAATCAAACTATTTAACCGGGTTCCCGATGATCAACAGGTTCGCGAACAAATAGGCGTGATGCTTCAGGAAGTAAGTGTCATGCCGGGCCTGAAGGTGAATGAAATTCTCGAACTCTTTCGAAGCTATTATCCGAATCCATTGTCCTTGAACGAACTCGTTTCGTTAACAGCACTCACAAAAGAAGATTTGAAAACAAAAGCAGAAAAATTATCCGGAGGACAAAAACGCCGTTTAAGCTTTGCTTTGGCTCTTGCCGGGAATCCGGAGCTGCTTATATTTGATGAACCGACAGTCGGCATGGACACTTCATCAAGACATCGATTCTGGCAGACCATTCACGGACTGTCGGACCAAGGAAAAACGATTATTTTTTCAACGCATTATTTACAGGAAGCAGACGATGCCGCACAGCGAATCTTATTTTTTGCTGATGGACGGCTTGTGGCAGATGACTCACCGATGCAAATCCGCTCAAGAATTCAAAAACAGTCTGTTTCCTTTGCGCTCCATTCAGATGAATCGTTGGAAAAGCTGTCTCGGCACCCGGAAGTAGAGCGAGTGTTCCGCAGGCATCAAAGAATCATCATCCAAACATCAAATACAGACAAAGTGTTGGTGTTGATCTTTCAAGAAAACATCCCAGCACGGGATATTCGAATTGAACACGGGACGCTCGATGAGGCATTTCGCCGGCTGGCTGACGGAAACAGGGAGGCGATGTGAGTGAACATGCTGCAGAAACAAAGCGTAGCTGAAGTGAAAAGGGTGCTTAGGAACAAGTATTTTGTGCTTTGGTCGCTGATCATGCCAATTGTCTTTTATTATCTCTTTACAAATGTAGTGAATACCAACGTTCCCGACCAACGTGCATGGGACGCCCATTACTTAATGTCGATGACAGTCTTCAGCGTGATGGGTTCCTCTATCATGACACTGGGCATCCGTATGGTTCAAGAACGGTCACAAGGCTGGACTGCCTTTATCCGTCTTACACCTCTTCCAGATCATATCTATTTATTAGCTCAGATGATCGGACAAAGTGTCATTCACGTTTTATCGATTACCGTCATTTTTCTGTTCGGCGCAATGATCAATGACATTGCCTTGTCACCGTTTGAATGGATGATGAGCGGACTGTGGATTTTGTTTGGCGCATTGCCTTTTTTAGCATTAGGCACACTAATCGGCCTCATGAGAAAAGTAGAAACAGCGGCCGGAATCAGTAATGTGCTTTATATGCTGCTGGCTTTAGGCGGGGGGATGTGGATGCCGTTTGAGGTCATGCCTGACATGATGCAGAACATTGGCCAGTGGCTTCCGTCTTATCATTTCGGGAGCGGCGCGTGGGAACTAGTGCGGGGCGGGAGTCCGGATTGGAAAAATATCCTGATATTAATCGCTTATATGATGTTCTTCATGCTACTATCTAAATATATTAGAAGAAAACAAGAAGCGGTGTAATACATGAAAAAGGCAATATCAATTTTCCCGAAGCAATTCGGATTTTTCCCTTATATCTTTCTGGTGTACACCATTATGCCGTTCCTCTCTTTATTAAAAGAATCAGGGGTCAAACAGGTCATTGGATATGGCATCCTGCTTCTATTTATCGCGGCATATCGCCAGTTATTCTGCTGCGTGGGCAGAGTTTCGTTTACGTATTGGCTTATCGTGCAAATGGTGGTTATTTTGATATATAGTGTGTTTTACAATATCACCTATATATACTTAGGTTTTTTCCCGGCAAACTTTGTTGGTTATTACAAAGAGAAAACGAATTTTAACCGTGCGTTCTGCGCTTTAATCTTTATCCTGCTTTTTCCATGCCTATACCAATTTATCGTGAATTCAGTCACGCTCCGGGAGCTTTTTTCTGTTCTCCCGTTTCTCGTCATCATGCTCATTTCTCCATTCGGCATTCGTTCTATGTTTCGGAGAATTGAGCTTGAAGCTAAGCTGGCACAAGCCAACGAACAGATAAAAGAACTCTCTAAAAGAGAGGAGCGTGTTCGAATCGCCCGTGATCTTCACGATACTCTTGGCCATACCTTGTCGCTGCTTACATTAAAAAGCCAGCTCATTCAGCGGTTGGCTGCATCTGATCCAGAACGGACCAAGCATGAGGCAAAAGAAATGGAAACCAGCTCGCGAGCCGCACTCAAGCAAGTCCGAGAGCTGGTTTCTGATATGAGGACGGTCACGATAACAGAGGAGCTCGTAAACATTCAGCACATTTTAAGGGTGGGGAACATTACCTTTCAATACGAAGGAGCCGACGACTTTTCAGCGATATCTCCCGTCACTCAAAATATTATCAGTATGTGTATGCGGGAAGCCGTGACTAACATCATCAAGCACAGCAAAGCAACTCACTGCGCCATCACCATTTCTCAGTTTGCTGGCAAAATGAGGATCGTGATACGGGATGACGGAAAGGGAGCAGCGAAGGAGAAAACCTTTGGGAATGGCCTGCGGGGAATGGAAGAACGGCTCATGCTCATTGAAGGGGGATTAACAGTTTCAGATCATAACGGAACGCTTGTGACTCTGACGATTCCGCTGATTAAAAAAGCAGAATGATTGGAGGACGAAAAGAATGATTCGTCTGTTTATTGCTGAGGACCAGCGAATGCTTTTAGGCGCTTTGGGATCTTTGCTTGATTTAGAAGAGGATATGACAGTCATCGGACAAGCATTAAACGGGGAAGAGGCGCTACATGCTATTTTGAAGTTGGAGCCGGATGTATGCATCATGGACATTGAAATGCCGGTTCGAAGCGGACTGGATGTGGCAGAGGAATTAATGAAAAAAGGCTGCGTCAGCAAGGTCATTATTTTAACTACTTTTGCCCGCCCCGGATATTTTGAACGTGCGGTAAAAGCCGGTGCACATGGCTATCTGCTGAAAGACGGAGAAATTGACGATCTGGCCGATGCCATTCGAAAATGTGTAGAGGGAAAACGTGTCTTCAGCCCCGAGCTGACGTTTAATATGATGCGAGACGAAAATCCCCTAACCGTTAGAGAACAAGAAATTCTGAGGCTTGCGGCTTTAGGCAAGACAACAAAAGACATTACGCTGGAGCTCTATTTATCTCAAGGCACAGTCCGAAACTATATCTCAGAAATCATCCAAAAGCTTCATGCGAAAAATCGGACAGAAGCCGCCAGCATTGCTGAGGAAAAGGGCTGGATTTAACCGTATACTTTTCACCATTTACTGCACTCCTGGGAGATCAGGAGTGTTTTTGATATGCCTGCTAATGAAAATATCCCCAGAAAACCCTTCCCTTCCATTATCAGAATAGTGTACGATATTCATATAGTTATTTTAACTCAGGTCATCAGATGACCTGATCATATATTGGGGATGAGAGAGGGGTTCATCATGAAAGTCTCACTTTTTGTCACTTGTCTTGTTGATATGTTTCAAACAAATGTCGGAAAAGCAACGGTTGAGCTGCTGGAGCGGCTTGGGTGCGAGGTTGATTTTCCGGAGGGGCAGATTTGCTGCGGGCAGCCTGCTTACAACAGCGGCTATGTACATGACGCCAAAAAAGCAATGAAACGGATGATCGAAACGTTTCAGGATTCCGAATATGTTGTCAGTCCTTCCGGTTCCTGCACAACGATGTTTCGGGAATACCCGCACTTGTTTGCAGATGATCCGAAATGGGCCGATAAAGCGCAAAAGCTGGCGGATAAAACGTATGAATTGACAGATTTTATCGTGAACGTCCTTGGGGTAGAGGATGTCGGCGCGACCCTTCATACAAAAGCGACTTTACATACGTCGTGCCATATGACAAGGCTGCTCGGGGTTCGGGAGGAGCCGATGAAGCTGTTGAGCCATGTAAAGGGACTGCAGTTTACAGAGCTTCCGGGCAAACATAACTGCTGCGGATTCGGTGGAACGTTCTCCGTCAAAATGGCGCAGATTTCAGAGCAGATGGTCGATGAAAAAGTCGAATGTGTGGAGGAAACGGGAGCAGAGGTGCTGATCGGCGCTGACTGCGGCTGTTTGATGAATATCGGGGGACGGCTTGACCGAAAAGATAAGAATGTCAAAGTGATGCACATCGCCGAAGTGCTCAACAGCAGATAAAACTGGATTCAGAGGGGGAAAGGATCATGGCGATGAAAATCGGTACTGACGCTTTTAAAGAGCGGGTATCACAGGGGATTGATAATGAATTTATGAGAGGCGCTGTTTCAGGTGCACAGGAGCGTCTGCGGACGCGGCGCCTAGAGGCAGCCGAAGAGCTGGGAAACTGGGAGGAGTGGCGTTCTTTATCAGAGGAAATCAGGCAGCATGTCCTTGAAAACCTTGATTTCTATCTCGGACAGCTTGCCGAAAATGTGGCGAAAAGAGGCGGACATGTCTATTTCGCGGAAACAGCGGAAGAGGCGTCTTCTTATATTCGCGACGTCATTCAAAAGAAGAACGGGAAGAAAATCGTAAAATCAAAATCAATGGTTACAGAGGAAATCAATCTGAATGAGGTGCTGGAGAAGGAAGGCTGTGAAGTCGTCGAAACCGACCTCGGCGAGTATATTTTGCAGATTGATGATCACGATCCGCCGTCACATATCGTCGCGCCCGCCCTTCATAAAAATAAAGAGCAGATACGCGATGTGTTTAAAGAAAGGCTGGACTATCAACATACAGAAAAACCGGAAGAGCTTGTCATGCATGCGCGTGCCATTCTCCGGAAAAAGTTTCTGGAAGCGGATATCGGCATTACCGGCTGTAACTTCGCCATTGCGGACACGGGTTCTGTCAGCCTTGTGACCAATGAAGGAAATGGACGGCTTGTGAGCACCTTGCCGAAAACACAAATTACCGTCATGGGAATGGAACGGATTGTCCCGTCATTTTCTGAATTTGAAGTGCTTGTCAGCATGCTGACAAGAAGTGCTGTCGGACAGCGGCTGACAAGTTATATTACAGCATTAACGGGTCCGAAGCTGGAAGGTGAAGTGGATGGTCCGGAAGAATTCCATCTTGTCATCGTTGACAATGGACGATCCAACATCCTAGGAACAGAATTCCAGTCTGTGCTGCAATGTATCCGCTGTGCCGCCTGTATCAATGTCTGCCCTGTGTACCGCCATGTCGGCGGACATTCATACGGCTCAATCTACTCGGGGCCGATCGGAGCGGTTTTATCGCCATTGCTCGGCGGTTATGACGATTATAAGGAGCTGCCGTACGCTTCTTCACTGTGCGCTGCTTGTACAGAAGCCTGCCCGGTCAAAATTCCGCTGCACGAGCTTCTTCTCAAGCATCGCCAAAACATCGTCGAAAAAGAAGGCAGAGCGCCGATCAGTGAAAAGCTTGCGATGAAAGCGTTCGGACTTGGCGCATCCTCCTTGTCACTATACAAAATGGGCTCAAAATGGGCGCCGGCCGCCATGACACCTTTTACAGAGGACGAAAAAATTTCGAAGGGTCCCGGCCCGCTCAAAAGCTGGACACAGATCCGCGACTTCCCGGCACCGCATAAATCGAGATTCAGAGACTGGTTTGCAGACAGAGAAACAAGTGAACGCACGAAGGAGGAGCAGTGATGACGAAGGGAACCATTCAGAATCAAGAGAGCTTTTTAAACCGAATCGCATCCAGCCTTGGCCGTGAAAGAAGAACAGGAGGCGTGGCAGTTCCTGAGTGGGCGCATCAGCCGCAATATAAAACACTTGAAGGATATTCAGCGGATGACTTAGTCACAGTGCTCAAAAACCATTGTGTCAAAATCCATACAGAGCTGATTGAAACGGATTCAACCGGCCTTTACGATGCCCTGCGCGAGCAAGTCAGCCGCTTCTCCGGAGGCCCTGTCATCATTCCGAAGGACACCCGCTTTGAAAAATACGGTCTGAAAAGCCTGCTCACCAAGGACTGGCCGAGTGAGGGAACGCCAGTCTGGGAGTGGGATGCTGACAAAGGCGAGGAAAATATCAAAAAAGCGGAGCAAGCCAATGTAGGGATTACATTCAGCGAAATTACATTGGCTGAGTCGGGGACGGTTGTCCTCTTCTCCTCAAAAGACATCGGCCGATCTGTCAGTCTTCTGCCGACGACTTATATTGCGATCGTGCCGAAATCAAGCATTGTGCCAAGAATGACACAAGCCAGTGATATCATCCGCCAAAACATTGCAGACGGTGTCACTGTTCCTTCATGTATCAACTACATTACCGGACCGAGCAACTCAGCCGACATTGAAATGGATTTAGTTGTGGGAGTGCACGGGCCAGTAAAGGCAGCATATATTCTCGTCTCTGACCGCTAAACTCAGAAAGCCCGGCAAGCATATGCCGGGCTTTTTGCTTGAAAAAAAACTTCAACTTCCAATTTTTTGGCCGATGAGAAGAGTATGACTTGATACAGGAGGAAATGTGATGAAAAAATGGCTGATTATAGCGGTTTCACTGGCGATTGCGATTGTTCTGTTTATGTATACAAAAGGAGAAGCGAAGGCAGCCGGCATGACATTAGGCTACACGACTGGGGATACGGCTTCATACAATTCTCTTGCGAAATATCATACATACATGAATGCCATCGCAACCGATACATTTGCGTTTGAAAAAAACGGACAAATCATTGGCGATGCCCCAAGCAAGCAGCTGACATATGCGAAAAAGAAAAAAATCAAGACATGGGCTGTCATTTCAAACTATAATGATGCCATTTATGACTTTGACGGAGATTTGGCAAGTCGGGTCATGAGTAATAAAACAGCGAAAAAACGGTTCACTGATCAGCTCATATCTTTGGCGAAAAAGCACTCATACTACGGTATCAATATCGATTTTGAAGCAGTGAATCCAGAAGACCGATCTAAATACTCACGTTTTATTCAAGATGTCTCACAGGCTTTGAAAAAGAAACATATTCAAACAATGGTATCCGTTCCTGCCAAAAGCGCTGATGACAAAAATGATGACTGGAGCTGGCCGTATGATTATGCGAAAATCGGCAAATATGCCGACTTCGTACAAGTCATGACCTACGACGAACACGGCATTTGGGGTGAGCCAGGATCAGTGGCAAGCACAAACTGGATCAAAAGCTCTCTGCAGTTTTCAGTCAAAAAGATCAAAGCCAATAAAGTCATCATGGGCATCCCCGCGTACGGCTATGATTGGGATGTAAAAGACGGAAGCGGAAGCTCTGTGAGGGAATGGAATGAA
Organism: Bacillus sp. F56; assembly: GCF_001748205.1. Lineage (NCBI taxonomy): Bacteria > Bacillati > Bacillota > Bacilli > Caryophanales > Bacillaceae > Bacillus > Bacillus sp. F56. The sequence goes on from NZ_BDFC01000004.1 coordinate 746,250, forward strand.
CTCAAATCCCTCATCCAAAAGCAAAAAGCAAAGCCGGCATTCAACAAAAAAACAGGTTCGATGACGTTTTCTTATGTTGATAAAAAGAAGCATAAACATGTCGTGTGGTATGAAAACGAAAAAACCGTTCAAACGAAAAGCCATTTGGCAAAGCAATTTAAAATAGCAGGTGTTTCAGTCTACGCATTAGGAAACGAGTCAGAATCCTTTTGGAAAGCCATTCAAAAAGGGACAAAATAACAGTTTCTTTTTTCTCTGAAGTTATTGACAGGGAAAAGAGAAGCACGTATATTATGTTAATATATTCAGATCATAAAATTTGAGTTTTTCAGAAAACTAAAACGCATAGATTGGGAGCAGTAAAAGAAAGTAATCAGAACAGAGAGCTGCGGGGTGGTGCGACGCAGCCTGATTCTTCTTTGAACTCGCCCGGGAGTGGTAAGACGGAACGGGATAGATTGACTATTCCCTATGTTTTAACGGCTAACCTTCGTTACAGGTCAAAAGCAGGATTCTTCATGAAGAATCAACAAGAGTGGTACCGCGGTCAGCCGAAGGCTCGTCGTCTCTTTATCTATTAGATTAGATAAGGGGCGGCGGGCTTTTTTGTTTTTGAAAACGAGAAGGAGAGGTAGCAGAGGATGAAAAACGACAATCAAACGTTAAAACGCACGATGACGTCCCGCCATATTATGATGATGGCGCTGGGCGGAGCAATCGGCGCGGGTTTATTTAAAGGGAGCAGCTCAGCGATCGATGTGGCAGGGCCATCTGTCATTATCGCATACCTGCTCGGCGGAATTATTTTGCTGTTTATTATGCAGGGGCTCGCGGAAATGGCTGTTCGAAACCGCAACGCCAGAACCTTCCGTGATCTTGTCCAGCAGGTATTGGGGAATTACGCCGCTTATTTCTTGGACTGGATATACTGGAAAATGTGGGTGCTCAACATTGCGGCTGAAGCTGTTGTAGCTGCGATATTCATTCAATACTGGCTCCCGGGCTGCCCGATCTGGGTGCTGGCATTGGGGATTTCTCTTATCGTCACGATCGTAAACTTGCTTTCTGTTAAAATCTTCGCCGAAACTGAATATTGGCTGGCCATGATCAAGATTACCGTTATTATCATCTTTATTATTTTAGGGTTATTGCTTTTATTCGTATCATTCGGTGATCATACAGCTGCTGGATTTTCAAACCTGACAGAGCACGGCGGATTTTTCCCGCACGGCGGCACAGGGCTGATTACGGCGATGCTTGTTGTCATCTACTCTTACGGCGGTACAGAAATTATCGGAGTGACACTTGCTGAAACAAAAAATCCAGAAAAGGTTGTCCCGAAAGCTGTCCGTAGCACACTGACACGGATTGTCGCGTTTTACCTACTGCCGTTTTTCATCATCGTCAGCCTGATTCCGTGGAACCAAGTCAATTCCGTTCCGGAAAGTCCTTTCGTGATGGTCTTTAAAATGGTAGGCATTCCGGGCGCTGATCATATCATGAACGCAGTTATCCTGCTGGCGATCATTTCTTCTATGAATTCAGGTTTATACGGATCATCACGCATTTTGTATACACAGGCAAGTGACGGAAGGCTTCCGAAGGTCTTCTCGAAGCTTTCATCAAAAAACGTACCGATGTTTGCAATTCTGATGTGCACTTCTTCTCTCTATATTGGCGTGTTGATTTCTCTGTTCGCAGGAAGCCAAACATTTAATTATTTAATGGGATCATTGGGATATACCGTTTTATTCATTTGGCTGATCATCGGATTCGCTCATTTGAAATCGAGAAAACAGCAAACGGAAAAACCGGCTTATTATGTAAAATGGTTCCCGTACACGACATGGTTTGCGATTGTGGCATTACTCGCCATTCTGATCGGTGTCATCATGACAACGTCAGTGGTCATTACCGGCATTACTGCGGCGATCTACCTTTTGATTACCGTTGCATATTTGGTCAAAGGACGCAAGCATCAGTAAATAAGAAACCCTCTCGCCGCATCCGGCAAGAGGGTTTTTATTATTGTGCAGCTTTCTCATTTATGCCAATCGCCGCTGCTTTCTGCGCTTTTGATTTTGTATTCACGAGACAGATGCTTGTGATAATCAGCAGCAGCCCTGCCAAGAGGCTAAGGGTGAGCGGTTCATGCAGGAAAATGGAGCTGGCCACGATCGATATGAGCGGAATCAAAAACGTATAAGATGCGACCTTGCTTGCTTCTCCTGAACCGACAAGCGTAAAAAAGATAAGCCAACCGAGTGCGATAACGAATACAGAGATGAACAGCAGGCTCGTGATAAACGGAGCTGTCCATTGGATCGCGGAAAAGCTTTCTGTCCAAAGACCGGATATAAGCAGAAACACGCTGCCGATCGTCAGCTGCAAGGCGACCATCCAAATGGAATCGACGCGGCTGCCTGTTTTTTTCATATATACCGTCCCGAGCGCCCAGCTGATTGCGGAACCGAGTGCCAGCAGAACCCCAATGACAGAAATATGCCCGCCAAAGCCCGCGGCACTAATGACGGCTACTCCCGCAAAACCGAGGATGAGCCCGATCACTTTCAATACAAACATGGATTCGCCGAGCCACAGCCAAGAAAATACGCCCATCAGAACAGGCTGAAAGAAGACGATTGCAGAAAACAGGCCGGCCGGAAGATAATTCAGCCCGATCGTTTGCAGGCCGTAGAATAACGTAATGTTTAAAAGTGCAGAAACAAGATAAATCGGCCACGTTTCTTTTAAACGTAATTTATGAAAACGCGGCAGTGCGACAATGACTAATAAAAGCCCGCCGATCAGCGTTCGGATGCCCGCGAATAATAAGGGCGGCGAATAGGCGAGCGCGGCTTTGGACAGCGGCCAATTGACGCCCCACATGATGACGAGAAATGCGAGCAGGAGAGCTGTCCGCGTTTTTGAGAGCTGCTTCATAGTTCATTCACTCCTTGTAGAACTTTTCCATCATATGATACGGTAGAACATAAGATAAATAAAATGAATCTTTTTTATGAGGAGCATAAGTAAATTGTTATGACTATTACACAATTAAAGGTTTTCGTCAAAATAGCTGAAACGGGAAGCTTTACAAAAGCGGGTCAGGCGCTGAACATGACACAGCCGGCTGTCAGCCATGCGATTTCTGCAATCGAAGCTGAGCTTGATGTAAAGCTGATTATTCGTGACCGCCGCAATGGCCTGATGCTGACTGATACGGGAAAACAGATCTTAGTACACATCAGGGAAGTCTTAAAAGGCATTGAAAAAGTTGAGCAGGTCGCAGCCGCGGAAAAAGGGCTTGAACTGGGTACAATCCATATTGGCACATTCTCAACTGCCTCGGCTTATTTTATGCCAAAGCTGATCAGTGAATTTAAACAAAAATATCCGAAACTGGAGCTTGTGCTGCACGAGGGAACTGTAAATGAAGTCAAGGAGTGGCTTCACACGCGGATGATAGATGTCGGCATTCTTCTGTATCCAACAGAGGAGATGGAGTATATTCATTTGAAAAAAGACAAAATAGCTGTCGTGCTCAGGGATGATCACCCGCTTTGCAGCCGTTCAGCCATTACGCTGAAAGATCTCGATGATGAACCGATGATCGTCTGCGACGGCGGCTATGAATCACCTTTTCACGATATGTTCAGGCAAGCGGGCGCTACGCTGAACGCCGCTTTCACAGTCTATAACATGAACACCTCGATCAGTATGGTCAAAGAAGGACTGGGTCTCGCGATTTTATCAGAAATGTCCATGTCGCACATGCCGCTGCCGGAGCATGTGGTGACCAGAGAGTTGGACCCGCAGGTATACCGTGATGTGCAGCTTGCTGTTCCGTCGCTGAAGGAGGCTTCTCTGGCAGCTAAGCTCTTTATTGAGATGGCTAAGGAGCTGTTTAGAGCAGAATAACGTACCAAACCGTTCGTTTTATATTGTTCGAATTTCATCGAATCAAATTCTTTTATTCCTGAATGCAGTTGTGTTATGGTGTGATAGAAGTACATTCGATCATGACCTGACAGCTTTGGGCTGTTTCCTGATAACACATTTGCAAAGGAGAACAATATGTCTAACAACCAACGCAAAGATACCTTGCTTTCTGTCTTGAATTTATCTCCGGTTGTTCAGGGAGGAACGATCGCGGAATCATTCCGAAACAGCATGGACTTGGCGCGCCGTGCGGAGGAATGGGGCTATCACCGTTACTGGCTTGCTGAGCATCATAATATAGAAGGTGTGGCAAGCTCTGCCACCGCAGTTTTGATTGGCCATATTGCCGGAGGCACTAAGAAAATCCGCGTCGGTTCCGGCGGCATTATGCTCCCGAACCACTCTTCATTAATCATTGCTGAACAATTCGGCACACTCGAAACATTGTATCCCGGGCGGATTGATCTGGGGCTCGGACGTGCGCCGGGAACGGACCAATTGACAGCAAGAGCGCTCCGCAGAAACATCAACAGCGGAGAGGATTTCCCAGAACAACTAGAGGAACTTCGCAATTACTTTAAACCGTCAGGAAATGTACGCAATCAAGTCCGCGCCATTCCCGGAGAGGGCATAGATGTGCCGATTTGGCTGCTGGGCTCAAGCGGCTTCAGCGCCCGCCTTGCAGGTGAACTAGGTCTTCCGTTTGCCTTCGCCGCTCATTTCTCGCCGGCGAATACGGTTCCTGCCTTGGAGCTGTACCGCAATTCCTTCACGCCGTCAGACGTGCTCGACGAACCGTATGCAATGGTCGGTGTCACCATTATCGCGGCAGATACAAACGAGAAAGCGCAGCACCTTGCGACTTCACATTATCAAAGATTTCTTGATCTTGTCCGCGGTACGCCGAACCAGCTGAAACCGCCTGTTGAGGATATGGACCAAATCTGGAGCCCGTATGAAAAAGCGATGGTCAATGAGCAGCTAAGCTCCACGATTGTCGGAGGACCGGAAGAAGTGAAGGCGAAGCTTGAAGACTTCGTCAAAACGACACAGGCTGACGAAATTATGGTTAACTCAGAAACCTATGAACACGCAGACAGAATGCGTTCGTTTGAAATCATCGCTGATGTTTGGAAAAACAGATAACAGCTATAAAAAAAGCAATGTAGCGGGGAGACCCATACATTGCTTTTTTTATTCATTCAGTTTTCGTGCGGACTGGCGAATGATCAACTCAGGCTCAAATATAACATCCTCTTGCTTTGGCTTTTTATGCTCAAGGGAGTCAATCACATATTTCGCCGCCGCTTTACCGAGCACGGATTTCGGGTGCTTGACAGAGGTTAGTTTCACTTCGGAGATTTGGGCGAAATGTGAATCATCATACCCGACGATAGACATATCCTCCGGCACTTTTAGATCCATCTCCCGCAGCATATCAATCACCTTCAGCGCAATTTCATCGTTATAACAAAGAATGGCTGTCGGCATATGCTTGCTGTTTTTCTCCAGTGTGGCCTTCACTTTCTCCAGAAGTTTTGATTCTTTTTCTTCCGTTGTAAATGTCACAATCATATCTGGAGAGGGGAACAAATCACGCTCCCGGTGTGCCTGTATAAATCCGTTCATCCGTTTCACGCCTTGTGTGTCATCAGCTTTGAAAATACCCATCATGTGCGTGTGGCCGAGAGAAAGCAAATGCTCAGCCGCCATCATGCCGCCTTTCACATCATCCAAGGTAAAACTCGGTGCGGCAAGCTCGGCATATGACGCGTTAATCATCGCAAAGGGAATGCCGTTTTTCTCCAAGTTCAGATAGTAGCCGATGTTTGGGGTTTGCAGGGCGCTTTTTGTCGGTTCTACGATGAGTCCGTCAATATGCTGTGACAGCAGGTTTTCTAAGCCTCTTCTTTCATTGTCCGGGTTGTTGTTTGTGCTTGTCAAAAGCATAGAGTATCCCTGCTCGCTTAAATAGGACTCGATTCCTCTAATAATGCTCGGGAAAATATAGTCTGATATGTAGGTTGTCAAAACACCGATCGTTTTATTGGAATGCAGCGCTGACTTCGCAGAGCGTGAAGCGACAAAGGTGCCTCCGCCTTGCACGCTGTACAGCAGACCTTGTGATACGAGGTCTCCGATCGCTTTGCGAATGGTATGCCGGCTGACGCCGAATTGCTGCATTAATTCGTTTTCGGTAGGGATTTTTTGATCGGGCAGTATTTTGCCTTGATTAATCCATGAACTAATTTCTTCTTTTACTTGCGCGTATTTTGGTAACATATCCATTCCTCCAAAATGTATACGGACAAATTTCAGTATATCACAGCGTTCTTTGTAAGAAAACATTGACAGAAAATGCAAACAAGATTATTCTATATTTGTACGTACTAATTAAATGTAATTTTCGTTAAATTTTAATATAAGTACGTACAATTGCAGATTGAAATGAAAACGCTTTACTCAACATTTCGGGAGGGCAGGGAAATGAAGAATACTCCAACTCAATTAGAACCAAATGTTCCTGTAACAAGAAGCCATTCAATGGGATTTGTCATTTTAATCTCATGCGCGGCGGGGCTTGGCGGCTTATTGTATGGCTATGACACGGCAGTGATTTCTGGCGCCATCGGTTTTCTGAAAGATTTATACAGCCTGAGTCCGTTTATGGAGGGACTTGTCATTTCAAGCATTATGATTGGAGGAGTTGTGGGCGTCGGGATATCCGGATTTTTAAGTGACAGATTCGGCCGGAGAAAAATTTTAATGACAGCCGCTTTGTTATTTGCGATATCAGCAATCGTTTCAGCGCTTTCTCAAGACGTGTCCACTTTGATCATTGCAAGGATTATCGGGGGCCTGGGAATCGGGATGGGCTCATCGCTTTCTGTTACGTACATTACAGAAGCGGCGCCGCCCGCCATACGCGGAAGTTTATCATCCTTATATCAGCTCTTTACGATCCTGGGTATTTCCGCAACATACTTTATTAATCTGGCTGTGCAGCGGTCCGGAACATACGAATGGGGCGTGCACACCGGCTGGAGATGGATGCTTGCTTATGGAATGGTGCCGTCCGTCATCTTTTTCCTTGTCCTGCTCGTCGTCCCGGAAAGTCCGAGATGGCTGGCGAAAGCGGGCAAAACAAGCGAAGCTTTAAAGATTCTGACACGTATTAATGGAGAAACTGTTGCAAAAGAAGAATTAAAGAACATTGAGAACTCTTTAAAAATAGAACAAATGGGGTCGCTCTCCCAGCTGTTTAAGCCGGGTCTCAGAAAGGCGCTTGTCATTGGAATCCTGCTGGCGCTGTTTAACCAAGTCATCGGCATGAACGCCATTACTTACTATGGGCCGGAAATCTTTAAAATGATGGGATTCGGGCAAAACGCCGGATTCGTGACGACTTGTATCGTTGGAGTTGTAGAAGTCATCTTTACCGTTATTGCGGTGTTGCTGATTGATAAAGTCGGACGGAAAAAACTGATGTCCATCGGTTCTGCTTTTATGGCTATTTTTATGATTTTAATCGGGACGTCGTTTTATTTTGAATTAACAAGCGGGATCATGATGATCATCCTTATATTAGGTTTTGTCGCTGCTTTCTGTGTCTCGGTTGGACCGATCACATGGATTATGATTTCTGAAATCTTCCCGAACCATCTGCGTGCGCGGGCTGCGGGCATTGCGACCATCTTTTTATGGGGAGCAAACTGGGCGATTGGACAGTTTGTGCCAATGATGATCGATTCGTTCGGACTCGCCTATACATTCTGGATCTTCGCGGTGATTAACATCCTTTGCTTCCTGTTTGTCGTAACAATCTGTCCGGAAACGAAGAACAAATCGCTTGAAGAAATTGAAAAGCTCTGGATAAAATGAAAACGCTTTAAAAGTACAGCCCTTTCTATGGGAAGGGCTGTTTATATTGGGATGCACCATTTGGCGATTTCTGTATAAGATAAAGATATATAGGAAAAAATAGTGCTAGTTAAAACGCCGCGGCATGAAAACTCTGCGAATATTGTCGATGAATTGGCTCTTAACAGTTGAATAAACAATTCCACCCTGTTAAAATAATTAAAGAAAGCAGAAATGATTTTTTTTGGCTATGATGGGACGTTTTTTGTCATAGCGGGACATATAATGTCCAGCAAAAAAGGAAGGAACGTTTGAGTCATGAACCAGTTAATACAAGCTCAAAAAAAATTATTGCCTGATCTTCTGCTCGTTATGCAAAAGAGGTTTGAAATCTTGCAGTATATCAGGCTGACAGAACCCATCGGGCGAAGAAGCCTGTCTGCCAGTCTCGAAATCAGCGAGCGTGTGCTGAGGGGCGAGGTTCAGTTTTTAAAGGAACAGAACCTGGTCGATATTAAGACAAACGGCATGACATTGACAGAAGAGGGCTATGAACTGCTTTCTGTTCTGGAAGATACAATGAAAGATGTTTTAGGTTTGACGCTTTTGGAAAAGACATTAAAAGAACGTTTAAATCTAAAGGATGTCATTATCGTATCCGGAGACAGCGATCACTCTCCATGGGTCAAAAAAGAAATGGGTAGAGCGGCTGTCGCATGTATGAAAAAAAGATTTTCAGGCAAAAATATCGTCGCTGTAACTGGCGGTACGACAATTGAAGCTGTCGCCGAAATGATGACGCCGGATTCTAAAAACCGCGAGCTTTTGTTTGTGCCTGCAAGAGGCGGTTTAGGCGAAGACGTGAAAAACCAGGCGAACACCATATGCGCGCATATGGCGGAGAAGGCTTCAGGCACTTACCGGCTTTTGTTTGTTCCGGGACAGCTGTCACAAGGCGCCTATTCATCTATTATTGAAGAGCCTTCTGTCAAAGAGGTGCTGAACACCATTAAATCAGCGAGTATGCTGGTTCACGGAATCGGCGAAGCTAAAACTATGGCTCAGCGCAGAAACACGCCTTTAGAAGACTTAAAGAAAATAGATGATAACGACGCGGTGACAGAAGCGTTTGGCTACTATTTTAATGCGGACGGCGAAGTGGTCCACAAAGTGCATTCTGTCGGAATGCAGCTGGATGACATAGACGCCATTCCCGATATTATTGCGGTAGCGGGCGGATCATCAAAAGCCGAGGCGATCGAGGCTTACTTTAAAAAGCCGCGCAACACGGTTCTCGTCACAGACGAAGGAGCCGCAAAGAAGTTATTAAGGGATGAATAATCCCTCAATATAAATATCTCTCACTTATTTAAAGGAGGAAACAATCATGGCAGTAAAAGTCGGTATTAACGGTTTTGGTCGTATTGGACGTAACGTATTCCGCGCAGCATTAAACAATCCTGAAGTTGAGGTAGTAGCGGTTAACGATTTAACAGATGCTAACATGCTGGCTCACCTTTTACAATATGATTCTGTACACGGAAAATTAGACGCTGAAGTTTCAGTTGACGGTAACAACCTTGTTGTTAACGGCAAAACAATTGAAGTTTCTGCAGAACGCGATCCTGCTAAACTTAGCTGGGGCAAACAAGGCGTTGAAATCGTAGTTGAATCTACTGGTTTCTTCACAAAACGCGCAGACGCTGCGAAACACTTAGAAGCTGGCGCGAAAAAAGTAATCATCTCTGCTCCTGCTAACGAAGAAGATATCACAATCGTTATGGGTGTTAACGAAGATAAATACGATGCGGCTAACCACGATGTTATCTCTAACGCATCTTGCACAACAAACTGCCTTGCGCCGTTTGCAAAAGTACTTAACGATAAATTCGGCATCAAACGCGGTATGATGACAACTGTTCACTCTTACACAAACGATCAGCAAATCCTTGATCTTCCGCACAAAGACTACCGTCGTGCGCGTGCAGCAGCTGAAAACATCATCCCAACATCAACTGGTGCTGCTAAAGCAGTTTCTCTAGTTCTTCCTGAACTAAAAGGCAAACTGAACGGCGGAGCAATGCGTGTTCCAACTCCAAACGTTTCTCTAGTTGACTTGGTTGCTGAACTGAACCAAGAAGTAACAGCTGAAGAAGTAAATGCAGCTCTTAAAGAAGCAGCTGAAGGCGACCTTAAAGGAATCCTTGGCTACAGCGAAGAGCCATTAGTTTCTGGCGACTACAACGGAAACAAAAACTCTTCTACAATCGATGCTCTTTCTACAATGGTTATGGAAGGCAGCATGGTAAAAGTAATCTCTTGGTACGATAACGAAAGCGGCTACTCTAACCGCGTTGTTGACCTTGCAGCTTACATCGCAAAAAAAGGTCTTTAATTTATAGCTGAAAAAGGACCTGACTTGGTTCTTTTGAATAGAAGCGCTATAATGAAAGCGGACAAGGGAAGGGGACGGACTCCCTTTCCCTTTTTCCATGAAGACCGGCTTTCAGAAAACGCTCTGTGAAAGAGAAACGACCGCGTTTTTAGCAGCTTTGCCGGCGCTTTCGCCTAAGGCCGCTGCCCTGGCTTTTAGACGAACTGCCCTGTGCCGAAAAAAGACTGCGATCTGCCCTAGCGGCGTTATCGCTTGACCAGACGGTTTCACGTTTTTCGTGCTGTATGCAAACCATTTTGAAGGAGGATCTCCTAGGCATGAATAAGAAAACTCTCAAAGACATCGACGTAAAAGGCAAAGTTGTATTCTGCCGCGTCGACTTTAACGTTCCAATGAAAGACGGGGAAGTAACAGACGATACACGTATCCGTGCTGCGCTTCCAACAATCAAACACCTTGCAGAACAAGGTGCAAAAGTCCTTCTTGCGAGCCACTTAGGCCGCCCGAAAGGCGAAGTGGTTGAGGAGCTTCGTTTAACTCCTGTCGCTGCACGTCTCGGCGAACTGCTTGGCAAAGAAGTGAAAAAAGCGGATGAAGCTTACGGCGATGCTGTAAAAGCACAAATTTCCGAGATGAAGGACGGAGACGTTCTTGTATTGGAAAACGTACGTTTCTACCCTGGTGAAGAGAAAAATGATCCTGAGCTTGCAAAAGCATTTGCTGAGCTTGCAGATGTATATGTAAATGACGCATTCGGTGCTGCCCACCGTGCTCACGCATCTACAGCTGGAATTGCCGAGCATCTGCCAGCAGTTGCAGGTTTCTTAATGGAAAAAGAGCTTGACGTACTCGGAAAAGCGGTTTCTAACCCTGACCGCCCGTTCACGGCGATCATCGGCGGAGCGAAAGTAAAAGACAAAATCGGTGTCATCGAAAGTCTTCTTGATAAAGTAGACAACCTGATCATCGGCGGAGGTCTTGCTTATACTTTCGTAAAAGCGCTTGGCTATGAAGTCGGTAAATCTCTTCTTGAAGAAGATAAAATCGAGCTTGCGAAATCATTTATGGACCGCGCTAAAGAAAAAGGCGTTAACTTCTACATGCCTGAAGATGTACTCGTTGCAGATGATTTCTCTAACGATGCAAACGTGAAAATTGTGCCGATCTCTGAAATCCCTAGTGATTTAGAAGCAATCGACATTGGTACGAAAACACGCGAAACGTATGCTGACGTCATCAAAAACAGCAAACTTGTAGTGTGGAACGGACCGATGGGCGTATTCGAAATCGACTTGTTCGCTCAAGGAACAAAAGCGGTTGCGGAAGCATTGGCAGAGGCGAAAGATACATACTCTGTCATCGGCGGAGGAGACTCTGCGGCAGCGGTTGAAAAATTCGGCCTTGCTGACAAAATGAGCCACATCTCAACAGGCGGCGGCGCATCCCTTGAGTTTATGGAAGGCAAAGAGCTTCCAGGGGTAGCTGCACTGAACGATAAATAATCTCAAAACTGCTATAAGGAAGTGGAACAGATGAGAAAACCAATTATCGCCGGTAACTGGAAAATGAACAAAACACTCGGCGAAGCTGTCAGCTTCGTTGAAGAAGTGAAATCTTCCATTCCAGCAGCAGACAAAGCTGAAGCTATTGTTTGCGCGCCAGCACTTTTCTTAGAAAAGCTTGCTTCTGCTGTTAAAGGCACTGACCTAAAAGTCGGCGCTCAAAACATGCACTTCGAAGAAAGCGGCGCGTTCACAGGCGAAATCAGCCCGGTTGCTCTGAAAGACCTTGGCGTTGACTACTGCGTCATCGGCCACTCTGAGCGCCGTGAAATGTTCGCTGAAACTGATGAAACAGTTAACAAAAAAGCACACGCAGCTTTCAAACACGGCATTGTGCCGATCATCTGTGTAGGTGAAACGCTTGAAGAGCGTGAAGCCGGCAAAACAAATGATCTTGTTGCTGACCAAGTGAAAAAAGGCCTTGCTGGTCTTTCTGAAGAACAAGTTGCTGCTTCTGTTATTGCGTATGAGCCAATCTGGGCAATCGGAACAGGCAAATCTTCTACAGCGAAAGATGCGAATGACGTGTGTGCGCATATCCGTAAAACCGTCGCTGAAAGCTTCAGCCAAGAAGCTGCAGACAAGCTTCGCATCCAATATGGCGGAAGCGTAAAGCCTGCAAACATTAAAGAATATATGGCAGAGTCCGATATTGACGGTGCTTTGGTCGGCGGCGCGAGCCTTGAGCCACAGTCATTCGTTCAATTATTGGAGGAAGGTCAATATGAGTAAAAAACCAGCTGCACTCATCATTCTTGATGGGTTCGGATTACGTAACGAAACAGTAGGGAACGCTGTCGCTTTAGCGAAAAAACCGAATTTTGACCGCTATTGGAACCAGTATCCTCATCAAACATTGACTGCTTCAGGCGAGGCTGTAGGTCTTCCTGAAGGGCAAATGGGGAACTCCGAAGTAGGTCACTTAAATATCGGTGCGGGACGTATTGTGTACCAAAGCTTAACACGCGTAAATGTTGCCATTCGTGAAGGAGAGTTCGAACGCAATCAAACATTCCTTGACGCGATCAGCAACGCGAAAGAAAACAACAAAGCCTTGCACCTGTTCGGTCTTTTATCTGACGGAGGCGTGCACAGCCATATCAACCATTTATTCGCACTGTTAAAGCTTGCGAAAAAAGAAGGGCTGACAAAGGTTTATATCCATGGCTTCCTTGACGGCCGTGATGTAGGTCCGCAGACAGCGAAAACGTACATCAACCAGTTGAACGATCAAATCAAGGAAATCGGTGTGGGTGAAATCGCCAGTATTTCCGGACGTTACTACTCTATGGACCGCGACAAACGCTGGGACCGTGTAGAAAAAGCGTATCGTGCAATGGCATACGGCGAAGGCCCGACATACCGCAGCGCACTGGATGTTGTTGATGATTCATATGCGAATGGAATCCACGATGAATTCGTTATTCCATCTGTCATCACAAAAGAAAACGGTGAGCCTGTTGCGAAAATCGAAGACGGCGATTCTGTGATTTTCTATAATTTCAGACCGGACCGCGCCATCCAGATTTCCAACACGTTCACAAACAAAGACTTCCGTGAATTCGACCGCGGCGAGAATTATCCAAAGAACCTGTATTTCGTCTGCCTGACTCACTTTAGTGAAACAGTTGACGGCTATGTAGCGTTTAAACCGATAAATCTTGATAACACAGTCGGAGAAGTATTATCTCAGCACGGATTAAAACAGCTTCGAATTGCAGAGACTGAAAAGTATCCGCACGTCACGTTCTTTATGAGCGGCGGCCGTGAAGCTGAATTCCCGGGTGAAGAGCGTATTCTCATTAACTCGCCTAAAGTTGCAACGTATGACTTGAAGCCTGAAATGAGTGCGTATGGAGTGAAAGACGCGCTTGTCAAAGAAATTGAAGCTGACAAGCATGACGCGATCATTCTGAACTTCGCAAACCCTGATATGGTCGGCCACTCCGGAATGGTTGAACCAACAATTAAAGCAATTGAAGCAGTGGACGAATGCTTAGGCGAAGTCGTTGACGCGATTCTCGCTAAAGGCGGACACGCCATCATTACCGCTGATCACGGTAATGCTGACATTCTGATTACAGAATCAGGCGAACCGCACACTGCGCATACAACAAACCCAGTCCCTGTGATTGTAACGAAAGAAGGCGTTACGCTGCGTGAAGGCGGAATCCTAGGAGACCTTGCACCAACGTTATTAGACCTTCTCGGTGTTGAAAAACCGAAAGAAATGACAGGAACATCTTTAATTCAAAAATAATTTGAAAATCAAAAGGAGAGACAAAACTCATGCCATACATTGTTGATGTTTATGCACGCGAAGTATTAGACTCCCGCGGCAACCCAACAGTTGAAGTTGAAGTATATACAGAAACAGGAGCTTTCGGCCGCGCTTTAGTGCCAAGCGGAGCTTCTACAGGTGAATACGAAGCGGTTGAGCTTCGTGACGGCGACAAAGACCGTTACCTTGGAAAAGGCGTGTTAACAGCTGTTAACAACGTAAACGAAATCATTGCTCCAGAGCTTCTTGGCTTTGATGTAACTGAACAAAACGCAATCGATCAGCTTTTAATCGAGCTTGACGGTACTGAAAACAAAGGCAAACTTGGTGCGAACGCAATCCTTGGCGTATCTATGGCTTGTGCGCGTGCTGCTGCTGATTTCTTACAGATTCCTCTTTACCAATACCTTGGAGGATTCAACTCAAAAACTCTTCCTGTACCGATGATGAACATCGTAAACGGCGGAGAGCATGCTGATAACAACGTGGATATTCAAGAATTCATGATCATGCCTGTAGGTGCTCCTAACTTCCGTGAAGCACTTCGCATGGGCGCTCAAATCTTCCACAGCCTGAAATCAGTTCTTTCTGCTAAAGGAATGAACACAGCTGTAGGTGATGAAGGCGGATTCGCTCCAAACCTTGGTTCTAACGAAGAAGCGCTTCAAACAATCGTTGAAGCAATTGAAAAAGCCGGCTTCAAACCTGGCGAAGAAGTGAAACTTGCAATGGATGCTGCATCTTCTGAGTTCTACAACAAAGAAGACGGCAAATACCATCTGTCTGGCGAAGGCGTTGTGAAAACATCTGCTGAAATGGTTGACTGGTACGAAGAAATGGTTTCTAAATACCCAATCATCTCTATCGAAGACGGACTTGACGAAAACGACTGGGAAGGCCATAAGCTTCTTACTGAGCGTCTTGGCAAAAAAGTTCAGCTTGTTGGTGACGACCTCTTCGTTACAAACACGAAAAAACTTGCTGAAGGTATTAAAAACGGCGTAGGCAACTCTATCCTGATCAAAGTAAACCAAATCGGTACATTGACTGAAACATTCGATGCAATCGAAATGGCGAAACGCGCAGGCTACACAGCTGTTATCTCTCACCGTTCTGGTGAAACTGAAGACAGCACAATCGCTGACATCGCTGTGGCAACAAACGCAGGACAAATCAAAACAGGTGCTCCGTCCCGTACGGACCGTGTTGCGAAATACAACCAGCTTCTTCGCATCGAAGATCAGTTGGCTGAAACTGCTCAATACCACGGTATCAACTCTTTCTACAACTTAAACAAGTAATAAAAAGACCGCCGAGTTAAGTCTCGGCGGTTTTTTTTGCAAACTTTCCTAGCCCCAGCTTTTATTCTCCTCCTGTCTATTTCCTATGTTGATGTACAAACAGTTTTGAGTTTTTTAAAGACGTCCCGACTGAATACTTCGGAAGAATTTTGTCACTTTTATTTTTTCTGATTGTAGTACCTCTTTCAGCAGCTGTTTACACAGGCCTTCTAGTGTTTATGGATGCTGATTATATCTGTCTGTTGGTCTGACTCTCATGCTGGCTTTTTTATCATATCAGTGAGACATGGAATGCAGCGGGATACCGGGAAAAAAGCCATCAGTTTTTTTTATTTCTATAGAAAAGAGCTGCCGATTTCGGCAGCTCTTTTATGAAAGATCCAAATAAAGCCTCACCATATCGCGGCATTGAATCCCGTTTTCAAAAATCTCTTCATCATAGTGTCTGATAAAGAAATCATGGTCGATTGCCTGAAGGCGGAATCCGCATTTTTGATAGAGAGAAAGCTGATGAATGCTTGAATTCCCCGTGCCGATTTCAATTGTGTCCGCCCCCAGCTCCTTCGCCTTTTCGATGGCGTCAAGTACAAGCTGTTTGCCAAAGCCCTTCTTCTGAAGAGATTCTTTTACGGCAATATTTACAATTTCAACCGTTTGAGGCCTTGTTTTTAGCAACACATAAACACCTGCAAGCTCATCATCGGTCCAAGCCGTGTAACATTCTCCCCTCTCAAGGTATTCATCTACAATGTCTTTGGACGGATCGGCGAGCAGCAATAGATCATATAATTCGTCATTTGTATCTTCTCTTAATTCGATCCTGAGCTTTTGCATATTCTTACCACCTTTTTTAGTCTGATAGACATTTAATTTTTTCATTCGTTCCCAATTTCATTCTGTTTTATTATAAAATATGAAAAGTAGTAAATGTTATCAATTCAGTAGAATAGGAGGAAAGTCATGTTTTTTTGCAAGAATTGCGGTACCAAGAATAATGAAGGGGCCAAGTTTTGTAAAGAATGCGGCACCCCGATCGGAGGGAGCAGTAAACAGGCCGATCCAGAAACAGCAAGCACTGCCGAAACGAGGCAGGCTCCGCGAAAACCGATCCCTAAGAAAACCATCATTTTATGGAGCAGCATTGCAGCAGCGTGCGTTATATTATTCGCCGCATATAAAACCGGAGCGTACTTTACTTCAAAGGATAGGTTAATTGACAAGTTTGAGCAGGCCGTAAATGATGAGGACAAGGATCAAATCGCGTCTCTTCTCACACCGGTAAATGACAAGCTGAAGCTCACTAAAAACAATGTAAAACCGTTTCTTACATATTTGAAGGACCATCCAGACAAAAAGGATGAACTTTTTGCATCGCTGCGTGATGAAGCAGCCCAGAAGGACATCGTATATACGGAAAAAGACGGGAAAAGCCTGCTGGTATTTGATCATTACGACTTAAAGATAGCACCTGTTTATTTTGAAGTAACTAGCAATTATAAAAATACCGATTTATATGTCAATAAAGAGGAAGCCGGATCTGTAAAGAAAGCCGATCAAGCACAAACCCTTGGTCCGTACATTCCCGGTGAATATACAGTCTCAGCCAAACTGAAAAACGATGTCGTCGATCTTGTGAAAAAAGAAGACATTCAGGCGGTTGGCGATAACAGCTTTCGTGTAGACCTCTCATTGGAAGCAGACGATGTGACATTCAGCTTAGCGGATGACATTAAGAGCGGGAAGGGAGATTTGCTGATTAACGGCAAGTCGATTCATAAAGATCCATTCAAATCCGTAACATACGGCCCGCTGCTGACAGATGGATCAATGACAGCTTCAGTCGAGGCAGAATTTCCGTGGGGAAAAACAAAAACAGCCGGCGTTCCCATCGAACATAAAGAAATGGAGTTAACATTAATTCCTGATCAAAATACACAGGAACAGATTATGAACACAATTGTCAAAACAACAAAACAATACTCCAAAGCGCTATCCGATGGGAATACAGCCCAGATGACAGAGGCGAGTGCCAAATGGAAGGCAGAGACGAAGGATACCGTTGATTCTATGAAAAATACGGACTCATACTTAAAAGATAGATACTTGGAAACTGATTTTGACCTGGACACATTTGCCCTCTCTCAGAAAAACGACGGGACGTGGCAGGTATCGGTAACAGGAAAAGAATTTCACCAGTCTTCTTCGTATAGCGACTATTCAAAATCTGAAATGACTGATGACAGTCCGAGTTATGAATATCTTCTTTCATATGATAAAAAACAGAAAAAGTGGATTTTTGAAGATGCAGAATCAACATTCGAATCTGCAGGCACAAATATAAAGAAAATCAAAAATGATAAACCAGAGACATACACATCGGCTTGGGCTGGTTCGAAAAACAAAGACAGTGGAAACTCTGCAAGCGGCGATGTTACAGATGAACAAGTGACATTATTTATGGGCAGTTATCTGCAAAGTCAGGCAGATGCCGTCAATCAAAATAATTTCTCACTAATGGAAGACAGCCTTGAGAAAGGCAGCTCCCTTTATTCCGACCAGCAGCATCTTGTGGCGAAATTAAATAAAGAGGGGACAACAGAAGACTTTAATAACTATGAAGTGAAAAGCTGGAGCCAAAATGGTTCAGCTATCACGATTAAGACGTATGAGGAATTCTATATCACAAAATCAGGCGGCAGTCCAAAGCTCAGAACATATAATTGGACTTATACCGGCGTAGTAAAGAACGGAAGAATATACTTAACGTCTATTCAATAAAAGAACCCCATCGCCAGCAGGTGATGGGGTTGTTTTTAAAAGAGCATATAACGGAAAATCTCTTTGACATAGTGTTCGATAATAAGCTGAAATGTGACGCAGATGATCAGATAAATCACAATCGTTGAGTAAATGACGTCAATCTTCCCTTTATATGAATGCTGGTAACTGCTCAGCATCGCAGGAGGAATGGCGAAGAATGCACCGATTAAACCAACGGCTAATATAGTAAAGCAAATGTCTGTATGTAATAAAAAGAAGAAAAGGGCAAGAATCAAAATAGCCGTAAACGGAATGAGAAACGCTCCGAATCTTGAGAATGAATCTTTAAAAGACACTTGGTTCCCCGCGATTTTCAGGGCGAAAAAAATGCATGCATGCAGGCCAAATAGAAATAAAATAAAATAAATGGTTGGCTCTAAGAAGATTGCTGTAAAGCTTACGCTTCCGGGACCGTCTGAAAAAAGAATATAAAACATCAAAGGGGTCAGCAAACTGAAAAGAACCAGCGTAATCACCGCGCTGATCAACTGCTCTCCGCCTGTTGCTTTACATTCCTGATAAGGGCGTTTCAGGACGGCCAGGACAAATGAACCGAACTGTTTTGCTGCTTGTTTTGCAGCGGCTCCAGTCTGAGATGTCTGCTGTTGGCCTGATTGACCAGGGAGCGGCGAACCGCATTTCTCACAAAACTTTCCGCCATCAGTTTGATGGCCGCATTGAGGACAATACATAAAATAACTCCTTTACCTGTAATATAGGGAAAATAGACTAATAGTTTTATTATAAAAGAAAAAAGTTGTAAAGTAATCAATATTCATACAAAAAAAGACACGAGCCTTATAGCAGCTGTGTCTTTTTTTATGCTAGTTATTCATATATTTCTCAAATACATCTCTAAAAATCCTTGATATGATACTGCGAGCGAACGGATGTCAGCCAAGTGAATCCGAATTCGGTCAGTCTTTATATTGCGTTTCAATATTGACGTGTTCAGGGCGGGCATGGTGAAGAATCGTCACTGTGGACATCAATGTCGAATTGTTCACCGCCCAGCTTAAACTTAATTTCAACATCCAAATCGACTTTTCAGCAGATTCAAGAAAAACGTCAGAGATTTTATATTGCGAATAAGAGTAGCGTTTCTAACAGACTATAAAGGTTTACCGGGAAATCACCTCCGGGTAAAAGGGGGAAGAATAATTCTATTTCCTGTGCAGACAATACCAACAAGGAGGTATATGATGTTCTCATTCATCGTTCACGTCTTCATTTCTTTATTCGCAGTATCAAATCCGATCGGAAACGTACCGATATTTCTGACGCTGACAGAAGGCTATACTTCAGCGGAAAGAAAAGCGATTGCCCGGAAGGCGGCTCTTTTATCCTTTTTTATTTTGGCGGCTTTTTTGGTTTTCGGCCATCTTATCTTTAAACTGTTTGATATCAACATTCATGCGCTCCGAGTGGCGGGCGGCATATTCATTTTCGGCATTGCCTATAATCTATTGAATGCGAAAGAATCACACGTGCAATCTCTTCATCATGATGAACATAAGGAAAGCAAGGAAAAAGCCGATATATCCGTCACGCCTTTATCCATTCCGATTATTGCTGGGCCCGGAACGATTGCAACAGTGATGAGCCTTTCCGCCGGTCATAGCGGCATTGGTCATTATATCGCTGTCATGATTGGCATAGCCGCAGTGATTGCCCTGACCTTTCTCTTTTTCCACTATTCTGCTTTCATTAGCAGCAAACTCGGAAAAACCGAGATGAATGTGATTACCAGACTGATGGGATTAATCTTAGCCGTGGTTGCGGTCGGGATGATCGGTGCCGGGCTGAAAGGCATGTTTCCGGTCTTAACTTCATGATGCAAAAAAGCAGCTCCCTTATTTTAGAGAGCTGCTTTCTTTTGTTTTCGGCACATATTGAAAGATTTCCTCACTCTCAAAAAATTCAATCAACCTGCTCAGCCAGTCATAGTAATGAAGCCATTCTTTTAATTCATTCAGCAGCTGATTAACCTTCTCTTCCGCTTCCGGGGTGAGCCCGTCCTTTTGTAAAAGATCAGTCAGCTCCCGGTTTAATTTTTTATAAAGCACTTTGTTTTTGCTCACGACCTTTGTCCAATTCGCCGCGAATAAAGAAATGAAGGTTTGATAATAATCCTGCTCGACGTCATAAAGGTCTTTTCGTACGCCTTTTTCAAACACCTTTTCGGCGATATTGGCATCGATCATTTCACGGACAACCTGGCTCATCCGTGTTTTGCTCATGCCCGTTGCCTCAGAGAGCTCGCTTAAGGTCATCGGTTTTCGATTCATATAAATAATTCCAAGCACACGTCCGACAGTTGAAGGCATTCCAAACGTATGCATATTTTCGGCAATCTTCTCAATGAGATGCTCTTCAGCATGTTCAATGATGTCGAGAGCGGTTTTTTTCACAGCTGATCATCCCTTCAAATGGCAATTGATGGTGTCAATATATCATATTTCTTCCTGATGTTGAAAATAGCTGAATGCAGAGGAAGTGGGAGGTATCCGGCGTAATTGTAAGAACACCCTTTCCGTCTCGGTCATAACAATAAATAATCTATAAATAACATATAATTTCAACACATTGTAAACTTTTTATTTTACAAAGTTCAAACTATAATAAGGATTATACTTTTCAGAAAATTTAATGGAAACCTGCGGAGGTGCACGGATTGCTGAATTTGGAACAAGTGTCAAAAGTATATAAAGGCGGCAAAAAAGCTGTGAACAGCATTGATTTAGATATTGCCAAAGGCGAGTTTATCTGTTTTATCGGCCCGAGCGGCTGCGGAAAAACGACAACGATGAAGATGATCAACAGGCTGATAGAACCATCGTCTGGAAGGATCTTTATCGACGGAGAAAATATTATGGAACAGGATCCTGTTGAGCTGAGGAGAAAAATCGGCTATGTGATTCAGCAGATTGGTTTGTTCCCCCATATGACCATCCAGCAGAACATCTCACTCGTACCAAAGCTGCTGAAATGGCCTGAGGAAAAACGGAAAGAACGGGCGCGAGAGCTGTTAAAGCTTGTGGATATGGGTCCGGAGTATTTAGACCGTTATCCCCATGAGCTCAGCGGCGGACAGCAGCAAAGAATCGGCGTGCTGCGCGCGCTTGCCGCGGAACCCCCTCTCATTTTAATGGATGAACCGTTCGGAGCGCTTGATCCGATTACGCGTGATTCGCTTCAGGAAGAATTCAAAAAACTGCAGAGAACACTAAACAAAACGATTGTGTTTGTTACCCACGATATGGACGAAGCGATTAAGCTTGCTGACAGAATCGTGATTTTAAAAGCGGGAGAAATCGTTCAAGTCGGCACACCTGATGAGATTCTCCGGAACCCGGCAAATGAATTTGTTGAAGAATTTATCGGGAAAGAACGCCTGATTCAGTCAAGACCGGATATTGAGCGGGTAGAGCAAATGATGAACAGAACGCCGGTGACGGTATCTGCGGACAAAACGCTTTCTCAGGCGATTCAGCTGATGAGAGAAAAACGTGTTGACTCGCTGCTAGTTGTAGACCGGCAAAACGTGCTGAAGGGCTATGTTGATGTGGAAATGATTGATCAAAACCGCAAAAAAGCGAGCATCGTTGGCGATGTATACCGCTCAGATATATATACCGTTCAAAAAGGGGCGCTACTTCGCGATACAGTCCGAAAAATTTTGAAGCAGGGGATCAAGTATGTTCCGGTCGTCGATGAACAAAACCATTTAGCAGGGATTGTGACAAGAGCGAGCCTTGTTGATATCGTGTACGATTCCATATGGGGCGACGAGGAAAACCAGCTCATGACGATCTGACCAGGGGAGGAGCTCTTTTAAGATGAATCAAATGATGACTTTTTTGCAAACGAACGGCGGAGAGCTGCTGTATAAAACAGGAGAGCATTTATATATTTCACTCATAGCCGTTGTATTGGGCATTATCGTTGCAGTGCCGCTCGGTGTTGCTCTTACCAGAATGAAAAAAGGCGCAGGTGCGGTTATCGGTTTCGTAAACATTGTGCAAACCCTGCCGAGTCTTGCGATTTTAGCCTTTTTTATTCCGCTTCTCGGCGTAGGAAAGGTGCCGGCGATTGTCGCTTTATTTTTCTATTCGGTGCTGCCGATCCTGCGCAATACGTATACCGGCATTAAAGGTGTAAATAAAAACCTGCTGGAATCGGGAAAAGGGATTGGCATGACCGGCTGGGAACAGATTCGGCTCGTCGAAATCCCGCTGGCGATTCCCATCATCATGGCGGGTATCCGCACATCAACGATCTACCTAATCGGCTGGGCGACACTTGCGTCGTTTATCGGGGGAGGCGGCCTCGGGGACTATATTTTTATCGGCCTGAACCTATATCAGCCTGAATATATCATTGGCGGTGCCGTGCCTGTCACAATTCTGGCCATTATCATTGATTATGTGCTGGCTGTGACAGAACGAAAGGTGACGCCGAAAGGCTTGCAAGGGATGAAGGAAGTTTCGTAAGGAGTTGGCACTGTTGAAAACGAAAAAAATCAAATGGCTTGGCGTGTGCGCTCTCGGCTTTGTCATGCTGCTAAGCGGCTGTTCTCTGCCGGGACTCGGCGGCGCTTCAGACGACACGATCAAAATCGGGGCGCAAAGCATGACTGAATCAGAAATTGTAGCGAATATGATCGCGCAGCTTATTGAACATGATACAGATTTGAATACCGCTTTAGTGAAAAACCTCGGGTCAAACTATGTGCAGCACCAAGCGATGCTGGGCGGTGACATTGATATTTCTGCCACGCGCTATTCCGGAACTGATTTAACAAGCACCCTGGGCAAGGAAGCGGAGAAAGATCCGAAAAAAGCGCTGAACATTGTGCAGAACGAGTTTCAAAAGCGCTTTTCTTATAAATGGTTTGATTCCTACGGCTTTGATAACACATATGCCTTCACCGTAACAAAAAAGTTTGTGGAGAAGGAGCATATTAACACCGTGTCTGACCTGAAGAAAAATGCCTCCCAATATAAATTAGGCGTCGACAATGCTTGGCTGAAACGAAAAGGCGATGGGTATAAAGGCTTTGTCAGCACATATGGCTTTGAGTTCGGCACAACGTATCCAATGCAGATCGGGCTAGTCTATGACGCAGTCAAAAACGGGAAAATGGACGCCGTTCTGGCTTATTCAACGGATGGACGGATTAAAGCCTATGACTTGAAAATTTTAAAAGATGATAAGCGTTTCTTCCCGCCGTATGACTGTTCACCGGTGATTCCGGAAAAGGTGCTTAAGACGCATCCCGAGCTTGAGGGTGTGATCAATAAGCTGATTGGGCAAATCGATACGGAAACGATGCAGGAGCTGAACTATGAGGTGGATGGCAAGCTGAAGGAGCCGTCTGTCGTAGCAAAGGAATTTTTAGAGAAACATCATTATTTTGACTAAGAAAAGAGGCGGATCATATGGAAGTACTACAGCAGCTTGGCACT
This sequence comes from Bacillus sp. F56, assembly GCF_001748205.1. NCBI lineage: Bacteria > Bacillati > Bacillota > Bacilli > Caryophanales > Bacillaceae > Bacillus > Bacillus sp. F56. The sequence goes on from NZ_BDFC01000004.1 coordinate 769,880, forward strand.
TACTATTCGCAAAACGGCGGTTACGTGCTGCAGGAGTTTTACCGCCATTTTCTGATGTCGGTGTACGGCGTTTTATTTGCTGCCATTGTTGGAATTCCGCTCGGCATCCTGATAGCCAGATACAGAAGATTAAGCGGATGGGTTTTTGCGGTCACGAACGTCATTCAGACGATCCCGGCTCTCGCCATGCTCGCCGTGCTGATGCTTGTCATGGGGCTTGGCGCTAATACGGTGATATTGTCATTATTTCTGTATTCTCTTCTGCCGATTATCAGAAATACGTATACAGGGATTATCAGCATTGAACATGCTTATCTTGAAGCCGGAAAAGCAATGGGGATGACAAAATTTCAAGTGCTGCGGATGGTCGAGCTTCCGCTTGCGCTTTCTGTCATAATGGCCGGCCTGCGCACTGCGCTTGTCATTGCCATCGGCATTACGGCCATCGGGACATTTGTCGGTGCAGGCGGTCTTGGGGACATCATCGTCAGGGGATCAAATGCCACAAACGGAACCGCGATTATATTAGCTGGAGCAATCCCCACAGCTTTGATGGCGGTGATTGCCGATTTGGTCATGGGCTGGCTTGAACGAGCGTTAAGCCCGATTAAAAAGAAGAAAAACCTGGCCAGTGCTGCATAAGAAAAAACGCCTTGTAATAACAGGGCGTTTTTTACGGCTTCGGCACATATTTAAAAATGTCTTCGCTCTCAAAAAACTCAATCAAACGGCTGAGCCAATTATAATAATCGAGCCATTCCTTTAATTCCTTCAGCAGTTCATTCACTTTTTCTTCCGCTTCAGGAGTAAGCTCTTCATCCAACACGCTAAGCAGCTCCCGATTGAGTTTTTTATGCATCATTTTGTTTTTGCTGACGACTTTGCTCCAGGTGGCTGAAAACAGCGTGATAAACGTTTGATAGTAATCCTGTTCAACCTCATATAAATCTTTTCGGACGCCCTTTTCGAACACCTTCTCGGCGATATTGGCATCAAGCATTTCCCGCACTACTTGGCTCATGCGTGTTTTGCTCATGCCGGTGGCCTCAGATAATTCGGTAAGCGTCATCGGTTTTCGATTCATATAAATAATGCCCAGCACACGTCCGACGGTAGAGGGCATTCCAAATGCATGCATGTTTTCCGCAATTCTTTCTATAAAATGGTCCTCGGCTTGTTCAATGATCGTTAACGGATCTTTCTCCAACGGTTTCATCCTTTCAGCTAACAATTCCGATGTCAATATACCACATTTTTGATACGGCGAAAATGCTGTCAAAAGAGAATTTGGCAGGAAATTGGAGCAATAAGGAGATCAACACACGTCAATGCGGGTAAATCAGCGTTTACACATACTTTATAAATAATATGAACAAATTGTAAACTTTTTATTTTATAAACTTTAATCTATAATGGGAAGCATTCAATTGTCTGAAAAATTAAATTTAAACTGAACAAATTGAATAAATTTAATTTTGGAGGTGCGATGTTTGCTGACATTAGAAAATGTCTCGAAAACATATAAGGGCGGCAAAAAAGCCGTGAACAACGTGAATCTTAAGATTGCAAAAGGCGAATTTATCTGTTTTATCGGGCCGAGCGGCTGCGGAAAAACGACAACGATGAAAATGATTAACCGATTAATTGAGCCTTCCGCCGGGAAGATTTTCATTGACGGCGAAAACATTATGGAACAGGATCCTGTAGAGCTCAGGCGCAAAATTGGCTATGTGATTCAGCAAATCGGCCTGTTTCCCCATATGACCATTCAGCAGAATATCTCACTCGTCCCAAAACTGCTGAAATGGCCGGAGCAGCAACGGAAAGAGCGGGCGCGTGAGCTTTTAAAATTGGTCGATATGGGGCCAGAATATTTAGACCGTTACCCTCATGAATTAAGCGGGGGGCAGCAGCAGCGAATTGGTGTATTACGGGCACTTGCCGCGGAGCCGCCGCTTATCTTAATGGATGAACCGTTCGGGGCACTCGACCCGATTACGAGGGATTCCCTTCAGGAAGAATTTAAAAAACTGCAAAAAACCTTACATAAAACCATCGTATTTGTTACCCACGATATGGATGAAGCGATTAAGCTGGCAGACCGGATTGTGATTTTAAAAGCGGGAGAAATCGTTCAAATTGGAACGCCCGATGACATTTTGAGAAATCCGGCAGACGAATTTGTTGAGGAATTTATCGGCAAGGAGCGACTGATTCAGTCATCCAGCCCGGATGTTGAACGGGTTGACCAGATTATGAATACTCAGCCTGTAACGATCACCGCGGATAAAACGCTTTCTGAGGCCATTCAGCTAATGAGGCAGGAACGGGTAGATTCATTGCTTGTCGTCGATGACGACCACGTTCTGCAAGGTTATGTCGATGTTGAAATCATTGATCAATGCCGGAAAAAGGCCAATCTCGTAGGAGAGGTTTTACATGAAGATCTATACACAGTATTGGGCGGGACATTGCTGCGCGACACGGTCCGCAAAATTTTAAAACGGGGTGTCAAATATGTCCCTGTTGTGGATGAAAACCGACGTTTAATCGGAATTGTGACGAGAGCAAGTCTGGTCGATATCGTGTATGACTCCCTCTGGGGAGAAGAAAAGCAGCTCGCGGTATTGTCATAGGGAGGGGATAAGTCATGCATCATATTGTTCAATTTTTGCAAACCAACGGGGGCGAGCTTCTTTATAAAACATACGAGCATATTACGATATCGCTCATTGCTGTTATCTTAGGCGTGCTGGTTGCCGTCCCCCTAGGCATTGTGCTGACCAGAATGAAAAAAGGAGCCGGCACCATTATCGGCATTGTGAATATCATTCAGACGCTGCCGAGTCTGGCTATCCTTGCCTTTTTTATCCCGCTCCTTGGTGTAGGGAAGGTTCCAGCCATTGTGGCTTTGTTTTTCTATTCCGTATTGCCGATACTGCGCAACACGTATACCGGCATTCGCGGCGTCAACAAAAATTTGCTCGAGTCTGGCAAAGGCATCGGAATGACACCGGCTGAACAAGTCCGCTTGGTGGAGCTGCCGCTTGCCGCGCCAGTGATCATGGCGGGAATTAGAACATCGACGATTTACTTAATCGGCTGGGCCACGCTTGCTTCTTTTATCGGAGGCGGCGGATTGGGTGATTACATTTTTATCGGATTGAATTTATATCAGCCGGAATATATCATCGGGGGCGCGGTTCCCGTCACAATATTGGCGATTGTGATTGATTATGTGCTGGCAGTGGCTGAACGAAAACTGACACCTGCCGGCATGCAAAGGTTGAAGGAAGTGTCATAAGGAGGCGGCTTATGAAAAGAAAATATCTTACATTAATGATTGGTTTAGCACTTGCGGCAACATTGACGTTGAGCGGCTGTTCGCTTCCTGGTCTCAGCGCCGCTCCAGACCAGACCATTAAAATCGGCGCGCAAAGCATGAGCGAATCAGAAATCATCGCCAGCATGCTTGGCCAGTTGATCGAACACCATACTGATCTCAAAACAACAACAATTAAAAATCTTGGCTCCAACGCGGTGCAGCAGCAGGCTTTAATGAACGGGGAAATCGACATTGCAGCCACAAGATATACGGGAGACGCGCTGACAGGAACGTTGAGAATGCAACCGGAAAAAGACCCGGACAAAGCGCTGGCGCTTACTCAGCGGGAGTTTAAAAAAAGATATGATTTAAAGTGGTATGACTCCTACGGGTTTGATAATACATATGCCTTTACAGTCAGCAAGGAGCTGGCCGACCAATACCATTTAGAGACCGTATCAGACGTTAAAAAATGGGCGCCGCAATTAAAACTTGGCGTCGATAACTATTGGATGAAGCTCAAAGGAAACGGCTATCAGGATTTTACGAAAACCTACGGCATGACATTCGGAGGCACGTATCCAATGCAGATCGGCCTTGTGTACGATGCGGTGAAAAGCGGAAAAATGGACATTGTGCTTGCGTATTCAACCGATGGAAGAATCAAGTCCTATGGTCTCAAAATGCTGAAGGACGATAAACAATTTTTCCCGCCGTACGACTGCTCTCCGGTTGTTCCGGAAAAGGTGCTCAAAGAACATCCTGAGCTTGAAGGCATCATCAAGAAAATGATCGGAAAAATCGACACAGCCACGATGCAGGCGCTTAACTATGAAGTCGACGGCAATCTAAAGGAACCGTCTGTCGTTGCCAAGGAATATTTAGAAAAACATCACTACTTCGAATCGTGAAAGGGGGAAGGGGTCAATGAACGTGCTTGAACAGTTAATGACGTATTACGCGCAGAATGGCAGCTACGTCATGGGTGAATTTGGCCGCCACTTTCTTATGTCGGCTTACGGTGTTTTGTTTGCCGCTGTCGTCGGGGTTCCGGCGGGAATCCTCATCGCGCATTTTCGCCGTTTGTCAGCCTGGGTGTTCGCCGTAACAAACGTTATTCAAACAATCCCCGCGCTCGCTATGCTGGCCGTCTTGATGCTTGTTATGGGGCTAGGCGCAAATACCGTAATTGTATCATTATTTCTGTATTCCCTGCTTCCGATTATCCGAAACACGTACACAGGGATTGTCAGCATTGAGCATGCCTACCTAGAATCGGGAAAAGCAATGGGCATGACGAAATTCCAAGTGCTCAGAATGGTTGAGCTCCCGCTCGCGCTTTCTGTCATCATGGCGGGCCTTCGCACGGCTCTCGTCATTGCAATCGGGATTACAGCAATCGGCACATTTGTCGGCGCCGGAGGCCTTGGGGACATGATCGTCCGCGGATCGAACGCGACAAACGGAACTGCGATTATTCTAGCCGGGGCGATACCGACTGCGGTGATGGCGGTGGCAGCCGATTTGCTCATGGCCTGGCTGGAGCGGGCATTAAGTCCGGTGAAGAAAAAAAGAACAAGAGCCAAACACGTTCAATCAGCTGCATAGAATAGAAAAAGAGGCTGGAGTCCAGCCTCTTTTTTCTATTTAAATTGCAAACTGCTCCATCTTTGCATTAAGCTCCTTCGCCAGCCGCTCCAACTCCTCAGCATTTTGAAGCACTTGATCCATCGAATGGGCGGATTGCTCGGTAATTGAAAATGTTTCTTCAATACCGGCGGCCGACTCTTCGGATACAGAAGCGATATTTTCAATCGATTGATTGATGGTAATCGATTGGTTTGTTAACTGCTTCAGGCCATCCGTAACTTCCTTAATGCTGTCAGCAACATGAGTGACAGATTGTTTGATATGCTGCATAGCCTGTCCGGTGTCTGTCAGGTTTTCCGTTCCTTTTTCGACTTCTGTAAAGCTGCTTTCCAAGTACTTAATAACGGAGTGAATTTCCTGCTGTGTCCCGTTTACAATCCGGGTAATGTCCTGCACGGAATCAGAAACGCCGTCAGCCAGCTTTCTGACTTCATCAGCCACAACGGCGAAGCCTTTGCCGCTTTCTCCTGCGCGGGCAGCTTCAATCGCGGCGTTAAGGGACAGCAAATTCGTTTGCTCGGCAATCCCGTTGATGACCTGAACGAGCTTGTTGATATCCTGAGAATGCTGTTCAAGTGATCTCACTTTATGCACGGCTTCTTGAACGATATGGTGGATGGTTTTCATTTGCTGTAATGACGTATCCATATTTTCGTTTCCGCTTACCGCGAGTTCGAGAACGTTTTGAGACGTATCGCTGATTGTAATGCCGTGATTATAGGCTTTATCAATGCTTTCGGTAAACTCATTCATCGATTCGGCAATTGTTACAGCGTCTTGGGCCTGCTGTTCAGAGCCCTCAGCCATTTCGTTCATCGTTTCAGTAATATGTTTGCTGCCGGATCTTGTTTCATTCGTTGCGGTAGCAAGCACCTGTGAAGAAGAAAGAACCCGGCTTGAGATGTCTTTAGAATATCCGACAATATCTCTCAGATTCCCTACCATTTTTTGCAGCGCTTCATTCAGGTCGCCCAGCTCGTCTTTTGAGTTGAGCGGCTCCATGTCGTTCGATAGGTCTCCCTCGGCAATATGATTGGCAGACTCCTTCATGCGAATGATAGGCTTTACAATGTTTCGCGCGATATAAAGCCAGATGAAAATGCTGACGATGATCGAAGCTGCCACTAGCAGAGCAGTATAAATGAGCCCTTTTTGATAGACGGCCTTCGTTTCTTTTACTGCTGTGTTGCTGCCTTCTTTATTGTAGTCAACAAGCTGGGTGATTGTTTTTTTCATATCCTCAAAGCTGGCCTCAGTTTGGACCAATAAACCTCTTGCTTTGTCCATGTCATTTGTGCGGCCGCTTTCGATAATTTGCGCATGAATATCCATATAGGTGTTCACTTCAGTTTGAAGCTGCTCGAACAGTTTCTGCTCTTTATCAGTGGAGATCGTTTTTTCGTAGTTAGCAAGCTTTTGGTTAATGTCTTCCATGATTTGATTCATTTCTTGATCAAGTGTATCCATCTTGCTTTTGTCTGTATAAATCAGAAAGTCCTTTTCTTTAGAAGACAGGTGCTCGGTTACATAATTAATTGAAGTGATTCCTTTGATGCCGTCAATCCATTTCGTGTTGATTTCATCTGTTTTTTGAATGATATGCTGCATATTAAGAACGCCTATTCCGCCTACAAGTAAATTGATCAGGATCAGTGTCAAAAATACCAGGCTGAATTTGCGGGAAATCGTCAGTCGCATATAGTGGTCTCCTTTAAAAACGTAATGTGTGGATGTACTATATATCGGCTGAGATATCTTTTTTTCACCTGGAAAATAAAAAAATAAAAAACGGTTCTTTTTCTCGTCTTTGAGATCAGAACCGTTTTAGCAATTAGTCAAGAAAGGAAGGGTCAATCCATTCAGTCGCCCATTTAGAAATCTCACCTAAAATGGGGGCTAGCGCCTTTCCTTTATCGGTCAATGAATATTCGATGCGAACCGGAGTTTCAGGGATGACATCCCGCTTTACTACTCCTTCAAGCTCAAGTTCTTTCAGCCGTTCTGACAGAACTCTGCCGCTTAGATTTGGAAGTGCTGCTTCAATTTCGCTAAATCGCTGCGACCCGTTTAAGAGCTGAAATACGATTAAAGCGACCCAGCGTTTACTTAAGATGTCGACTGCTTTTTCAAATCTAGGACACATTTCTGATTGGTTCATACTTTTCACCTCGTCTGTCACTATTATAACGCAAATAACGAGGGAAGGTATGCAAGCGTGATTGATGAAATGCAGAAAGAGGAATAGGGGATTATGAGGAAGAAGCGCGTTTTTTTGCTTCCGAAGATAAAAAATCGAAGTATTTGCTGAGATTTTCAATATCCTGCTTTGAAAGATGTTCCCATTTTCGGCTATTGAAAATCGGGAGGTGCTCCGCTCCGCGCGTGACAGCCGTCTGGTAAATGTCATAAACGGACTGATAGCTTTCAGATGCTTCGCGGATTTCTTTAGGAAAGGCCTGAATATGGCCTGCGGCGGCCATTAGGTCTTCGTACGGCACCTTCAGGACGGACGCCAGTTTTTTGATCGTGGCGGGTTTTGGCGTCCCGCGCTTGCCGTTTTCAATTTTCGAAATGGTGGCCGAGCTGATGCCTGAGTACACCGCAAGCTGATTCACTGTCAGTTTGCGGGCGCGGCGCAGCTCCCGTAATTGCTGTCCGAACGGTGACATGGTCTATCGCCTCTCATTTCTATCAATAGTCAGTCATCAGCAGACCGTTTTTTGGCTTCGTCTGAAATAAACGAAAAATAATGATCGAGCATGAGCAAATCTTCTTTATTGAGATATTGCCATTTTTCGTTCTCAAGAAGCGCAAGGTTTTTCAGGTTATAGGCCTCCGCTTTTTCGAGCAGCTTGCACTTCGTTTCATAAGGAGCCTTGGCTTCATGAACTTCTTCGATGTAACCAGCCTTGTACATAAGCCCCTCATAAGGAATTTTTAAGGCCTCCGCCAGTTTTTTGATGGTGGCGGGTTTGGGAACGCCCCGTTTTCCGTTTTCGATTCTGGAGATGCCGGCCGCGCTTACGCCTGAATAAGTCGCCAGCTGGTTGACCGTTAACTTTCTCTCCTCGCGCAATGCCCGCAATTGTTCGCCAAAGCTTTCCATATGTCTCACCCCGTCCCTCACTGTTACTCATATTTTAGTATGTTTATTGACTAAAGGGAATAGGTAGACTGGAAATGTATTGACAAAAGTTAACATAAGCCGTAATGTAAAACTATAGAAAAAAGTTTTTTCAGGAATGGAAGGTGAGGAAAGTGCCAGTAGAAAAGATACAGATTAGACGTGATTATGTCTTGCAGTATATGGTTAATAACGATTATTCCCTTAATCAGCTTGCGCTGGAAATCGGAGTCTCACCCGCCACACTGAGCCGTGTGCTGAATGGTGAAAGGAGGCCGGGGCAGCTTGTGATCGGTAAAATGCTTCACTACTTTAATTTGAAATTTGAGGATCTTTTTTACTATGATTTTGTTGACAAAAGTCAATGAAAGAGAAAAAACGCAAGAAGATCCAAGCGTTTTCTATCTTGAATGATGTGTCAGCACAAACCCTGTCACCAGTTCATTGCATGTTTTCCATTGTTTTGTCGGCAACTGATGTCCCTGATATTCCAATCTGAAAAATTCGGCATGGCTGCAAGCCCTTCGGTAATAGCCTGCGTTTGTAAAGGTCCAGTCCCGCAGGCCGCCATACATAAAAAGCATTGGCATGTTTAGCCGAGGCAGCTGTTCAATGCAGTTGTAGCCTAGCGAATCCTGATAATACTGATGCCAATGAGCCTGGTCTGCTTTTTTCATATGGCCTGTTAATATGCTGCGAAGCTGTCTGTCTTCTGTGTGGCTCCCAGCGAGGATTCTCATGAGCAAACCGGGGTTTTTTTCAAGCAGATACATTCCCAGTTTGTGCAGCTTCTGGCCGATTACATTATGAACAGCGGGGTAGGCGCCTGACAGAATCAGGTGTGACACTTTGTCCGGGCGGATGAAGCCGATGTGCTGTGCGATTAAGCCCCCGGCGGAATACCCGAATAACACAGCTTTATCAATGTATAAAGCGTCCATGAATTGTACGATCTCGTTCGCATAATAGGAAATAGAAGCGGGTTCACCCGGGTGTTCACTGTCACCGTGCCCGCTTAAATCAGGAAAAATCACCTTGAAATGCTCTGAAAGAAGGCGTTGATAATAAAAAACCTTGCGTCCCATGCCCGGCGGGTGGATAAAAATGATAGGAATTCCCTGTCCATATTCTTCATAAAAAAGATGTTTCCTGCTGTCTATGCTGATAAGCGGCATCGCTTTTCTCCTTTGACCTTTTCATATGAATAGGGTAACCAAGACAAAACGTCTTATCCGGCCTTTTGGCGTCTGATACAGCGTGACATGCCAACCCTTTTCATGTAAAATAGAAGTAATGTAGCCAGTGAGTCTGGAGGTGTAAGGGATGCACGCAGTTTTGATTACCTTATTGGTTATCGTCAGCATTGCACTTATTATTGTCGTTTTGCTTCAATCCAGTAAAAGCGCCGGATTATCTGGTGCGATTTCAGGCGGAGCGGAGCAGCTCTTCGGGAAACAAAAAGCAAGAGGTCTTGATTTAATTTTGCACCGCATTACGGTAGTGCTGGCAGTCTTGTTTTTCGTGTTAACGATTGCGCTTGCTTATATCCTATAGGGCAATGTTTGTATAAGGTCTGATGTGAAGTCAGGCCTTTTTCACGTTTCTGGCTGATATTCATAACGTTTTTTTCTGATTAAACTGTGGAAAACTATAATGATCGTGCAGATAGAAAGGGAGACATGAGCATGAAAGTTGTGACACCAAAACCATTTACATTTAAAGGCGGAGACAAAGCGGTGCTTTTGCTGCACGGCTTTACAGGAAATACAGCGGATGTAAGGATGCTGGGACGATATTTGAATGAACGCGGCTATACGTGCCACGCGCCTCAATATGAAGGACATGGCGTCCCGCCTGAAGAACTTGTACATACGGGGCCTGAAGACTGGTGGAAAAACGTAATGGATGGCTATGAATACTTAAAATCTGAAGGCTATGAGAGCATTGCTGCCTGCGGACTGTCGCTTGGCGGGGTTTTTTCGCTGAAATTGGGTTACACTGTACCCATAAAGGGAATTGTCCCAATGTGCGCACCGATGCATATTAAGAGTGAAGAGGTCATGTATCAAGGCGTTCTTTCATACGCTCGCAATTATAAAAAGTTTGAGGGGAAAAGCCCTGAGCAAATTGAAGAGGAAATGAAAGAATTTGAAAAAACGCCGATGAATACCCTCAAGGCGCTGCAAGACTTAATTGCTGATGTGCGGAACAATGTCGATATGATTTATTCACCGACATTTGTGGTGCAGGCCCGTCATGACCACATGATTAATACCGAAAGCGCCAATATTATTTACAACGAAGTGGAAACTGATGATAAACAGCTGAAATGGTACGAGGAATCAGGCCATGTCATTACACTCGACAAAGAACGTGACCTCGTCCATCAGGATGTGTATGAATTTTTAGAGAAGCTCGATTGGTAATCAACAGGAGGTCGGATAATGGAAAAAGAAGCATTTATGGAAAAGCTTCTCTCGTTTATGAAGGAAGAGGCATATAAGCCTTTGACTGTTCAGGAACTAGAGGAGATGTTAAAAATTACGGAAGCCGAGGAGTTTAAAGAGCTCGTCAAAGCGTTAGTCGCCTTGGAAGAAAAAGGGCTTATCGTACGGACGAGAAGTGACCGCTACGGCATTCCGGAGAAGATGAATTTAATAAAAGGAAAGATTTCAGCGCATGCGAAAGGATTCGCCTTTTTGCTGCCTGAGGATACGTCGTTAAGCGATGTGTTTATTCCGCCTAATGAGCTGAATACGGCAATGAACGGCGATATCGTCATGGTTCGCCTGAATTCACAGTCAAGCGGCTCCAGGCAGGAAGGAACCGTTATACGGATTTTAGAAAGAGCGATTCAGCGGGTTGTCGGCACGTATACAGAAACGAGAAACTTCGGCTTTGTCATTCCGGACGACAAAAAAATCACGAGTGACATCTTCATTCCGAAAAACGGGAAAAATGGAGCTGCGGAAGGGCATAAAGTTGTTGTCAAGCTGACGAGCTATCCTGAAGGCCGCATGAACGCTGAGGGCGAGATTGAAACCATTCTCGGCCACAAAAATGATCCGGGCATTGATATTTTATCGGTCATTCATAAGCACGGCCTGCCGGGAGAATTTCCAGCTGACGCGATGGAACAGGCATCTAGTACGCCTGACACAATTGATGAAAAAGATCTGAAAGACCGCCGTGATCTCCGTGACCAGGTGATTGTCACCATTGATGGGGCGGACGCGAAGGATTTGGATGATGCAGTTACCGTGACGAAGCTGGACGATGGAAGCTACAAGCTTGGCGTTCATATTGCTGATGTCAGCCATTATGTAACCGAAAACTCACCGATTGACAAAGAAGCGCTTGAAAGAGGGACGAGTGTGTATTTGGTTGACCGTGTCATCCCGATGATTCCGCACAGATTGTCAAACGGCATCTGCTCCTTAAATCCAAAGGTTGACCGCCTGACGCTTTCTTGTGAAATGACCATTAACAGTCAGGGACAGGTGACAGAGCACGAGATCTTCCAAAGTGTCATCAAAACAACGGAAAGAATGACATATTCAGATGTGAATAAAATTCTTGTTGACGATGATGAAGAGCTGAAACAAAAATACGAGCCTCTTGTTCCGATGTTCAAAGACATGGAGCGCCTGGCTCAAATTCTTCGCGATAAGCGGATGGACCGCGGCGCCGTTGACTTTGATTTCAAAGAAGCAAAGGTGCTTGTCGATGACGAAGGAGCGGTTAAAGACGTTGTGATCAGAGAACGCTCTGTCGCCGAGAAGCTCATTGAAGAATTTATGCTTGTGGCAAATGAAACAGTAGCGGAGCATTTCCATTGGATGAACGTCCCGTTTATATACCGGATTCACGAAGAGCCGAATGCTGAAAAGCTGCAAAAGTTTTTAGAGTTTGTGACGACATTTGGCTATGTGGTGAAAGGAACGGCGGGAAATATTCACCCGCGCGCCCTGCAAAGCATTCTGGACGCTGTGCGTGACAGGCCAGAGGAAACGGTTATATCTACTGTTATGCTCCGTTCGATGAAACAGGCGAAATACGACCCGCAAAGCTTGGGGCACTTCGGTCTGTCAACGGAATTCTATACGCATTTCACATCGCCGATCCGCCGTTACCCGGACTTAATCGTTCACCGTCTAATCCGTACGTATTTGATCAACGGCAAAGTCGATGAAGCGACACAGGAAAAGTGGGCTGAACGCCTGCCGGATATCGCTGAACATACATCATCAATGGAGCGCCGTGCAGTTGACGCCGAGCGTGAGACGGATGATCTGAAAAAAGCGGAATACATGCTTGATAAAATCGGTGAAGAGTTTGACGGCATGATCAGCTCTGTGACAAACTTCGGAATGTTCGTCGAGCTGCCGAATACAATTGAAGGTCTCGTCCATGTCAGCTTTATGACTGATGACTACTACCGTTTTGACGAACAGCATTTCGCAATGATCGGCGAACGGACAGGAAACGTCTTCCGCATCGGGGATGAAATCACAGTCAAGGTTGTCGATGTCAATAAAGATGAGCGCAATATCGACTTTGAAATCGTCGGCATGAAGGGCTCTCCACGCCGTCCGAGAGAATTGGACAGCAGCCGGAGCAGAAAACGCGGAAAACCTGCCAGAAAACGCGTTCAAAGCACCAATACACCTGTTTCTCCAGCGCCGTCTGAGGAAAAAGGAGAATGGTTCACTAAGCCGAAGAAGAAAAAGAAAAAACGCGGCTTCCAAAATGCGCCGAAACAGAAACGGAAAAAGAAGAAATAACAGCTCAACCAGCAAATAGGGCCGCAGCGCTCTATTTGCTTTCTTTCGGAAACAGCTTTTCATTGTAGCGGTACGTGACATTTGGTAAAATAGAGCGTATCGCAAAAGGTGGACAGTTTTTCCTTAGAGAGAGGAGGTTCTGGCATGCCAAAAGGGTCAGGAAAAGTATTATCTCAAAATAAGAAAGCCAACCACGATTATTTTATAGAAGAAACCTATGAAACCGGCATCGTTCTGCAAGGAACCGAAATCAAATCGATTCGCGCCGGCCGCGTAAACCTTAAGGATTCGTTCGCCAAAATCGAACGGGGAGAAGTGTTTCTCCACAATATGCACGTCAGCCCATATGAGCAGGGAAACCGCTATAACCACGATCCGCTCCGTACGAGAAAGCTGTTAATGCACCGTAAGGAGATTAACAAGCTGATCGGGTTAACAAAGGAAAAGGGTTATTCTCTCGTTCCGCTGAAGCTGTATTTGAAAAATGGCTTTGCCAAAGTGCTTCTCGGCCTTGGAAAAGGGAAGAAGAACTATGACAAACGGGAAGACCTGAAGCGCAAGGACGCGAAGCGGGAAATCGAAAGAGCGTTCAGAGACAGCCAAAAAGGCTTCTAAAGGCATAGTGCTTGATTCGAAAATCAGGCCTGTGCTATACTGTGTTCACGATCAGATCACGTCGACATTCATTTGAAGGATTTGACAATTGAAAAGAGCCGTGATCATGTTATAATAAGACTATAGCCAGTTTGAGTGAGAGCTTGATATTTTCTCCCGTATTTCCCTTATACCAAGGGGACGTTACGGATTCGACAGGGATGGATCGAGCTTGAGCTGCGAGCCGAGAGGCGATCTCGTAAACACGCACTTAAATATAACTGGCAAAACTAACAGTTTTAACCAAAACGTAGCATTAGCTGCCTAATAAGCGCAGCGAGCTCTTCCTGACATTGCCTATGTGTCTGTGAAGAGCACATCCAAGTAGGCTACGCTTGCGTTCCCGTCTGAGAACGTAAGAAGAGATGAACAGACTAGCTCTCGGAAGGCCCGCCCGCAGGCAAGAAGATGAGTGAAACCATAAATATGCAGGCTACGCTCGTAGACGCTTAAGTAATCGATGTTTCTGGACGTGGGTTCGACTCCCACCGTCTCCATACATACTGACAATAAAGCAGAACCTCTCAAGAGGTTCTGCTTTATTTTTTCTCCAAATCACAGGCACAAAAAAGTGCGTACTTCCATTTCAATCCCAGCTGTTTCATACTGGTTGCAGAGCAGATGTTTCACCAAGCAGATTTCTGTCAATAAATAAGAGGAATCAAAAACGGAGGGATGAAGAATGAAGCTGAATTTACAAGGAAAAACCGCACTGGTTACCGGCTCGACATCGGGGATCGGAAAAGCTATTGCCTCTTCGTTAGCTGAAGAAGGGGCGGCAGTGATTATTAACGGACGCCGGGAAGAGAAAGTGAATCAGACGATAGATGAATTGAAAACACAACATGCTGAAGCGGTCCTGTATCCGGCTGCATTTGATTTGGGAACAGAAGAAGGCTGCAATGAGCTGTTTCAGGCATATCCGCACGTTGATATTTTGATCAACAATTTAGGGATTTTCGAACCGGCGGAGTATTTTGATATTCCGGATGATGAATGGTTTCGTTTTTTTGAAGTGAATATTATGAGCGGTGTAAGGCTGACACGCAAGTATTTGCATAACATGATCGAGAAAAAAGAAGGACGTGTGATTTTCATTGCCAGTGAAGCGGCGATTATGCCGTCACAGGAGATGGCTCATTACAGTGCGACAAAAACGATGCAGCTGTCCATTTCCCGCAGTTTGGCGGAGCTGGCAACCGGCACGAATGTCACAGTCAACACCGTCATGCCGGGCTCTACCTTAACAGAGGGTGTGGAAACCATGCTGAACTCGCTGTATCCTGATGAAAACCTGACTGTTCAAGAAGCTGAGGCTCGTTTTATGAAAGAAAACCGGCCGACATCTATTATTCAAAGACTGATCCGTCCGGAAGAAATCGCCCACTTTGTTACATTTTTAAGCAGCCCGCTTTCCTCTGCGATCAATGGTGCGGCGCTTCGGGCGGACGGCGGTTTGGTCCGCAGTGTCTTTTAAACCTCTCCCAATTGGAGAGGTTTTTTTATATATTGTTGATTTCCATAAAATGCTGTCGTATAATTTTGGTACTGAAATAGTTTTTGTAGTACCGAAAGCGGGGGATTGATATGGATAAAAGAATTCTGGCGGAAACCATCCGGCTGATTAAGCAGAAAGGATTTTCATTTACGATGAATGATTTGGCGGCAGCGCTGGGAACGAGCAAGCGGACGCTCTATGCATATTATTCATCTAAAGATCAGCTTGTTGAGGCGGTTGTCGAACAATTTATAGCTGAAATGAAGCAAATGGAAAGAGACATCTATGAAAATGAACGTTTAAATGTGCTTGAAAAGGTGAAAAAAATGCTGATCAGCCTTCCGCAGGGGATGGAACTGCTGAACATGGGATTATTAAATGAACTCAAGAAATACCATTATGACGCATGGCTTACATTAGACACGTTTATTAAGGAAGAATGGGCGATCGTCCTAGCATTATTAAACGAGTGCAAACAGCAAAAGAAAATCAGAAACATCAATCTGGACCTGTTTGTTCACATGTATATAGGGAGCATCAACCAAGTGTATGACCCTGAATATCCGCTGAAACATCAGTTCACGACAGGAGAGGTTCTTGAATCAATTGTAGATGTTTTGTTTAACGGTATAACAGCTGATGAGGAGGCTGATGCCACGTGAATTGGGTGTTTCTATGCTTGGCGATTTTGTTTGAGGTTGCGGGAACGGTCAGCATGAAGCTATCGTCCGGTTTTACAAAACTTATTCCCAGTGTGCTGTTGATTTTCTTTTATGGAGGGAGTCTTTTCTTTCTGACGCTTACGCTTAAATCCATTGATGTATCTGTTGCTTATGCTGTATGGTCAGGGATGGGAATTGTCCTGATTACAGTCGTTGGTTTTTTGTTTTTTCAAGAACATGTTAGTGTCATGAAAGTCATTTCAATTGGATTGATTATTGCCGGTGTTGTGTCTTTAAACCTGATCGAGCAGGCTGGGGTGTCTGAGCCGGTACATAAAAGCGGGCAGTACAAATGAGATATATGAAATTGTTTTTCCTCGTGACTGATATCGGCTTTATCTTGTACTGGCTGTCAGCCGGGTTTTCGCTCATACCGGAAAACTGGGCCTTTAAACATCATGACCATCCGTTTATGATCGCTTGGAACTGGTCTTTTTTTCCGCTGGATATCCTGATCTCTGTGACAGGGTTGTACAGCTTGTACTTACAGCGGGTGAATCGAGCTGAGTGGAAGCTGATGGCGCTGATTTCTCTTGTGCTGACCTGTTGTTCAGGTCTGCAGGCGATATCATTCTGGACATTCAGCCGGGATTTTGATCTTGTGTGGTGGCTGTTTAATGGGTATCTATTGATTTACCCTTTATTTTTTATCCACCTGCTCTTAAAGGAAAGCAGAAGGACAAAGCAGTCCTGACAGGTGCCGCTTTTATGATATTGCGAATAAACTGATGTCATGCAAGCAGAGACGGTCTAAGTCTCTGTTTTTTTTATCGGGCGCACCAATTGAGAAGGTAACGCGTTTTTGGGCATACTAAAGCGAAGAAATGGGAAGAGTTCTATATATTCATTGAAAAGGATTTTGTCAAATGAACAAAACTGCTGAGAACAATCAAAGAATCATGCCTATCGTGAAGGATGCCTTTCGCATTCATGCGAATCCATTTCCTTGGAAAAAGGCTATCGGATCAGGTTTCGCTTCAGGGTTTCCTGTGCTGGTCGGCGCATTAGCGGGTCACACGGATTACGGACTAACTGCAAGTATCGGAGGCTTTGTTTATTTATATGCGGGCGGTGAATCGTACAAAAAGCGCGCCTTGAAGCTGCTCTTGGTTTCTATTGGGATCGCCCTCTCATTTTGTTTAGGGACGCTTTTGTCCGGGACGCTTTGGATAATGGCGGCTGTTTTGGGGCTGGTCGGTGCAGCGGCGATGTTTATTTTTAGCGCGCTCGGCATTCAAGGCCCTGCGCCGATGTTTTTTGTCCTAGCCTTTTTAGTCAGTTCCGGGCTGCCGGCCGATCCTTCACAAGCGTTGCTCAGAGCGGGACTGACGTTTCTCGGCAGCATTTTCGCCATGGGCATCGCGCTAATTGGCTGGTTATGGAACAAGCATGGACCGGAGGGAGCGGTGCTGCAAAAAACATATGATCAGCTGGCTGCATGTCTTTCAGCCGTCGGAACGCCAGGTTTTCATCATGCGCAGCATCAGACGGTGCTCATGCTCAGAACAGCCCGCCAAACCGTTCTGGGGAAAGGGAACGGACGGAAAAAATCACAGCATGATGAACGGTTTTTCCGCCTGCTTGAAAAAGCTGACGACATATTCCTTGCCATTATTCATTTTTCAGCTGAAACGCCGGATGGAGAGACCGCGCAGATTGAAAAGGCACTTCGTCAAACTGGAGATATGCTTGCACATGCACGGGTTTTCAATACGTTTCAGATTAATGAAAATGAATCTGAGCCAAAGCGAAAGCTGTTTGAAGAAATCAACGAGGTTTTGCATATCGCTTCAGGACGTTTGGAAAAGCAGCTTGATGGGGAACCGAGCCGCCTGCCATCCTCTTTTTACTTTTTGAGAAATGCCTTTGACTGGAAGTCTCCGGTTTTGATTAGAGCGTTAAAGTACGGAATTGTTCTGTTTGCCGCCGATATGTTTGCCCTCGTATTCAGCTTTGCACGCTCCTATTGGATTCCGCTTTCGGCAGCAGCGGTCATGCTTGGCACTACTGTTGTTTTTACGCTTCACAGGGCTATTCAGCGTTCGGCCGGAACGGTGATCGGTGTTATGCTGGCAGGCGCAATCTTGTTTTTTAAGCCGGGCGGTGTTTATATTGCGTTTTGTATTGCAGCGCTGCAATGTCTTCTTGAGATGCTGATTGTCCGCAATTATGCGCTGGCTGTTCCCTTTTTAACCGCAAATGCGCTTGTTATCACAGAAAGTATGCATGGCGGCGCGGACACCGGTTATTTTATGATAGCGAGGCTGACGGACGTAGCTGTCGGCAGCGTGCTCGGGCTATTGGGAACAATGCTTTTGTGGCGGCGGTTTTCAACGAAGCGGCTGCCTGAACTGATGAGGAACGTCATCCGGCTGGAAGGGCAGTTTATGAAGAAACTGTTAACCGGGCAGAAAGCTGACGAACATAAATTAAGGGTGAGCCTCGTCAGGCTTCGGGATGCGTATGACAAGGCGCTTGGAGAGTTTCCTCATGCGAATGCGGATGCACTCTGGCCTGCTATTTCCGGTGCTCAGCACTTAGGCTATTATTTGCTCTCAGCCCAAGCTCACCGCCGTCCGCCTTCTCCGTTTTCTGATGAAGAGATCAACCAGCTGCGGACGTTTTTTGAACAGGCTGAGCAATCCTTTAACGTGAAAAGGATGCCGGCGGATATTCAAGTGCCGCATGTCGCTCATTATCCTCGGATCAGTAAAGAATTGTCCGCGCTGTATTCCGGCTTGAGAACAGCTTTTGAAAAGTAAGCTGTTTGGGAAAGGAAAATAATCTTTAATTCGAGATATTTTACTTGAAAGTAAATTTCTTTGTCTCTATAATAAAGTCTAAGAGAGACAGAATAATCATTTTGCATCTGTATGATAATAATTGATGTGTGATTTTTAAAAACGAAAGGACTGGTAAAAATGGCAAAAGTATTATATATCACTGCTCATCCGCATGACGAAGCAACTTCGTACAGTATGGCAACAGGTAAAGCATTTATCGAATCTTACAAAGAAGCGAATCCAAATGATGAAGTTGTACATATCGATTTGTACAAAGAAAACATCCCGCACATTGACGCAGATGTATTCAGCGGATGGGGAAAGCTTCAGTCAGGTACAGGCTTTGAAGAGCTTTCTGAAAACGAAAAAGCGAAAGTAGGCCGTTTGGGAGAGCTTAGCGATCAATTTGCATCAGCTGATAAGTACGTATTTGTCACTCCTTTATGGAACTTCTCATTCCCGCCAGTGATGAAAGCGTATCTTGATTCTGTTGCCGTTGCAGGAAAGTCATTCAAATACACAGAACAAGGTCCTGTCGGCTTGTTGACTGATAAAAAAGCAATCCATATCCAAGCGCGAGGCGGCTATTATTCAGAAGGCCCTGCGGCTGAGATGGAAATGGGACACCGCTACATCGGCATCATGATGAACTTCTTCGGCGTACCATCATTCGATGGCATTTTCGTAGAGGGACATAATGCGGAGCCAAATAAAGCACAGCAAATCAAAGAAGACGCGATCGCGCGTGCGAAAGAAGCAGGAAAAACATTCTAATGAAATAGCCTCCCCTTATTTGGGGAGGCTTTTGTTTATTGCTCCAGCATAATGGTTCGTTTCTCTTTACTGCTTTTCATTGCGGCTTCAATGATGCGGATGACATCAATACCTTCCTCAGCGGTGACTGGCAGCGCAGCACCTTCTCGTATGCTTTCCGCTATTTTTCGATAATAGGTAAGGTAGGAGCCATTTACTGATGGAATTGTTTCTGTTTTTTTGTCGGAGCCATGAACGGTTGTAAGCTGTCCGTAAAACTCCGGATCATCCGCACCCCAGCTGTCACCCTCTGGTTTTCTTCCCGCTCTGAGTGCGTCTTCCTGCCCGTCGATTCCGTATTTGATAAAGCTGGAATCCTTACCATGGATTTGATAACGGGGACCGTTTGCAGGAACAATTGATCCTCCGTATAGAATGGCTTGAAGCTTGCCGTAATCCAGGATTAAATGAAAATAGTCAACCGTTTCGGCATTTTCCCGCTGAGCCATTACGTTTGCAGTCACGGCTTTAGGCATCCCAAACAAATGCAGGGTCTGGTCTATAATGTGGGAGCCGAGATCATACAGCGTGCCAGTGGCAACGCCTTCTTTTTCCCGCCACCGCGCTTGAACTTCAGGTCTGTAGCGGTCATAGGAGACTTGATATGTATTGATATCTTCAAGAGATCCCTCAGAGATCAGCTTTTTAATCGTTAAAAAGTCGTTATCCCAGCGCCGATTATGATATACGCTTAACAATACGCCTTTTTCATCAGCGGCTTTCTTTAATTTCTCCCCTTCTGCGGCCGTCGCTGTCATCGGTTTTTCCAACACGACGTGTTTTCCCGCTTGTATGCACGCCATAGCATGCTCGTAATGAAGTCCGCTCGGTGTGGTGACAATGACGAGCTCAATGGAGGGGTCATTTGTGATTTCCTCAAGCTCATGCACAACTTCAGCATCAGGAAAATCCCGTTTCACTTCTTCCGTCCGTGATGTCATGATTTTGCTGATGTGATACTCATTTAGAACAGCCAGCAGCGGCCCGTGAAAAACAGAACCGGACAATCCGTATCCTAATATTCCAACCTTGATCGTATCCACTTTTCTTCTCCCCTTTAAAAGCGTTATCAACAGAAGTATATACCCTCCTGATGAAATGGTAAAACCTAACTGATTCAATTTTTGCGTCGGCATGCTTAGACAACCGTTTGGACAATCAGTATAATGGGAATTAATATCATTAAACAGAGGTGTACGCATGGAAAAGCATAACGAACATAAAACATTAAACCATAAAAGCTCGAAAGAAAAAGATCAGATTACAAACCGGCTTAAACGGATTGAGGGTCAGGTCAGAGGCATTCAAAACATGGTGGAAAACGACAGATATTGTGTAGATATTCTTGTGCAGATTTCAGCTGTTCAAGCGGCAATGAAAAATGTGGCGCTTCATTTGCTTGAGGATCATGCCCATCATTGTGTAGCGGATGCCATCAAAAGCGGAGACGGGGAACAAGCCATTTCTGAGCTGTTGGATGTATTTAAAAAGTTCACAAAATCATAAAGCGTTTTTTATTGTAATACCCTACGGGGGTATGGTAGGATGAAAACAGAAAGAATAAACAGGAGGAATTCATATGGAACAAAAAACATTGCAAGTCGAAGGAATGTCTTGTCAGCACTGTGTGAAAGCAGTAGAAACGAGCGTAGGAGAACTGGACGGCGTCAGTGCTGTTCATGTCAATCTGGAAGCGGGTAAAGTCGATGTTTCGTTTGATGCTGACAAAGTATCCGTCAAAGACATTGCGGATGCGATAGAAGATCAGGGCTATGATGTAGCCGATTGATTCAAGATATCGCGCCTTTATGGAGGTGCGATATTTCTTTCATTTTTATATACCCCCCGGGTGTATATAAAGGAGTGAGTATATTGAGTGAACAAAAGGAAGTCGCAATGCAGGTCTCTGGTATGACCTGTGCGGCATGTGCTTCCAGAATTGAAAAAGGCCTGAAGCGGATGCCCGGTGTCGCAGATGCCAATGTCAATCTGGCAACGGAAACTTCAAATGTAATCTACGATCCTGCTGAAACAGGGGCTGCAGCAATTCAGGAAAAAATAGAGAAGCTGGGCTATCATGTCGTTACAGAAAAAGCTGAATTCGATATTGAAGGCATGACCTGTGCGGCCTGCGCCAATCGGATTGAAAAGCGGCTTAACAAAATAGAAGGCGTCGCAAACGCCCCTGTAAACTTCGCTTTAGAAACAGTTACAGTCGAATACAATCCAAAAGAAGCGTCTGTCAATGATCTGAAAGCAGCGGTAGATAAGCTTGGATATAAGCTAAAGCTGAAGGATGATCAGGATGGTGAAGCAGCTGCTGCTAAAAAGAAAGAAGAACGGAAGCAAATGGCGAGACTGATCTTTTCAGCGGTTCTGTCGTTCCCATTGCTTTGGGCGATGGTGAGCCATTTTACATTTACATCATTCATTTGGGTGCCGGATATATTCCTCAATCCGTGGATGCAGTTTGCGCTGGCGACACCAGTCCAGTTTCTGATCGGCTGGCCGTTTTATGCGGGTGCGTATAAGGCGCTCAGAAATAAAAGCGCCAATATGGATGTATTGGTCGCGCTCGGAACGACTGCTGCTTACGCCTATAGTCTATATCTTACTTTTCAAAGCCTTGGTTCCCACGGACATACAGACGGCCTTTACTATGAAACAAGCGCGATTTTGCTGACGCTGATTTTATTAGGAAAGTTGTTTGAAACAAAAGCAAAGGGCCGTTCCTCGGATGCGATTAAAAAGCTGATGAAGCTTCAAGCGAAAACAGCGACTGTCGTAAGAGACGGAAAGGAGCAAATCGTCCCGATCGACGAAGTGCTTGTTAATGACATTGTTTACGTCAAACCTGGCGAACGAATTCCTGTCGACGGAGAAGTGGTTGAAGGCCGCTCAGCGGTTGACGAATCGATGATTACAGGTGAAAGTCTTCCTGTTGACAAAAATCCTGGTGACAGCGTGACAGGTTCAACCGTTAACGCAAACGGCTTCCTGAAAATTAAAGCTGTCAACGTCGGAAAGGACACTGCCCTTTCTCATATCATCAAAATTGTTGAGGAAGCACAAGGGTCAAAAGCGCCGATCCAGCGTCTCGCTGACCAGATTTCAGGCATTTTTGTGCCGATTGTATTGGGGATTGCCGTTCTCACTTTTCTCATTTGGTATCTTTGGGCGGCTCCTGGCGATTTTGCTGAAGCGATCAGCAAGTTCATTGCGGTTCTTGTCATTGCTTGTCCTTGCGCCCTCGGTCTTGCCACTCCGACGAGCATAATGGCTGGATCTGGACGCGCTGCTGAATTCGGCATTTTATTTAAAGGCGGCGAGCATTTAGAAAAAACACATCGTCTCGATACCATTGTTCTTGATAAAACCGGAACCGTGACAAACGGGAAGCCGCGTCTGACGGATGCCATTCCATTCGGACGTTTTGAAGAAACAGATTTGCTTCAATTTGCAGCGGCAGCGGAAACGGGATCGGAGCATCCGCTCGGCGAAGCAATTGTGGCTGGCGTGAAAGAAAAAGGGCTAGAGATACCGAAGCTAACCTGTTTTGAAGCGAAAGTCGGCGCAGGCATTTTGGCTGAAGCCGGAGGAAAAAGCATTCTCGTCGGCACAAGAAAGCTAATGGAGAGCGAACAGGTTGAGCATGGGGCTCTTCTCGCCCAAATGGAAGAGCTTGAGGCCAAAGGGAAAACAGTTATGCTTGTATCCATTGATGGGGAGGCAGCTGGGCTAGTAGCGGTTGCAGATACGATAAAAGACACGTCGCGGAAGGCTGTTGCCCGTCTGAAAGAGTTGGGGCTTGATGTCATCATGATGACAGGAGACAATCGCAGAACCGCAGAAGCCATCGCGAAGGAAGCGGGAATTACGAGTGTCATTGCGGAAGTCCTTCCTGAACAAAAGGCGGCAGAAATTGCCCGCCTGCAAAAAGAAGGCCGCCAAACAGCCATGGTAGGCGACGGAATTAACGATGCGCCGGCGCTTGCCACAGCCGATATCGGCATGGCGATTGGAACAGGCACGGATATTGCCATGGAAACAGCTGACATTACGCTGATTCGCGGCGATCTAAACAGCATTGCCGACGCCATTCGCATGAGCAGATTGACAATGAAAAACATTAAACAAAACTTATTCTGGGCGCTCGGCTATAACAGCCTCGGCATCCCAATCGCAGCGCTAGGATTTTTAGCACCATGGATAGCGGGAGCAGCAATGGCATTCAGCTCCGTTTCCGTAGTTCTGAACGCTCTTCGTCTGCAGAAAGTAAAATGAAAAACCGGCGATATGCCGGTTTTTGTTTTTCATTGACACTTTCTTGGAAAACAACATATAATAGGTGTAACTATTATATGAGTATATGCTCATATATGTATAACAAATCAATGCTCATTGATACGCTTTGAAGAGGGAACCCTAAATCGGAAGGTAAGGTGAGACTAGTGAAACAGGAATACGTTCTGGACGGTTTGGATTGCAGCAATTGTGCCCAAAAAATCGAAAATGGAGTCAAAGGCATAAAAGGAATTGACGGATGCGCGGTAAATTTTGCGGCAAGCACCTTAACTGTCTCGGCCAATGGGAAAGAAGAGCAATGGGTCATAAATAAAATAGAGAAAAAAGTGAAATCAATCGATCCGCATGTAACGGTTCGCCAAAAGCATAAAAAGAAATCAGCGGATGACGGCTATCGTTATCGAATGGTCAATATGCTGATCAGAATGGCGGCGGCTGTCATTCTCGGCGCAGCGGCATATTTGGTTCATTCCGGAACCATTGAATTTTTCCTATTTTTCGCTGCTTATTTGATCATTGGCGGTGACATTGTCATCCGCGCAGTCAAAAACATCATCCGCGGCCAAGTGTTTGACGAACATTTCTTGATGGCCCTTGCCACAATTGGTGCTTTTCTGATTCAGCAATACCCTGAGGGAGTCGCCGTTATGCTGTTTTATCAAATCGGTGAGCTTTTTCAAGGAGCCGCAGTCAGCCGGTCCAGAAAATCAATTAGTGCCTTAATGGATATACGGCCTGATTACGCCAATGTGAAAACAAAGAACGGCATCGAACAGGTTTCTCCGGAGGATGTTCAGACAGGAGATATCATTGTGGTTAATCCGGGAGAAAGCATACCCCTGGACGGTAAGGTCGTGCAAGGGTCAGCGATGGTTGATACATCTGCGTTGACAGGTGAGTCCG
Source organism: Bacillus sp. F56 (assembly GCF_001748205.1). NCBI lineage: Bacteria > Bacillati > Bacillota > Bacilli > Caryophanales > Bacillaceae > Bacillus > Bacillus sp. F56. The sequence goes on from NZ_BDFC01000004.1 coordinate 794,441, forward strand.
TTCCGAGAAAAGCTGCGGAAGGACAAGAGGTCATGTCAGGCTTTATCAATCAAAACGGCGTTCTGCATATTGAAGTCACAAAGGGCTATCAGGACTCAGCAGTATCAAAAATATTAGACCTGGTTCAGAATGCGAGCAGCCGCAAAGCCCGGACAGAAAACTTTATCACGAAGTTTGCTAAGTATTATACACCTGCTGTTGTCATTATCGCGGTATTGCTGGCTTTTGTTCCGCCGCTTGTTGTTTCTGGCGCCGCTCTTTCCGATTGGGTGTACCGCGCGCTTATCTTTTTAGTGATTTCTTGTCCTTGTGCGCTAGTTGTCTCTATTCCGCTCGGTTTCTTCGGAGGAATCGGAGCGGCCTCGAAGGCTGGAGTGCTTGTAAAGGGAAGCAATTATTTAGAAGCCTTGAATCAAGTCAAATACGCGGTGTTTGATAAAACGGGAACATTAACTAAAGGCAGCTTTGAAGTGACAGAAATTAAGCCTTCGGAAGGATTTACAAAGGACAGCTTACTTGAAGCTGCGGCATACGCTGAGCTTCATTCACAGCATCCGATTGCCGAATCTGTGCGTAAAGCTTATGGAAAAATGCTTTCCCCTGACGCCATAGAATCATATGAGGAAATATCCGGCCACGGCATTTTTGCAAAGGTAAATGGAACTGAGATCCTTGCCGGGAATAAAAAGCTCATGGAAAGAGAACAAATTGAGGATGTCCCGGATGAAAAAGCCGGAACAATCGTACACGTTGCCGTTGGTCAACGATATGCCGGAGCAATCATCATAGCGGATGAGATAAAGGAAGACGCAGCACAAGCGGTTGCTGATCTGAAGTCGCTTGGGATCAAACAGACAGCTATGCTGACGGGTGATTCGAAACAAACGGGAGAAGCCGTCGGAAAACAGCTTGGGATTGGTGAGGTATATGCAGAGCTGCTGCCGCAGGATAAAGTCGCGCAGGTCGAAGCATTGGAAGCTAAGCTTTCACCTAATGAAAAACTCATTTTTGTCGGTGACGGCATCAATGATACGCCGGTGCTTGCCCGCGCAGATATAGGGATCGCGATGGGAGGCCTTGGCTCAGACGCCGCAGTAGAAGCCGCAGACATCGTGCTGATGACAGATCAGCCGTCAAAAATAGCGGAAGCGATTCGGATTGCGAAACGGACACGGCGTATCGTGTGGCAAAACATCGGCTTTGCTTTAGGCGTAAAAGCGATCTTCCTCATTCTTGGTGCATTTGGAATTGCGACTATGTGGGAAGCGGTTTTCTCTGATGTCGGCGTTACGCTGCTGGCTGTTGCAAACGCCATGCGTGTCATGCGTCTTAAAAACAAATAAATTGTCGGAGAGAATTCATTTTTTCGGGGTTTTCTTATCTGTGCTTGTCTTGTTAAAATAAAGAAGTGGGTCAATTGCGACCCGCTTCTTTTTTAATTTTAAAACGATGAGGTGTCGGAGTGAAAAAGAAACAGCAGTCTTCTGCGAAATTCGCGGTCATCCTTACGGTTGTGGTCGTTGTATTGCTAGCAGCCATTGTCATCATTAATAACAAAACGGAACAAGGCGATGAAGCGGTTTCCGGACAGCCGTCTATTAAAGGCCAGCCTGTGCTTGGCAAGGACGATGCACCGGTAACTGTAGTAGAATTCGGAGATTACAAATGTCCGTCTTGCAAGGTGTTTAACAGTGACATCTTTCCAAAAATACAAAAAGACTTTATTGATAAGGGCGATGTGAAATTTTCTTTCGTGAACGTCATGTTCCATGGAAAAGGTTCAACATTAGCGGCTCTTGCATCAGAAGAAGTATGGAAGGAAGACCCTGACTCTTTCTGGGATTTCCATGAAAAGCTGTTCGAAAAACAGCCGGATACAGAACAGGAATGGGTAACCCCAGGCGTTCTCGGTGATCTTGCAAAAAGCACCACAAAGATAAAACCTGAGACGCTCAAGAAAAATCTTGATAAGGAAACATTCGCTTCTCAAGTGGAAAAGGATTCTGACCTTAATCAAAAAATGAACATAAATGCAACACCGACGATTTACGTCAATGATAAAGTGATCAAAAATTTTGCGAATTATGATGAAATCAAAGAAACGATAGAAAAAGAGCTGAAAGGGAAGTAACGATATGAAAAATAGAATCGTATTTTTATATGCTTCCTGGGTTGTGGCTCTTGTCGCTATGCTGGGCAGCCTGTATTTCAGTGAAATCAGAAAGTTTATTCCATGTGAACTGTGCTGGTACCAGCGTATCCTCATGTATCCGCTCGTCCTGATTTTAGGCATCGCTACCTTTCAAGGAGACACACGAGTGAAAAAATATGTGCTCCCGATGGCGATGATAGGGGCATTCATTTCGATCATGCATTACTTAGAGCAAAAAGTGCCCGGTTTTAGCGGCATTAAGCCGTGTGTCAGCGGCGTGCCGTGCTCGGGCCAATATATTAACTGGTTTGGTTTTATTACGATTCCATTCCTGGCCCTGATTGCTTTTATCCTGATTATCATTTTTATGTGCCTGCTGAAAGGCGAAAAATCTGAATAACAAAAAAAGCGCCCGCGTATGCCGGACGCTTTTTTAATTTCGCAAAACTCATGTCCATCAGCAATAGCCGTATTCCCTCTAAATTTATCTTTTTTTCTCATAAAAATGTTATTGCTTTTACGCTTGAGCGATTATAAAATCTAGAGGTCGTCAGAAAATTTAACAAACATAAAGGGAGTCATCAGAATGGCTTGGGAGCTGCTCAGTGTGATTGGCATCATTGCGTTTGCAGTCAGCGGCGCAATTGTTGCGATGGAAGAGGAATACGATATTTTAGGAGTTTATATATTAGGGATCGTTACAGCTTTTGGAGGAGGAGCGATCCGCAATTTGCTGATTGGTGTTCCGGTGTCAGCGCTATGGGAGCAGGGAGCGTACTTTCAAATCGCGCTTTTATCTATTACAATTGTGTTTCTGTTTCCGAAGCTGCTGCTGAAGCATTGGAATAAGTGGGGCAATTTGTCAGATGCGATCGGCCTCGCAGCCTTTGCTATCCAAGGCGCACTGTATGCCGTCAAAATGGGCCATCCGCTTAGTGCCGTGATTGTGGCTGCGGTGCTGACGGGAAGCGGGGGCGGAATCATCCGCGACCTTCTTGCCGGGCGCAAACCGCTTGTGCTGAAGGCGGAAATTTACGCGGTCTGGGCGGCTCTCGGCGGATTAATCGTCGGATTGGGCTGGCTGGGGAACTCGGTAGGCTTATACGTTCTGTTTTTTGTGCTCGTTGTCTGCAGGGTTTGTTCCTATATGTTTAATTGGAAGCTGCCAAACCGTTCTTTTCGCTTAGAGAATTAATAGCAAAAAAACCGATTTCGATGTGAAGTCGGTTTTTTTGCATATAAATAACCCAAACCTTGATTGATTTTGGGTAAATATGATAAGATAAATTGTATTTGCCAGTTTTCATCATATATTCGATATATGTATCCAATTATATTTTACAGTATTTCATCTATGTTTGTCAACTATTTTCTGGAGGTGCCGTTCATGAATCAGAAGGATAAGGAATGGAAGGAAGAGCAGTCAAGAATAGATGAGGTGCTGCAGGAACTCGGAAAAAAAGAGCGGTTTCTGGAAACGTCTGCGGGCGGGTTGAAGCATGATATCATCGGATTAAGAAAAAGCTTTTGGGAGGATGTGAAGGTTAATTTTGATGATGCCCATGAAGCGGTTGAAACGATGGCAAGCATTAAGCAGCAGGCAGAGCTGCTGTCTGATCGGGAACGGAATCATCGGCGCATGGCCCAGCAGCTCAAACGAATTCAACAATTAAAAAAATCGCCTTATTTCGGCCGGATTGATTTTATTGAAAACGGCGAGGAGCAGGCAGAGCGAATTTATATCGGTTTAGCTTCCTGTTTGGATGAGAAGGAGGAACACTTTCTGATCTATGACTGGAGGGCGCCGATATCAAGTATGTACTATAATTATTCCCCGGGAAAAGCGGAGTACGAGGTGTCCGGTGAAACGATAGAAGGGGAAATGGTGCTGAAACGACAGTTTATGATCAAAAACGGCGATCTCAAGGCGATGTTTAATACCGATATGACGATTGGCGATGAAATGCTGCAAGAGGTATTAAGCCATCATTCCGATACCCAAATGAAAAACATCGTGTCTACGATTCAGAAAGAACAAAATCAGATTATCCGTAATGAAAAAAGCAAATTCCTGATCGTGCAGGGAGCGGCTGGGAGCGGAAAAACTTCGGCAGCGCTTCAGCGTGTCGCTTATTTGTTATACAGGCACCGCGGCGTCATTGATGCCGGACAAATCGTTTTGTTTTCTCCTAACTTCTTATTTAACAGCTATGTCTCCTCTGTTTTGCCTGAGTTAGGAGAAGAGAATATGGAGCAGGCGACGTTTCAGGAATATATCGAGCATCGGCTTGGCCGCAGGTTTCAATGTGAAAGCCCCTTTGACCAGCTTGAGTATTGCTTGACTGAAACAAAGGAAGGCGATTTTCCAACAAGGCTTGCGGGTATCACATGGAAGGCGGGTTTATCTTTTCAGCAATTCATTGATGAATACGTCACAAGGCTGTCCTCTGAAGGGATGATTTTTAAAAATATTGTTTTCCGCGGCCAAAAGCTGATTACAAAGGAACAGATTCAATCCTATTTTTACTCATTGGATCAAAATCACTCGATCCCGAACCGGATGGAACAAACCGCGAAGTGGCTGCTGAGTGAGCTTAACAAGCTTGAGAAAAAGGAGCGGCGAAAGGATTGGGTCGTTCATGAAGCTGAGCTGCTTGACAAAGAGGACTACTTGGACGTGTACAAGAAACTGCAGGAAAGGAAACGGTTCAGCGAGAGTACGTTTAACGATTATCAAAGAGAGCATCAGCTGCTTGCCGCCATCATTGTGAAAAAAGCTTTCAAACCGCTCAAACAAGCGGTCAGACTCCTGGCATTTCTTGATGTGAACCAGCTGTATCTGCAATTGTTTTCCGGATGGGGAGGGGAATCCCAGCATGAGAAGACGGCAGCGATAGGAGAGCTGACCCGTTCGGCATTTACGGAAAATAAATTGCTCTATGAGGACGCGGCACCGTTTCTTTATATGCAGGATCTGATTGAGGGCAGAAAGAAAAATACGAAGATCAAATACCTATTTATTGACGAAGCCCAGGACTATTCACCGCTGCAGATGGCTTACATGAGAAGCATTTTTCCGGCTGCCAGCATGACAGTGCTTGGTGATATCAATCAGTCTATCTACGCTCATGCCATACACGGGGATCAGCGTATGGATGCGTGCTTTGAAGATGAGCCTGCTGAGTATGTTCGTTTAAAGAGAACGTACAGATCGACAAGGCAGATTGTCGAGTTTACAAAAGCGATGCTTCAAGATGGAGCGGATATTGAGCCGTTTAACAGAAACGGGGAAATGCCGATCGTGGTCAAAACTGAAGGGCATGAGAGCCTTTGCCAAAAGCTCGCGCAAGAAATTGGACTGCTCAAGAAAAAAGGGCACGAAACAATAGCCGTCATTTGCAAGACTGCGCAGCAATGCATACAGGCGCACGTTCACATGAGTGAATATGCAGATGTTCGCCTGATTCATAAAGAAAATCAACCATTCCAAAAGGGTGTTTGCGTGATTCCCGTGTATTTAGCGAAGGGAATTGAATTTGACGCAGTACTTGTCTATGATGCATCTGAAGAACACTATCATACAGAGCACGACCGCAGGCTTTTATATACTGCGTGCACCCGTGCAATGCACATGCTGGCGGTATTTTATACAGGTGAAGCCAGTCCGTTTGTAACCGCTGTGCCGCCTCACTTATATCAGATTGCTGAATGAAGAGAAGGGAGTCCTTCTCTTTTTTCTATTTATATGAAGCATAGCCGTTTTATCATTAGGATTCTTAATAGTTATCATCATGTAAATATATTTTACTTAAGCCTAGTATTCCGGTAAAGTTCAATTAGATGCAATTTTCGATCAGTTTATAACTTTGTGAGGTGGATACGTTGCAACTTCAGGTAATGAACAGTCCGTTTAATCAGGAGCAGGCAGAGCTCCTTAACCGCCTTCTGCCGACCTTGACCGAATCCCAGAAAATCTGGCTGAGCGGATATTTATCCGCGCAATCTGTTTCCGCCCAAGAAACTGCGGGTGCGCCGGCGGCAGCTGTGTCTGTGGAGGCACCAGCACCGGCCGTTTCAAAAGAAGTGACCGTTCTTTATGGTTCACAAACAGGAAACGCACAGGGGCTTGCAGAAAATGCCGGCAAGCAGCTTGAACAGAGCGGTTTTCAAGTGACCGTCTCATCCATGAGCGATTTTAAGCCGAATCAGCTGAAGAAGGTAACCAATCTTTTAATCGTGGTTAGTACGCACGGTGAAGGCGATCCGCCTGATAACGCGCTGTCGTTTCACGAATTTCTGCACGGAAGACGGGCGCCTAAGCTTGAAAATCTGCGTTTTTCCGTTTTGGCGCTTGGTGATAGTTCGTACGAATTTTTCTGCCAGACAGGGAAAGAATTTGATCAGCGCTTAGAAGAACTCGGAGGAGAACGGATTTCTCCGCGCGTTGATTGCGATCTTGACTATGATGAACCGGCAGCCGAATGGCTTGAGGGTGTATTGAAGGGATTAAATGAAGCTGGGGGCGGAAGCGCCGCACCTGCGCCGGCGGCTGCGGCTCAAACCGGTGAGTCTTCGTATTCCAGAACAAACCCGTTTCGGGCTGAAGTGTTAGAAAATTTGAATTTAAACGGCAGAGGATCAAATAAAGAAACACGCCATGTGGAGCTGTCTCTTGAGGGATCTGGCCTGACTTACGAGCCTGGTGACAGCCTCGGCGTCTATCCGGAAAACGATCCAGAGCTTGTCGAGCTGCTCCTTAAAGAAATGAATTGGGACCCGGAAGAAATTGTGACGCTTAATAAGCAAGGTGATGTCCGTCCACTGAAAGAAGCGCTGATTTCTCACTATGAGATTACCGTTCTCACAAAACCGCTTCTTGAACAGGCAGCCCAATTGACGGGAAGTGAGGAGCTTAGAGAGCTTTTAGCCCCGGGAAATGAGGAGAATGCAAAAGCTTATATTGAAGGACGCGATTTGCTAGATCTCGTCCGTGATTATGGCCCATTCAGTGTATCTGCGCAGCAGTTTGTCTCGATTTTGCGAAAAATGCCTGCCCGCCTTTATTCGATTGCAAGCAGTTTATCCGCAAATCCGGATGAAGTGCATTTAACAATCGGCGCAGTCCGCTACGATGCGCACGGCCGTGAACGAAAAGGCGTCTGCTCAATTTTATGTGCGGAACGTCTGCAGCCGGGGGACACACTGCCTGTTTATGTACAGCACAACCAAAACTTTAAGCTTCCGAAAGATCCTGAAACACCAATTATCATGGTCGGCCCTGGGACAGGCGTCGCACCTTTCCGTTCCTTTATGCAGGAGCGTGAGGAAACGGGAGCAGAAGGAAAAGCATGGATGTTCTTTGGCGATCAGCACTTTGTCACGGATTTCCTTTACCAGACAGAGTGGCAGAATTGGCTCAAAGACGGTGTGCTGACAAAAATGGATGTGGCGTTCTCGCGTGATACGGAAGAAAAAGTATATGTGCAGCACCGCATGCTTGAACAGAGCGCAGAGTTGTTCGAATGGCTTCAAGAAGGAGCGGCTGTTTACATTTGCGGAGATGAAAAGCACATGGCGCATGACGTCCATAACACATTACTTGAGATTATCGAAAAAGAAGGCAATATGAGCCGCGAAGAAGCGGAAGCTTATCTTGCCGATATGCAGCAGCAAAAACGCTATCAGCGTGATGTATACTGATTTGACTTGAAAGGAGTTTTTCAACATGGTGACCAAAATCTTAAAAGCACCGGACGGTTCTCCAAGTGATGTTGAACGCATTAAAAGAGAAAGCGACTATTTGCGCGGCACACTGAAAGAAGTGATGCTCGATCGGATCAGTGCAGGAATTCCTGATGATGACAACCGCCTGATGAAGCACCACGGCAGTTATTTGCAGGATGACCGCGATCTCCGCAATGAACGCCAAAAGCAAAAGCTTGAACCGGCCTATCAGTTCATGCTGCGCGTGCGTATGCCAGGGGGCGTTTCAACGCCTGAGCAATGGCTTGTCATGGATGACCTTTCTCAGAAATACGGGAACGGCACATTAAAACTGACGACACGTGAAACGTTCCAAATGCATGGGATTTTGAAATGGAACATGAAGAAAACCATCCAGACGATCCACTCAGCGCTTTTGGATACGATCGCAGCCTGCGGAGACGTAAACCGTAACGTCATGTGCGCATCAAACCCTTATCAGTCTGAAATCCATTCAGAGGTATACGAGTGGTCGAAGAAATTAAGTGATGATCTGCTGCCGCGGACGAGAGCCTATCATGAAATTTGGCTTGATGAGGAAAGAGTGGCAGGCACGCCGGAGGAAGAAGTCGAGCCAATGTACGGACCGCTCTATCTGCCGCGGAAGTTTAAAATCGGTATTGCCGTTCCGCCGTCTAATGATATTGACGTCTTTTCACAAGATCTCGGATTCATTGCGATTGTCGAAGATGGCAAGCTGATTGGATTTAATGTGGCGATTGGCGGCGGCATGGGAATGACGCATGGCGACACAGCCACATACCCGCAATTAGCCAAGGTCATCGGATTCTGCCGGCCCGATCAAATGTATGACGTTGCTGAAAAAACGATTACGATTCAGCGTGATTACGGAAACCGTTCTGTCCGCAAAAATGCGCGGTTCAAATACACAGTTGACCGCCTCGGTTTAGATACCGTAAAAGAAGAATTGGAAAACCGTCTCGGCTGGAGCCTGGAAGCAGCGAAGCCATATCATTTCGATCATAACGGCGACCGCTACGGCTGGGTGGAAGGCATCGAGGATAAATGGCATTTCACGCTGTTTGTCGAAGGCGGCCGTATAACGGATTACGATGATTATAAGCTGATGACAGGCTTACGGGAAATCGCCAAAGTTCATACAGGCGAGTTCCGTCTGACAGCTAATCAAAACCTGATTATCGCAAACGTTTCAAGTGAGAAAAAAGATGAAATCAGTGCGTTAATCGAGCAATACGGCCTAACTGACGGCAAGCATCATTCAGCACTCCGCCGCAGCTCGATGGCTTGCGTCGCTCTTCCAACCTGCGGATTGGCAATGGCGGAAGCAGAACGTTATTTGCCAACCCTCTTAGATAAGGTTGAAGAGATTATTGACGAAAACGGCCTTCGTGATCAGGAAATCACCATTCGCATGACAGGATGCCCGAACGGCTGTGCACGCCACGCACTCGGTGAGATTGGATTTATCGGAAAGGCGCCGGGCAAATATAATATGTATCTTGGCGCTGCCTTTGACGGAAGCCGTTTAAGCAAAATGTACCGTGAAAACATCGGTGAAGCAGACATTTTAAGCGAGCTTCGCGTCCTTCTTTCCCGCTATGCGAAAGAGCGTGAGGAAGGCGAGCATTTCGGTGACTTTGTTATCCGCGCCGGCATTATTAAAGCAACAACTGACGGTACGAATTTTCATGATTGAGAAAGAAAGACGAGAGACGGGGAATAGCTTCCTGTCTCTTTTTTTTGCAATTTGCTCTTATGCAAAAAAGTTCACTGTGAGCATATCATGAGAAAAAATACCCTAAAAAGGGTACTATAAAAGAAGACAAGTGTGGAGGAAACTCCTGCGAAACCACGTATCGGATGCAAGGCCAGCCTGGCTCAGCGACTTTTAGACAAGACTCACCATGCACGAAAGACAACAACGAAGGAGGTCATGCATTTGGACATATTTTTAGTTGTGCTCGTTTTATTAACGATTATTGCGATTTCTAATATCGTGAACCGGTTTATTCCGTTTATTCCGGTGCCGCTGATTCAAGTGGCTCTTGGGATTCTTGCCGCCTCATTTCCACAGGGTCTTCATTTTGAATTAAGCACCGAATTGTTTTTTGTTCTGTTTATCGCGCCTCTGCTATTTAATGATGGAAAGAGGACGCCGCGGGCGGAGCTTTGGAATTTAAGAGCGCCCATTTTATTGCTTGCCCTCGGCCTTGTGTTCGCAACTGTGATTGTAGGCGGCTATACGATTCACTGGATGATTCCTGATATTCCGCTGGCAGCGGCCTTTGGACTTGCGGCCATTCTTTCACCGACTGATGTCGTCGCTGTCAGCGCATTATCAGGAAGAGTGAAAATGCCAAAAGGGATTCTTCGCCTGCTTGAAGGTGAGGGGCTTATGAATGATGCATCAGGTCTTGTAGCCTTTAAGTTTGCGATTGCAGCGGCAGTGACGGGTGCGTTTTCACTAGCGCAAGCGGCTGTCAGCTTTGTCTTCATTTCTCTTGGGGGCTTGCTGTGCGGGGTAGTCATTTCATTTTTGATTATTCGTTTTCGCCTATTTCTCCGCCGCCTTGGCATGCAGGATGTCACGATGCATATGCTGATTCAAATTTTGACACCGTTTGTTATTTATTTGGCCGCTGAAGAAATCGGCGTTTCCGGCATTTTAGCTGTTGTGGCGGGAGGGATCACTCATGCGGTTGAACAGGATCGTCTGGAATCAACGATGATCAAGCTGCAAATCGTCTCCTCAAGTACGTGGAACATTATTTTATTTATTTTGAACGGCCTGGTCTTTGTTATTCTCGGCACGCAAATCCCTGATGTGATTTCTGTTATCTTTAACGATACCGCCATCAGCAACATGAAGGTGATTGGCTATATCCTAGTCATCACATTTACGTTAATGCTCCTCAGATTTCTGTGGGTGCTGTTCTTTTGGAACGGCAAATGGTTCTTTAATAAAGATCAAAACATCTATAAACCGGGTCTTCGTTCGACACTGTTAATTTCGATTTCCGGTGTGCGCGGAGCAGTAACGCTTGCGGGATCTTTCTCCATTCCGTATTTCCTGGAGGACGGCACGCCGTTTCCGGAAAGAAATCTGATTCTCTTTTTAGCAGCCGGCGTCATTTTATGCACGCTTGTCATTGCCACCGTAGTGCTGCCGGTTCTGACTGAAAAAGAAGAAGAGGACGAGGAACGAAATAAGAAGCTGCTGACGGCGAGACGCAAATTGATCAAAACAGCTCTTCAAACGATAAAAGAGGATATGAACGATACAAACAAAACGGCCTCTCTTGCGGTGATAGCTGAATACAATGAGAAAATGAAAAACCTTCGTTTTCAGCAGTATACCTCATCTAATCGTATCAAAAAGCATGAGCGAAAAGTCCGTGCGCAAGGGGTTAAAGCTGAGCAAGAGGCACTGATGAAAATGCTGGAGCGGGGAGACATCCCGGAAGAAACAGCAAATGTGCTGCAAGAACGATTTAACGAGTTGGAAATTTTGTATGCCAACCCGTTTAAGGTCGGCTTATCAAAAACAAGGCTCAAGCGGCTGATGTATTGGATTTTCTTCGGTGAACATAAAAAGCCGGAGATGTCGATATTAAATGAAGCGGGATTGATACGGGCAACAAGAATAAAAACGGCAAAAGCAGCGATAGAATATTTGGAAAAACATAAGACAGAAGAACATAAGGAAGTGTTTTTATCTGTCATTACATTCTATAAACAGTTAATTTTCAGGCTGGAGAACAGCCATCATGAGTTAAAATCAAGCGCACATTTTGAAAATCAAAAACTGGAAGTGAAGCTGAAGGCTGTGCAGGCGATCAGAAATGAAATTCAAACGCTGTTCGAGGAAAGAGAAATTTCCCGGGACATCTCCCATGAGCTTCGCCAATACATTAATGATGTCGAAGCCGCCATGCTTGAAGGCGGCGAATAAATGCAGCAAAAAAGCTGGTGCGTGAGAGCGCCAGCTTTTTTCTATATTAAGGGCGATGAAATTCGACAGTGCTGCCATCCCGGTCGAACCAGCCTCTGAAGGCCCAGTTAATCCAGCCGCCATCCCCTTTGTTTGTAAACGTTCCGTCTTCAAATACCCAAATGCCATACGTAATGCCGTCATAAACGGCTGAGCCATAAAATTGCACACCGTTCAAATGATCTTCATATTCCTGGCTTAAATTAAATACCATGACGTTATATTTTTGGCCGGACGCGTAGAAGGAAGACTCCATGAGATTCTTCACAAATCCATCCCGATTCTGTGCGGATTTGATGGCATCAGCGATCTGGTTGGCAATTCCAAGTACATCCAGGTTGACGTTTAAACCTACATCAGCGGCAGTTGTTCCGGCGGTTGTTGTCTGCGAGATCTTCGGAGCAGGATTTTCTTCAGCGGAAGCAAAGGACAAAGGGGCAATTGTCAAAGCGGCACCAAGAGCAAGTGTCATTGGGATACGAATACGTTTCAAGTTGTTTCCTCCTTTGTTTTCATTTGGTTACACTAAACGCATACCCGGCTCCATGTATTTGTAATCTCAATTTTGTTAAAATAGGAAAAAAATAGTACCCTGTTTTACCTGGGCTGTGAAAAAAGAAGCAAAAACAGGGCCTTAAGCGTATTATTGGTATCGGCTGAGAGGAATGTGAGATAATATAGACGCTTACATTTCAGTGAAAGGGTGGATGTTCAAGTGCCAACAAGTTTAAAAGATACGGTAAAGTTACATAACGGAGTTGAAATGCCTTGGTTCGGTCTGGGTGTTTTTAAAGTGGAAAATGGCAGTGAAGCGACTGAATCAGTGAAAGCGGCAATTAAAAACGGCTACCGCAGCATTGATACAGCAGCGATCTACAAAAATGAAGAAGGTGTTGGCATCGGGATTAAAGAATCCGGTGTGGCAAGAGAAGAGCTCTTCATCACATCAAAAGTGTGGAATGAAGATCAAGGCTATGAAACAACGCTTGCTGCCTTTGAAAAAAGCCTGGAAAGACTGCAGCTTGATTACTTAGATTTATATTTGATCCATTGGCCTGGAAAAGATAAATTTAAAGATACATGGCGCGCGCTTGAAAAGCTGTACAAAGACGGCAAAATCCGCGCGATCGGCGTCAGCAACTTCCAAGTTCATCATTTAGAAGAGCTGTTAAAAGATGCTGAAATCAAACCGATGGTGAACCAAGTTGAATTTCACCCTCGTTTGACGCAAAAAGAATTAAGAGACTATTGTAAAAAACACGGCATTCAGCTGGAAGCATGGTCTCCGCTCATGCAGGGACAGCTTTTGGATAACGAAGTACTGACACAGATTGCAGAAAAACATAATAAATCTGTAGCTCAAGTGATTTTGCGCTGGGATCTGCAGCATGAAGTTGTAACCATTCCAAAATCCATTAAAGAACACCGTATCATCGAAAACGCTGATATTTTTGATTTCGAATTGTCTCAAGAAGACATGGATAAAATTGATGCATTAAACAAAGATGAGCGTGTCGGCCCAAATCCTGATGAGCTTCTGTTCTAATCAAAAAACTCCCCTTTACGGGGAGTTTTTTAGTGCGTTTTTTTCTGTTGAATGAAAAACAGCATCAAAAAGGAAATGACAACAATACAGACGACCCACGCCCAGGCAAGGGTATTGTTTCCGGAATCCAATGCAACATATATGGCCGTCGGCAGTGTTTGTGTAACACCGGGGATGTTCCCGGCAAACATGAGTGTTGCGCCAAATTCTCCGAGCGCCCGCGCTAGGCTCAGGATGCTCCCGGTCAGCAAAGAAGGATAGGCAAGCGGGACGGAGATATGGATAAAGACCTTCCATCTGCTTGCGCCGTCTACCATTGCCGCACCCTGTATATCGGGGTCAATGTCAGCAAATCCGGTTTTGGCTGATTGATACATGAGCGGAAAGGCTACAACAGCCGAGGCGATCACAGCAGCCCACCAGGTGAAAATGACAGGCTGCCGGAAGATCCACTCGATGGCTTGCCCGATGAAGCTATGCTTTCCGAAAATGACGATCAAAATAAAACCGACAACAGTAGGCGGAAGAACGAGCGGAAGCATAAAACATGTTTCGAGCGCCGTTTTTCCAAAAAATGATGCCCGTGACATCCAAGCCCCAGCAAGTGTTCCAAGAATAATGACAACAATGCCGGCAACTGCCGCCACCTGAAAAGAAAGCATAACAGGTGTTAAGAATTCTGAAGCGTTTATGCTACTCAGCAGTAAAACCATATTTCTCAAATACTTTCATTGCTTCATCAGATTGCAGGTATTCGTAAAATTCCTTCGCTTCCTTACGGTGTTTTGTATCTTTTACGATTCCTAACGGATAGACAATCGGGCTGTGTGTATCTGCTTTTGCCTCGTCAATAATGGTGGCCTTTTTAGAGACCAGGGCATCTGTTTTATAAACAATACCTGCGTCTACATTGCCGGTTTCCACATAAGAAAGAACTTGGCGAACGTCTTTTCCGTACACAATTTTATCCTTCACTTTGTCCCATAAAGACAGTTTTGTCAGTGATTCTTTCCCATAAGCTCCTGCCGGTACGGATTCCGGAGTGCCAAGTGCGATTTTTTCTGATTCAGCCAGATTGCTGAAGCTTGTCACAGGTGAATCTCCGTTTTTCGGTACGACCAGCACAATTTCATTGCCGACTAAATCAGTGCTGTCTTTTTTTGCGATATCCCCATCATCCACCAGCTTTTTAAATTTATCCTCAGCAGCTGAGAAGAACAGATCTGCTCCTGCTCCTTGAGAAATCTGTTTTTGCAAGGCGCCGGATGAGCCATAGTTATCTTGGATGGTAATGTTTTCATGCTCTTTTTCATAATTTTTTTGGATTTCCTCAAGTGCATCCTGCGCGCTTGCGGCAGCTGAGATGGTTAATGTTACTTTTTTCCCGCTGTCTGTTGAAGACTGATTTGAAGAACAGCCTGCTGCAAGCAGAAAAGCGGTTAAGGCTGCGATTAAAATAGAATACTTCTTAAACATGATTGCACCCCTTATGATTAGTTATATCTAATTATAACTGATTATGTTTGGTTTATGTGGGTTTTTTTACATTCGGCGAAAAGGTATAATAAAATAGGAGAGTGATGATGATGAATGAAACCTCTTCCTATACGATAGAAGAAGTTGCAGGTCTGCTAAAGGTATCAAAGCTGACCGTTTATGATTTGATTAAAAAAGGCGTGCTGCCTGCATACCGTGTTGGAAGGCAGATGCGTGTGGATGAAGAAGATTTAAAGCAATATAAAACGAATATGAGAATGTCTCAGCCCATCGCTGCAACAGAAGCGCCGAAACAGGTGCAGGAGGCTGAGCCGGACGGCAGACCGAATGTCATGATCAGCGGACAGGACATTTCGATGGATCTTCTCAGCAAGCATTTGGAGAATGCCATTCAGGAGACGCCGCTCCGTAAATACAAAGGAAGCTTAAACAGCCTGATTGATATGTATCAAGGCAAGTGTGACATTGTCAGCCTCCATTTGTACGATGCAGAAACGGGCCAGTATAACGCCCCTTATGTAAAACGGATTTTGTCAGGTGAACCGTTTTGTCTCATCAATGTCGTTCTCCGCAAAGCAGGTCTGTATGTGCAAAAAGGGAATCCGAAAAACATTCAAGGCTGGAAAGACTTGAAAAGAACTGATATCCGGATCATCAACAGGGAAAAGGGTTCTGGCGCAAGGGTGCTCCTTGATGAACAGCTTGGCTTGCTTGGTGTGAAGCCGGCTGATGTAAAGGGATACGGCGATATCGTGACCGATCATTACGCTGCCGCTTCACAAGTTTCAAGCGGACAGGCTGACGCGGGAATCGGGGCGCAGCACGCGGCACATATGGGCAGTGTTGATTTTATCCCGCTCATCGACGAACAATATGATATCGTCGTTTTGAAAAAAAATGAGCAGCTGCTCAAGGCCGTGAAGGAGATTTTGAATTCTGAGGACTACAAGGCGAATCTGTCTCATTTAAACGGCTATGAAACGAAGCTGACTGGCAAGGTGATGTTGGAAACGTAAAAAATCCCTCTTTATATAGAGGGATTTTTTCATTCGGAAAACCTGAGCAGGTCACCATTTAAAATTTTATCAGAGAGAGACAGCTCTTCGTTTGCTTTCTCCTTATAAGGGAGGCACGCATCCTGATCTTCCAGTATTTCACCTGTTTTTTGGCTGTAGCACGTGTTTTTCGTGTAAATAAAATCGTTCGTAATAAAGCTTCCGTTTCGCAGAACGGCGAATGGTGTGCGATCGCCCGACAGCAAATCATTGCCGAATTGAATATCGCCTTTTGTGTCAACGCCGAGTAAATGCATCAGTGTCGGTCTGACGTCGACTTGTCCGCCAACATCAGAGATGGTTTCCGGCTGTTGATCGGTAATTCCCGGGATATGTATGATAAACGGCACCCGCTGGAGCTGAACATTGTCATACGGCGTGATTTCGTCTTTTCCTAAAAACTCTGCCAACGCCTCGTTATGGGCTTCTGAAATGCCGTAATGATCCCCCATAAATACAATCATCGAATTTTCGTATAAGCCTTCGTCCTTCAGCTTTTTGATAAAATGCTTTAATGCCTCATCCTCATAGCGCACCGTTGTCACATAACGGTTTAGCAGGGCGCTGCTCGAATTGTATTCATCAATCAGCTGATCCTTTTTATCAATCTCAAACGGAAAATGATTCGTTAACGTGATGAAACTGCTGAAGAATGGCTGCGGCAGACTTTTCAGCTTTTCGGCGGACTGCTCTAAAAATTCCTTATCCTTTAAGCCCCAGCTTGTCGATGTTCCGGGAGTGACATGGAAGTCATCAACATCAAAAAAGCGGTCAATCCCAAATGTATCGTACATGACATCTCTGTTCCAAAATGTTTTATGGTTGGCATGAAAGACGGCTGAATAATAATCATGCTGCTTCAGCGATTTGTACATCGTATGAAATTGATGGTCGCTTTTCGTGAAAAAGACGGCGCCGCTAAGGGAAGGATACATTGAGTTAGCAACGATGAATTCTGAATCAGATGTTTTCCCTTGTTCTGTTTGCTGATAGAAATGATCAAAGGAATAGCTTTTTTTAACGAGATCATTCATAAATGGGGTAATTTCTTTTCCATTGACTTTTTCATTCAAAACAAAGCTTTGGGTCGACTCAAGTGTTACAAAGATGACATTGCGGCCCTTTGCCAGTCCGAATTTGCTTTGATCAGGCTTGCTGTAATCAGCCTCTGTGTAATTTTTAATGGCAGTTATGCTGTCTTCATCAGCGAATGCCTTCGCGCTAATATTAACAGTCTGAGCAATCGTATCGTATATATGGAACTGAAACAGGCCGATGCTTTTGACGAGCATTTCCCGGTCAAAGGAATGTGCCAAAAGCTTCGGCTGCTGTACTTCTGCAAGTGCCAGCGTGCATAAAATCATGCCGCAGGAAGCTGCATAGTACCGTTTGATCGTGCGGGGAGCGGCTTTTGTCTGCGGCTGTTTCGTTTTTCTGGCGAGCAGCAGCAGACAAACCAAATCCGCAAACAGGGCAATAAACAGAGGATGGAACAGTTCTTTTACACTGCTGCCCATATCGCTCATGTTGCTGGCCTGAAATAAAACCGGAATGGTAATAAAATCGATATAAAAGCCGTAAAAAATCGTATTGGAGATCAAGATGACAGTCAGAACCAGATTGGCAATCAGCAAAAAGACCCGCTGCTTGTTTCCTTTCAGAAGCAGGCCTATCCCGAATAAAGGAAGGATAAAGCTGAGCGGATTGATCAGCAAAATCAGCTCTTCCAACAGAGTATCGATCTGCAAATCAAAGCCGAGTTTATATATCACATACGTTTTGATCCACATAAACAAGATCGAAAAACATAAAAACCGCTGATTGTGAAAAAAGGTTCCTTTCATCAATATGACTCCTCACGTTTTCTTGATCATCTGCATGAAATGCTTCTTAAGTAAAACCTACTAAAAACCGCCGGTTCAGACAAGTTTCAGCACTCGCATTTACAACATGCGTCCATGAAACAGCATATAAAAGTAGTAACATGAAGCAAGGGTCAGGCCGGCTAGTACGAGCTGCTCAGAAAAACTGCCTGTCTTCATATATAATGGAAGCCGCACGCGGATCGTTGAAGGGAATAATAATTTGATTCCGTTCACTGTCCAAGCGTCAAGAATCAAGTGGCTCGCCATTCCGATCATTAAGCCGGCTGAGATGTTTTTATCTGGAATATATGTAGAAGTGATAAAAAACATGATGAGCATAAACAGCAGGCTGTGTGTAAAGGTACGGTGGCCAAAAACGGAGCTGACCACTTTCGATAAAATAGGAAATTTTCTCCCGATTTTGCTTTGCGTGTGGCAGATATCGGGAATCAATGCCCCAACCGCGCCTGACGCAGCCATAAGCACTGGATCAAATCCATAATAATAAGCCGCTGCCGTACAAGAAGCGATGCCTCCCATGATGTGTGTTTTTCCTGTCATTTGCCGCTTCTCCTTTATCTTTTGCAAAAAATCTCTGAATTACAAATATATCAAGAGAATGTATGTTTGATCAACAGGACTTTGGACGATAAAAAATTTCCCGCATAATTTTTCAGGAAAAAGGCATCTTAAACATGTACCTATTTTTAAAAAGAGGTGATACGAATGGGTTTCTTTAATAAAGATAAAGGAAAACGTTCCGAAAAAGAAAAAAGCGTAATCCAAGGAGCTCTTGAAGATGCAGGTTCAGCTCTAAAAGATGATCCGCTTCAAGAAGCTGTGCAAAAAAAGAAAAATAATCGATAATCACATGCGGATAGGGCTTGGCTCTATCCGTATTTTCCATCTGTTCCCTTTGACAGATCATCCTTTCTTTGATAACCTTCTGGGAGTAACTGAATAATTAAATCCTCACTCTTTCTCAGTGAGGTAGAGGTTGCGCGGATGATAAGTCACACATGCCAGGCTGACAGGAGCTGTTAAACATGTGTAAAAGGCATCAGCGCCGAAGTGTGGAGAAAGCCGATCCTTCTCTATGCTGGGACTGTATCTGAATAAGTGCAGGACTGCCGCGTGCTTTTTCGCGGAGGGCTATCCGGAGATCAAGGGTGTGTGTTTCTTTAAGCATGGACTTTTGTTCAGGCTTTTTTTGCGTTTATATGATCTCGGGGTCTGGTCCGTACAAAGAATCATGGAGGTACTGGAATGGAACAGACAAAAAAATGGGGTTTTTGGTTATTAACGGCGTTTGTCGTTGGAAATATGGTTGGATCAGGAATTTTCTCCTTGCCAAGCTCGCTTGCTTCAATCGCAAGTCCGTTTGGCGCTACGTCCGCCTGGCTTTTGACAGGTGCCGGCGTGCTGATGATTGCGCTTGTGTTCGGGCACTTGTCTATTCGCAAGCCTGAACTGACAGCGGGACCGCAAAGTTATGCCAGAGCACTGTTTTCCGATCCGAAGAAAGGCAACGCTGCCGGTTTCACAATGGTGTGGGGCTACTGGGTGGCGAGCTGGATCAGCAACGTGGCGATCATCACAAGTCTCGCTGGTTACTTGACTTCGTTCTTCCCGATCTTGGTTGACAAACGTGAAATGTTTTCGATCGGCGGGCAAGAGGTGACGCTCGGCCAATTGCTGACGTTTGCCGTATGTACGATCTTGTTATGGGGAACGCACACGATTCTTGTTGCCAGCATTAACGGTGCAAGTAAATTGAACTTTGTTACAACGCTTTCTAAAGTATTAGGTTTTGTCTTCTTTATCGTTGCCGGTTTATTTGTGTTTCAAACGACATTATTCGGTCATTTTTATTTCCCGGTTCAAGGAGAAAACGGCACAAGCATTGGAATTGGCGGCCAGGTTCATAACGCCGCGATTTCTACACTGTGGGCGTTTGTCGGAATTGAATCCGCGGTGATCCTGTCCGGCCGTGCGCGTTCTCAGCGTGATGTGAAACGTGCGACGATTACCGGCTTGCTGATTGCTTTGAGCATTTATATTATAGTGACTTTAATTACGATGGGTGTTCTGCCGCATGATAAGCTTGTCGGCTCAGAAAAACCATTCGTTGATGTACTCTATGCGATTGTTGGAAACGCGGGAAGCGTGATTATGGCGCTTTTGGCTATCCTTTGTTTATTCGGAACGATGCTCGGCTGGATTTTGCTTGGCTCTGAGGTGCCATACCAAGCCGCTAAAGCAGGAGATTTCCCGGCAGTTTTTGCAAAAACGAATAAAAAGGGAAGTCCGGTCATTGCACTCATTATTACAAACGTCATGTCACAGGTCTTCATTTTCTCTGTTATTTCCCGGACAATAAGTGACGCATTTACGTTTTTAACGACAGCGGCGACACTCGCATATTTAATTCCGTATCTGGTATCTGCAATCTACAGCTTGAAGCTAGTCATCAAAGGTGAAACGTATGACCAGCTGAAAGGCTCCCGTGTAAGAGACGGATTGATCGCGATACTGGCGTGTGCATACTCTGTGTTTGTTATTGTTACAGGCACAGCAGATTTAACGACATTTATTCTCGGCATCGGTTTATTCTTTGTCGGCTTGATTGTTTATCCATTTGTGAGTAAAAAGTTTCAGAGAGAAAAACAAGCATAATGAAAAGACACCTGATTTGCTTTGTCAGGTGTCTTTTTTTATTGAAATACAATTTCTCCTGTTAGCAATCAGATTGTTAAAACAGCTGACAGGAAAGCTGAAATAGAAAGAAAAACCTTTACGGATAATCGTATTTGCAAAAAACGGTTTTTCAGCCTCTCCAGCAAACTAAACAGAATAAGCACTAAGATAAAAACAAGAAACACATCTGAAAAAGGTTTTCCGATATAGAGCCCGTTAAAAAAACTGATTGCGATGATGATACAGCTTAATATGAATTGAGTAAAAAAATATCCGATGTGGTTTAACATGAGCCGCTCCTTTTATTGCATGAAAAAAGAGCCGCTTGTCCGGCTCTTTCGTTTATTTAGTTAAGCTTTCCGTAATAAACTTCAGTTGGCCTTCTAATGAAATCGGATCGGTGAAATAGAAGCCAATCGGATCAATCTTATAGACATGGCCATTTTTAACGGCGTTCAGGTTCTTCCAAATGGAGCTGTCAAATACGCCGCCATCATCACCGCCTGATTGCCATGGGCCCGCGAAAATATAATCTCCGGCGAAGTCAGGGAGCTTTTCTAATGAAATACTTGTATAACCAGGTCCCTGGTCAATGGCTTTTTCTTTTGTCAGCTTTGTAGCCTTCAGGCCGAGGTCTTTGTAAATAATGCTTCCGCCTCTTCCAAAGTCTTTACCGAATACGTAAATGTCTTTTCCGTTCGTTTGCATAATGGAAATGGTTTTGTCACCGACCGCTTTTTTGATTTTTGTTTTAGCTGCCGCAACTTTTTTATCCCACTCGGACAGCCATTTTTCAGCTTTATCTTCAGTTCCTGTCATTTTTGCAAATTCTTTCAGCTGTCCGATGTTGTCGAGCTTATCGTATTTTACTGCGACAGTCGGCGCGATTTTTTCAAGCTTTTTAATATCAGCACCCTGTGTTGTCCAGACGATAATCAGGTCAGGGTTTAAATCAATGACCTTTTCAACCGAAGTGCCGTCTCCGATGTTTTCGACGCCGGCTGTTTTTCCTTTGTAGTAAGGGTTTTTAAATACGTTCTCAGGTGCACCGACAACGTTGATGCCAAGTGTTTTGAAGTAGCCGTAGTAGCCGTCAGCCATGACAACCACCCGTTTAGGATGCTTGGGGATTTTTACATTTCCGTTTTCAGCCTTGTATGTAAAGGTTTCTGAGTCTTTTGAATCAGAGGCAGAGCCTTTGCTTTCTGAGTTATTCCCGCAGGCTGCCAGCGCTGCAATCAATAACAGGGCAAAAAACGCGGCTCCGAGTTTCTTGTATATATGGGTCATATCTCATACCTTCTTTCTAAAAAAATAGATGAAAAAGAGAATCATTATCAACTGTGATTATACCACTGCAAGTGCCGGTTGACACGATATTTTTGCAAATGCATTTTCATTTTTGTTCAAAACACGCTATTAAATCTGTTGAAAAAAGTGATATACTGAAACAGCAATTGATAATCATTATCAGTATCAGAAAGGAAGTACGGCAGTTGAGTCAACATAAAAATATACAGACTGCATCAGAAGAAATCCAATGGACGTCAAGGACATATGGCGCGGTTATCGTCCTTATTGCAGGTCTATGCCTGCTTTGCCTTGGCGCACTTTTATCCATATCCCTCGGTGCAGCGGATATTCATTTGCACACTGTATGGAACGCCATTTTTCATTATCAGCCGACAAAGACATCTCACCAAATTATACATGATCTTCGGCTGCCGAGAACGGCTGCTGCCGCACTTGTAGGCGCATTGTTGGCAGTGTCGGGAGCGATCATGCAGGGGATGACGAGAAACCCTTTGGCAGAACCTTCGATTATGGGTGTGACATCAGGCTCTGCGTTTGCGGTTTCGATTGCGTTTGCCTTTTTCCCCGGACTTTCTGCAATGGGGCTTGTCCTATGGTCCTTTGCGGGAGCGGGACTGGGGGCATCGACGGTAATGGGCATCGGCATGTTTTCAAGGGGCGGTCTTACGCCTGTAAAGCTTGCTCTGGCGGGTACGGCAGTTACTTATTTCTTTACCGGAATTTCAACCGCCATTGCGATCCGCTTTGATGTGGCTCAGGATATCAGCTTTTGGTACGCAGGCGGGGTAGCGGGTGTGAAATGGTCGGGGGTCCAGCTTTTGCTTATTGCAGGGGCTGTCGGTTTAACGCTCGCGTTTTTCATCGCCCGTTCTGTGACAGTGTTAAGTCTCGGTGACGATCTGGCAAAAGGGCTAGGACAATATACATCAGCGGTGAAACTGGTTGGCATGCTTATCGTAGTGATTTTGACCGGAGCTGCGGTTTCCATAGCCGGCACCATCGCATTTATCGGGCTGATCATTCCGCATATTACCCGGTTTTTGGTCGGTGTGGATTATCGGTGGATCATTCCCTGCTCGGCGGTGCTCGGTGCTGTCTTGCTTGTTTTTGCTGACATAGCGGCGAGACTCATAAACGCACCCTTTGAAACGCCTGTCGGCGCACTGACTTCTCTCATCGGCGTTCCCTTTTTCTTTTATTTGGCACGTCGTGAAAGGAGAGGGCTGTAATGAAAACAACAACAAGAAAACCGCTCGCCGTAATGGCTGTGACTCTTATGCTCATCGTGCTGGTCTTTTTTATCAGTCTCAATTTGGGTGTTATCAAAATTGCACCGCTTAAAACGCTTCAGGTCTTTTTCGGCCAAGGAACTGCGCGTGATGAACTTGTCTTATTTGAGTTCAGGCTGCCCCGGATCATCCTTTCTTTGCTTGTTGGAGCAGGGATCGCCGTTGCTGGCGCCATTTTGCAAAGCGTGTCTCAAAATGATCTTGCTGAGCCTGGTATTCTCGGAATTAACGCCGGCGGCTCACTTGCCGTTGTGCTTTTTATATACTTTTTTCAAGGATCAGCTTCAGATCTAAGCTTTTTCGGAACATTTATGCTGCCGTTCAGTGCTTTGGCAGGAGCAATCCTCGCTGCGTTTCTCATTTATCTTCTGGCATGGAAAAAGGGCGCCACACCGATTCGGCTGATTTTAGTCGGCATCGGGGTAAATGCCGGATTCAACGCCCTGTTGCTGATTTTTCAGCTCAAGATGGACCCTCATGATTTTATGCAAGCCGCGGTTTGGATATCCGGCTCAATATGGGGGGCGAACTGGAATATGATCTGGGCGATCCTTCCTTGGATTGTGATCTTGCTACCATTTACTTTATATAAGGCACGCTATTTGAACATATTGCAGCTAGGAGACCAACTAGCGACCGGGCTGGGCACTCCTGTTGAAAGGGAGAGACGGATTCTTCTTCTGGCAGCCGTCACTCTTGCCGCTTCATGTGTGGCAGCTGCGGGAGGCATCGCGTTTCTCGGATTGATCGCGCCTCATGTGGCTAGAAGGCTGACCGGTCCGCGTCACCAGACGCTGATACCGGTCTCCGCCCTCATCGGCGCATTCCTGTTTTTGCTCGCTGATACAATGGCGAGAAATGTATTGGCACCATCAGAAATTCCGGTCGGACTTGTCATTTCCGTGCTAGGTGCGCCTTACTTTATTTATTTATTGATGAAAGCGAATTAGAGGAGGGGCCGAATATGAATTCATTATCAACGGAACAGCTTGGAATCGGTTATGGCGACAGGGTGATTGTAAAGGATTTAAATATATCGATTCCTAAAGGGAAAATTACCACCTTAATTGGCCCGAACGGCTGCGGGAAATCAACGATTTTAAAAACAATGTCCAGAATTATGCGTTCGCATGCAGGGGCCGTCTATTTAAACGGCAAAGCGATTCATAAGATGTCTACAAAAGACATTGCGAAAGATATGGCGATTCTGCCACAGACACCTGAAGCGCCGAGCGGCCTAACGGTGCACGAATTGGTGTCGTACGGCAGGTTTCCGCATCAATCAGGATTCGGCAGATTAAATGACGAAGACCGCCGGATTATCAAATGGGCGCTTGAAGAAACAGGCATGGCTGAATTTGCTGAACGGCCGATTGAGGCATTGTCAGGCGGACAGCGTCAACGCGTGTGGATTGCCATGGCGCTTGCGCAAGGGACGGAGCTGCTGCTGCTGGATGAACCTACGACGTATCTTGATCTTGCACACCAGCTTGAAATTCTGCAGCTGCTTGACAGACTCAACAAAGAGCAGGGGCGGACGATTTTAATGGTCATTCATGACCTTAACCACGCAGCTCGTTTTTCCCATTATATGATCGCGCTCAAAAAAGGCACTGTCATCAAGGAAGGTACTGCACTTGAGGTCATGACACCGGATATTTTGCAGCGGGTATTTCAGATTGATGCTGAAATCGTGACTGATCCCCGTACAAATAAACCTGTATGCTTGACCTATGATCTGATTAAAAATGAAAAAGAGCTTGTTTCTGTGTAAGAAAAATCCCGGTTCGAAGCCGGGATTTTTTTTTATTCGCCGCGAAAATACAATTTTTCTATTTGATTCCGTCATTTTAATAAAAAGATTGCAAGTCTTTTTGAATTAATAGATAATATTGGTTAGAATGTTTCGAAAATATTACAATGTTTACAGAAAGAGGAGATCGTTGTGTCCAAGAAGAAAAAATGGCTTATTGGCGGCGCGATATGTGCTGGTGTGCTTGTACTGGCTGGGATCGGCGCCGGCGGTTTTTACTTTTTTACTCACATGAACCAAATTGCCGTATCATCGGAGCCCTATGCTGAATCGGTAGCGGTATACATGGGAGGAGATTCAGAATCAGGCCAAACGTTTTCTGGAAAGGTTGAACCTGAAAAACAGCAGAAAGTATACATAGATTCAGAAAAAGGCAGTATTAAAAAAACATACGTCAAAGAAGGCGATCAGGTTAAAAAGGGCGATAAGCTTTTTGAGTATGAGGGCGAGGATCACTCTGATGAAATTGAGCAGGCCAATTTGCAAATCGAAATGACAACTTTGCAAATCAGCCGTTTGCAAAAATCAATAACAGAAACGGAAAAGAAGCTGAAAGCGGCAGGGAAAGAAGAGAAAGCCCAGCTTCAAGATGAAATTGACCAAGCCAATTTCGATTTGAAAACAAGCCAGCTCGAACTGAAACAGCATCAAAAAGAACTGGCTGGCCTGACGAAAAACAAAGGTTCCAATGTCATTACAAGCAAGCATGATGGAATCGTTCAAAGTGTCAATCAGGATATCGCTGACGGGGCAACAGGCGACCAGGCAACAGGCCCGTATATCCAGATTGTTTCGACAGGCAAATATCTGGTCAAAAGCCAAATCAATGAGCTGTTAATGGACACGATCAAAAAAGGCAGCAAAGTCAGGGTTACGCTGAAAACAGGCGGTGAGGGCGAGTGGAAAGGAAAGGTCACCTCGATTGGCAAGCTTCCAGCGGGAGCAGGCGAGGGTGAAGAATCAGAAAGCTTTTCTGATGAAGAAATGAATCCACAGTCCTCTAACTATCCTTTCACCATTTTATTAGACAGCCATAAAGGTCTTGAAGTCGGCTATCATGTCAACATCGAAGTGGTGAGTGATGATGCTGATGCGGATACGATCAAGCTGCCGTCCGACATGGTCATTCAGGATGACGGCGAACCGTATGTGTGGAAAGCTGATGAGAAGCAGAAAGCGGTTAAGCAGCCTGTTGAAATCGGAGAGACAGATGAAAATGACATGGTGGAAATTAAGAGCGGCCTGACGCCGGAAGATTATGTAATCTACCCTGATCCCGCGGTCAAGGAAGGAAAGCAGGTTACAGTCAATGCTGACACTGAATAATATTTCGAAATCGTACAAGCTGGGAAAAGAAGAAGTTCCAATCTTGAAACATATCAATCTGACTGTCCAGGCAGGGGAGTTTTTGGCTATTATGGGGCCTTCGGGTTCTGGAAAGTCAACGTTAATGAATATTATCGGCTGTTTGGACAGGCCGACCTCGGGAACCTATACGCTTGATCAGATCGATATATTGAAAGGGAAAGACGGAGCTTTAGCCGAAATTCGCAACGAATCAATCGGGTTTGTGTTTCAAACTTTTCATTTGCTGCCGCGTCTCACCGCGCTGCAAAATGTTGAGCTGCCGATGATTTACAATAAAGTGAAGAAAAAAGAGAGAAGGCAACGGGCATATGAAGCGCTGGAAAAGGTCGGATTAAAAGACAGGGTCTCCTACAAACCTCCTAAGCTGTCAGGCGGTCAAAAGCAGCGGGTGGCGATAGCGAGAGCCCTTGTCAATCAGCCGAGGTTTATTTTAGCTGATGAACCGACCGGGGCGCTTGATACCAAATCAAGTGAACAAATTTTGTCACTGTTTTCCGAACTTCATCGGGAAGGCAAGACCATTATTATGATAACCCACGACCCGGACGTCGCCAAAAAAGCTGACAGAACGGTTTTTATCAGAGACGGAGAGTTGGTATTAGATGAGAGAGGGGATATCAGCCATGCTTGAACATATTCGAATCTCCTTTCAATCCATTTTCTCTCATAAATTAAGATCCATTCTGACAATGCTAGGCGTGATTATCGGCATAGCGGCAATCATTGCGATTGTTTCAATGCTGAAGGGCCAAAGTGAGCAATTAAAGCAAAGTATGATCGGCATGGGAAACAACGCGATCAACGTTGTCTACCAGCCGTCTGGCGGTGAAGAGGAGGGCGGAGGCCCTCAGGTTTCGTATACGTCCGCGCCGCCTGTAGCTGAAGAAACAGTAAAGGCGATCAAATCTGATCCTATTGTTAAAGGATTATCCTTATATTACATGTCAGAAGGCGCGAGCGTTTTTCATTTAACAAACGTTTCGTATCCCCAAGTGTACGGAGTGGACGATGATTACTTCGATATGTTCCCAATCCGAATAACCGAAGGGAGAAAGCTGGCGGAAAACGAATTAAACACCACTCACCAAGTGGTGATGATCAATGAAGCTGTCAGAGATGAACTGTTTCCAGAAGGAGACGCTCTGCATAAAAGCATTGAAATGAATGGTGTGCCGTTTAAGGTCGTCGGTGTTTTTAAAGAAAAAAATCAACAGGAAAGCATGTTTGAAGGCGACTATGCGAACCCGGTTTTGTACGTGCCGAAAAAAGTGTGGCCGCTTATTGAAGGGTTTGACGCGCCAACGCAGATTGCTGTGCAGGCTGATTCTTCTGAGCATATCCAAGAAGCGGGTGTAATGGCTGCGGATCTTTTAAATCAGGGACTGTCAGAAGCTGAGTTGGAGAAAGCAGAGTACAGTGTAATGGATCTTCAGGAGATCGCGCAGGAAGTAGAGTCCTTTAATCAGTCATTTGCATTGCTGCTTGGCGGAATCGCCAGTATTTCACTTTTGGTGGGCGGTATCGGCGTCATGAACATTATGCTCGTTTCCGTAACGGAGCGCACGAGAGAAATCGGAATTAAGAAAGCGCTCGGTGCTAAGCGGCGTGTGATTTTATTTCAATTTTTAACCGAGGCTGTCGTGCTGACAAGCATTGGCGGAATACTCGGTGTGCTGGCGGGCTTCGGCATCGCCAAGCTGCTGACGGTCATTTTTCCGATGCCTTTTATCGTCTCCGTTCCAGCTGTTGTCGGAGCACTCATCTTTTCAATGGCAGTCGGCATTATCTTCGGTTTGCTTCCGTCCATCAAGGCATCTAAGCTTCAGCCTGTAGACGCGCTGCGCTATGAATAAAAAGAACGCATCCAATTGGAATGCGTTCTTTTTTTAGCTGGGAAGTGCTGAGTTGCATTTGTCTAAAATCAAAAATACGGCTGCGATGATCATTTCTTCAGTGGTAGACAGCCAGATGTCGCTGATCATTTCGTCTGTTGTATGAGCAGTCATCCATAAA
Source organism: Bacillus sp. F56 (assembly GCF_001748205.1). Lineage (NCBI taxonomy): Bacteria > Bacillati > Bacillota > Bacilli > Caryophanales > Bacillaceae > Bacillus > Bacillus sp. F56. The sequence continues at coordinate 822,786 of NZ_BDFC01000004.1, forward strand.
AACAGAAGCTGGACGATGCCTGCTAGGAGAATGAATAAGCGTTTGTCTGTCTTAAAAAATGTAAAACTATGTATCATCAGGCGTTCAAACGGTTCTAGAAATAGCCCAAGGATAAGAAATAACACAGCAAAAAGCAGGACATGAGCTGCTGAGCGATAGCTCGTTCCCGCTAAAGAAAATAATATATAGATGACAGCAAAATAGGTCAGCACCACTGCTGCTGCGGCCAGCAAGTATTTGATGGAGAGCCGCAATAATAGTTTTGAAGACGTTTGATGTTTCACAGGTTCAGCTCCTTATGAAGGCTTGCAGAGAACGAGTGCTCTCTGCAAGCTGTAAGTCTATTATTTACTGCATTTCTTTTTCACAACTGGGTGCTTTTCTTTTGAAAGCACATCAGTAAAATCTTTGCCTAAGTCAAGGTGCGCTTGAACAAATGTTTCAGGAAGCATAGCAAGCCATTGGTTTAAAGATACATCGGCATAATGGTCGTCTTTGAAGATTTCTAAAAAGACAAGCGGTTCATCCCCAATGTTTTCAACATAATGACCCATTGCAAATGGTACATATCCGACATCACCGGCTTGGTAGTTAAACGTTCTGGCATGGCCGTCAGATGCAAAGACGGTCATTCTTGCTTTACCGGAGATGTAGTATTGCCATTCGTGTGTATTCGGATGCCAGTGCAGCTCTCTCATGGCGCCGGGTTCTACTGTTACGAGCGCTGATGCGATGGTTTTAGACACTTTGAAGTTTGTCGAATCTGCAATGTATACTTTCCCTCCCTCAGATTCAATCGGCTCTTGTTCAAGAAGGCGGTAAGTAAATGGATAAGGCACTTCGCCGTTCGGCCCTTCCACAATGTCATCTTTTAAGCTGCCAGGGAGTTGGTTTTCAAATATATATTTTTCTTTGCCTGGCAAATTAGCAATCTCTTCTTTTGTCACGCCGAAGTTCGCAGCAATCACTTCTTTTGGAGTGTGGGCAAGCCAATCTGTCAGCTGGAACGTGCTGTTTTCTGAGAATGATCCATCGTCAAACACAAGCAGGAATTCAGCCCCCTCATCCAGCGCTTGGATAGAGTGCGGCAGGCCTGACGGGAAGTACCAAAGGTCACCTTCACCTACATCATCAATAAAGCTGCGCCCTTTTTCATCAACAATTGTGACTCTTGCGCTTCCGTAAATCATATAAGCCCATTCTGCTTCTTTATGCCAGTGCAGCTCGCGAATGGCGCCTGGCTTCAGCCGCATATTTACAGATGCAAGGTTTTCTGAAATCGGCAGTTCACGTACTGTCACTTCACGGGCATATCCGCCTTTTTCTAATCGATTATGAGTGTCAGAGAACGAAAACTTCATATTGCTGACGGTGCCATGATCGGTTTCAGGCGGAACAAGCATATCAGGGTTTTGCCGGTCTCTTTCAATATTGCGTGGGATTTTTACCGTTGCTCCTTTGTCTCCTCTAATTGGCTGCGGAATGTCATTTTGTTTTTTCATGAAATGTTTCCTCCTTAGATTTAATTGTGATAGCAGAAAGAGAAGGTGAAAGGCCTTTCGTTTTCCCTTCTGTTTTGTTAAGTGAAAAAAATCAGTGAAAAGTCAACTTTGATTGAAAAATTATTTTTTTGCATGATCTTTCAGTTCTGTCATTAGTTCAATGAGTTGATCAAACTTCTTTTCGAACCGGGTCAGCAGGTACATTGCAATCAGCGCGGGAAACCCCAAATTGCCGATTTGTTTTACGACTTCCTCTATAAAAACCTGATCCATAGGAAAATACCTCCCTTCTTTTTCTGCAGTCATGTATGTAAGTGAAGGAAATCCGATAAAACGTAAACTGCTGCAAAGTATTTTGGAAGACACTAGTCGGAAAGTAGTAGTTTACTTTTTTTTGCTTTCCTTCATTTAATTTAGTAGGGAGGCGGTTTGATGGACTATCAAAGTCTTTTACGGTCAAAATGTAAGGAGATAATGAAGCATCCCATCGTGAAGCATTTTTTGAGCAATCCTCAGCATTACCGTTTGTTCAAAAACGTAATGGAAAGCCCTAACGAAAAAGATGCAAAATCATTGGACGAGCTATTTAAGCAGTTTTATAAAGAAATCCGCATCGTCAAGTATATGAATTCAATGATTCGCATCTTTTCTATTGATTTTGATAAGCGGGTTCGCAAAAATCAAAAACGGTATCCGCTGACGGTAGATCATCCGGAGGCAGGAGATCGACTTCCTTCCGAAACAGGAAGCGATGCATTTGAAGAATTTTTAGACCGGCAGGATGATTTGAGTCAGCATGTTCAGGATTATCAGCTCTACCAAGCGATTCAGAATCTGACTGACAAACAAAAAAGCGTGCTGACGAAAGTGTATCTTCACGGTGCCACGATGCAGGAGATTGCAGATTCATTAGGGGAGTCCCGGCAAAACATTTCCAACATTCATAAAAAGGGACTGGAGAATATCAGAAAGCAGCTAGCGGCGCAAAAAAAGGGGGAAAAGTAAGCTGTGAACGGCCAGTTTGAACAAAAAAAGAAACAAAATGACGAGACTTTTGACATTGAGCACCTGATTGCATGCTTTTCACCGATGATCAGAAAAAAACTCAGCAATACGTCCTATCAAGAAAGAGAAGATTTAGAGCAAGAGCTGAAGATCAAAATGTTTGAAAAGGCTGATATGCTTTTGTGTCAGGATGTCCCGGGATTTTGGGAGTTTATTTTGTACATGGTAGATGAGAACTCATAATATTTTCATATAAAAAAACATCAAAAGGGAGCGCTTGTTTGCTCCTTTTTTGCTGTTTTGATTTGCCAAGCTCCAATGTATTCAAAAATGTACCATAAATAAACGATATAATGATAAGATGAAAAAAACAGTGACAGAAAGGAACATAAAAGTGGAAAATGCGTCAATTTTAATCGTAGACGATGAGAAAGCGATTGTGGACATGATCAAACGCGTTCTCGAAAAAGAAGGTTATCGAAATATACTGGATGCGGCAAGCGCAGAAGAAGCGATTCCTGTTGTGAAGGCCAATAAGGTTGACTTAATTGTGCTGGATGTCATGATGGGCGGAATGTCCGGTTTTGAAGCCTGCACGCTGATCAGAGAGTATTCAGAAGCTCCGATTTTTTTCCTGACGGCAAGATCATCCGACGCGGACAAATTATCGGGCTTTGCGGTCGGAGCTGATGACTATATCACAAAACCATTTAATCCGCTGGAATTAGCGGCGCGGATCAGAGCGCATCTCAAGCGTACATATCAATCGAAAGAAACGAGTTCAAATCAAACATACACATATGATTATTTTACTTTTTCTCCGCAAAATGCCGAGCTGATTGTAGGCGGGGAAGCTGTTGCTTGTTCAGCTCAGCTTCTGCAACTTTTGCAGTATTTTTGTGAACACCCTAACGTGGTGCTTTCCAAGGATCAAATATATGAAAAAGTATGGGGCTACCCTTCCTATGGTGACAACAACACCGTCATGGTTCATATTCGCAAGCTTAGGGAGAAGATTGAGCGCGATCCGAGCAATCCGGAGTATATTGTAACCGTTCGAGGTCTCGGCTATCGTTTTATCCCAAATCCTGAAGGCAAGCGGTCATGAGGTTAAGATGGAAGTTTTTGTTTCACTTTTTCGGGCAGATGCTGATTGTGATCCTGCTGCTTACAGTAATGCTGGTAGCGTCGTTTTTCTATTTAGACGCTCGTTTTAGCGATGCGGAATCCAATTCGGGGCTGACAAAGGCGACGACCGACACACTTGAGGCATATCTCGATGTAAACGAAGACGGGACATGGGAAGTGGATAATTTCCTGAAGAAATCTGTCGATAAACAGCACGGCTGGATGCAAATCATTGATTCGGAAGGAAACACTGATTATTCCTACGGCGTGCCAAAAGACGTGCCGGGCACCTATACCAAGAAAGAGCTATTGTCTATTTATAAAATCAAAAAGCTTCATAACTATAAACTGAATTATTGGGCTATCAATATTGAAGATAAGTCGTATCTTCTATTGTTCGGCTGGAAATCAAAGAGTGAACAGCTCCTGACTTCCGTAGAAAAACGCGAACAAAAGATAGACGATCTAGCGCACTATAAGTCTGGCACCATCGACTATATTAAGCAGAAAAAAGGCGCTATTTACCTGTTAGACAGCAATGGAAACATTCTCGACAGCATCAACAGCACAAAAAGCGAAAGAAAAACGATGAACCAGCTGGAGCTGCTGAAATACAGCTCTAAACCTTGGAACTATAAGCGGGAAATTTCCGTTAAGATTCTCAATAAAGACAGATGGATGGTCGCTACGGTGCCGAACCCTGTCTATGTAACCGATCAGGAGTTTAACAAATCATTCCTGAAGGTTGTATTAAAAGCGATGTTTCTTGTTATGGGCGTTTTGTTCATGTATATCATTTGGATGACCGTTTGGTATATGTTCCGGTTCGGGCTGCCGATTTTTCACACGATTCGATGGCTGGTCAATCTGTCAAAAGGGAAGCTTGAGGAACCCAGAAACCGGGAAGGCCATCCTGTCAGCAAAAATAAAAAGGGGAAAATCAAACAGCCGTACCGCTTTTTCGGTGAGATATTTGAATCAATGGATCAGCTGACCGAAACGCTGAGAAGGGATAAAAGAAACAGGGAAAAAATCCAGGCGACAAGGGAAGAATGGATCGCCGGTTTGTCACATGACTTAAAAACACCGCTCAGCAGCATTTACGGCTACAGCATGATGCTCGAGTCGAAGCAATATGACTGGTCGCCGGAAGAAGTGAAAGAAATGGGGCAGGTTGTCAGAGAAAAATCTGAATACATGTCCAAGCTGATTGAAGACTTAAATTTAACGTATCGGCTGAAAAATGATGCTCTTCCTATTGAGAGAAATCTCACTAGCCTTATCCCGTTTTTTAAAAATGTCATTGAGGATTTTAAGAAAAATCCGTTTTCTGAAGGCTATGATATCTCGTTTGTATCCAAAGAAGAGCATATTGAATTTGCCCTTGATGAAGCGTGGTTCAGGCGCATATTAGAAAACCTCCTTGGGAATGCCGTGAAGCACAACGACAAAGGAACAGAGATTCAAGTCATTCTGGAGCAAACAAAAAATCATATATCTTTAAAGGTGAAGGACAATGGGAAAGGAATGGATGAAGAAACGATTACCCATTTGTTTAACCGTTACTACAGAGGGACGAACACAAAAGATTCAACTGCCGGAACGGGTCTCGGGCTCGCGATTGCCAAGGAGCTTGTCCATCTCCATAACGGAACGATCCATGTGAACAGCAGAATGAACATTGGAACGGTCATTACCATCCTTTTTAAAAAACAATAAACATCAAGTGGTTTGGACACCTCTTTGCCGGGAATAACAATATATAGACTGAAGCTAAAGAGGTGTAACACATGGATGCAGTATTGGAAGCAGACACTCGGGCAGTGATTGGAGAAGGCCCGTTATGGGATGAAGAAAACGGCCGCTTATATTGGGTTGATATCCTGGGGAGCGAGCTCCATATCTTTGACCCTGAAGAAAAAATCAACCGATCAATCAAATTCAAATCCTTTGTGACGGCGCTTGCGAAATATTCAAAGGATGAACTGATTATGATGATGAAGGACGGGTTTTACCTGTATCATCTTCGGGATGACAGCTTGGAAAAAATTAAACAGCCGAAGGACATGCATGAGAGCCTGAGATTTAATGATGCTAAATGTGACCCGTACGGAAGGCTTTGGGCGGGGACAACGAGCATGGAAGGCGAGCAAAAACAGGCGTCGCTGTACCGTTTGAATCTAGACGGCAGTCTTGTCAAAATCAAGGATCAAGTCTCCACCTCAAACGGTTTGGATTGGGACCGCGAGCGGAATTTGATGTATTACATCGACACGCCGACGCAGGAGATTGTGCGTTACAGCTATGATCCTCAAAGCGGAGATGTTTCGAATCCAGAACCTGTCTATCGTTTTGATCAGTCAGACGGATTGCCGGACGGCATGACAATTGACCAAAATGGCATGCTGTGGGTGGCGCTGTTTGGCGGCAGCCGCGTTGTTCACATTGACCCGTTTCAGAAAAAAGAAATCAATTCAATCAGCGTGCCGGCTAAATATGTCACGTGCTGCGCGTTCGGCGGCAGAGACTTAAAAACCCTTTACATTACAACGGCAACAGAACAAATGACAGAAAAAGAGAGATACGAGCAGCCTCACGCTGGAGGGTTGTTTTCAGCACAACTGGAAACAGGCGGATATCAGCCGGTACCATTTGCTGGAGACGTATAAAAAAAACGCATCCGAAACACGGATGCGTTTTTTTATACTACAGAGAACGGATAATGCCGCCTTCCACACGCTGTGCCGTGCCGTTAATGGCGGATGCGGCGTCAGACGCGAGGAATACGATTGTGTTAGCGACTTCTTCTGCTGTCGCGTATCGCTGAATAAGTGAGGTTGGCTCATTGACCTTGAAATAGTCTTTGATAAATGTGTCTGTATCCTGGCCGGCTGCTTGTGCGGCACCTTCCATATAGGATGCCACGCCCTCTGTCCAAGTAGGTCCCGGGAGCACTGAGTTAACCGTCACATTTGTGCCTTTTGTCATTTCAGCCATTCCTCTTGAAAGGCTGATCAGCGCCGTTTTTGTCATTGAGTATGGAATCATCGTTGGCAGCGGTTTGACGCCTGCTTCACTTGCAATATTTAAAATGCGGCCGCTGTTTTTGGCAAGCATTTTTGGAAGGAAGTGACGGCTTGTCCGAACGGCGCTCATCACGTTCACTTCGAAATATTGATTCCACTCTTCATCTGTCACATCGGCGAAGTCTTTTACCTCGAAGAAACCAAGGTTGTTGACAAGGATATCGATATCACCGATTTCATTTACTTTTTCGATAAAAGCCGCTGCTTCATCTGTTTTTGACAAATCGGCAGCAGCACCGTGCACTGTTCCATAGCCAGAAAGCTCTTCAATGGTGCGATCGACAGTCTCCTGTTTGCGTCCGTTGACAATGACTGCCGCACCCTCTTGCAGAAAGCTTTTTGCGGCGGCTTTCCCGATACCGGACGTCGAGCCGGTGATTAAGACGAGTTTGTCTTTTAGCTGTAAATCCATAAGAATCATTCCTTTTGATTGATGATGGTATTAAGTATACAAGATCAAATTTAGTGTTTACGAGGATTTTGCTCCCATACACAATACGGGAAAAGTCATTCAGGACACATATACAAGCCTGTCAGTCATATAGTATAATTACTCCGAAAAAAGGATACGAATGTCAAATAGGTGCCGGTCCGTGGACAACAGCCGGCTTAATAGGGAAACCGGTACAAGCCGGTGCGGTCCCGCCACTGTAATTGGCCAAAGCGCCAAGAGCCAGGATACCTGCCTGTTTGATCAGCACGAATTCTGCGAGGACAGATGAGGTGTAAACAATAGGCTTTTTTGTGTTGTTTACAGCATCTTTACCGTCGTAGAGATGCTTTTTTTAGTTCTTTTAGGAGGAAAAGTGTATGAAAAAACGAGCCGGGATATGGACTGCGCTCCTGCTGGCCGCTGTTATGCTGGCAGGCTGCGGCAATTCTGCGGATCAGAAGGATTCCAAGGCAAAACAAAAGACAGAAGCGTTCCCTGTCACCATTGATGATGCGTCAAACCAGGATGTAACCATCAAAAAAGAGCCGAAAAAGATTGTTTCATTAATGCCGAGCAACACAGAAATTACATATGCACTCGGCCTTGGTGACAAAGTGGTCGGTGTCACCACAAACGACACCTATCCAAAGGAAGTCAAAAAGGTTGAGAAAGTCGGAGATATGAATGTAAACGTTGAAAAAGTCATTTCTCTAAAACCAGATCTCGTTCTGGCCCATGAGTCTTCCATGTCAGCATCAGCGGATGCCATCAAACAGCTGAAGGACGCGGGCATTACCGTGCTGACTGTCAATGATGCACAATCATTCTCCGAGGTGTACAAATCAATCGAAATGATCGGAGAAGCTGCCGGGGCTGAGAAACAAGCCGATCAGCTCGTGAAAAGCATGAAATCAGATGTAAAGGATATTCAAGAAAAAGCGAAAACCATTTCAAAGGACGAGGAGAAAAGTGTATTTATCGAGGTTTCTCCTGACCCTGATATTTATACAACCGGAAAAGATACGTTCATGAATGAAATGCTGAATGTCATCCATGCTAAAAACGCAGCGGCGGATCAGACTGGCTGGGTGCAAATGACAGACGAGGCGATTGTAAAACTCAATCCTGATGCAATTGTTACAACGGACGGTGTGAAAGCGAAAGCTGTGGAAAAACGCAATGGGTGGAGCGAAATCAATGCTGTGAAACATCATCGTGTATATGATGTGGACCCTGATCTTGTGACACGTTCGGGTCCCCGTCTGATCGAAGGGGTCGAAGAACTTGCGGAAAGCATTTACCCAAATACGTTTAAGGAATAATCGTTTTACCGCATATATCATTGGTTTCTCATTTTTAGCCGTGAGCATCATCTTAGGAATTTCTTGCGGCAGCCTGCATATTCCTATTCCCGCTGTCTTTCGTGTCTTTTGGCATCAAGGTTTCGGCGGCTCTATCGGCTCTGATGATCCGATGTACTCTAATATTATGATGAATATCAGACTGCCGAGAGTTGTGCTGGCCGCCCTTGTGGGGGCGGCTCTTTCTATCGCAGGGGCCGCTTTTCAGGGGCTGCTGAAAAATCCGCTTGCTGATCCCTATACGCTCGGTGTTTCATCCGGTGCTTCAGTTGGCGCGGTTGTGACCCTATTCTTTAGCCTGCAGCTTCCTGGCATCGGAGGGTTTACACTCCCGGTTATGAGTGTAGCCGCGGCGCTTGCCACGATCGCGGCGGTCCTTTCCTTCAGCCGCCTCGTTCACACTTCGATGTCTGTTTCCACCCTCATTTTGACTGGTGTTATCATCAACTCTTTTTTGGGCGCATTTATTTCTCTTATCATCGCCTTGACAGGAGACAACCTGCTTCCGATTGTGCATTGGCTGCTTGGCAGCGTTTCAATGAGAGGCTGGAGTTATGTTATTCTGTTTCTTCCGTTTTTTCTTTTGGGAACCATTTTATTGATTATAAACGGAAGGGAGCTGAACGTGATGACATATGGAGAAGACAAAGCAAAGCTTCTCGGAGTCAGCGTTCAGAAAAGGAAGATGATGATTTTAATAGCCGGCTCTCTTTTGACCGGAAGCGCTGTGGCAGTGTCGGGCACGATCGGCTTTGTCGGCCTTGTCATTCCGCATATCACAAGGCTTTTGTGGGGAACAGACCATCGGCATTTACTGCCGCTTTCCGCCTTGCTCGGCGCAGGATTTCTCGTTTTAGCCGATCTGCTTTCCAGAACGATCATTGAGCCAATTGAACTGCCGATCGGGATCATTACGTCCTTGGCTGGAGCGCCTGTGTTCGCTCTAATTTTAATTCGGCAGCACCGCGGGAGGAAAAGCCTATGATGAAGGCAGAAGGATTGTCGGGAGGATACGGCGACAGCTGCCTAGTCAACAATGTCAGCTTAACAGTGGAGAAGGGGGAATTCCTCGGAATTCTCGGCCCTAATGGAAGCGGGAAAACCACGCTTTTGCACTTGCTGACAGGCACGCTGCCGGCCAAGGAAGGCAGCATTTATCTGGCCGGAAAACCGCTGGCGGACTATAAACCGAAGGAACTGGCGCAAATCATGGCTGTCCTGCCGCAAAAAACGGATCAAGCCTTCACCTTTACCGTCGAAGAAACTGTGGCCTTTGGCAGATATCCATTCCAAACGGGGCTGTTCAGACAGCAGACTGAAAAGGATAAAGCGATTGTACAGAAAGCAATGGAGCAAACAGGAGTGGCCGCTTTTGCGCAAAAGCCGGTCCGCGAACTAAGCGGAGGGGAACAGCAGCGGGTGTATTTGGCCCAAGCTTTGGCGCAGCAGCCGCGTATTTTATTTTTGGACGAGCCGACCAATTTTCTCGATCTGGCTTATCAAAAAGACCTGCTTGATCTGATTAAACGCCTGACGAGTGAAAGCGGATTGGCAACTGTCAGCGTTTTTCATGATTTGAACACCGCAAGCCTGTACTGTGATGGGCTCATGTTTATGAAAAACGGCACCGCAGGGCCTAAGCAAAAACCGGAATATGCTGTCACAGAACATCGCATAAAGGCGGTGTACGATACAGATGTCACCGCCTTGGTTCATCAAAGCTCACCTAAACCGATGATTGTGATTCAGCCTGAAAAAGACAGCGAAAAGCGGCAGTTTATCCCATTTGAAGCATTGCTCCAAGCGGGGCGTGATGATATTCTTCTGCAAACGGAAATCCCGCTTCGAACATTGTCCTCGACGCCTATCGGTGCAGGGTTTTCGTGGAGCAGAACGCTGATCCATAAACGGCTGCCAGATCAGTCAGATCGGATAAAAGGACTTGCAGCCTATCTTTCAGAGAACGGTTTTCAACTGGAGGAAACGTGTGCGACCGCATCTTCAGAAAGGCTTGACCGTTTCGTTTATCGAACGTTTGAAGATGAAGAGTTATCTGTTTTCATATGCGTTCTGACCGGCTTTTCCATTTGGATTTTGATTAATGGCTATGCGTCAGATCAATTCTTCATCAAAGCTCTTATGGCTGCCGAAGCAGAACGGACGAAAGTGCTGGGAGACAGACGAGATACAGGTGATATTCTCGTCGCCGCGACCCAAACTCAGCAATCTGAAAACACAGAACAGCGGCTGAATCAATTGATAAAGAACGGAACAGCTGAATGTGTAAAAGAGGCTGCTGAGCTGTTTGAATAAGTCTGTGTAAAGGAGGTTCAGGTATGAAACTATATACAAAAACAGGCGATAAGGGACAAACGGGCTTAATCGGGGGCAGAACGGACAAGGACAGTCCCCGCGTCGAAAGCTACGGCACGGTTGACGAGCTTAACAGCTTTCTCGGGCTTGCTTTGGCAGAGCTTTCCGGGCAGCCCGGTTTTGAAGATCTGACAGCAGAGCTGCTGACCATCCAGCATGAGCTGTTTGACTGCGGAGGCGATCTGGCAATCGTCACAGAAAGAAAAGACTACAAACTAACGGAAGAATCTGTTTCCTTTTTAGAAACGCGCATTGATGCCTATACTGCAGAAGCGCCGGAACTGAAGAAATTTATTCTTCCAGGCGGATCGAAGGGTGCTTCGCTTCTTCATGTAGCGCGTACCATTACAAGGCGGGCAGAACGAAGAGTGGTGACACTGATGAAATCGGAGGAGATTCATGAAACAGTGCTGCGTTATCTCAATCGACTGTCCGACTATTTATTTGCCGCTGCACGGGTTGTGAATGCAAGAAGCGGTATTGGCGATGTAGAATATGAAAGGAGTGCTATTGTGTTTCGGGACCGAAACAGCAGTGAATCGGAAAAGTAGAAGTGAGAGCCGGCGTGTTCATATACATGCCGGCTTTTTTGTTTTTCACCCTGTCAATTTCCCATTTTGCGACAAAAAATGAACCTTATGAATTATTGACTGAAAAATGGAAAAATGAGATATTGTAATAAATAGATGTAAAAAATAGGCAGTGGGGGGCTCTGATGGATGGTGAATTTAATTGAAAGTGATAGCATCTGGAAGAGAAATTTCAATTATCTGTTTTTCTCAAGAATAGTCAAGATATCCGGCGATATGTTCGCATTTAATTCAATATTATGGTTTTTAATTTATGATGGCAAAGGTGCGATCGGCACTGCTTTATTGATTGCTGTCACTTTTTTGCCGGAAGCCGTGCTGGCGCCTGTGACAGGGCCATTTATGAAACAGAGCACGCTGAAATTTTGGATGTACTTTTCAGATCTGACAAGGGCAGCAATTGTTTTGATTATCCCTCTATGCCATTTTGCGGGCTTCTCTCCGCTGTGGTTTGTCATGACGCTTATGATTGTGCATTCTGCTACTGGAGCTGCCTATAATCCCGCCTCTATCGCTTTGATTCCTCAAATCGTAAATGAACAGGGCATTCAAAAAGCAAACGCTGTGCTGCAATCCTCCGCTCAAATTGTCCGGCTCGGGGCTGTCACATTATGCGGCGCTTTTCTTACATTTATCAGCCCTTCTTATACGATGCTTATCGCACTTGTGCTCTATTTGGTGTCAGGTTTTCTCGTCCTTTTTATTAAGTACACTGCGGTTGAGTCTCAATCAGAGGCTGCTGTTGTGACACAGAGAGGCACGTATATCGGAAGGCTGAAACGCGGTTTTAGGCTCGTCAGAAAGCATCAGATTTTATATCCGCTCGCTATTTACTGTATTTTTATGAATTTCGCGGCTGCCCCTTGGGAAGCTCTCTCAGCCGTATACGTTGCGGAAGATTTAAACGGCCAGCCGATCGTTTACTCGCTTTTAAAGGCCACCACCGCCGCAGGCGCATTTTTATTAGGATTTGTGCTGGCGAAAGTCAAAGTAAACAGGTACGGGCTGCTATTCGTCACTGCCGGCATTATTGAAGGATTTGCTTTCTTTATTACCGGGATGAACACCTTTTTGCCGCTCGTGTTTTTCGCCGCGTTTACCTTTGGCGCCGCAGTCAGTGCTGTTAATGTTCCTGAGTACACGATTATCCAGACCTCTGTGGATAGTGAGGATCAGCCGCAGGTTTACGCCGTTATACATATGATCTCAAATATTTCGATCCCTGCCGGAGCTGTCATTTGCGGATATGCCGCAAATGCTTTCGGCTCAGGAAAAGTGATCGCTGCCGGAGGGATTGTCGAAATTATTGCGGGTATCGGAATTTTGCTGTTTACAAAACTGGCCAAAGCAGAAAGGTCCGACCTGATTAAAGAAAGGGAAGCAAGTGTTCATCTGTAAAGGGTTTTGAAAAGCCATGCCTCGTGCATGGCTTTTTTTTGTGCCGATGGGTCCGGTGCGAGATACGACTCGGGTCTTATATAAAAATCAATCTCTGATTCGTTTTGCATAAATGCCAACTTGTATAAGATGAAGACAAGGAAAACGAAAGGAGGATCTGCATGAAGATAAACAAAAAAACAGTAGGCGGATTCTTATTAATTGTATTTGGGATCTCCGTCTTTTTTGGAGGAGGAAGCTTCGGCTTTATCATCCCGCTCGCCATCGGGAGCTTAATGACATACGCAGGGGTCAAAAGGTTTGCCGCAGGAAAAACCATCACGGGAATCATCGTGGGAGGTATCGGAGCCATTATGCTCATCTGCTCACTTCCGTTTGTCGTCGGAATCGCATTGGCAGCCGCTATGGTGTATTACGGCTGGAAGCTGATGAAAAACGGATCAGCTGATAACGGTGTATCATCTTTTGAGCCTGAACCGGCTTCAGCTGCCTACCAATCTCACTTTGATGACGAATGGGAAGAATTTTTGAAGAAAAAATAATATCAATATATTAGGAGGAATTAGGTATGGTATTAAAAAGAATCAGAGACATGTTTGTTGCGTCAGTTCATGAAGGACTTGATAAAATGGAGAATCCAAAGGTAATGCTGAATCAATATGTACGCGATATGGAAAGTGACATTGCAAAAGCAAAGCAAACAATTGTGAAACAGCACACGATTGCCTATCAATTTAAGAAAAAATATGAAGAAGCCGCTGAAGTGGCTGGCAAACGGAAAAAACAGGCACAGCTCGCCTTTGACGCAGGTGAAGAAGAACTGGCGAAAAAAGCGCTGACTGAAATGAAGTATTTAGAAGGGAAGGCGGCAGAGCATAAAGTTTCCTATGAACAGGCTAACAGTCAGCTGGCTGACCTGAAAGAACAGCTGGCGGCTCTTGAAACAAAGCTTCAAGACGTAAAGGATAAAAAACAGGCGCTGATTGCGCGGGCAAATGCGGCGAAAGCTAAAGAGCATATGAATACGACATTTGACAAAATTGACAGTGAAAGTGCGTATCGTGAATTTTTACGTATTGAAAATCGTATTGAAGAAATGGAAATCCGCGCGAATTATTCAAAGTCAGCGGAAGCCGGCACCGAACTCACACGCAAAGAATTCGCAGATGACGTGGAAGCGGAGATTGAAAAAATGCGGGCGCTCTCACTGCAAAAATCAGACAAGACACAAGCGGCAAATGAATAAGCGGAACGGGGAAGGATTTGCGGTCAAGTCCTTCCCTTCCGCACGTATCAATTCGAAAGCTTTTCCTTTATAATAGAATGAATGAGAAGGATGAAACCGAATGAAAAAAATGCTTGGCAAACTGTTGATCACTGCCGGTATTCTTGTCTTTTTCGCCGTCGTCGTAAAAGACGTGTTTGCCGCAGGCTTGGGTTTCATAAATGGCACAGAAGCCGATTCAGCCAGCGCGTTGCCGCGGGACATTGACAGCATGGTCATAGAGTCCGATAGCAAGGATGTCCGGGTCATAGCGGAAGAACGAAATGACATATCAGCAGGCATTGAAGGAGACTCGGGAAAGTTATTTGTGACTGAAAACAAAAGAAAACTGGTGCTGACCGTAAAGGAAAAAGAATTTCAATTTTTGAATGGGTTTAACCGTTCGACTCTTATCGTCCGGCTTCCGTATGATTACAAAGGTGATCTGACAGTGCGAACCTCAAGCGGGGACGTGTCTGTGGCCGGGAATGGCCATCTTGCGCTTTCCAAGCTGAACGCAGTATGTGCGAGCGGAAATACGAGAGTGACGGACGTCCGCCTTCAAGACCTGAAAGTGAAGGCATCATCCGGGGATGTAACCATTTCAAATACCGTCTCCAAAACAGCCGGCATTGACTTAGCAGCTTCAGGAGACGCAAATCTGGTTCATGTATCAGGCTCTCTTGATGTGAAAATGACTTCAGGAGATTTTAATGCTGTATTGAAAAAGGTAACCGGCCCCGTATCTGTCACGCTGACAAGCGGTGATGCCAATCTAACCCTTCCCCAAAACGGCAGCTTTACAGTCAAAGCGAAATCAGCGAGCGGTGACGTCAGTTCGCCGTATTCATTTGCTGATACAGCACATAAAGAACAGCATCACATCACAGGCTCGCAAGGAAGCGGCCGGCATCCAATCGATATCAAAACGGACAGCGGGGATGTAACGATTCGGTAGCACCAGGCAGAAGAAAGGAGGCGGACACCAGGAATGACAAAAAAACAGCTTCTTGGATTTATTATTGCTTTATTCGGCATCAGTATGTTTTTGCAAATTATCGGAATAGGCGATCTGCTGTTTTGGCCGCTCTTTTTTCTGATTGCCGGCTATTTCCTTAAAAAATATTCCCGTGATTGGCTTGGCTCGGTCATGTATATCTTTGCCGCGTTTCTTTTATTGAGAAACCTCTTCAGCATCACCTTTAATTTATTCGGCTATGCGTTTGCCGCATTTCTGATTTACGCCGGCTACAGGCTTGTCAAAGGGAAGCCGATATTCGAACCGAATGAGAAACGGGTCAACCTCAATAAAAAAGAACATCATGAGCCGCCGAAAGATGTGAAACAGCCTGACATGCGCAGTTTTTTTATCGGCGAGCTGCAAATGATGAAGCAGCCGTTTGACCTGAATGATTTAAATGTCTCTGGTTTTATCGGTGATATCAAAATCGATTTATCTAAAGCGATGATTCCCGAGGGAGAGAGTACAATCGTCATTAGCGGAGTCATTGGAAACGTTGATATTTATGTGCCATCGGACCTTGAAGTGGCTGTCAGCTCGGCTGTTTTCATAGGTGACATCAATCTGATCGGCTCGAAGAAAAGCGGATTAAGCACGAAGGTATATGCCGCGTCAACTGATTTCAGCGAGTCAAAGCGCCGGGTCAAAGTATCCGTTTCCCTATTTATCGGTGATGTGGATGTGAAGTACGTATGAGAAAAAAACTGCTTGCCAGTCTTCAATGGCGCGCCATCCGCATGACAACGGGAATCAGCCTCCTGCTTTTTGCCTGCATGATTACCTTTATGATGTTTTACTACCGGCTCGATCCGCGTATTTTGCTGTCATCAAGCTGGTTCGGAATACCGTTTATCCTGATTTTGCTGCTGATCAGCGTGACGATCGGTTTCGCCTCAGGGTATATGTACGGCAACCGATTGAAGACAAGGGTTGATACATTAATTGAATCGATTTTAACCTTTGAAAACGGCAATTTCGCTTATCGGATACCGCCGCTCGGAGATGATGAAATCGGCCTGGCCGCCGATCAGCTGAACGAAATGGCGAAGCGCGTGGAGCTTCAAGTCGCATCCTTGCAGAAGCTTTCCAATGAACGTGCGGAATGGCAGGCGCAAATGAAGAAGTCGGTCATATCGGAAGAACGCCAGCGATTGGCCAGAGACCTGCATGACGCTGTCAGCCAGCAGCTCTTTGCCATATCGATGATGACATCAGCCGTGCTGGAACATGTCAAGGATGCTGATGATAAAACAGTCAAGCGGATCAAGATGGTCGAGCATATGGCAGGTGAAGCCCAAAATGAGATGAGGGCGCTGCTGCTCCATTTACGGCCTGTCACCCTTGAAGGAAAAGGGCTGAAGGAGGGCCTTACGGAGCTTTTGGACGAGTTCCGAAAAAAGCAGCCGCTTGATATTGAGTGGGATATTCAGGACACAAAAATATCCAAGGGTGTTGAAGACCACTTGTTCAGAATCGTGCAGGAGGCCCTTTCAAACGTATTTAGACATTCAAAAGCGTCTAAAGTAACCGTGATTCTGGGTATAAAGAACAGTCAGCTCCGTCTGAAGGTGATTGATAATGGAAAAGGCTTTAAAATGGGTCAGGTGAAAGCATCCTCATACGGCTTAAATTCTATGAAAGAACGTGCAAGTGAAATCGGCGGGGTCGCCGAAGTGATTTCAGTAGAAGGAAAAGGCACACAAATCGAAGTGAAGGTCCCGATTTTCCCGGAAGAAAAAGGAGAGAACGAACGTGATTCGAGTATTATTGATTGATGATCATGAAATGGTCAGAATGGGGCTCGCGGCTTTTTTGGAGGCGCAGCCAGATATTGAAGTCATCGGCGAAGCATCGGACGGCGGCGAAGGTGTTCGGCTTGCTGCGGAACTATTGCCTGATGTCATTTTAATGGATCTAGTCATGGAAGGCATGGATGGCATCGAAGCTACAAAGCAAATTTGCCGGGAGCTTTCCGACCCGAAAATAATTGTTCTCACAAGCTTCATTGATGATGACAAAGTGTACCCGGTTATTGAAGCTGGCGCGCTCAGCTATCTGTTGAAAACCTCAAAAGCGGCAGAAATCGCCGATGCCATTCGCGCCGCAAGCAAAGGAGAGCCAATGCTGGAATCAAAAGTGGCGGGAAAAGTATTGTCCAGGCTGCGCCACTCAGGTGAAAACGCGCTCCCGCATGAATCACTTACGAAACGGGAGCTCGAAATACTTTGCCTGATCGCAGAAGGAAAAACAAACAAAGAAATAGGCGAGGAACTGTTTATTACGATTAAAACAGTCAAAACACATATTACGAATATTTTATCAAAGCTGGATGTCAGTGACCGGACGCAGGCGGCGGTGTACGCGCATCGAAATCATCTCGTAAAATAGGCGGCTCCTATTTGTTTGCGCCTTTCGTTCCGAAGTCTCTGACGATCACATTGACCCGGTAGTCTATTTCCGCATTGCTGAAATAATCATCGTCCCATTTTCTTGCGATCTTTTTCCACTTTTGAGGATAATGAATTCTGACTTGGTTTCCCAATCCGGTTACGTCCGCTTTGATGTCTTTCTGCAGCTTCTCTGTAATAAATGTCGTTACTGTTTTGTGTACTTGTTTTTCGACTGTCTTTTCAATGCTTTTAATATATGAATCCTTAAACGAATCTTCATTTGGATTCCAGTCCTCAGATAGACGACCTTCAATAGTGCGGGTGACAGTGAATTTAAACTTTCCATCCTTGTAGTCCGTCTTGATTTTCCGATTGCTCGAATATACTTCATAAGAAAAGAGATGGCCATGGCGCTTCAAGTCAATGACGCCTCCTTCGACAGTGCCTGAAAATAAGTTGACATTTTGAACCTCAATCGGAGTGAGATCCCGGTGCCATAATTTATTTTTTATGATAGAGGCTCCGTTTATCGCGAGCTTGCCGTTTTCCTTACCGACATGAGGGATGAGGAATGAATCGTCAGAGGTTAAGTGTTCTGAGATCTCCCCCAATGTAACTGGCTCCATCATTCTGATTGACACCTTATTATTCTCTGTCAAATCATATATCACGTTGGATGCGGGTTCGCCTTCATCATTCATTTTAAATATATCCTTAGTTCGGCCGTTGGTGATAAAGACGTAGGAACTCCTCCTTGTTCCGTTGTCTCTGACAAACTGGTTAATGATCGCGTCCATTCCAATCTCATCCGCAATCACGCTCTTGGAAAGCAGAATAAGTCGCAAATGCTGTGAAAACGTAGGATTATGCTTTAATGCAGAGGTTCTCATCATTTGATGGACAGTTTCACCCTTTGTGATAGACAGCTGTGTCGGGTCAGATGAAGAGCCCTCCTTGGCGCTGATTTTTTTCGGCACGAGAATCTGCTGTGTCAGCTCTAAATTTTTATCGTTGGGCTTGTCTAGGCCTACTCCGATGACCAAACTTAATTCCTCGATATTCTCGCTGTCCCAACATCCGGACAGCAATAGGGTGCATATAAACATACATAAAATCCGGGTTTTCATTTTGCTGTAATCCTCCTTTTGAGAGCTACAATGAAAAAGAGAATGAAGGGAAGCAGAAACAGGAAGATGAAAATATATCCAAGATAATCGCTGTACATCATGACTTGATTGGCGTCATCCGGCCAAAGAGAAAAATAAAAGACCGTTATGCCGATGATCACCATACTTTTTTTAGTCGATAATCCGAATGTCTTCTTTAACCCATTAGCGGCAAAGTATCCGTAAATGACAAATGTTGTGAAAAACTGGATGATCCAGACCACCAGTAAAAATGATTCAAACCGTTCAATAAATATGCCTTTAAGCTCAAAGGACTGAAAGAGAGAAATAGTCGGCCAAATCAGCGTTTTTACCTCGGGAGCGGTCAAAGCTCCGACAACGATAATATACGTAAGGATATATAAGATAATCGGAATCAGAAATCCTAGAGACGCATATCTGAACGTGTATTTCTTTTTCTTCATATGTTCAGGAAGAAACAGCATCACTTCCATTCCTAAAAAAGAGATGGAAACGACGGTAAGGGAGTTTGCAATGGGTCCAAGGCCTTCGCCTAAAACAGGACGCAAATTATTAATATCAAAAATTTTAAAACTGATCCCAAACACAACCAGCAAAATAATAATGGTTACCGTTAAATAAAAGGGAAACAGCCGCGACACATCACTTAAACCCCCGACGATTAAATAAATACCGCAGCAAATAAACGTTAAAATAATGACTTGAATTGGGGTTCTCTCCAGCAGGAAAAACTTCACCATTTCAGCCATTGCCCGTGTCTCGAAGCTGGCTACGCCGAGGAAATAGCCGCAGATCAAAAGGCCGATGATGCTGCCGATCCATTTCCCAAGCCCTTCCTTCAAATATTCAAAGAGTGAAGGGTATTGATGTTTTTTCTGAATGAGCGTGTTTAAATAAATGAAGAAAATAAAAATGAAACCTTCTAATATCAGCGTGATCCAGCCGTCAGGCGTATTAGCCTTAGTGGTCAGCGCTCGCGGCAATGTTAAAAGTCCGGCCCCAAGCATTGTATTTGCAACAATAGAAATACCTTGAAAGGTATTAAGTTTCAGTGGAGTCTGTTTTTGGCTCATTTGGATTATTCGCCTCTTTTGGTTTGTTTTTAATTGGGAGACGGATAATGGAGTCATCCGTATTTTTCAGGCTAAAGAATCCGTTTGGCGAAAAATACGGAGACCCAAAGCTCGTTTGTCTCGTTAAGTGCGTATAAACGACAAGCATAAATAAAATAATGCCGTACAGCCCTAAAATAGCGGCGGAAAACATCGAAATAAAACGCAGCACCCGGAAAGACAGACCCATTCCGTATTGAGGAACGGTAAAGGATGCCAGGGCAATGACACTGACGACAATGACCATAATCGAACTGACGAGATTCGCTTCTACAGCAGCCTGTCCGATGACTACGCCCCCGACGAGGCCGATCGTCTGTCCGAGCGGATTGGGGAGTCGCAGTCCGGCTTCCCTTAGCAGCTCGATGGTGACTTCCATCAGCAGGGCTTCAAATATCGGAGGGAACGGCACGTTTTCCCTGTTCGCCGAAATTGTAACGGCGAGCGCGGTCGGCAGCAGCCCCTGATGGAAGGAAACAAGTGCTATATAAATCGATGACAAAAACAAGGTGATAAAGATAGAAGCAAAGCGCAGCGACCGGATAAGAGATGCTGAAATCCAGCGTTCATAGTAGTCATCCGGGGATTGCATCAGGATGCCGAGAGAAACCGGCACCAGCAGCACAAATGGTGAACTGTCGACCAAAATTGCCACACGGCCGTTAAACAGGGCTGAAGATACTTTGTCAGGTCTTTCCGTATTTTGAATCTGCGGAAATGGTGAATATTTATTATCTTCAATGAGTTCCTCGAGCGTTCCGCTGTCCTGGATATCTTCCAGCTGGATATTTTTAAGCCGCGCCTTCACTTCTTTTATGACGGACTTTTTTGCTTTGCCTTCAATGTACATAATGGCTGCAGGCTTCAGCTTGTTTTCGCCGATCATGATTTTTTTGGTGATCAATTTCGGATGAGAGGTTCTTTGTCTAATCAGAGCGAGATTTGTATCGATATCCTCTACAAACGCTACTTTTGGGCCGCGTACCACTTTTTCAGTTGTCGGCTCTGTCAGGCTTCTTGTTTTTTTCTTTCCTGTGGTCAGAATATAGGCTTTATCCAATCCGTTGATAAACACAGCACAATTGCCGTTGAGAATCGATTCAATCGTTTTTTTTGCGGTTTCAACAGGTCTTGCGTCAAGCTGGTCAAGGCGTTTTTTGACCTGGTCAAGCGTTAAGGTCTCCTCATCTTTAATTAAAGTTTTAATGGCTTCTGACACCTTATTCTCATCAGTCAGTTCACTGAAATAGAGATAGTAAAAAACCAGTCCGTTCGCAAGCATTTTTTTGTTTTTCACCAGATCATCGTTTTCTTTTAATTTTGGCAGCACCAATGCTAAATTATCGTGTATATATTCCTTAAACTCTGTTTGTTCCAATGAGGTCACCTCTTATCCAAAACCTTAGTAGAGGTTATCTTTTCCTGTTAAAAAAATGATATACTGTGTTAGAGTATTTCATGGAATAAGTTTTTTTATGAAAGCGGAGGATACGAAGTGGCACAGGTAAGGCTAGCTGGAAAACAAGAAGAAATTGAACAGCTCATTAGATCATTTGAAAAGCATTATGATGTCTCTTATACATCAAAGGAGTACGGAAGGACGAATCCAAAATACAAATATTCAAAGGATTCCCGCGTATATCTTGAATTAAAATTAAAATCTGCCAAGATCGAAAAATAAAAAGGATTTTTTGTGTCATTGGCGAATTATGATCTATTGAAGCAACCGTTATGGAGGGATACATAAATGGAATACAGAATTGAACGAGACACCATGGGAGAAGTAAAAGTTCCTGCTGATAAATTTTGGGGCGCCCAAACACAGCGAAGCAAGGAGAACTTTAAGATCGGTTCTGAAAAAATGCCGATGCGTGTTGTGAAGGCGTTTGCAATTTTAAAACGAAGCACTGCTTTAGCTAATAAACGCCTCGGCAATCTGGATGCTGAAAAAGCAGAAGCGATTGCAGCGGTTTGTGATGATGTGCTCAAAGGCAAGTACGATGACAACTTCCCGCTTGTCGTATGGCAGACCGGAAGCGGCACACAAAGCAATATGAACATGAACGAAGTGGTAGCCAACCGTGCGACTGCTTTATTAAAAGAGAAGAACTCTGATCAAACGATTCATCCAAATGATGACGTGAACCGAAGCCAAAGCTCAAACGACACATTCCCGACGGCGATGCATGTTGCCGCTGTTTTGGCTGTTTACGAGCAGCTTGTGCCGGCGCTTGATCAGCTTCGCAATACACTGGATGAAAAAGCAAAAGCATACAATGATATTGTCAAAATCGGACGCACGCATCTTCAGGATGCTACGCCACTGACCCTCGGACAGGAAATCAGCGGATGGGTTCACATGCTGGACCGTTCGAAGGAAATGATTTTGGAAGCGACAGATAAAATGCGTGCGCTTGCAATTGGTGGAACGGCTGTCGGAACGGGTATCAACGCCCACCCAGAGTTTGGAGAGCTTGTCTCAGAAGAGATCACTAAGCTGACCGGCCAAACGTTTAGCAGTTCACCGAATAAATTTCACGCGCTGACAAGCCATGACGAAATCACTTATGCGCATGGCGCATTAAAAGCGCTTGCGGCTGACTTAATGAAAATCGCGAACGATGTCAGATGGCTCGCAAGCGGACCTCGCTGCGGCATCGGGGAGATCGTCATTCCTGAAAATGAGCCGGGAAGCTCCATTATGCCTGGTAAAGTCAACCCGACACAAAGCGAAGCGTTAACAATGATCGCAGCGCAAATCATGGGGAACGATGCGACAATCGGCTTTGCTGCGAGTCAGGGAAACTTTGAACTGAACGTGTTTAAGCCTGTTATTATTTACAACTTCCTGCAATCTGTGCAGCTGCTCAGTGACGGCATGAATTCATTCCATGATAAATGTGCTGTCGGTATTGAGCCTAATAAAGAAACCATTCAGGAAAACCTGTCAAATTCATTAATGCTTGTTACGGCGCTGAACCCGCATATCGGTTATGAAAACGCGGCGAAAATCGCCAAGCTTGCACATAAAGAGGGATTGACGCTCAAAGAAGCAGCTTTGAAGCTTGAATTGCTGACAGAGGAGCAATTTAACGAAATGGTTAAGCCGGAAGACATGGTAAAACCAAAGGCGTAATAGTAAGAAAGAACGGCTGCTTTTTAAGCAGCCGTTCTTCTAAATATGTTGCTGTTTTAATAAATATTTAAGCTGTTCCGCATCTTTGGCGAGAGCTTCAGACTCCATCAGATTATGAATCATTCCTTTTATGATCGCCAGCTTCGGTGTTTTTTTCTTCATTTCTGCTTCAAGTATGTCCAAGCTCTCCGATAATTCAAGAGAGGAGTTTGTGTGTAAGCTGTTAATTTTGTCACGTAGGCTTTTCACAATCGATTCAGTCAGCGGGTCAGGCCGTCCGTGCGTAAGAGGCCCGAATAAAGAGCTCGCCTCTTCCAATGTGATGAAAGGCTTATCGTTTCGTTCAGACATGCCTTTTACCATATCATCAATTCGATTCATAATGATATCAGATAATTGAGACGGCTTTACAGCATACCCGAGCAAAATCATGCATTCCAGATAAATCTGGCTGATGCCCTCTATTAAAAAACAAAGCTCTGCAGTGTACGGTTCCGCTTTTTTTCCGTAGATGTTCAGCAGACTGTCGATATGAAATTGAAGTGAGGACTGGCGGATTTTTTTTGCGCACTGCTCCACTTCCTCTGTGTAAGGCAGAGAACCTTCCTTCATTTGCATGCTGATAAAATCCTTGTGTTCAAGGATGTTTTCATAGAGTACGGTCAGCTGTTTGCGGTAAGCCGTTCTGGGGCTTTCGTCCTTCGTTTTAATATTTAAAATTCGGGTAAACGTTTTATCATAATAGTAGTTCAGCATAGACAGAAGAAGCGCTTCTTTCGAAGGAAAATAAATATAAAAAGCGCCTTTAGATATTTTGCATTCTTTTGCGATTTCTTGGACTGATGTTGAGTTGTATCCTTTTTGTGCAAACAGTTTTAAGGCTGTTTCAATAATCAGCTTTTCTTTTTCCTTCAATGGTTCCACCCTTTCGGAGCCCTGAGGCCTGCTAGGATATGACCATATAGTCACACCTTCTGTTATAAAATTAACCTTATTGTAACTTGTTTTTTTATCATGTATTATTTATATTATAAATTGAGATGACCGAATGGTCAAAGCTCAAGCGAAAGGGTGAATCTAGAATGAGAGAATTGGACGAAATGATCAGCCGCTTGCGAAACAGAGGTATCAAAGTGGAGAAAGTCAAATATCCGAAGCAGACCTTGTCAGAGAAAAAATGGGTTCATCAATGCAAACAGCCGCTCAAAACAAATTACAGAGATTTTAACGGCTATTCTTTCACATAAAAAAATAGACTGCAAAAACATCTACAGTCTATTTTGGCACTGCTATGCGGTATGTTACACCCGTTTTGTCATTTTCAATTGAGATAGACGCCTTATGAAGAGTTAAAATTCGTTTTACGATGCTTAGACCAATGCCGAATTCGCCTTTCTTCCCTTTATTAAAAGGCTCATAGAGGCTGGAGAGCATCTCATTTTCAATATGCGGACCGTCATTTTTAATGGTGATCACGATATTTCGATCATCTTGTTTCATGCTGATTTCTATTTTTGTCTCAGCATAGCGGATTTGATTTTCCAGAATGTTTTCGAGGAGTTTGTTCCATTGCTCCGGATCACCCGGCATCAAAATATCCTCTTCTACATCAATTTCCCACGATAGTTCTTTCCGCGCCCACTTCAATCGTTCGATGACTTCTTCTGTCACTTCCACGATACTGAACATGTCGTGCTGCACTTTTTGTTTCGCTAAATAATCCAGCTTCGTTAAATATAATAAATCCTTTATTTTTTTCTCCAGCTTAAGCGCTTCGCATTCTATGACATCTACAGTGTTTTCAAGATCTCCTTTAGGGAAAATCCCGTCTTTAATTGATTGTGTATAGCCTCTGATGACCATGACCGGCGTTTTTAAATCATGAGAGATATTTTGCAACAGAGTTCTTTCTGTTTCATCCTTTTGCACAAGCTTTTGGCGCATCTCTTCGATGGTATGGCCCAATTTGCCGATTTCATCTTTCCGATCTACTTTTACTGGGTCATCCCAATCCTGTTCTGAAATCCGTTTGACGTGTTTTTCAAATGATACGAGTGGCCTTGATAAATACTTTGCAAGCCAAATGGCCGGAATCCAGCTTAATAAAATGACGACAGCTATAATAAACAGAAGCTGTTTGAACAAGGTGTAGGCCAAATCGTCCCGATAAGAATCAAGCGCATAAGAGAGCATCATCGCTGATTGGCCATTGACGGAAAGTCCCTTTTTAATAACAAAAAACACTTTCTCTCCATTGACGTCGGCGCTGTACCGTTTCTTTTTTTCCTCCTGCTTATCAGCCAGCTTGTATACCTTGTGGATAAACGAAGACGACAGAATGCTTAAATCCTTGTCTGAAGAAGCATCTTCATTTTCAGGCAGGAGCACGTGCTGTACGGAGCGGACTGTTGTCGGCGCCGTCGCTTCCTCACTGTAATAGCGCCTTTCAATTGAACCCGGCAGGCGGTACTCCGTCAGAACATGCTGCTCATTTTCAATCGTCGTATACGTTTCATTAGTGAAAAAATCTCGCAGCGTGTTTGAAAATAACACAAGCAGTAAAATCGATATCGCTAACAGGATGCCGGAGATAACAACCCATATCTGAAACGCGAGCGGTTTGTTTTTCATGATGACATCATCCTGTAGCCGAAACCGTAAATCGTCTCCACCTTCAATTCTGGCATCTTTCTGCGCAGTCTCCGAACGAGGTCATCAACGACCCGGTCTGTTCCGAAGTAGTCATGTCCCCATACTTTTAATAGGATATCCTCACGAGAGTATGGATGCCCTTTATGATGGATAAATAATAGCAGGAGATCAAATTCCTTCGACGTCAAATTGATGATATTTCCGTTTTCATCATAGACCTCGCGGGCGTCTTCAGCGACCCGATACGAGGAGACGGCAATTTCATTTTTTTGTACAGGCGGAGCTTCCTTATATACGAGCTGCAGCAGTTTTTGCACACGGATAATCAGCTCCCGCGGCAGAAATGGTTTTGAAATGTAGTCATTGCTGCCAAGCTCTAAGCCAAGCACTCTGTCAATATCTGCATCACGGGCGGAAATAAAAATGACCGGCACGTCAGGATCTTTCGCCTTGATTTCTTTAATTAATGTATAGCCGTCGGTATCGGGCAGCATGATATCGAGAATCCATAGGTGGGGAGACGGTGTCATTTTCTTTCTGGCGTCTTCACCTTTCGTAAAAGATGTAATGTTCCAGCCCTCATTCTCTAAATACTTCGTCAGCAGTTCATTCAGGTTATCCTCATCTTCAACTAGATAAATGGTGTATGACAAGGCTCTTCACATCCTTTCAACGTCATTATAAACTAGTTTTAACATACGGCTGGCAATTTTCATAATTTCACATATTCTTTTCATTTTTATCCCACAATGTTTGTTTATGATATGTATAAGGGAAGAAAGGAAGAGAAAAAGAGCGAGGAAGATGTAGGATGATCAAACATATTCTATTTTGGTGCTTTGCTTTTCTCCTCATTATTGGGACAATTGAACTTGTACATGCGATGAATATGTAACGATAAATGAATAACCGTTAAAGGGAGTGCAAGAACATGGATTATCGACGTGATGGCCAAAACGATCAACATCAAACAGAACCTTCACATACAGAACAGCATCATACAGAAAACCAGAAGCTGATAGGACATTCTGAACAAGAATTGCTTGACGCGCCTGTGTCGTATGATGCGGGACGGCAGGAAACAGCTTCTGCGTTAGAAATGGAAAAGCAAGAAACGGCTGTGAAAAAAGAAAAAAAACGGAGAGCCGCATGGCTAAGTCCGATTTTAGGCGGTATTATCGGCGGGGGCCTTATGCTTGGCATTGCGCCTTATCTGCCGTCGGACCAAAATCAGGCGACCGAGACCGCTTCTGCAAATAAACAGGTGCAGTCTGATAATTTTACTTCGACACCGATAACGAACGCTTCAAACGTCGCTGATATGGTAGAGGATTTAGAGCCGACGATTGTCGGAATTTCAAATATCCAAACCTCTCAAAATAACACATTCGGCACGGGAGGCGGCTCCAGCTCAGAAAGTGAAAGCGGAACCGGGTCAGGTGTTATTTTCAAAAAAGACAGCAATAAAGCGTATATCATTACAAACAACCATGTCGTTGAAGGCGCGAACAAGCTGACTGTTACGTTATACAACGGAGAAACGGAAACTGCCAAGCTTGTCGGCAGCGATACCATTACTGATTTGGCGGTTTTGGAAATCAGCGGAAAGAACGTCAAAAAAGTGGCGAGCTTTGGTGATTCTTCACAGCTGCGCACGGGCGAAAAGGTAATCGCTATCGGCAACCCGCTCGGACAGCAGTTTTCCGGTACGGTGACACAAGGCATCATTAGCGGGCTGAACCGGACAATTGATGTGGATACAACGCAGGGCACGGTGGAAATGAACGTGCTGCAAACTGATGCAGCGATCAATCCGGGGAACAGCGGTGGTCCGTTAATCAATGCAAGCGGCCAGGTCATCGGCATCAACAGCTTGAAGGTGAGCGAAAGCGGTGTGGAATCACTCGGATTTGCGATCCCAAGCAATGATGTCGAGCCGATTGTTGACCAGCTGCTGAAAAACGGAAAAGTGGATCGTCCGTTTTTGGGCGTGCAAATGATTGACATGGCGCAAGTTCCTGAAACCTATCAGGAAAATACGCTCGGCTTGTTTGGAGATCAGTTAGGCAAAGGCGTTTATGTAAAAGAAGTTCAAGCGAATTCACCTGCGGCAAAAGCAGGCATTAAATCTGAGGATGTTATTGTCAAACTAAACGGTAAAGACGTGGAAAGCAGCGCGGATATCCGCCAGATCCTTTACAAAGACTTAAAAGTCGGAGATAAAACAACAATCCAAGTGCTGCGAAACGGAAAAACGAAAACGTTGAACGTGACACTGACGAAGCAGACAGAAAGCAGCTCAAGCTAAGAAGAAAACAAAAAGCTGAACCCAATTAAGGTTCAGCTTTTTTGTTATCCTAAATAAGAGGAAAGCATCCACACTTGTTTTTCAACTTCTTCAATTAATCCGACAAATAAGTCCGCTGTCGCATTGTCTTGATTTTCTTCAGCCAGGCCGATCATGAATTTAGATTCGCTGCTGATTTGTTTGTAGTCGTTAACCAATGCTTGTACCATTTCTGAGGCTGATGTTTCGTTTCCGCCGTCTGTGATAGATGCATGCTCAGCGTATTCTTTCACTGTGGCAACAGGCTGCCCGCCGATCGCCAGCAGGCGCTCAGCGATGGTATCGACTGTTTCCGCCGCATGGTCATAAAGTTCTTCAAATTTCTCGTGCAATGTAAAGAAATGAGGTCCTTTCACATACCAATGGAAACGGTGGAGCTTAGAGTATAAAAGAAACCAGTTTGATAATTGTGTGTTCATTGAATTCTCAACTAATGTTTGATTTGTTTTTGCGTTTTCAGTTTTCATAAGATAACGTCCTCCTTGTGATCTGTTAATTTAATTATATCATATACTAAATAAAAATCAATACTAAATTATAATAATTATAATTTAGATTAGCTGAATAGTTTTTTCTTCAGGATAGATTCCCACGCAGACCAAGGAAAAAGCGATCGGAACAGCAGGGTAAGCTTGATGCCTTTTCCAACCGGATATCGCAATTTTTTTAAATGCTTTGTTGTTGCCAATTGATAAATGAGGTCGGCAACCTCTTGGGGATCTCCGCTTTCTTCTCCGTTTTTTTCAACGTACGAAAGGATCTTTTTATAGTATTGGTGATAGGCTGAATCGTCAGCAGGCTCCGACATAAAATTTGATAATGAGGTTGACCAGATCGATGTCTTGTATGAGCCTGGCTCGATCAAAGCGGTTTCGATACCGAACGGAAGCAGCTCGATACGCAGGCTTTCAGAAAAACCTTCCAATGCATGCTTGGAAGCTACATAGGGCGAGAGCGCAGGGAACCCGGTCAGTCCGCTGATGCTGCTCACGTTTATAATCTTTGCGCCGCCATGTTTTCTTATGTAAGGCAGCACGGTTTTTGTCACATGGATCACTCCGAAGACGTTCGTTTCAAATTGTTGTCTGAAATGTTCCATCGGCACATCCTCGATAAATCCTCCATAAGCCGTTCCAGCATTGTTGACGAGTAGGTCGATCGGGGCGTAAGCACTAATGGCTTTTCCGAATGAGACTATAGATTGTTCATCGGTGACATCAAGAGCCGTAATGAGAATGGAATCAGACACATTGTGTGCTGCAGCCAATTCCCGAAGCTGTTCCGCTTTTTCAGGCTGTCTTGATGTGGCAATCACGAAAAATGATCGGGCGAGCCTTACAGCTGCAAGCAAACCAAAGCCGCTTGATGCTCCTGTTACGATTGCTATTTTTTTATTCATCCTAACCCTCCTATTAAACTGCTACAGCTATTGTACTATCCTGAACACGAAATGACGCCTGTAATAGAAATTTTTATACAATAATTCAGAATTGTTCTATAATATAACGAAAGAAGGAAAGGGGTTTTGTGATATGGCGCTGCAAGGGGTAGACCAAAAATGGGATCTTGATTCATTTTTTAAGGGTGGGAGCCAATCAGAAGAATTCAAAGGGTATATTGAGAAGTTGTCACAAAGTCTGCGTGCATTTCAAGACATGACTGACGCGTTTCAGGTGCCTGCATCGTCTGAAGAGGCTGATGAGCTGGTCGCGTTGCTAGATTTATTCGAACAGACATCCGTCAAGCTTCAGCAGGCCGGCGCTTTCGTTGCTTGCCTTCAGGCCCAGAATATCAATGATCAAAAGGCTATAGAGCATCAGTCGCTTATGAATCGGCTTTACGCGGATTTTCAATCGTCACTCGTTACATTAGATCATAAACTTGTGGACGTAGATCAAGACGTGTGGAATGAATTGCTAACAAAACCGGGATTACGCGATATATCTTACATATTAAATGAAAGAAGACAGAGGGTTGCCGAAAAGCTTAGCCCAGGTAAAGAAAAACTGATCGGAAACCTTGCGGTGGATGGATATCACGCTTGGAGTGACTTATACAATATGGTAGTCGGGAAAATGACGATCCCGTATGAGGAAAACGGTGAAAACAAGCAATTGTCTGTCGGTCAGGCGGAGAATATGATGGACCATCAAGACCGAGCTGTCAGAAAAGCAGTTTATGAACGTTTCCATCAAGCATGGGAAAGCAAGCAGGATCTTTTCAGCAGCACGCTGAATCATTTGGCGGGATTTCGGCTTGAAACCTATAAAGCGCGCGGCTGGGAGAATGTCCTGAAGGAACCGCTGCAGATCAACAGGATGAAAAAAGAAACACTTGATACGATGTGGCAGGTCATCACTGAAAACAAGCAGCCGTTCGTTCAGTTTTTGAACCGGAAAGCATCCATGCTCGGTCTTGAAAAGCTTAGCTGGTACGATGTTGAGGCGCCGATCGGTTCTGACGGAAAGGCCTATTCCTATGATGAAGCCGCGAATATTATTACCAGCCAGTTTTCAACTTTTGGCAAAAAGCTGTCCTCATTCACTGAAAAAGCGTTTCGGGACGGCTGGATTGAGGCGGAAGACAGAAGTGGAAAAAGAGTCGGCGGCTTTTGCACCAGTTTTCCTGACAGCGGGGAATCCCGGATTTTCATGACATTTTCGGGCAGCGCCTCAAATGTCTCTACTCTTGCGCATGAGCTCGGGCACGCGTTCCATCAGGAAGCAATGCTCGACGTCAGGCCGTTAAACCGTTCCTACGCTATGAACGTTGCGGAAACGGCTTCAACGTTTGCAGAGATGATAGTCGCGGACGCGACTGTCCAGCAGGCCGAGACGAGGGAAGAAAAGCTTGTTCTTCTGGAGGATAAAGTGCAAAGAAGCGTTGCGTTCTTCATGAACATTCACGCGAGATTTTTATTCGAAACGAGATTCTACGAGGAACGAAAGCGGGGAGTGGTACCGGCCGGCCGATTGAATGAGCTGATGGAAGAGGCGCAAAGAGAGGCTTACTGTAATGCGTTAGGAGAGTATCATCCGCTTTTTTGGGCATCAAAGCTTCACTTTCACATCACGAGGGTGCCGTTTTACAATTTCCCTTATACATTCGGCTACCTGTTTTCTCTTGGTATTTACGCGCTGGCGCTTGAAGAAAAAGACACATTCGAAGAGAAGTATATGGCACTATTGCGTGATACGGCTTCTATGACCGTGGAGGATTTGGCGATGAAGCATTTGGGTGCTGACATCACGAAGCGCGATTTCTGGGAGAATGCCATCAAGCTGGCTGTGCGTGACGCCGAAACCTTTTTGCAAATGACCGAATCTTAAAGAAAAAGCCGTGGCGTTAAATGCCACGGCTTTTTCAATTCTTCTCTGAATGAGGATTTCATTCTCTGGATATACCTAAAACAAATGGAATCCTACAGGGGGGAAACATATGCATTTGATCAGAGCAGCCGGGGCTGTATGTCTCGCAGTGGTTCTGATTGCAGGCTGCCGTCTCAATGAAGACCAGCAGCAGGCAGAAGGAGAAAATACAGCCGCCACCCAGCTGAAGTCCGTTCCCTACAGCAATTTTTCGCTTCGTGTGAGCTACGGGGATGGTGAGCATAACCGTTATGAAGGAATCTATACAAAGAACGGGACTCAGGAAAAAGCGGAAATACAGGATAAGCTCTCCGGTGTCAATCAGGAGGGAGAAGAAGCATTGGATGAGATGAAAATGATTCTGAGCGAGCTTTCCGTGACAGATCAAATGGCTGAAACAGAAGTGATACACAGCGTACTGGCAGCATTTAATCTGGACAGTCATTATGATCATATCGATTTAAAACTAAAGCTGAAGGACGGCTCCATCAGAGAAATCAAGAAATAATCGTGTGATAAATAAACCATAAACGCCAATTATGTCCAAAAAACTAATTGAAAATGATTTTCAAAGTCAGTGTTTTCTGCTACAATGTGGGATAGATGACCATATCAAATGGCTGAATATCGAATCACTTGCATTGACGACAATTGACTGAAAAGCATGTATATAGAAAACGTGCAATACATAGTGCTGCTAAAAAGCCAGCAAAAAGGAGCGGTTATGGGTATGAGTGCAATTTCTACAGAAACGCTGAGCTTAGGATACGGGGATGCCGTTATTATTGATGAGTTGAATTTAACAATTCCCAAAGGTGAAATTACCGTATTTATTGGCAGCAATGGCTGCGGAAAATCGACACTTTTACGTTCATTAGCGCGCCTGATGAAGCCGAGAGGCGGTTCTGTGCTGCTGGAAGGAAGAGCCATTGCCAAGCTTCCGACGAAGGAAGTCGCAAAAGAGCTCGCCATCCTGCCCCAAGGTCCTTCGGCTCCAGAGGGGCTGACGGTGCACCAGCTGGTGAAGCAAGGAAGATATCCTTACCAAAACTGGCTGAAGCAGTGGTCAAAAGAGGATGAGGAAGCAGTTGAGAGAGCGCTTAAAGCAACAAAGCTTGAGGACATGGCTGACCGTGCCGTTGATTCTTTGTCTGGCGGACAGCGCCAGCGGGCTTGGATCGCGATGACGCTTGCCCAGGAAACGGATATCATCCTTCTAGACGAGCCGACGACGTATTTAGACATGACACATCAAATTGAAATTCTTGATTTGCTGTTTGAGCTGAATGAAAAGGAAGAGCGGACGATTGTTATGGTTCTCCATGACTTAAACCTGGCATGCCGCTATGCGCATCATCTTGTGGCCATAAAAGATAAACAGATTTATGCAGAAGGCCGTCCGGAAGAGGTTATCACTTGTGACCTTGTGCAAAATGTGTTTTCTATGAACTGTCAGGTTACACAGGACCCGCTGTTCGGAACGCCTCTTTGCATTCCTCATGGCAGGGGCAGATGCATTGTCCAGGAAGCGGCTTTCACATCACATGGATAAATAACGCCAGCGAAGGAGCTTTCATTTGAGAAAGCTCCTTGCTGTTTTTTCGAAAGGAAGATGGAAAATGGAACAAAAACTTCAGGAACAGCTGGATGGATTGCTGGAAAAGTATACGGAACTTCTGCTTGGTGAAACAAACGATGAGCTAAAAGAAGAAGTGAAGCAATGGATTTTGTACACGCATATAGCCAAGAGCATGCCTCCGCTTGCTAAGCATTGGAATGGGACATACCCCGACGCAAAGCAGGGCATTAAAGATATCATTCAGCATATTAAAGAATTAAATGAAGCGCATCGAAACAAACAATAGCCAAAAAGCAGTCTGCTCATCATAGCAGGCTGCTTTTTTGTGATTCGTCCGTTTTACCTGGTGCAAAGGAATCCATAAAGGTCCGCAGCGCGCTGCTGATAAATGAATCTTTTCGAACAATAAATTCTGTTTTCATCTGTCTGAGTGTTTCAGGCAGCGGGTACAATTGAATCGATCCTTCTGCCTCATGCTTCTGTACAACCGTTCTAGGCAGCAACGAGATGCCAAGACCTGCTGTAACCCCGCCGATAATTGCTTCAAGCGTACCAAATTCCATAATGACCGGCTGTGTGATACCGACGGAGCGCAGCCATTTTTCAAGTGTTTCTCGATACGAGCAGCCTGTGCTGTATACGAGAATCGGCTTTGTGATGGCTTCCTCAACATCGGACACAGAGGCAGCCGAAACAACTACTGGTTCTTCCTCGAATGCCGGATAGGATTCGAGCTCTGGATGATTGCATTCGCATCCGATAAACGCGCCGTCCAATTCATAACGAAGAACTTTATCAAGGAGAAATTGTGTATGTCCTGTTGTTAAAGACAACTGGACGTTTGGATGTTCTTCATAATAAGATGCCAGAAGCTTTGGAAGCCTTACCGCGGCAGTTGTCTGAGTGGAGCCGATCATAAGCGGCCCGCTTGGTTCTGCGGAGGATGAGAGCGCTTTAGACGCTTCATCAAGAAGGCCGATAATTTTATTTGTGTAGTCCAGCAGCAGCTTTCCGCTTGCAGAAAGTGTCATGCCCCGATTATGGCGCAAAAACAGCGTCGTACCCAGTTCAGCTTCCAATTGTTGAATTCTGGCCGTGACATTCGATTGCACATAGCCAAGCTGCAAGGCCGCTTTCGTAATGGTCCCTTCACGGGCTACCATTTGAAACACACGTAAATCTCCGCTCTCCATTTTGAACTCCTCCGTTTATTTGATATCAATCTGAATGATATCAATTATCTTTAACAATCATTATACGTAACATCAAAGCTGGATTACAATGGAATCAGAAATATATTTTAGTCAACAGCAAGGAGTGGCGGCAATGAATGTCTTGAACAAAATAGCTCTCGTAACGGGGGGCGGCACAGGAATCGGAAAAGCAGCCAGTATGGAATTGGCAAAGCGCGGGGCGATTGTTGCGGTGAATTATTCACGTTCTCAATCAGAAGCGGAGGAAACAGTGGAAATGATTCAAAAAGCTGGCGGGCAAGCCTTCGCCATCCAAGCAGATGTATCCAGAAACAGCGAAGTGCAGGATATGATTCAAGCAATCGTGAACACACACAGAACGGTTGATATTTTAGTGAATAATGCCAGCATTACACGGCATATTCCAATGGATGATCTTGAGGCTGCGACAGAAGACATATGGGATGAGCTGTATGCCGTCAATGTGAAAGGAATGTTTTTCTGCGCGCGGGCAGTGGTTCCGTTCATGAAGAAAAGCAAGGCCGGAGCGATCGTAAACGTCGGCAGCATCGCAGGGTTAACCGGTGCGGGCTCATCTATGCCTTACGCAGTATCAAAATCGGCGGTGCACGGTTTAACGAAATCATTGGCCCACGCTTTAGCGCCTGACATCAGAGTGAGCGGTGTAGCACCAGGAGCTGTGGCAACGAGATGGTGGGCTGGCCGGGAAGAAAAAATGAAAAGCATGATCGGTTCTTTGCCGCTGCAGTATATTGCTGAACCGGATGATGTTGCCAAATTGATTTGTTCACTAGTTGAACAGGAATCACTCACAGGACAAATTATCACAATTGACAGCGGACAGACGCTGTAAAGAGAGGGATGCAGGGAGATGCCATTTGTACAGATTCATTTACGGTCGGGAAGAAGCGAAGCGTGGCTTCAAAAACTGAGCAGGGCTATCCACCAATCGATGATTGAAGAAATCAATGTGCCGGAAGATGACTATTTTCAAGTCATCAAGCAATATGAAAAAGGCGAATTTTTCTATGATCCATTTTATCTCCAAGTTGAGCGTACTGATGAACTGATATACATTCATTTTACACTGAAACACTCAAGAACAACTGAACAGAAAAAAGCGCTTTACCGCTCAATCGCAAGCCGGATTCATTTCGAGCTTGGCGTAAGAAAAGAGGATGTGTTTATCATGCTGGCCGGAAATCAGAATGAGGATTGGTCTTTCGGAAATGGAAGGGCCCAGATGATTGAATAAAAAAACCCCGCGGTTTGATACCCGCGGGGTGCTCTATTAATGGGAAGGTGATTCAACGGCTTTTGCCGCTTTCTCTTTCACTTGTTCTCCCGTTTTCTTATTTGATAGTTTGATAGGTTTTAAGAACAATGTAAATACGGCTCCGACTGCGATAAAGATCAGACCTGTATAAAACACGCTGTGGAGTGAATCCATCAACGATGTTTTTAAAATCGGCAAAATATGGGATGAGAAAGCCGCAGGGATTTGTTTGACTGCGTCCGGACTGAACAGTGATTGCAGCAGCCCTTGCGGATTTGTATCAATCATACCCTTTAGCTGGGCGGCAAACGGGCTTGCCTGTGCCGGAAGAGAGTCTAAATACGGCACCAATTTATCTGTTAATAGATTTCCTGATCTCGCATTCATTACGGATCCCAGCATGGTAATGCCGAATGTTCCGCCGATAGAACGGAAGAATTGGCTGGATGAGGTGACAACGCCAAGCTCCTCTTTCGAAAAGCTTTCCTGTAAAGCCAATGTCAGAATCGGCATAACAAGACCCATTCCAAGGCCAATAATCGCCATATATGATGTAGCGACAAGCTTGCTCGTGTCAAGATCCAATGTCGTTAACAGCAAGAATCCGCCGGCCATAACCAGCATGCCTGTAATGATTTGCGGTTTAATTCCGATTTTGTACACAAGCTGGCCGCCGATAATACTTGTGATAATCATAGAGATCATCATCGGTGTCATAATTGTACCCGATTCAGACGCACTTACACCGACAATTCCTTGCATAAAGAAAGGAACAAACGTAATGGCGCCAAACATACCGATACTCATAAAGAAGCCGATCAAGTTTAGAAAGGTAAATGTTCTGTTTTTAAATAAATACATTGGCAGGATTGGCTCTTTTGCTTTTGATTCTACGATAATAAAGCTGACAATGCCGATCAGTGCGAGAGCGAACAAACCAAGAATCTGCCATGAATCCCATGCGTAATCTTTCCCGCCAAAGCTTAAGGCGAGCAAGAGGCTGACAACACCGACAATCATCGTGAAAATACCAGCGATGTCGAAGTTGATCGGACCAGTCTGCTGGCGTCCCTGTAATCCTCTTGCAATGAAAATAACCGCAATAATTCCGACTGGCAGGTTAATATAGAAAACCCATTTCCAGTTTAACGAGTCTACAATCCAGCCGCCGATTTGCGGCCCAATTACTGAAGCAAGCCCGTAAATCGCGCCAAAGACCCCTTGGAATTTAGCACGCTGTTTTCCTGTGAACAAGTCACCGATAACAATCATCGCCATCGGCATCATGATGCCTCCGCCAATTCCTTGCAGTCCACGGAAGATAATCAATTCTGTCATGTTGTTGGCCATTCCGCATAAAGCAGAAGCGGCCATAAAAATAATCAAACCTGATACATAGACAATGCGGCGCCCCAATAAATCAGCCAGCTTGCCGGCAATTGGAACAATGGTTGTTGATGTTAACAAATATGCAGTTGTCAGCCAGGTCATCATGCTCAAACCGCCCAGATCACCGACAATTTTCGGCATGGCCGTTCCGACAATGGTACCGTCAAGGGCTGAAAAAAACATGGCAATAATTAAGCCTGTTATTAATAGCGTCCGTTTGGATTGTTTGCCTTCTTTACTCATTTTCATCCGTTTCCTCTTTTCATGTTTTGCTTTTCATCCGTTTCCGCTGCTGCCTGTGCGAGCTTTGCTGTAATATGCGCCGCCTGAAGCATCTCCTCCTCCGTCAAAAAGGAAAGATAGCGCGCCATAATGACCTTTCTGCCTGCCAAAATCTCCTCGAACTTTCTGTCTCCTTCATCAGTAAGACTGAGATCAATCACTCGCCTGTCTTTTGTATTGTGTGTTCTGGCGATAAGATTTTTTTGTTCAAGGCGATCTGCCATTAACGTCACCGCGCTTGGCTTCACCTCCATACGCTCGGCAATTTCAGAAATTTTGAGGCTGCCGTGTTTCTTTAGGCTGGCCAGCACAAACAGCTGCGCTGGGGTGACACCTTGTTTCTCCATGCTTTCCAGCATCTCAGGCTGTATCTTTTGAAAGAGCGCCTGAAGCGATAATTGGATATCGGACATTAACTGATCCGCACTCTTCATATTCAATTCCCCTCTGTTACATACACTGTATATATATTTTGATGACAAAATAGTTAATGCTTATTAAATATAAATAAGCGTAAATGAAAAGTCAACTGATTTTACACAAAAAAAAGGATAGATGTCCGAAAGAACATCGTATCCTTTTTCTAATATTGTTATTGCTGATAAGGAGACTGCTGCTGAATGGTCTGCTGGAATTTTTGATAGGATTGCTGCAGCTTTTGGGCATCCTCCGCTTCAACAGAATACCATCCATATTGGAACATGAGGTCATACAGTTTTCTTTGCGCTTTTTGTGACTCATCAAAAATGGATTGAATATCCTGATAAAGAGACTCGTGGCTGAATTCGTGCAAGGCTGTGCAATAAGCTGTTGTCATGTATTTTTCGGTTGTCAGCAGTTCGTTGACGAAATCTCTGTCATTCATTTCCGATGTTGTCGGTACAGGTGTCTGAGGGTTGCTGATTTTTTGATTTTGTTGATTCATTCTGACGCCTCCTTATTGGATGTAGCCGGACTGCTGCTGCCCTGGCTGCAGGTGCTTTAATATTCTTTGATAGTGATCATGATGCATGTGTCCGACGCGATCGAGTTCTTGCTTTAACGTTTGATCCTGGCACTGCTGCGCCATGAAATGCGCTTTTTTCATCGCGAGCAAATTCCAGTTCAGCATGTCATTGAGATACAAATGATCCTTTGTTGAAATAACGGAAGGCGGCATTTGAGATTGCTGCTGATTGTCCATTGTGATCCTCCTTTGATTTCAGTTCATTTTATAGTTTCCTTCAGACTGGGAGTTGTATACAGGTGTTTTGAAGATGATGGCGGGAGGGAGTCGGATGTTGAGACATGTGTTTTTATTTTTATCTCAAAATAAAACGCTTACCAAGTTCGCAAAAGCATATGGAAAGAGGCTTGGAGCACGAAGATTTGTCGCAGGGGATACGATTGAATCGGCAGTTAAGACCGTCAAAAGGCTAAACAGATCCGGTTTGTGTGCAACAATTGATTATTTAGGCGAGTATGCAGCTTCGGAAAAAGAAGCGAACCAAGTCGCAGAGGAATGCAAGAAAGCCATTCAAGCCATTGCCGAACATCAATTGGAGTCGGAGCTTTCACTTAAACTGACCTCAATTGGGCTCGATCTTTCAGAAGAACTTGCTCTTACTCATTTGCGCGCCATTCTTTCCATTGCGAAGCAATATGATGTTGCTGTGACCATTGATATGGAAGACTATTCTCATTATGAACAGACACTTTCTATTTACAGGCAATGCAAACAGGAATTTGAGAAGCTTGGCACGGTCATTCAGGCGTATCTGTACAGAGCGGCAGAAGATATTAGAAAGATGCGTGACGTAAAGCCGAATCTCAGACTTGTGAAAGGCGCTTATAAAGAATCTGCGGCTGTAGCGTTTCCTGACAAAAAAGGAACAGACCTACATTTTCAGAGCTTAATAAAGCTGCAGCTATTAAGCGGGAACTACACGGCTGTCGCCACACATGACGATGACATTATTGCATTTACGAAACAGCTCGTCGACGAACATCAAATCCCCGCATCGCAATTTGAGTTTCAAATGCTATACGGCATCAGGCCAGAGCGTCAGAAGGAACTCGCGAAAGAAGGCTACAGAATGCGTGTGTATGTCCCATATGGAACAGACTGGTTCAGCTACTTTATGAGAAGAATTGCCGAACGGCCCGCCAATGCAGCATTTGTGTTAAAAGGAATTCTGAAAAAGTGAAAGCAGCCGCGGGAAGCAG
The DNA here is from genome assembly GCF_001748205.1 of Bacillus sp. F56. NCBI lineage: Bacteria > Bacillati > Bacillota > Bacilli > Caryophanales > Bacillaceae > Bacillus > Bacillus sp. F56. The sequence continues at coordinate 862,045 of NZ_BDFC01000004.1, forward strand.
CTGCATTATGATTGTTCCATGTTATGTTTTTTATACTGCTGATTTTGACTTGTCCGTTTTCCGCCGCCGTAATGCTGAGTCGGACCGGCATCTCCCTTTACGCTCGCCGCGCTGACTGCCGCAGAAGACGGATTTTTTTTCTCTCGCACCATTCCCTTCACCTCCGGGCTTAAGTTACCCGTCTTTTATAGGCTTCATACAAAAAAATAACAAATTAGCTATTGAAGTCGAACCGGAAATCTTTTAAGATGAAAGAAGAAACGGGTTTCATTTTTTTTAGTCAAAAAATGAATGACTATTCATTCAATGTTCAAGGGGGATATCTCATGCACAAACACATTCGGAAGGCAGCCGTTTTAGGATCGGGGGTAATGGGTTCCGGGATTGCGGCGCATTTGGCTAACATCGGAATTCCTGTCCTGCTGCTAGATATTGTGCCGAACGATTTGACAAAGGAAGAGGAAAAAAAGGGGCTGACGAAGGACAGTCCGGAGGTGCGCAGCAGGCTTAGCCGGCAGGCGGTGAAAAAACTGCTGAAACAAAAGCCCGCTCCCCTCACATCAGCGAAAAATACCTCCTATATTACACCGGGCAATCTGGAGGATGATGCAGAAAAACTGAAAGAAGCAGATTGGATTATTGAGGTCGTTGTCGAAAACCTTGAAGTCAAAAAGAAAATTTTCGCTCTTGTGGATGAACATCGAAAGACTGGAAGCATCGTCTCAAGCAACACATCCGGCATATCAGTGCAGGAAATGGCTGAAGGCCGATCGGATGATTTTAAAGCCCATTTTCTTGGAACGCATTTTTTTAATCCCGCACGCTATTTAAAGCTGCTGGAGATCATTCCGATTAAGGAAACGGATCCAGATATTTTAAAGTTTATGACAGCTTTCGGAGAAAATGTCCTCGGTAAAGGTGTTGTTACAGCAAAGGACACACCGAACTTTATCGCAAACCGAATCGGAACATTCGGGCTTCTCGTGACAGTCCAAGAAATGCTGAAAGGCGGCTATCAGGTTGGAGAGGTTGATTCGATCACAGGTCCGCTGATCGGCAGGCCGAAAAGCGCCACCTTCAGAACGCTTGATGTTGTCGGCCTCGATACATTCGCCCACGTTGCCCGAAATGTGTATGACAAAGCCGATGGCGATGAGAAAGAAGTGTTTCGCCTTCCAAGCTTCATGAACGATATGCTGGAAAAAGGGTGGATCGGAAGTAAGGCCGGCCAAGGCTTTTATAAAAAAGAAGGAAAAATTATTTATGAGCTTGACCCAGTGACGCTTACTTATGGCGAGCGGACAAAAATGAAAACACCGGCACTTGAAGCGGCAAAACAGGCAAAAGGGACAAAGGTCAAAATGAAAGCGCTTATTTACTCGGATGACAGGGCCGGCCGATTGCTGTGGAATATCACTTCTCAAACCCTGCTTTACTCAGCCGAGCTGCTTGGTGAGATTGCCGATGATATTCATGCGATTGACCAAGCCATGAAGTGGGGATTCGGCTGGGAGCTGGGGCCTTTTGAAATGTGGGACGCCATCGGCCTCAGGCAGTCAGCGGAAAAGCTTGAGCAGCTTGGAGCAGATATGCCTGGCTGGATAAAAGAGATGCTGGACAAAGGAAATGAAACCTTCTACATCAAAGAGAACGGAACGGTATTTTATTATGACCGCGGCGAATACAGAGCCGTGAAAGAAAACAAAAAACGAATTCATTTACAAGCGCTTAAAGAAACAAAAGGCGTGATTGCGAAAAACAGCGGAGCTAGCTTGATTGACCTTGGAGATGATGTGGCCCTTCTTGAATTTCATTCGAAAAGCAATGCGATCGGCCTCGATATCATTCAAATGATCCACAAAGGATTAGAGGAAACAGAACGGAATTACAAGGGCCTTGTCATCGGCAACCAAGGAAAAAATTTCTGCGTCGGCGCAAATCTCGCCATGATCTTAATGGAAGTCCAAGATGACAACTTTTTGGAAGTTGATTTTGTGATACGGCGTTTTCAGGAGACGATGATGAAGATCAAATACAGTGCGAAACCGGTCGTCGCCGCGCCATTTGGCATGACGCTCGGCGGAGGAACGGAAGTATGCCTGCCTGCGGCTCGCACTCAAGCGGCAAGCGAAGCCTATATGGGACTTGTAGAATCCGGTGTCGGCCTCATCCCTGGCGGAGGGGGAAACAAAGAGCTGTACATCAATCATCTTCGCCGCGGCCATGATCCGATGAATGCGGCAATGAAAACATTTGAAACAATTGCGATGGCGAAAGTGTCCGCTTCCGCCCAAGAGGCTCGTGAGATGAACATTTTAAAAGAAACCGATCACATTAGCGTGAATCAAGACCATCTGCTGTACGATGCGAAGCAGCTGGCCGCATCCTTATACGATACCGGCTGGCGGCCGCCTGTAAAAGAAAAGGTCAAGGTGCCGGGAGAAACCGGTTATGCAGCACTCTTGCTTGGCGCTGAGCAGATGAAACTGTCTGGCTATATATCTGAGCATGATTTCAAGATTGCGAAAAAACTCGCTTATGTCATTGCGGGCGGAAAAGTGCCGTTCGGTACAGAGGTTGATGAAGAGTATTTATTGGAGATCGAAAGAGAAGCGTTTTTGAGTTTGGCGGGAGAGGCAAAATCTCAAGCGAGAATGCAGCATATGCTTGTGAAAGGTAAACCTTTACGGAATTAGGAGGGAGCTTATGAAAGAGGCAGTCATTGTATCAGGTGCAAGAACACCGGTTGGGAAAGCAAAAAAAGGATCGTTGGCCACCGTTCGCCCGGATGATTTGGGAGCGATTTGCGTAAAAGAAACGCTGAAACGGGCAGGCGGCTACGAAGGCAATATTGATGACTTGATTATCGGCTGTGCAACACCTGAAGCGGAACAGGGGCTTAATATGGCGAGAAATATCGGGGCGCTCGCGGGATTGCCATACACGGTTCCGGCGATTACAGTCAACCGGTATTGCTCATCCGGCCTTCAGTCTATTGCATATGCGGCAGAAAAAATTATGCTCGGCGCCTATGATACAGCGATTGCTGGCGGAGCAGAATCCATGTCACAGGTGCCGATGATGGGGCATGTCACCCGGCCGAACCTTGCTTTGGCAGAACAGGCACCGGAATATTATATGAGCATGGGACATACAGCCGAGCAGGTTGCGAGAAAATACGGCGTCTCCCGTGAGGATCAAGATGCGTTTGCCGTTCGCAGCCATCAAAACGCCGCTAAAGCCCTTGCAGAAGGGAAATTTAAAGATGAGATTGTACCTGTCGAAGTGACGGTGACAGAAATCGGAGAAAACCATAAGCCGCAGGAAAAACAATTCGTGTTTTCTCAGGATGAAGGCGTTCGCCCGCAAACGACTGCAGACATCTTAGCGACATTGCGCCCGGCCTTTTCCGTTGACGGAACGGTGACCGCGGGCAACTCCTCGCAGACGAGTGACGGAGCGGCGGCTGTCATGCTGATGGATCGGGAAAAAGCCGATGCTCTTGGCCTGGCCCCGCTTGTGAAATTCCGCTCCTTTGCAGTAGGCGGCGTGCCGCCGGAAGTCATGGGAATCGGGCCGGTTGAAGCAATTCCACGCGCTTTGAAGCTTGCCGGCCTTCAGCTGCAGGACATCGGCTTGTTTGAATTGAACGAAGCTTTTGCCTCACAGGCCATTCAAGTGATCAGAGAATTGGGAATTGATGAAGAAAAAGTGAATGTCAACGGGGGCGCAATCGCGCTTGGGCACCCGCTTGGCTGTACGGGCACAAAGCTTACACTCTCACTCATCCATGAAATGAAACGGAGAAACGAGCAATTTGGAGTCGTGACCATGTGTATCGGCGGCGGGATGGGAGCGGCCGGTGTATTTGAATTATGCTAAAGGGGGAAAAACAAATGGCAAAAAAAACGGCTGACGTACTAAAAGGCGGCGGATTTTTAATTGAGGATGTCACATACGATCAAATGTATACACCGGAGGATTTCACTGACGAGCATAAAATGATTGCGAAAACAACAGAGGATTATATCGAGCAAGATGTTCTCCCTCATATAGATGACATCGAAAACCATCAATTTGAGCATTCTGTCAGACTGTTGAAGAAAGCGGGCGAACTAGGGCTGCTTGGCGCCGATGTGCCGGAAGAATACGGCGGGCTCGGCCTAGATAAGATCAGCTCGGCGCTCATCACTGAGAAATTTTCTCGTGCGGGAAGTTTTTCTCTTTCCTATGGCGCGCATGTCGGCATCGGTTCCTTGCCGATCGTCTTTTTCGGATCAGAAGAACAAAAGAAAAAATATTTGCCTGGCCTCGCTTCAGGCGAAAAGATCGCGGCTTATGCTCTGACTGAGCCTGGCTCTGGGTCTGATGCACTTGGAGCAAAAACAACAGCCGTGCTGAACGAAGCAGGAACGCATTATGTATTAACCGGGGAAAAACAGTGGATTACCAACTCTGCTTTTGCCGATGTTTTTGTGGTTTACGCTAAAGTGGATGGCGACAAGTTTTCAGCCTTTATTGTAGAAAAAGAGTTCCCGGGTGTCTCCACGGGACCGGAAGAAAAGAAAATGGGGATCAAAGGATCATCGACGAGGACCCTCATTTTGGATCAAGCTGAAGTGCCGAAGGAAAACCTGCTCGGAGAAATCGGCAAAGGGCATGTCATCGCCTTTAATATTTTAAACATTGGCCGCTACAAACTGGCGGTTGGCACAATTGGCGCATCTAAACGGGTCATCGAGCTGTCTGCGGCATACGCAAATCAGCGCCGCCAATTTAAAACCCCGATTGCAGGTTTTTCATTGACAAAGGAAAAAATCGGGACAATGGCCTCAAGGCTGTATGCGATGGAAAGCTCTGTATACAGAACCGTCGGGCTGTTTGAAGACAATATGAGCCAGTTCACGGCCGAAGATCTCAAGGACGGCCGGCAAATCGCCAAGTCAATTGCGGAATACGCCATCGAATGCTCTCTGAATAAGGTGTTTGGCTCTGAAACGCTTGATTATATTGTTGATGAAGGCGTTCAGATTCATGGAGGCTACGGCTTTATGCAGGAGTACGAAGTAGAAAGAGCGTATAGGGATTCAAGGATCAATCGAATTTTTGAAGGCACAAACGAAATCAACCGATTAATCGTGCCAAGCACTTTCCTGAAAAAAGCGCTAAAAGGCGAGCTGCCTCTATTTGAAAAAGCACAGTCGCTGCAGGAAGAACTCATGATGCTTATGCCTGAAGAGCCTGGAAGCGGCGTCTTAGAGCAAGAGAAATATATCGTTAAGCAAGCGAAAAAAATTGCGTTGTTTGCCGCCGGCCTAGCTGCGCAAAAATACGGAAAAGCCATCGATCATGAGCAAGAAATTCTCGTGAACGTCGCGGATATCGTCAGCAATGTATACGCAATGGAATCGGCCGTGCTCAGAACGGAAAAGGCCATTGCAGCACAAGGCGCTGAAAAAGCAGCGCAAAAGGTGCTGTACACAGAAATTTTCGTTCAAGAAGCCTTTAACGAAATTGAAGCGCATGCGAAGGAATCCCTTATCGCCATGGAAGAAGGAGACTCACTCCGCATGATGCTTTCCGCTCTGCGCAAGCTGACACGCGTAACGCCTAAAAACGTGATTCAGAAAAAGCGCGAGGCGGCGGCAGGCATTTTTGAGGCTGAGAAATATATTGTCTGATTGGCCATGAGCTCCGCATGCGCGGAGCTCTTTTTTAAGAAGCACTGTTTTAGGTTTTTAAAACAAACTGTGTTAAAATAACCTCGATTATTTTATTGAGGGGGAAGAAGATGTCGTTAACTTTTTACTGGTACCCTAAATGCGGAACGTGCCGCAAAGCAAAGAAGTGGCTTGAAGAGCATGGGAAAGAAATAAACGAAATACATATTGCTGAGCAGCCGCCAAGCAAAGAAGAATTAAAAGCGCTTTATGAAAAAAGCGGGCTGGATCTCAAGAAATTTTTCAACACGAGCGGCATGAAATACCGCGAGCTCAATCTCAAGGAAAAGCTGTATCACATGTCAGAGGACGAACAGCTCGAACTGCTGGCTTCAGACGGAATGCTGATCAAACGCCCGCTTACAACAGACGGCGAAAAAGTGACTGTCGGATTTAAAGAAGACCAATTTGAAGAAAACTGGGCTTAATGTAAATTTTTTTTGAAAAGTGTGGTATCTTCTTATTGTAGTGCTGTAAAAAATGGAGGGATTCAATTGAGCATACCAAAAGATTTGCGTTACTCAGGAGAACACGAATGGGTAAAAGTTGAAGGAGAAAAAGCCAGAATCGGAATTACGCATTTTGCCCAGTCCGAGCTAGGCGACATCGTGTTTGTCGAACTTCCTGAAGTGGGTGCTGAAATCAAAGCGGACGAGCCATTCGGCAGTGTTGAATCCGTTAAAACGGTATCTGAGCTTTATGCGCCGATTAACGGAACTGTTGTGGAAGTAAACGAAGATCTTGATGACAGTCCGGAATTCGTCAACGAATCTCCGTACGAAAAAGCATGGATGATCGTTGTTGAGCCGACTGACGCTTCTGAAATTGAAAAACTGATGACAGCAGAGCAATACGAAGAGATGACACAAGAAGACTAAAACAGGATAGCCGTAAAAGCAATTGGACACGCTAACGTTATGGGAGGTGTCCAATATGGCTTTCGACAAACAAAAGCTCGATGTCACCAACGACGTGACAGGCCGCTTTCAAAATGGCCGGCTCTCGTTATATCATGATAATGAGATGATCGGCCAAATGACAAGCATGAATGAATATGAGCTTAAGTCCGGTTATTCCTTTGAAAATGAGAAGTTTTATAAGACAGCCGATGTGGTCTCTGGTGACGACGCAAAATATGTAGATTGTGACTACGAAAACGGCTGGTGTTAAATGTTGGCGGTGAATTTCACTGCCTTCTTTTACAATCTGAACGTTTCAAATTTGACGCGGCAGGTGAAGAAGATGGATGAGCTGGAAAAGGTTATGATTGTCGAGGGGAAATCAGATAAAGAGAAAATCGAAAGCGTCCTGAATGAACCGGTGCGCATTATCTGCACAAACGGAACAATCAGCCAGCTGAAGCTTGAGGAATTGGCTGACGAGCTTTATGATAAAGACGTCTATATATTAGTTGATGCTGATGAATCAGGCGAGAAATTGAGAAAACAGCTGAAGCGTGAATTTAATGAAGCCTGCCATCTCCATATCGACAGAGCCTATAAGGAAGTAGCGGCTGCGCCCAGGCACCACGTCGCCTCTGTCTTACTGCGTGCGAATCTGAATGTCCATACTATTTTTCTTGAAAGAAAGTCCCGAGGTGTATAGCATGAAAGAACTCCAAGAACACGAACTTGATCACATTGAAGATGATGTGTACCTTCTATATTTATATACTCCGTTTTGCGGCACCTGCCAGCTTGCAAGCAAAATGCTGACAGTGGTGAAAGAAATGCTGCCTGATGTCGCCTTCTATCAAAACAATGTCAATTACTCTCCGACATTTGCAAAAGCATATCAAATTGAAAGTGTCCCTTGTTTTCTGCTGTTTAAAGGCGGAAAGGTGGTCGAAAGAGGATATGCGTTTCATTCCGTTTCTTATTTATATGAGCTGATTAAACAAAAATCATCTTCCGCATCCCAATTATGACATATTTCTCAGCATATCCAACGAAATTGTCGTTCGTTTTATAAAGGGGTTCTTGCGACAGAGAGAGAAATGTGTATGTATGACCAACAAATAGGAGGTTGTACATATGGAGAAAGCGGAAGTTTTAGAAGATGAGTATCAGCATCTGTTTTTAAAACCCCTTTTGAATGCCTCAACATTGCTCATTACCTTTCAAGGAGAAGCAGAAGCCTTAACCGTCTCAATAAACGAACAGGGAGAAATGAAAAAAGTTTCTCCGCCCCAAACGTCCAACCTGACCTTTTACGGAAACCAAACGGAAATTATTGATTTATTGCACGGAGATATTTCCCTTCAGCACTTGATTCAGAGCGGAAGCCTCAAAGTAAAGGGGTCATTCAGGGCCCTGTTAAAGCTAGAAGCCATTCTCTGGCTGACAAATGGATTTTTTCAGAGGATTTCAAAGAATTGAAAAATAATAAATTATTATAATAGTAAAAGTTGTCATCATTTATTTTATTGACATTTAATCATTCGCCGTGCTATTCTACATTAAGAATTTCCGGACGAAAAAGACTATATATTTCTCTTATCAAGAGAGGTGGAGGGAAGTGCCCTATGAAGCCCGGCAACCATCAACGCTGTTGAAATGGTGCCAATTCACACGAAGCGTTCAGCTTTGAAAGATGAGAGAAAGGCATTTTATATAAGCCTTTCTGCTCAAGTGTGCAGAAAGGCTTTTCTTTTGCAGAAAAAACCGGAAGATTTCTTAGAATAGTGTTAAGGCAGGTGATTGCTTTGATCAATCTTCAGGATGTTTCAAAAGTTTACAAGTCGAAACATGGAGATGTCAATGCTGTCCAAAATGTCTCGCTTTCCATTAAAAAAGGTGAGATTTTTGGAATTATAGGATATAGTGGAGCTGGTAAGAGTTCCTTAATCCGTCTGCTGAACGGCCTTGAGAAACCAACCTCAGGAACCGTGGAAGTGGCGGGAACAAAGATTAATGAAGTAAATGGACGCGGTTTAAGAAAAGCACGCCATGAGATCAGTATGATTTTCCAGCATTTCAATTTGCTTTGGTCGCGGACTGTCAGAGATAATATCATGTTTCCTTTAGAAATTGCCGGGGTGAAAAAGAGCGAGCGGATCAAGCGCGCCAATGAACTGATTAAACTGGTAGGTTTAGAAGGAAAAGAAAAATCATATCCGTCCCAGCTGAGCGGCGGTCAGAAGCAGCGTGTCGGAATTGCCAGAGCGCTTGCAAACAATCCGAAGGTTCTCCTTTGTGACGAAGCGACATCAGCATTAGATCCGCAAACGACAGATTCAATTCTGGATCTATTGTCCGATATTAATGAAAGACTCGGTTTGACGATTGTGCTGATTACGCACGAAATGCATGTCATCCGCAAAATCTGCAACAGAGTCGCCGTCATGGAAAACGGTAAGGTGGTCGAAGAAGGCGAGGTTCTCGACGTCTTCAAAAATCCAAAGGAACAAATGACAAAACGATTTGTTCAACAGGTGACAGAGCCAGAAGAAACGAAAGAAACGCTTCAGCACCTTCTTGATGATACAGCATCAGGAAAAATGGTTCAGCTCACATTTGTCGGTGAGTCAGCTGAAAAGCCTCTGATTACAGAGATGATCAGAAACTTCAATGTCAGCGTCAATATTCTGCAAGGGAAAATTTCGCAGACGAAGGATGGAGCTTACGGTTCACTGTTCATCCACATTGACGGAGACGAGGAAGAAGTGCAAAACGTGATCCGGTTCATTAATGACAAACAGGTGAAAGCAGAGGTGATCACGAATGTTTGAAAAATACTTCCCGAACGTTGATTTAACTGAATTATGGAACGCGACATATGAAACACTTTATATGACGCTGATTTCTTTGCTGTTTGCTTTTGTCATCGGGGTCATCCTCGGCTTGCTGCTCTTTCTGACGAGCAAAGGAAGCCTCTGGCAGAATAAAGCGGTCAACTCTGTGATTGCTGCCGTTGTTAACATATTCAGATCGATTCCGTTCCTTATTTTAATTATTTTACTATTAGGGTTTACGAAGTTTTTAGTCGGCACGATCTTAGGGCCAAACGCCGCATTGCCGGCGCTGGTCATCGGCTCGGCACCGTTTTACGCGCGTCTTGTTGAAATCGCGCTGCGTGAGGTGGATAAAGGTGTGATTGAAGCCGCTAAATCAATGGGCGCAAAAACGTCTACGATCATTTTCAAAGTGCTGATTCCGGAATCAATGCCGGCTCTTATTTCTGGCATTACGGTTACAGCCATCGCTTTGATCGGCTCAACGGCAATTGCCGGAGCCATTGGTTCAGGAGGCCTTGGAAACCTTGCGTACGTAGAAGGATATCAGTCTAATAACGCTGATGTTACCTTCGTTGCGACTGTGTTTATTTTAATCATCGTATTTATTATTCAAATCATCGGTGATTTAATAACAAATATTATAGACAAACGATAAGGGAGGATTTACATTGAAAAAGCTATTTTTAGGTGCATTACTGCTTGTATTTGCAGGAGTTATGGCTGCCTGCGGTTCGAATAACGGCGCTGAATCCGGCAAGAAAGAAATTGTCGTTGCAGCAACGAAAACACCGCATGCGGAAATTTTAAAAGAAGCTGAACCATTGCTGAAAGAAAAAGGCTATACGCTGAAAGTGAAAGTGCTTAGTGATTACAAAATGTACAATAAAGCTTTAGCTGATAAAGAAGTGGACGCGAACTACTTCCAGCACATTCCTTACCTTGAGCAAGAAATGAAAGAAAACACAGATTACAAACTTGTGAATGCCGGCGCTGTTCACTTAGAGCCATTTGGTATTTACTCTAAAACATACAAATCACTGAAAGACCTTCCAGACGGTGCGACAATCATCCTGACAAACAACGTTGCTGAACAAGGCCGTATGCTTGCAATGCTTGAAAACGCTGGATTAATCACTCTTGATTCTAAAGTGGAAACCGTTGACGCAACATTGAAAGACATTAAGAAAAACCCGAAAAACCTTGAATTCAAAAAAGTAGCGCCTGAATTAACGGCAAAAGCATATGAAAACAAAGAAGGAGACGCGGTCTTCATCAATGTAAACTATGCGATCCAAAATAAATTAAATCCTAAAAAAGATGCAATTGAAGTAGAATCAACGAAAAACAACCCATATGCTAACATCGTCGCAGTGAGAAAAGGCGAAGAAGATTCTGCAAAAATCAAAGCGCTGATGGAAGTTCTTCACTCTAAAAAGATCAAAGACTTCATCGAGAAAAAATACGACGGAGCTGTGCTTCCTGTATCTGAATAAGTCTGAAACCCCCGGATGAGAAATCCGGGGTTCAATTATTGACAAAGCCCTAAAACGATATTAGTTTTAGGGCTTTGTCCTCTTTTCAGCGTGATTGAAAACCCTTGAAGTCTAGGAAGGACGAGCATTGGAGCGGGCTTTCACAGGATGTGATGACGACGGCGTTTAGGCAGGATGCCTGAGAATTTAGCCGTTGATCCACTTCGCATTGAGCACCAACGCGCAGGTCCGACAACGAATGCGAGGGTTTGCTGACACGGTGAAACCCCCGGATGAAAAATCCGGGGTTCAATTATTGACAAAGCCCTAAAACGATATTAGTTTTAGGGCTTTGTCCTCTTTTCAGCGTGATTGAAAACCCTTGAAGTCTAGG